>JBBQKR010000017.1:0-51138 GCA_038327125.1 Solirubrobacterales bacterium
CCGCAGCTGCTCGCGTCCTGTTGCTGCTGACGCCGTGGCCTGGTCCTGGTCATCCCGGCGCGATGACGATCCGCGAGAAGCTCTACGCGCGCCGCCATGCCGCCAAGCGGGCGAACAGCTGACAGGGGAGCGCAACACACAACCGTGGATCGGACATCGGAGCCGCTCCGAGAGCGACCTCGAGGTCCGATACCGGGTCCGCTCTGTCCTCAGCGGAAGCGCGCGGGGAACTGCTTGACGATGCCCGCGCTCAGCGTGTCCGGACATCGCCAGGACGTGGCGGTGCACGGCGTCGTAATCGCGCACATCAGCGTCGTACTTCCCGGCGAGGCGATTCTGCACCTCGGCGAGCGTCTCATCGAGATGCACCTTCATCATGGCGCGCATTTCGGTCTTCGCCCACTGCCCGACGTTCGCAGAATGCAGGAAGTCGGCGATCTGATTGGCGTTTGCGTACCAGGCGGCGCTGTCCTTGGCGGTCTGCGTCGTGTCGCCCGCCTTGGCGGATGTCAGGTGATGTGGTCTTCCCAGAGCTTGCGCATCGCATCATGGAACGCCTGCGCCTTGACGGCTCGCGCGGGCGAGGCTGCCACCTGAGCAGAGGGCTCGGCTTGAGCGGTACACCGCCTGGCCGCCCCGACCGGGTTCGAGCCGTTGGGCAGACCGGCCGGAGCAGATCGGTCGGGATGAGTCCCGCTCAGCGGGCTTGAGCTGGACCGATTCGACGCTGCGCCGCCCACCGGCGACCGTCGACGCGATCTCCTCCCACGAGGACCGCGAGCCGGCACTCGCGGAGGCCGCCTGAGAACGGTCAGCGGGAAGGGGCGCCCGCGCCCTTTCCCGCTGGACCCTGAGTCGAGCCCGAAGGCCCGGGGGTCCAGCATCGAGCTGAAGCGGCACGCGACCGCGGTATGCGGAAAAGGATTGCGCACCGCTGCGGCACCTGCGGTCCTCGGACGCGGCTTCCGCTTTGCATGGGGGCGGGAGCCCCGAGGCGGCGCACGTTTCCTGGAATGCGGGAGCGAGGGCTGCCCCCGGGCCGGTCCCAGGGTGGGCGAACTACGGTTGCGTTGGGGCTGTGGCTGAGTAGCGTGGATCGGGAAGCAGTTCCCCCCTCGGCAGTTTGGAGTATCTGATGATCCTGCTTGGAATCGCCCTTGTCATTGCGGGGTTCCTGCTCGCCATGCCGATCCTCACGACGATCGGCGTGATCCTGCTCGTGGTCGGCGTGATCCTCTGGGTTCTCGGGTCGATGGGGAACGCAGTCGGCGGTCGCCGGCACTACTACTGAGCGCAGCGGCACCCCGACTCCCCCCTGAATGAAGGAGCCCCGCGATGGGCCAGCAGACAGACACGGTCACCGTCAGCGCCAGGGGCAGCCGGCGACGACGCCGCGGCTTCGGGCTTGCGGCGCTTGTGCTGACCGTCCCGTTGGCGCTCGCCGGCGTCGCCGGTGCCGCGTCACCGGTCCCGCTCGGCACGGCCGGGAACTTCGCGGTGCTGGCCGGTTCGACGGTCACGAACACCGGTCCGTCGGTGATCACCGGAGACGTCGGGCTCAGTCCGGGCACGTCGGTGACCGGGTTTCCGCCGGGGATCGTGAACGGGGCCCAGCACGTCACCGATGCGGTCGCGGGCACCGCGCAGACCGACCTGACGACGGCGTACAACGCCGCCGCAGCGGCGCCGCCGACCGCGAGCGTCTCAGCGGATCTGGGCGGTCAGACGCTCGTCTCGGGCGTCTACAACTCCGCGTCCTCGCTCGGCCTGACCGGGGCGCTCACGCTCGACGCAAAGGGCGATGGGAACGCGGTGTTCATCTTCCAGGCAGGCTCCACGCTGACCACAGCATCGGCGAGCAGCGTGAACCTCGTCAACGGCGCTCAGGCCTGCAATGTCTTCTGGCAGGTCGGCAGCTCCGCGAGCCTCGGAACGAACTCCAAGTTCATCGGGACCGTGATGGCGCTGACCTCGGTCGCGGCGACGACCGGAGCGACGATCGACGGCAGGCTGCTCGCGCGCAACGCTGCGGTCACGTTGGACACGAACACCATCAAGCGCGCAACGTGCGCAACGACCACGCCAACGACCACGCCAACGACCACGCCAACGACGACGCCGAAGCCGACGTCGAGCAACGACCGGCACGGACCGCGCCTGAGCGTCACGATTCCCGCGACCGCCGGGACCGCCGGCAGCTTCGTCGTAAGGGTCAAGACCAGCGACAGCTCGGGCATCCGCAGGGTCGATGTCTTCATCGACGGCAAGCGCGTCAAGCGCACCACGAGCACACGCTTCTCGGTGCCGGTGAGCGTCGCCGGGCTGAGGCCCGGCCGCCACACCATCCGCGTGGTGTCCACCGACCGCGCCGGCAACCGACGCACCGTCACCCGAACGTTCACCGTCCGCAGCACCACCGTGCCACGATTCACGGGCTGATCCGGGATCGCTGCGACGAAGCCCGAGCCGCGTCGCAACGCGCCTCGGGCTCCGGGGAGCGGGAGCTGCGGATTACCGGTTCGTGTCTCAGTAGGGACTACTGATGATCGTGCTGCGACCTGCATCTAGCGTCGTGATCATGGATCTGATCATCGTTCTGCTTGTCATTCTCATCGTCTTGGCGTTGGTGGGAAGCGTCGCCGTGAGTCCGCTGTTGTGGGTGCTCGTCATCCTGCTCGTGCTCTTCACGTTCTTTGGTCGCGGCCGCTACTACGGGCGTCGAGGGGATGGCTCGCTCTAGAGCCCGCAGTCAGCACCCCGTCTTTGGCGTGGTTCGTCGCCGCATGGGGCGACGCGTCGTGCCGACCCAACCACCACGATCCCAGGAGGCCCTGTCATGGGTGAGCAGAGCGACACGATCGGCGGTCGCGTGAAGCAGGCCGTCGGAGCACTGGCCGGGGACAAGGACCTCAAGCGCGAGGGCGAGCGCCAGGAGCACAAGGGCGAGGTCAGGGGCGCCATCGACGATGCCGTCGACAAGGCGCAGGCCGCAGCCGACGATGTGACCGACAAGGTCGACAGCGCGGTCATCGACTACCTCTCAAAGCACCCCTCAAGCACGGCGGAGGAGGTCGCCGAGGGTCTTGACCTTGAGCGCGGCAGCGTGTCGACGCGGTTGACGCAGATGGCACGGACCGGTGAGGTCAAGAAGGCCGAGCGCGGCTACGAGGTCGAGTAGATCTGGGCTGACGCCGCTGCCATTTCAGGCGGAGAGGGAAGCCACCCCCCAGCGAATGAAGGAGGCCCGTCATGGGCGAGCAGACCGACAAGATCAGTGGACGAGCGAAGCAGGCGGCCGGAGCCGTGGCCGGCGATCAGGATCTCAAGCGCGAGGGCGAACACCAGGAGGACAAGGGCAAGGCCAAGGGCGCCATCGACGACGCCGTCGACAAGGCGCAGGACGCCGGCGACGAGGTCAAGGACAAGATCAAGGACGCCGTCGACAGGGCATGACTGCGGAGGGCTGCAAAGGGGCGCGAAGGGTCTTGGGCCCGCTATGAAGCGACGCGCGTTGCGGAGCGCACCCGGACGTCGAGCTTCGCGGCGCTGTTCGAGGGCGGCGCGAGGTTCTCGGTCCAGGTCGCTGTCGGCTGGCGCGTGAGCGGGTCCAGCGCGACGAGTGGCAGCGAGCGCGTCGAGCCGCCGCCGACGTCCTCCGGCGCGCCGAACGGCGCCGAGGCGTCAGGTCGGTAGGCCACGAACACGCGGTCGGGCAGTGTCTCGGTGCTGAGCCGGGCGATGGAGACCGCGGCGGTCGAGCCCAGCACCATGCTGACGGCCCCGAGACTCGAGCTGACCGCGGGATCGGACACGGTCTGGCGTGACCCGAATGAGCCGTCGGAGCGAGCCGCTGCGACGCGAACCTGCCAGGTCGCGCCGGTTCGGCCGGTCCACGCGACCAGCGCGCTGTTGCCGGCGGTGGCGAGGACCGGGAACAGGCGGATCTGCAGGGAGTTCAAGTCGCGGATGTCCTCGAGCAGCGTCGTGGAGCGGAACGCCGTCCGGCCGGCGGGTTGCACGGAGACGTACGTGCGCGACCGAGTGTTCGACTCGCCGAACGTGTTCGCCGACCATGAGACGTACGCGCGGCCGTTCTGGAGCACGGCGGTTGTGACCGGTCCTGCGACGGTGCCTTCCCCCAGGAGCTGCAGCGGGCCCCATGAGCCACGTGCTGGGCGGAAGCGGGCTTCGATGGCGGTGCGGTTCTCGCCGAGGCGCCGGGCCCATGCGACGATGACGTCCCCGCCCTGGCCGACGGCCACCGACGGGCGCCCGCTGCTGCCACGGCCGCGGAGCGTCTCCGGCGCGGCGAACCCGCTCGACGTTCGGCGCGCGACCCGGACGATCGCGCGGTTGCAGGCGGTGTTCGACTGCACCCAGGCTGCATGGACCAGCCCGCTGGAGTTGGCGCTGACCGAAGGGTCGCCGTCGCCGCCGGGGCCGCGGTATGAGGCGACCGCGGAGGCACTCGCGTCGAAGCGTCCCGTGCTGCGCCCGAAGCGCGCGCGCAGCGTCACCTGCTGACCGCATCTGTTCCACGAGCCCGTCCGCTCATCCAGGCCCACCGCGCGGGTCTGTCCGTAGAGAACGGGGCCGGCGACGAAGGTCGGGGCCGCCTGCTGAGCCGACCACGACGTCGCGCCGGGGGGTCGCGTCGCCGCCTGCGCCGTTGCGAGGACGAAGTGTCCGTCGGTGTACGTGGAGGGCACCCAGGTCAGCAGGCCGCGGCCGTCGGCCCCGAATGCCGCCGACGTGGCCCAGACGTCGTTGGCGCCACCGGAGACCGGCTGCGGGGCTGTCCACGCGGCCTGCGCGGAACTCGCCGGCAGTGCGGCGAGGACCATCGTCAGCGCGACGATGACGATGCGGTCGGAACTCATGGTGCCTCCAAGGTGGCACCCCTGGAGGGGCTCGTCAACGGGATGGGCTCCGGATCATGAGTGGGACCTGCTGAGCTGCATGGAAGGCGGCGCTGGCCGGGTCCTGTCGGCCGCTTTGGGAGAGGATCGCAGCCGCTGCGGTCTCGGCGAACTACGGATGTGCGCCTGGGAGACGGGCTGCAGAGTGCCTGTGTATGCCCCATGTTCGTCTCGGTGCCGTGTGCCTTGCCGCGATCGCGTTTGCGGTGTCGCCGTCCAGCGCTCCGGCGGCGACCGTCGCGCTGCCGGGAGGTGTCGAGACCGCCGTGCGCGAGTACCGGGGGACGATCGTCTTCAGCGAATACGTGCAGGCAGAGCGGCGCTGGTATCTGGGTGTGCGTGATGTTGGCGCGAGCCAGCGGCGCCTGGCGGTCGCGCCGAGCCCCGTGCCGTTTCAGGCCGACATCGGCACCGACAGCAACGGACGGCCGCAGCTCATCTATCAGCGCTGCGCGGGTACCGCCGGCGCTTTCAGCGGCTGCGATCTCTTCGTCTTCTCGCTGGCCGCTGCAACAGGCGAGCGTCCGGTGCGCAACGCCAACGACCAGAGCCGCAACGACGTGATCCCGACGCTCTGGCGCGGACGGATCGCCTGGACACGCGAGTACGGCTCGGGCAAAGACGCCAACCCGATCGTCTACACCAAGCTGCTGACCGCCCCGCGCTCGCAGCCGTCAACACGAATGCCCGGGGTGCCGGGGCGGCGTTGCGCGCAGGACGTCGGGGTGGTGGAACCCTCCTGCGGCCCGACGACGAGCCGTCGCGTCGAGGCGCTCGAGCTCTGGGGCGACAACCTCGGGCTGATCGTGCGCTACGTGTTCGGGGGGCTCCCCGGGATCTCGCAGACCGAGGTGCGCGTCGACCGGGTCAGCGACCGCTCCGCTCGGGAGATCGACTTCCTGGCCTCGGGCCTGAACGGCCAGTCGTTTGCCGGCCCGTCGTTCTTCAGCGGGCGCGTTGCGTGGTACCGGGCCTGCGCCGTCCCCGAAGCCGGCTGCCGCACCTTCGCGGGGCCTTGGCGCCACCGGCTCTCCACAGGCACCTACGAGCGCGGCACCCCAGGCCCGATCCGCGTCTCGGGCTTCGCCGACACCGGCACACGCCTCTACGAGGCCATCGACTGTGCGGACCCCTCGATCACCGAGCTCAAACCTCCGCCGACCCTCCCGGCCTGCACGATCGCCTCCATCGCCCCGCCTGCCTACAGCCCGGCCGCCCGACCCGACCTGGCGTCCGCGCAACCACCCACATAGGAGACACGACTCCCGCCCTGGGCGAACCGCAGAAGCCGGCCTGAGTTGCGGGGATCGGTATGCCCGCCGGTATGCGCTCTGCCCGGTCCCCGCTGGGAGACCACGAGTTCAGCGGCGCTCCCCTGACGTTCAAGGTTCTCGTTTGGCGTGACGGGCTTTGAGTGGCTTGGCTGCGGGCCCTTCGAGGACGGCCCCGTCGATGTCGAAGCGCGAGGCGTGGCAGGGACAGTCCCAGGAACGTTCGGCGTTGTTGAACCGCAGCTCGCACCCGAGGTGCGTGCAGGTCGGCGAGACGGCGTGCAGGGTGCCATCTTCGTCGCGGTAGGCGGCCACCTTCGAGCCGTTGAGTCGCGCGATCGCGCCCTCGCCGCGGGCGAGGTGGTCGGCGTCGCGTGCCTTGAGGGTTCCGGCGACCCGGTCGCCGATCAGGTGCGCGCCGACGGTGGCGTTGTCTCGAGCAAGGCGCAGCGGGCTCGTGCGCAGGTCGCAGCGTCCAGGATCGAAGACGGGGGCCCAGTCGTGGGTGCTCCCGCCGATCCCGGCCGCGATCACGTGCGCGGCGGCCGTGCCGTTGGTCATGCCCCACTTGCGCAGGGCTGTGGCCAGCCAGATCCGCCCGCCCCCGAATCGAATCCTGCCGGCGAACGGGAGCCCGTCGGCGCTCGTGGGATCTTGTGCGGACCAGCGAGCGACGAGATCGCCGACGTCGTGATGCTCTCGCGCCCACCGTTCAAGCCGGGTGAAGCGCCCAGCGCTGTCCGCGCGGCCGGTGGCGTGGCCTTCACCCCCCACCAGGAGCAGCTCTGAACCGTCGGTCTGCGGGGTCGAGCGAACGGAGCGGCTCGGCGTCTCGGCGGCGAAGAGCATCTCGGCGGGCGCGGCTTCGGGGTTGTCGAGTCGCAGCCCGATGACATACGAGCGCTGGGTGTGCATCCGCGCGAAAAAGAGGCCACGGTCGAGGATCGGGAAGTGGGTTGCGATGACGACCTCCTCGGCGCTCACGTCCGCGCGCTCGGTGCGGACCACGCACGGCGCTCCCCCAGCCACGCCGGTGACACGCGTCTGCTCGGCAACGACGCCTCCCGCGGCGACGAACCGCTCGACCAGTCCCAGCACATATTTGCGCGGATGGAACTCAGCCTGGTCGTCAAGGCGCAGACCCGCGAGCGCCCCGTACCGCGCCGCCGCACCGATGTCGAGCTTCGTCGCCAGGCCGGCGCGCTGGGCTGCGAGATGTTCACGTTCGAGGAGCTCGACGCGCTCGTCCTGCGTGATGTAGGTGAGCGCGGGCCGGGCGCGCCAGTCGCAGTCGATCTCCTCAGACGCGACGAGCTGCCTGATCCAGTCGAGCGAACCCTGGTTGGCCCGCGCGTAGAGGGCCGAGGCCGCGCTGCCATGACGGCGCTCGAGCTCGTCGTAGGCGAGGCCGTGCAGCGCGGTCACCTTCCCCGTGGTGGTCCCCGTGACACCGCTCCCGACGCGGTCTGCCTCGAGCAGGACGGTCGACGCGCCACTGCGCTGCAGCAGCAGCGCCGTGGTCACGCCGACGATCCCGCCACCGACGACCGCGACATCGAAGCGGGCTTGATCGTTGAGCGGTGGATGCGTCGCCTTCGCGGCCGTGCTGGTCAGCCAGTACGAGCCGCCGGCGCCACCCGACGTCGTCATGAAGCAGCGCCCTCATTGCCGGCCGGCACGTCGACGCGCCAACCATCAGCCGTCCGGACCGGCACGTCCACCTCGATCGACTGCTCGATGCTCGTCATCGCAAAACTCCTAGCTCTTGAGGACCATTCCTGAACCTCTACCCGGGCGCCGGAAACCTCAAGCGCCGTTCACGCGGCGAGGGTTGCCGTGTGGCGCCAGTGGGTAGGTCTCGACCGATGCTCGATCCCCCGGACCGCTGCCCGTTGCACGATCACGCTGATGGCGTCGGTGAGGAGTCAGTCATCGAGTCGAGGTTCACGACGGTACGCAGGAGGCAGAGGAGACCGGGGGCCCGCACCGCGCAGGTCGTCGCCGGCCGTGACGACTCGCCTGAGCCCGCACTGCGACGTGACCAGGGCAGCTTCATCCAATCGCCGTGACGCTGTGGGAGCAGCGAGCGAGCCTCCGCACGACAGCAGCGACCACGCTCCCGGCAGCGAAGGGGGGTTTGCCACGTTGCGGCGAACGGTGAGCGAGTTCCGTGCGGATGACATGACCGACTGGGCGGCGGCGCTCACGTACTACGGGCTGCTGGCGCTCTTCCCTGCGGTGATCGCGCTGGTCTCGATCATCGGACTGGTCGGCGACCCGGTCTCGACAACCAGGACGCTGACCGACATCATCGCCCAGCTCGGACCCGCGTCGGCGACGGACACCTTTGCCGGCCCGATCGAGTCGCTGGCGTCGAGCCGGCGAACTGCCGGGATCGTGTTCGTCGCCGGGCTGGCCGGTGCGCTGTGGTCGGCGTCGGGCTATGTCGGGGCGTTCATGCGTGCGTCGAACGTCATCTACGAGATGCCTGAAGGTCGCTCGGTCTGGAAGCTGCGGCCGTTGCAGCTGGCGGTCACGCTCGTGATGGTCCTGCTGCTTGCGGCGGTCCTGATCGCAGTGGCGCTCACCGGCCCGGTCGTGACCGCGGTCGCGGGTCCACTCGGTGTGGGTGCGAGTGCCGTGAGCATCTGGCAGATCGCCAAGTGGCCGCTGACGGTCGTGGTTGTCATCACGATCGTGGTCGTCCTCTACTACGCGTCCCCCAACGTCAAGCTGCGGGGCGTGCGCTCGGTCGTTCCCGGCGCACTGTTCGCGCTGGTGGTGTGGATTCTCGCGTCGGCGGCATTCGCGCTCTACGTTGCGAACTTCGGCTCCTACAACGCGACGTACGGTGCGCTCGCTGCGATCGTCGTGCTGCTGATCTGGCTTTGGCTCACGAACCTCGCGCTGCTGTTCGGGG
The DNA here is from genome assembly GCA_038327125.1 of Solirubrobacterales bacterium. Taxonomy (GTDB): domain Bacteria; phylum Actinomycetota; class Thermoleophilia; order Solirubrobacterales; family Solirubrobacteraceae; genus F1-60-MAGs163. The sequence goes on from JBBQKR010000017.1 coordinate 9,111, forward strand.
CCGAACTCAACGCTGAGCTTCAGCGCAGCCGCGAGCTGCACGACGGCGTTCCCGGTGCCGCGCACGAGATCCAGCTCCCGGCACGCGCCGAGCCCAAGCAGCAGCGAACCACGTGAGCAGCGAACCCCCCGACGTCCTCGTGCTCGGCGGCGGCGGCATCCTGGGCGAGGCGTGGATGAGCGCGGTGCTTGCCGGCATCAACAGCGGCGGGTCGTTCGACGCGCGAAGGTGTCGGTCGTTCGTCGGCACGTCCGCCGGCTCGATCGTCGCGGCTTCCCTGGCCGCCGGCGTCGACCCTGGCGCGCAGCAGGGAGGACCCGCCGCGGGCGAGTCGATCCCAGAGGCCGAGCCGCCGCCTGGCGGCCGGCTCGGCCCGCTGGGAGTGGCGCGCAACGTGGGCCTGGGGCTCAGCGGATCCGCCGCTGCGGCGCTCGCCGCGCTGACGCTCGGGTCGACAGCGGGGGTCGGTGCGAGCCTGCGGCGGCGTGCGCTGACCCGAGTGCCCATGGGGCGGCGCTCGCTCGGCGGCTTGGGCGAGAGCGTTGCCGACAGCGGAGCGTGCTTCGATGGCCGTCTGCGCCTGGCGACCGTGGATCTGCAGCGCGGGAGTCGCGTGATGTTCGGTGCTCCGGGCGCCCCGGCGGCAGCGGTCGCCGCCGCAGTCCAGGCCTCGTGCGCGATCCCCGGTGTCTTTCGCCCCGTCAGGATCGGCGGCCGGACGTACGTCGACGGAGGGGTCTGGAGCCCGACGAACATGGACGCTGCCGACGTCGTCCAGGGCGACCGCGTGCTCTGTCTGAACCCGACGGAGTCGCTGCGCCCGACGCTCGGCGCGCCAGCCGGCGCGCTCGGTCACGTGTCACGAGCGATCGCGGCGGCCGAGGCGCTCGCTCTGCGCCACCGGGGAGCTCGCGTGAGGACCATCGCTCCGGACGCGGCCGCCACGAGCGCCATGGGCGCGAACTTCATGGACGCAGGCCGCCGCTCGGGCGTCGCTGCAGCCGGGCTCGCGCAGGGCCTTCGCCTTGCCGGGACCGGGACGCTGTAGGCCGCCCCCGAGAGCGCGCCGCTCTCGGGGGCTGTGTGCTCGGTGCGTGGTCAGGCGTTGCTGTGCTCGCGCTCGGTGGCGTTCAGCACACCGGCGCGGTTCTTGTGGGAGCGCTCGTAGGAGCGAACCCCCTCGGAGCGGTCGGCGTCTCCTGCGGACAGCGCTGCCAGCACGTCGGCGGCGGTCAACTCGTCATACCCGGGCCACGGCTCATTGCCGCGCAGCGACGTCGTGCGGCTGAGGATCGTGGTGCGCTTCTGATTGCGACGCTCGTACGAGTCGATCTTGGCAAGGTCGATCTGCGAGAGGCCGGGTAGCCGGCCGATGATCTCTTCAGCGGTCAGTGTGTCGTAGCGCGCGAGCGCGAGGTCGCCCTCGGATGCCACGACGCCCTTGACCTGTCCCTCTGCCCGAGCGACTCCTGGGACCTTGCGGGCCTGGCGGGCGGTGCGCTTGGCGGCGACACTCGTCTTGCGGGTCGCATCCTTCGCGCTCTCGCCGGCCTCGCGGACGGCGTCCGCAGCGCCGGTGGTGGTGATGTCGTACGACGGATCGTCGCGCAGCTCGGCGCCGATGACGGCGTCCGTCAGCTTGGGAATCTCACGCAGGATGCGTGCCAGCATCTTCTCCTCATCTGCACGGATCGACGCAGCAAGCGAGGCGGTGGCCGCGTCGTCGACAGCGCGCGCGAGGCGCTCGATCGCGGTGTACGTGGCGATCTCCAGTGCTTCCGTGGCACACGCGTCCTTGGCGTTCTTGAGCACCTTCTCCTCGCCACCGGAGCCGCGCAGCAGATCGAAGGGTGCCTTGCCGAGCGCCAACGCCTGGCTGACGACGCTCTCGGCGATACCAACGGCACCCGCGAGCGGCCCTGAACCACGAGTCAGGGCGTCGAGGCGACGGCCGACGCGATCTGCGTGGTCCTGCGTCTGGGTCAGGTGGGCCTCGACCGCGGATCGGTATGACCCAGTCGGAGTCATGGCGATCTGTTCCTGAAGCACGCGAACCAGAGCTTGCTCGCTGTTCCGTGCCTCAGTGAGGTACTGCGCGACCTTCTGCTGCTCAGCAGTCATCTGTGTGTCCGATCGGGGTAGGTGTTCACGGCCCGGGCATCGGTCCGTCCCGGGCTGAAGCGCCGGGACGGAACGGAGGACAGCGCGGTGCGACACCCAGTCCTGTGCCCGTCGGCAAGGCCCGCGAAACGTCCGCGCTGCCCGCAGTGTGGGTGCCGACGCGCAACGAGCACAGCCGCCTCTTGACGCAGGCGTCGTGGTTGGCGCTTGGGTCTTGCGGGTAGACGAAAGCCATGGAGCTCGAGAACATCACGTGCCTGGTCACCGGCGCCAATCGCGGTATCGGCCGCGCCATCACGGAAGCCCTCGCCCAGCATCCGGTTCGCGTCCTTGCAGGTGTCCGGGACGTTGCCGCCTTCCCTGCTCTCGAGCACTCCGAAGCGCTCGAGGTTCGCCCGGTCAGGATGGATCTCGGGTCGTTCGATTCGATCGAGGCATCTGTCGCCGGTCTGGGCCCGGAGCTTGACCGTATAGACCTTCTGATCAACAACGCCGGGGAGTTCACGTCAGGCCAGTTCGAGCAGCAGGACCTCGCTTGCGTGTATTCGATGGTGCAGGCGAACTTGCTGGGGACGATGCATCTGACCCACCGGGTGCTGCCGGGGATGCTGCGCCGGGATACGGGGAAGATCGTGAACACCGCGAGCATCGCCGGGTACCTGTTCGTTCCGGGGATCAGCAGCTACGCAGCGACCAAAGGGGGCGTCGTCGGGTTCAGTGAGTGCCTCGGCCGGGAATTGCACGACACGGGCGTCAGCGTGCTCGAGCTGATTACCGGCGGCGTCGACACGGACATGCTCGCCGGGGCGCGCCACCAGCTCGATGAGCACTACGCGACCGATACCGACGGGTGGATCCAGTACACGCCCGACGAATGGGCCGGACGGGTGATCGAGGCGATTCTCGCCGACGACGACGTCCTGGGACCGGGCGGTAAGTCGGCGTTGGCCAAGCTCGCCACGCGCGGTCCGCGGTGGCTTCTGGACAACGCGACGGCCCGGGTCTTCTCCCGCCACGGAGGATGAGCACGCCGGCCGCCAGGCTCGCCTGCGCGATCATTCCCGATCCTCGTACGCGATGAGCAACACGACGTCGGGGCTGCCGCCGGAGTTTGGTTCGCGGGCGCTGGTCCGGCGCGGGATCCCAGCCGCCGTCGGACTGCTCCTGGTGATCGCGGTGGTGGTGCTGGCGCCGGGCCTTGACGAGGTGCGTCGCAGCCTTTCCCACGCTGACCCAGCATGGCTGGCGGCAGCCGTCGCCTTGGAGCTCTTGTCCTGTCTGGGCTATGCGCTCATGTTCCGGCCGTTGTTCTGTCAGCGAATGTCGCGGCGGCTCAGCGTCGAGCTGTCGGCCGCCGAGCTTGGGGTCGGCTCGCTTGTTCCGACGAGTGGCGCAGCCGGTCTGGCGCTCGGTGGCTGGTTCTTGCACGAAGGGGGGATGAAGACCGACCGGGTGGCGCGCCGGTCGGTCGCGTTCTTCCTTGTCAAGAGCTCGGTCAACTTCTTCGCCGTGGCGCTGATCGGGGGATTGATGGCGCTCGGAGTCGTCGGCCCGCCCGTGTCGCTGCTCCTGACGCTGCTGCCGGCGATGGCTGCGGTCATCGTTATCGCGGTGGTCATCGCGTTGCCGCGACTCGACGCCGGTTCCGGTGCGCGCCGGTCCGACCGACGAGCGATGGGGTGGTTGCGATCGGGCAGGCGCGCGTTGATCGGCGGGAGCGAGGAGGCGATCATCGCGCTGCGCCCCCCGGCGCCGCAGCTGATCATCGGCGCGGTCGGCTACTGGCTGTTCGACAACGCGGTGCTGTGGGCGGCGTTCCTCTCCCTCGGCGTGAGCGTCCCGCTGACGATCGTCCTCATGGGGTATCTCATCGGCCAACTCGGTGGCGCCCTGCCGATCCCGGGCGGGGTGGGTGGCATTGATCTGGGCCTGATCGGGATGCTCGTGCTGTACGGAGCCCCGGCGGGGCCTGCCGCCGCCGCCGTTCTGATCTACCGGCTCATCCTCTTCTGGCTCCCACTGCTGCTCGGCGTCGGCGCGCTCGTCGCGTTGCGAGCCAGGCTCAAGCGCCCCGGAGGAATGACGCTGGACGTCGCGCCGCGAACCCCGGCGACCGCGGGCCACGGCGGTTGAGCGATCTCGACCCGCGGATCGACCCGCAACTCGCAACGCGCCCAGATCCGCGCTGGCGGACTGCGGGCGTTTCGCCACCCGCAGGCCGGGGCAGAACGAGCGGTATCCCATCATCGATCGCAGGAGCGCAGCGATGACTGACACCGCCACGAAGTCCGGCTCGCAGACCATCACGTCCGGGCCCGAGGATCCCCGCGTGCCGGTGCCGGGCTGGAGGAAGTGCAACTCGTCCATGTATGGGGTAGGAGTCCTGGCCGAGGCAGGGCGCGACGAGGACGGGCCGCAGCAGGGCGACGGGCGTCCCGGGGAGGCACCAGCCGAACGCGAGGACGGCGACACCACCGAGCAACCAGCACGCGACGTGGAGCGCGACCCCCGGCCCGAGGACGAGACCCCGCCTCGAGACCCGCAGCGCACCTCGCCACCAGAGAACCTCGTGCGTTCCTACTTCGGCGCGCCGTCCGGGGGAAGAAGACGATCAGACACACGCGGGTCGTACGCAGCCGCCCTCGGCGCCGTCCGCAACGCCATGTCTGACAGCGTCGCGCGATGAAGGCCGTCACATGGCACGGGACGCGGGACGTGCGCGTCGACAGCGTTCCCGACCCGACGATCGAGCAGCCCACAGACGCGATCATCCGCGTCACCTCGAGCGGACTTTGCGGTTCGGACCTGCACCTCTACGAGGTCCTGGGCATGTACATCGACCCGGGCGACATCCTCGGTCACGAGCCGATGGGGATCGTCGAGGAGGTCGGATCCGACGTCCACAACATCGCGCCCGGTGACCGCGTCGTCATCCCGTTCAACATCTCGTGCGGGCATTGCTACATGTGCGACCACGGCCTCATGAGCCAATGCGAGACCACGCAGGTCCACGAGCACGATTCGGGCGCCGCACTGCTGGGCTACACCAAGCTCTACGGCCAGGTCGCCGGCGGCCAGGCCGAGTTCCTGCGCGTCCCCCAGGCCCACTACGGCCCGATCAAAGTGCCCGACGAGGGACCCGACGACCGCTTCGTTCTCCTCTCCGACGTCCTACCGACAGCCTGGCAGGCCGTCGAATACGCCGACATCCCGCCCGGAGGCAGCGTCCTCGTGCTCGGCCTGGGGCCGATCGGCGAGATGGCAACGCGCGTCGCCCAGCACCGCGGCGCCGCACAAGTCCTGGCGGTCGACCTCGTCCCTGAACGTCTGGCCCGCGCGTCCGCCCACGGCGTTCAGGTGATCGACCTGCTCGCCGACGACAGTGACATTGTCGGCGCCGTTCGTGAGCTCACGGGCGGGCGCGGCCCGGACGCCGTGATCGACGCCGTCGGCATGGAAGCCCACGGTTCGCCCGTCGGCAAGCTGGCCCACCACGTCGCCGGACTGCTCCCGGACGCGCTCGCCCAGAAGGTGACCGAGAAGGCCGGAATCGACCGCTTGAGCGCCCTACATCTGGCCATCGAGACCGTGCGCCGCGGCGGCACGATCTCCGTCTCCGGCGTCTACGGCGGCGCCATCAGCCCGATGCCGCTGCTGCAGATGTTCGACAAGCAGCTCACGACGCGCATGGGCCAGGCCAACGTGCACCGCTGGCTCGACGACCTACTCCCCTTGGTCACCGGCGACGACGACCCGCTCGGCGTCGAGGACTTCGCCACACACCACCTCCCGCTCGCCGACGCCCCCCACGCCTACGAGATCTTTCAGAAGAAACAGGACGGAGCCTTCAAAGTCCTCTTCACGCCCTGACTCCCCTGCCGTGCCCGGGTCCTGACGTTTCCTGATCAGCCGGTCCGCCGAGTGCGGAGCTCGCTTCGATCGCCTCGACGGTCGTTCCGTAGCGCAACAGGCGTCCACCGAAAGCGATTGCGCAGGCGGCAAACCATGCCCAGCCGAGCGCAAGCCCCCCGACGACGTCGGTGACCCAGTGGACGTCGAGCAGCACGCGGCTGGCGGCGACCCCCACAGCGATGCCGACGGCAAGCCCGGCGAGGACCGCTCTTGCCGCTGGCCGGCGACCGCGGCTGAGGACCAGCGCGGCGGCGGCGTAGAACGCGGCCGCCGCGGTCGTGTGCCCGCTCGGGAATGACGGGCCGAGCGTCTGTGCGATCGGGTCGAGTGTGGGGCGGGCCCGGTCCACGAGCTCCTTGATCGTCGTACTCAGGAGATTCTCGCCGGCAAGCACCAGCAGGACGAACGCGGCGATCCAGCGGCTGCGCTGGCGGATCGTCTCGACGATCACCAGAACCGTGCCCAACGCGACCACGGTGACCGTCGCGCCCAGCTGCGTCACCGCTCGCAGGCCGTTGGTCGACAGCGTGCTCGCGTGACGATGCGCCCACGACGCGATGCCCGAGTCGAACGCGACGAGGCTGGGGTTCCCGTGCAGGAGCAGGCCGAGAAGGCCGACGACGATGCCGCCGGCGAGCAGCACGACGAGCGCGAGCGTCAGCGCGAGCCCTGTCGCAGTTCTGGCGTCCGTCCGCGACGCGAACGCCCGCCGCAACCGTGGATGGCGCTGCACGACCCGGACCGCCTCCGTTGACGCGCTCGCGACGACCGGCGCTGCGCCGCGCTGCTGCAGTCTCGTGGTCGCGAAGGCGGCCGCGCCTCCAGAGGCGAGCGCGAGCGCGAGAAGCACGATCAGGGGCATGGTTCGTAAATGCGGGAGATGGGAATGTGCTGTCCGTGACGAGTGGCTCTACCCGAGTGGGCGCCGGCCAAAACGACGCCGGCACGTTCGGTGCGCCCGGCGTCGTCGACGGCGAGCGTCATGCGCGTGGGGATCCATTCGCGGTTCCGATCCTCCGGGCGCGGCCGGGCGGGCCGGCAGAGCGCTTTTCTGGTCAGCTCTCCGGGGCTCACCCAGTGGTGGTCTTCTTCGCTGCGGTGCTCTGCGGCTTCGTCGCGGTCGGGGCGCTCTCGGTCGCCGTGGGCTATCTGGTCAATCATCTGCTGTTGCCCGCCGCGGGGATCGGCTCCGCCGACGAGTCGGTCAACGTCTGGCTGGAGGCGCATCGCAGCGCCGGTCTGACCGACGTTTCGTCCGTCGCCTCGATCGCCGGCGGGGCGCCGTTGCTGCCGATCCTCGTCGGGGCGATCGCGTTGGTGGGTCTTGCGCTACGGCGCTGGCGCCTGGCAGCATTCGTCGTGTTCGCGCTGGCTGTCGAGTCGGGGCTGTACCGGGTCACGACGCTCGTGATCCATCGTGACCGGCCGAACGTCGCGCGCCTCGACAGCCTGCCGGTCGACGCGAGCTATCCGTCAGGTCACACGGCGGCCTCGGTGGCCGTCTATTCCGGGCTTGCGCTGCTTCTGACCTCGCGTTTCACGAGTGGGCGTTTTCGCGTGCTGGCCTGGTGCGCGGCGGGCGCTGTGACGCTGCTGGTCGCCGCCTCGCGGATGTACCGCGGGATGCATCACCCGATCGACACCGTCGCGGGGGTTGTTCTGGGCGTCGCCGCGCTCGTGGTGCTCGTGTTCGCCTGTCGTGCCGCGGGGGCAGCCGCTGCGCGCGCGCAGACGAGTCGGAGCGCGCAGCGGTGAGGCGCGCGGCCGCGAATGGAGCCGGGCGCCGGGTCGCCGTGATCGCGCACGCAGGCAAGTCGCTCGGCGGCGGGCTGCCTGAGCTGCGTCGCGCACTCGGCCAGAGCGGCGTGGGAGAACCGTTCTGGGTCGAGGTCCCCAAGAGCCGCAAGGCGCCCGCCCAGGTACGCCGCGCCCTCAAGGACGGCTGCGACCTGATCTTTGTCTGGGGTGGCGACGGGATGGTGCAGCGCTGCGTCGACGTGCTCGCCGGCACGCAGGCGGAACTCGCAGTCATCCCGGCCGGCACGGCGAACCTGTTCGCGTCGAGTCTCGGGATCCCGCGCGACATCCCAGCGGCGGTCGGCATCGGGCTGCACGGTGACCGGCGCCGGCTCGACGTCGGACGTTTCAATGGGGAGTGCTTCGCGGTGATGGCCGGCGCCGGATTCGACGCCGCGATAATTCGCGACGCGAGCGCACTGAAGGACCGGATCGGGCGCGCCGCCTACCTGTGGAGCGGCTCGGAGAATCTGCGCGCACAGGGCTTCAAGGCCAGGATCCGCGTCGACGGGGTCGAGTGGTACAGGGGGCGCGCGAGCTGCGTGCTGGTCGGCAACGTCGGCGAGCTGTTCGGCGGGGTTGAAGCGTTCCCGGACGCGCGACCCGACGATGGCGTCCTCGAGCTGGGGATCGTGACGGCTGAGGGCGCCGCGCAGTGGGCCAGGACGATCGCGCGCGCCGCGGTCGGCGACCCACAGAGGTCCCCGTTCGTGCGCACGACCAAGGCACGGTCGGTGAAGGTGAAGTTCGACCGCAAGGTGCTCTACGAGCTCGACGGCGGCGACCGCAGCAAGGTGAAGTCGTTCAAAGCGTCGATCGAGCCGGCAGCGATCAGCGTCTGCGTCCCCACGACGGAAGAAGACAAGTGATGACCACGAAGCGACCGGCTGCCCATCCCGTTGACGAGGCACAGGCGCAGGGTGAGCGGGTCGCGCACAGCCGCGGATTCGCCTGGCTGGCCCGCTCGGGCTTCGTCGCGCGCGGACTGATCTACCTCATCATCGGCGTGCTGGCCGTGAAGCTCGCGCTGGGGAGCGGCGGCAAGGCGACCAACCAGCAGGACGCGCTGCGGACGATCGCCGATCAGCAGTTCGGCCAGGCACTGCTGATTGCGGTGGCGATCGGGCTGGGTGGCTATGCGCTGTGGCGGTTCACGCGCGCGGCGATCGGACACGGTCCTGAGTCGAGCGATAGCGGCTTTGACCGGATCGCAGCGCTGGCCAGCGGGGTTGCCTACGCGATCCTGTGCGTCACTGCGGTCCAGATCTTGCTCGGGGCGAGCTCCAGCTCGGGCAGCGCACGCAAGCCGGCCGCCGGCGTCCTGGGGTGGCCTGGTGGGACGTGGCTCGTCGGCGGCGCCGGAGCGATCCTCGTCGGAGTAGGGCTGTATCAGGGCTACAAAGGCGTCAGCAGGGGCTTCTTGGACGACTCGAAGACCGAGCAGATGTCCGCGCGCGGCCAGCGCGCCTTCACGACGCTCGGGGTCGTAGGGCACCTGGCCCGCATGGTCGTGTTCGGGCTCGTCGGATACTTCCTCATCAAAGCCGCGATCGACTACTCGCCCCGCCAGGCGGTCGGCCTGGACGGCGTCCTCGGGCGCCTCGAACACAATGCCTACGGACCGGTGCTGCTGGGAATCGTCGCAGCCGGACTCATCGCGTTCGCGGTCTATTCGCTGGCTGACGCGCGCTACCGGCGCATCTAGGCCGCGGACCTGCGGTAGCGTCGCGTCTCGTGCCCAGTCTCGTTCTCGGTCCGTTGCTGCGCTATGTCGACGAGCAGGTGGCCACCGTCTGGGTCCAGACCGATGCGGCCTGCGAGGTCGAGATCCTGGGGTGCCGCGAACGGACCTGGTGCGTCGACGATCTGCACTTCGCGCTCGTCACGGTGAACGGCCTTGCCACAGGGCTGGACCACGCCTATGAGGTGCGCCTCGACGGCGAGCCGGCATGGCCGCAGGCGGCGAGTCCGTTTCCGGCCAGCACGATCCGGCTGCTGCAATCCGGCGGCCGCCGTGACGTCGTCTTCGGGTCGTGCCGCATCACGCTGCCGCACGAGCCGCCGTACACCCTGCGCGCGCACGAGCATCCTCAGGGGCAGGGGATCGACGCGCTGCGCGCCTACGCGCTGCGCGCCGCCGCAGCCGGAGGGGCGGCGGCCTGCCCAGACATGTTGCTCATGCTCGGCGACCAGATCTACGCCGACCAGCCCTCCCCCGATCTGAAGGACGCGCTCGCGGCGCGCGCGCGCCCGCAGGAAACACCGTCCGACGTGCTCGCCGACTTCCCGGAGTACGCCATGGCCTACGACGAGGCGTGGCGCGACCCGGCGATTCGCTGGCTGCTGTCGACGGTGCCGACCACGATGGTCTTCGACGATCACGAGATCCACGCCGAGTGGCGCATCTCCCAGGACTGGCTCGACGAGATGAACGCGCAGCCGTGGTTCGATCGGCACATCCGCGCCGGCCTGATGGCGTACTGGATCTTCCAGCACATCGGCAACCTCTCGCCCGACCAGCTCGCCGCGGGCGGCCTCTATGACGAGGTCCGTACGTCCAAGGATGCCGGCACGCTGCTGGCGTCACGCATGGACACGGAGGGACGTCAGGTGGGGCACAGCCGCTGGAGCTTTGCCCGCGACGTCGGAGACGCCCGGCTCGTCGTGATCGACTCGCGCGCCGGCCGCGACGTACGCGTTGGTCGCCGAGAGCTCGTCCAGGACGAGGAGTGGGCATGGATCCGCGAGCAGGCGACGCTCCCGGCCAGGCACCTGCTGCTGGCGAGCTCAGTCCCGTTCCTGCTGGCCCCGGGCCTGCATCACGCCGAGGCGTGGGACGAGGCACTGACCGAAGGGGCGTGGGGCCCACTGGGCGCGTTCGCCGGAGAGCGGCTGCGGCTCCTGGCGGTCATGGATCACTGGGCCTCGTTCCAGCGGACCTACCGCCGCTTTGCCGAGCTCATCGACGACGTCGCGCACGGACGCGCGGGCGAGCCACCCGCTTCGATCGTGATGCTGTCCGGCGACGTGCATCACTGCTACCTCGCGCAGGCCGGGTTCCCGCCCGGGAGCGATCCGCAGAGCCGTGTCTGGCAGGCGGTCTGCTCCGGATTTCGCAAAGAGCTCGCACCCTATGAGCGCGCCGCCATCGCGCTCGGCCACTCCGGATTCGGCGCGCGCCTGGCCCGGCGTCTGGCCCGGGCCGCCGGCGTCCGGGCGACCCGCCTCGGCTGGCGAATCGTCGATCGGCCCTCGTATGCGAACCAGATCGCAACGCTGACGCTCGACGGCGACCGGTCCCGCGTACGCGTCGAAGCCGTCGTCGACGGCGACTGGCGCGAGCCGCAGCTCGAGACCGCGTTCGATCGCGACCTGACGTGAGCGACTTCGTTCGACGCCCGACCCGGATACGCCCACGATCTGCCCAGCCAGGACTGCGCCGCCGCTCAACCGGATGTGCGCTTACGGGTTCTGGCGGCCTTCTTGGCAGATGCGCTGCGTTTGGCGGCGTTCCGCTGGCGCGTCGCGGCCGACTTCCTGGCCGCCGCGCTGCGCTTTGCGGGTCCACCAGTGACGCGATCCTCGATCTCGCGAGCCATTGACCTGAGGTTCTTGATGACCTCCTGCGCGGCCTTTGGCGGCTCTCGGCGCCGACGACCTGAATCGACGGCCGCGACCGTCTTGGCGACGCTGCGACGCAGCCCGCGAGCGTGCAGTGAATCGTGGAACGAGGCGTCCTTCTTCTTGCTCATGAGGGTGTCCTTGCCTATCGGTGGGCAGCGCGAACGCGCTCAGCTGAGCGGTCCACGTTCGTGGACCGCAGATCTTGTTCCTCGGGGCTACGCAGCTCTGCCGGATCGGCTTCTGCAGCCGCCTCGTGCTGTTCGGCCTCGGCTTGGGCGACAGCGATCAGTGCTGCGTTCGACATGGGTCTCCTTTAGAAGGCGTGGTCCGAGAAACCGTTCCGGGGGGAAGGGCGTGACGACCGGCTACGCCCTGCCGCTGCGAGATCCGTAGACGCCGGTGGGAAAACCCGACAGCAGCACGAGGACCGCGGCGACGATGGCGACGATGCTCGGAAGGCCAAGCGCAACGCAGATCGCGTACACGACGGCGGCGACGATGATGGTGATGATGATCCCGACCATGGGTGCTCCCTCTGTTTGTGAAGGCACGGCTTCCCTACCCGCAGACGGTCGCGCTGAAACATCTCGGCTTCAACGACACACCGAGACGCGCCGGCACCGCACCTGCGCGCCCAAGTGACGGTGACCCGTCGGCTTCAGCGCTCCGGCCGGCGGCGCGCGCGCAGAGCACGAGCGCGCCGCCGTGCCGGAGGGCACCGAAGGGCCGGGCCCAGACCGGTAGCGTCGAGCCCGATGAGGACGGCTTGTCCAGCGGCGGGAACTGGGTGCTGAGCACGACCTTCGGCCGGCTGGACATCATGCAGGACGTTCCAGGCCTCCGCGACTACAGGCACCTGCGTGACGGCGCAGTGGAGGTCAACGGCACCTTGTACGCCGGGTACGACGAGCTCCTCAGCATGAAGAGCGCCGCAGGCCGCGACGAGGACCTGCGCGACATCGCCGCCCTGAAGCAGGCTCGCGGCGAGTGACCGCGTTCGATCGGCAGCAGGCCGCCCGGGCGCGGTAGCTGCAAAGCTGCGGCGCGCCATGCGGACCAGCGCTGTTGCCCGGCGGCACGAAGGTCGCATAGGTTCCGGCGATGGCCGACGAGCATCTGGACTTCCAGTCCGTGAGGCGTGCTGCAAGACCGCCTACGCGCTGACTTCCGACGCCGCGAGCCGCATCCGGCCGCGCCGCGCGAGCAGCGACTGGATCGAGTCCACGAGCGTGTAGTCGATCGCGGCCGGGAGCGCGGGGAGGCGCAGCAGCGGCGCCGCTCCGTCGGCGGTGCGGGCGAGCTGGATGCGATGCCAGCCGGCTCCCGCTGCCGGGCCGAGCAGGCGCCGGACCGGGGCCGGGCCACGCAGCCGCGGCGCCGGCCGGTCGAGGACAGCGACCTCGCCGCGGACGAACCGCCCGGCGAGCTGCGGCCGCACGGCGAGCGGGCGGCCGACACCGACAGCGGCGCACACATCCGACGCGAGCGCGTTGTCGACCTCGGCGCGGGTGCGAAAGCCGCCCGTGAGCATCACCGGAACGGTGGTCGCCGCCGAGGCAGCAGCGGCGCTGTTCCAGAACGGGGACTCGTGCTCGGTCTGCAGCTCCACGCCGTCGGCGTCGAACCCGAGCATCGCCGAGGATTCGTAGCTGCCGCCGGAGATCTCGAGCAGGTCGGCACCGGCCGCCTCCAACATCGCGGCGAGCCGAGCGAGCTCGGCGTCGGCGCCGTCGCGCGCGTCGAGCTTCACCGCGATCGCGGCGCCCGCCGGCAGGGTGGCACGCAGGCCCGCGACGATCTCGAGCAGCAGGCGCGCGCGGCCCTCCAGATCGCCGCCGTAGGCGTCGGTCCGGCGATTGTGCGCGGGGTCCAGGAAGCTGCTGAGGAGGTACCCGTGCGCAGCGTGCACCTGGACACCCGGGAAGCCTGCGGCGACGACCCGTTCACCGGCGCCGACGAAGCGGTCCAGGACGTCATCGATCTCGCCGGCGGTCAATGCGCGCGGTCGCCGGAACGATCCGGCGAGCGCGACCGCCGGTCCGTCCGACGGTGCCACAGGATGGGACTGCACGAAGCGATTGGTCTGCCGTCCAGGGTGGGACAGCTGCACGAGCGTCGGCGTGCCCGCGGCGCTCACGGCCCAGCGCCGCAGCGCAGCCTCGTCGGTGGCCGCGTCGATCACGACGTTGCCCGCTCGCTCGAGGTGGCGGCGGTCGATCATCGCGTTGCCGGTCAGCACGAACCCCGCGCCGCCGCGGGCGTTTGCGGCGTACAGCCGGAAGTGGCGCTCGCAGGGATCGTTGCGCCGTCCCGCGATGCCCTCGGTCATCGCCGCGCGGCCGAGGCGGTTGGCGAGCGTCAGGCCACACGGCAGCGTCAGCGGGTCGGTGAGCGCAGCGGGGGACACCGCGTGGACCCTACGTCAGCTCAGCCGCGCAGGGCTTCGACCCGCAGCGCGGGATTGTCCCAGCCGGCGTCGGCCGGGTTGACCGTCGTCCCCGGCGGGACGATCGCGTCGATCCGTTCGAGCACCGCGTCGTCGAGCCGCACTTCCGCGGCGCCGAGCTGGGACTCGAGCTGCTCGATCGTGCGCGGTCCGATGATCGCGGCGGTGACAGCCGGATGGCGGATCACGAACGCCAGCGCCAGATGGATCAGCGAGATGCCGGACTCCTCGGCCAGCACGGCGAGCGCCTCTGCGGCCTCGAGCTTGTCCTGGTTGGCCGGGATCGAGAGGTCGTAGCGCTGCGGAATCAGCGCCGAGCGCCGCGACGTGAGGTCCTCGGCGCCCTTGCGCCAGCGGCCCGACAGCCAGCCGCCGGCAAGCGGGCTCCACGGGATCACGCCCATGTCCAGTTCCAGGCAGGTCGGCAGGACGTCGGCCTCGATGCCGCGCGCCAGGATCGAATAGGGCGGCTGCTCGCAGACGAAGCGCTGGTGCCCACCCTCGCGCGCCACCCACTGCGCCTTGACGATCTGCGCCGCCGGGTAGGTCGAGGAGCCGATGTAGCGCACCTTGCCCTGGGTCACGAGGTCCGACAGCGCGCCGAGCGTCTCCTCGTGATCGGTCCAGTGGTCCCAGCGATGCACCTGGTACAGATCGATCCAGTCGGTCTGCAGGCGTTTCAGCGATGCCTCGACCTCGCGGATGATCCAGCGGCGCGAGTTCCCGGCCTCGTTCGGGTCGCCGCCCATCGTGCCGTGGAACTTGGTTGCCAGCACGACGTCGTCGCGGCGCCCTCCGGCGAGCGCCTTGCCGACGATCTCCTCCGACTCGCCGCGCGCGTAGACGTCGGCTGTGTCGATGAAGTTGATGCCGGCATCAAGCGCGCGGTGGATGATGCTGACGCCAACGTCATGGTCCGGCTCACCCCAGGCCCCGAACATCATCGCCCCGAGGCACAGCGGGCTGACGTGGACACCGGTGCGGCCGAGCGTGCGTTGTTCCATGCGACGGACGGTACACCGCGCCCCGTCGCTCCCCGGAGACCCTGTTTCGTGCTGTGCGATGGCGGGCAGGGGACCGTATGACGCCCACCGAATAGGCCGCTCACGTCGGTAGTCTGACCATCCGATCGGTCCTCGCGGGCGAGTAGCGTTTCACTCATGTTCCGACAGCTCCAGCCCAGCACCGTTCCGGGAGCGCTCTCACCGTGACCGCGGCGATCGCGCGACGCTTGCAGCTGCTCGCGTTCTTCGCCGTGGCGATCGCGCTCGGCCTGGTTCTCGGGGGCGTGCTCGCGTGGGCGCCGCTCGTGGTGCTCGTTCTCGGCTGTGTGGCGTGGACCGCCGGGGATCGCCAGATCCGCGGCGTCATCGGCGCCTCGGCCAGCCGCCCGCCGCTCAACTGACCAGCGCCGGCGGGGACGGAAACACCCCAGCCCCACCGTGATCCTCGAGTAGGATCGCGGTCGTCCGGCAATCCTGGGGGTCCTGATGTCGTCGTATCGCTGTGCCGTCCCGCTGGCGGGAGTTGCACTCCTGTTGGCCATCGCGCCTGCCGCGCAGGCCAAGCTGCCTGCGCCGAAGGTGAAGACCGTCGTGTTCGGCAAGTCCGTCGCCGGCATCAAGCTCGGCACGGGACTGGCGGCCGCAAAGGCGGCGTGGGGGAGCGGATCCAAGTGCGGGCCGGCTGCGCTCGGGCCGTCGAACCCGGCCACGCAGTGCACGTGGTCGACGACACCGGGTGCGAAGCCTGATCTGGGGGCGAAGCTGACGCTCGTGGCGCGCAAGGGCAAGGTCGTCGCGATCACGATCGACGACGGAACCGGCGGCACGAAGGCCGGGATCAAGAAGTTCCGGACGAGCAAGGGCATCGGCCTCGGAGCGTCGATCGCCGCCCTGCGCAAAGCGTATCCGGCGGTGCCGCGCGCCAACGGCAACCCTTCGGCTGCCAACACCGAACTCGGATCGGGCAAGACAGTCACCTCGTTTTTCTTCGAGAACGACAAGCTGACGACGTTCACGGTCGGGTCGCCCTACTAGCCGCAGTTCTCAGAGAACACCCAGGAGCGGTGCGCACGATGGTCGCTGCCGGGGCAATCCCGCCCGGGCAGCAGACCATCAGGAGCAACCAGAGATGCCCTTCTCCCGCCGTTCCAGCAAACTCGTCGCCGTGCTCGCCACCGCCGCGGTCGTCCCGGCCGCCGCGCTCGGCGTCCCGGGCGCCCTCGCTCAGAGCGGTGACGCCGGCACGACGCAGTCCGGCCACCGGCCGCCCGGCCCCGGGCGCGGCGGCCCCGACGTCGCCAAGCTCGCCACCACGCTCGGCGTCACGCAGGCGCAGCTGAAGGCAGCGCTCGATGCGACACGCCCGACCGGCCGGCCCGGGAAGGGTGATCGCGGCGCCGGGCTCGCCGCGGCGCTCGCCACGGAACTCGGCGTCAGCCCCGACAAGGTGCAGACGATCCTCGCGGCCAACAAACCGGCGAAGCCCACCGGCAAGCCCGCCGCCGGCAAGCGGCCCGGCGATTCGGCGCTCGTCACCGCGCTGAGCACTGGCCTGAGCATCGACAAGGCCAACGTGCAGGGGGCGCTCGACAAGCTCCACGCCGCCCGCAAGACCGACGACACCGCGCGTGAGGCGGCGATCGCGGCGTCGCTCGCCAAGCAGCTGAACCTCGACGCGGCCACGGTGCAGAAGGCGCTCGCCGCGCAGCGTCCGACCGGCCGCCCGTAACGCGAAACGCAACGGGGCGACGCGCAGCCGGCTTGTTCGAGCGGCTGACGGTGCTGCTCTTGGGGCGCGCGCCGAAGGAGCGCCTGGCGCAGGGCCGCTAGAGTCGTGGAACGGCACTCTGCCGCTTCTGCGAACGCGATACGCGCGATCTACCGGTCGGACACCGGTGGCGCTCTCGGACAGTCTTCGTCCAGCGAGTACGAGCCGTCTCACTCCAACGAGTGGCCGCCCCCGCGGCGCTCAGGAAGGACTGCAGATGGTCTCCTCAGAAACGCCCCCGCGCTCCGGCGCAGGGGAGGACGTTCCCCCGGTCACGCCCAACGGCGTTCACGGGTCGAGCGCGCCGCACGCACCGCGCAGCGCCCGCGTGTTCAGCCTGTTCGGCGTCGGCGCCAGCATCATCCTGATCGCGCTCGGCATCGGCTCGATCGTCGTCGGCGCGCGAGGTCACAGCGAGGTCAGCACCACGATCAAGCAGGAGGCGATCACCGGAACGCCGGACATGACGCCTGCCGGCATCGCCGAGGCCGTGAAGGGCACGGAGATCGAGAACATCAAGCTCCCGACCTGTTCGGTCGCGGACAAGCTGGTCGCCTCCGGCGCCGATGCCAAGTGCTTCGCCGAGTACATGCGCATCCACGCGCTCGAGGGCACGGGGGGGCGCACGTACTCGCAGATGGGCCAGTACCTGACGGCTGACGGCAAGGAGACGGGCGACAAGGCACTCGCCGCGAAGGATCCGAAGTCCGGCCAGCCGGTGGCGAACGGCGCCCGCAATGTCTGGGTGATTGAGACGGTGCTCGCGACCGCGCTCAACACCTCATACTTCGCTCAGCAGGTCGGGCTGTTCTCGATCGCGGTGGGAATCGCGCTGGTGCTGATCGGCATCGGGTTCCTGGTGATGATGCTCGGCGTCCTGCAGCGCCGGGTCGCGCTGCCGTAGGCGCAGGACCAGTCGTGGAGGCCGGCTCGCCGCGTCAGCTCGCGGCGAGCCGCTCTGTGCGCTCCCGGATGCCGGCCAGCATCCTGCGCTCCATCACGAGCGAGGCCGGTTCCATCGGCAGCATGCTCAGGCGCCCGGCGAGCGTCGGGATGCGGAAGCGGTTGCGGCTGATCAGCCGCGTCGTGCCGCCGTGCTGGTGCTCGGGCTCCGCGCGCTCGATGCGCATCGTGTTGGCCCCGAAGCCGATCGTGTCGCCGACCTGTGGATGCTGGAACTCCTCCAGCACGTGGTCGACGCTGTGGATGTTGAGAGCGGCTGCTGTGGGCGATCAACGCGGCCCTCGACGCCGCCGGTGCGCCGACCGTCGCGCTGCTGCTGGACCTGCATCGCGTCACGCGCGTGCACCACATCGCCGAGCGGATGCTCGCCACGCGGCTCGCCGATCTGCTCGAGCACGGCGTCGCCGTCGCGGTCGTCCACCAGGAGGACATCGAGGCGGAGCTGCCGGTCAGCGCGCGGTTCGACTCGCGCGCGCAAGGCGCTGGAGTGGTGCCGGTCCGTGCGCGACTAAACCCTCAAGGCAACATCGAGACTTGCATAGCTTTGCCGATAGGCTCGATACTGGCGCGTCGCCGCCTTCGCTGTATCAGTGCGGGCGACGGCTGCCTGCCGCACCCAGGACGGTGCGGCTCTTGCCTGACGCGTTGCGCTCCGCTGCCCGCTTCCCCCCAAGGGCGGCGGAGCGTCCGCGCGGCCGCCCGACGGCCCGGCGCGGCTCATGTTCCGGGCCGTTCGCGCCGAAGGTGGACGCGAGGGCCCCGGCGGTCCGTGCTCGAAGGTTGGGGGGAAGCTTCGGAGCACGTCATGACTGTCGGGGCCCTCTGTCCACTGGGCTTCGGTCGCCGAAGCTAGGGACGCTGACGCGGCGCCGTGAGCCGGTGCGCGATTTGCACCGTTTGGCGTCCGGCGAGCGCCGAGAGCGCGCAAATACCGGCGCCCTTCATCCCCGCCCTATCGTTCACGGCATGGAAGACGACGCGATTCGCTCACTCGTGACCCGGCTGGCGCGTCCTCATGCCTCCGGCGGCGACGTGATCGCGACGGCCGCGATCCTCGCGGAGGGTGCCGACTACGCCGAGGTCATGACCTGGATCACCGCGCACGACGGCGCTCCCGAGGCGGCGGTCGCGCAGACGCCGAAGGGCGGCCTGCACGGCGCGCGGTTCAGCGCCGGTGGCGCCGCCGGTCCCCCCACCGAGAAGGTGCGGCGCTTCGTGCTGCCGCCCGGCGCGCTGTCCTAGCACGCCCGCCCGGACGTCCTTAGCGTCCGCCGGACTTCTTGCGCGCCGGCTGCTTGGGCCGCGCGCTGCGCTTGAGGTCGAGCTGCTTGCGCTCGGCGGGCGTGATCTGCCGGACCACGAGGTGGCCGGTGTTGATCTGCTCGGCGATCTCGGTCAGGCGCTCCTCGCGCCGGGCGAGCGCGCGAGCGGCCATCGGGGAAAGGCGCTTGGGCTGTTCAGTCATCAGATCGGTCGATTCTTGCCGGGGAGCTGCCGGCCGCAGGCCGGGCATGCCCGCGTTGTCATGGGGGTCGTCAGCGTGTGCTCCTCGAGCGGAAAGTACACGCGGTGGCGGCCACCACCGGACCTGCGCAAAGCAGTTCCGCACGTGCAGGTGAAGCGTGAGCCATGCTCGTCGTCCGGCACGATCACGCCCTGTCGCGGTTCGCCGTTGACGTCGACGGGGCGGCTACGAGGATCCGCCTGCCGTCGTGCATCACGGCTGACCGCGCGCAATGTGCGCAGCTGCGGATCGGTCATAAGGACCCCTTCTGATTCGACGCCCGAACCATCAGTCTAGCTGCCAGCCACATGCGCTCGCGACACGCTGGGCGAATCGCTCGGCCTCGTCCTCGGTCCCCGGGTCCCCCGGGTAGATGTGCCCCACGACGGACGCGGCCTCACCGTCCTGCGAGTGGAAGGTCCACGTGCGCACCGCCCGCAGGCCGCCGCCCGGATCGCTCGCAGCCGTCTGCTCGAGCGTCACGTTGGCGCCGGCGAGCGAGCGTGACCACACGCGGAACGCCGGTCGCTGATCGTGCAGCTGCAGTCCGACGCCGAACAGGAGCGAGCCCGAGAGGATCAGCACGTTCGGGTCGCGGTCGTCGCTCGCCCGCACGCGCCGGAACCGGTCGGACTCGCTGACGATCAGATGGTGATCGGGCTGTGGAAGCCGCGCGAGCATCTGCGTGGCGGCGGGCACCGCTGCGGACTTCAGCGCGTAGCGCTCCTGCGCCTCCAGCGGCCTGCGCTCGAGGATGATGGACTCCGCGATCGTCGCTGCCGTCTGCGGATCCATACCGCCACGCTACCCGTCCCGCAGCGCGGGCCTCCCGGCGCTGAGCGGCTGGATCGGGTGTGCCGTGGAGCCGTCGCACACGAGGTCGGCCAGGATCGTCCCGAACAGCGCCCCGAACTTCGCGGCGTGGCCTGCGCCCGCCGTCACCATGATGCGCGGGTGGCCGGGGAGCGGCCCGACGATCAGATCGCGGTCCGGCGTCAGGTCGTAGACGCACGAGCGGCTGTGGGCAATCGGGCCGACGGCCGCGGGAAGGTGGTCGGCCAGAAAGCCGATGACGCGCTGCTCGCGCGCGGGGTCGACCTCGCTCTCCTCGTCGTCCGGCTCGACCGGCGGGCCGCCGAGGTCCTGCGCGGCCTTGACCGCCTGCTCGCCGTAGACGGGGAATCCGTAGAAGCACACCTCGCCGAGCCGGATCCAGATCGGGAAGCGGTCGGGCGCGAACGGCGCCAGATCGGGGCTGCGCACATAGGTGACCTGTTCGGCGGTGTGCCGCAGCGGCAGCGGCTGCAGATCCGCGAGCAGCCGGGCGGTCCACTTGCCGGTGCATGCGACGACGTGCTGCGCCCGGATCTGGCCGCGGCTCGTGTGCACGGCGATCTCGTCGCCGCGATCCTCGAGGCGTTCGACCTTCACCTGCGTGCGCAGTTGCGCGCCGTGTGCGCCTGCGAGCGTCAGCAGCGTCGCGCAGGCACGGCCGACGGCGAGGATCCCGGCGTTCTCCTGGAACAGCCCGCGGACGTCGTCGGCGATCCTCCACTGCGGCCAGCGCCGGCGCACCTCGTCGGCCGTGAGCCGCTCGAACGGGATGCCCACCTGCGTCATCGCGTCCGCCGTCGCCTCGAGCTCGCGGATGCTGCCGCCGACGCCCGGGTCGCCGAGGTCCAGGCCGCCCGTCTGCAGGACGAGCTGCCGGCCGCTCTCGCGCTCGACGGCAGCCCAGGCCGCGAACATCGCGTGCGTCAGGCGCGTGTACGTGACGCTGTCGTAGCTGTGGCGGATGATCCGCGAGTGGTCGGTCGAGGAGCCGCGACGGTGACCCGGCTCGAACTGCTCGAGGACGAGCACCCCGCCTCCGATCCGGGACGCGAGCGCTGCTGCGGCCGCGCTGCCGAGGACCCCGGTCCCGATGACGACGCACGCCGCCTCAGACGGCAGATCCGCCGCGGCCGCCGGGTCGCTCACGTCACCCGGCGAGCCAGATCGCGCCGTCGCGGACCTCGACCGGGTGGGTCTTGAGCTTGCGCGATCCGGTGGTCGACTTGATCGCGCCTGCGAGCGGCCGGAACGCGCCCTGGGGCCCGCGCACCATCGCGCCGGTGGCGACGTCGAAGCGCGCCGCGTGCCACGGGCACTCCAGGCACCCGTCGTCGGTGACGTGGCCGGTGCCGAGCGAGGCGAACAGATGACGGCAGCGGTTGGAGACGGCAAACGGCTTCCCGTCGCTGATCCCGACGGCGAGCGTGCCGTGTGGCGTGTCCTCAACGACGGTGACGTTCGACGGCCCCAGATCCGCGACCGTCACCAGTGGGGAGGAGGCCTGCGCTGAATCGCTCATCGGCGCAATATCGCAGGTTGACCCTGACCCGCAACCGCGCGCCGAGCAGCCGGTTACAACGACCATGCCCCGCACGATGATTCTCCCGGTTCTCACCGCCGTCGCCGCCCTCGCAGCGCCGGCCACGACCTCCGCGGCGCCCAGCTGGACGTCGCCCACCGCACTCGCCCCGGCGCCCGCCGGCGGCCTCTCCGCCGCGCCCGCGCAGGCGTTCGTCTCCGGCGCCGGCCGCTCGCTCGTCGTCTCCTCCGACGGCACCGCCCCCTGGCTTGCGAGCGGCGACGCCGCCGGCGGGTTCGACGCGCGGACCTCGCTCGGCACTCCCGTCGACGGGACCGCCGCCGTGGCTGCCGGCCTCGGCGCCGACGGCACGCTCGCCGTCGCCTGGGCGACCGGGAACGCCGCGCACGTGACCGTCGTCCCGCCGGGTCAGCCCGCGCGTTCCCCGGTCGACCTGCCCTCCGCCGGGACGAACGGCGTCGCCGTCGGCGTCGGCCCGGACGGCGCCGTCACGGTCGCCTACCGCACGAAGTCCGGCTCGACCTACGGCATCGACGTGGCGAGCGCTCCGGCGGGCGGGACCTTCGGCGCCCCTGTGACCCTGGAGAGCGGCACGTCGGGGATGGATTCCCCGGACGTGGCCGTCGGCATGAACGGCACCGTCGCGGTCAGCTACCGCAAGATCATCACCCGGTACCGCGCCCGTGTCGCCGTGCGGCCCGCGGGCGCGGCGGTGTTCGACGCTCCGGCGACGGTCTCGACGGGCGATCCGGCCGTGATCCGCACGCGCGTGGCCGTCACCGCCGACGGGAGCGTCGTCGCCGCATGGGCGACGGGCGCAGCGGCGCAGTACGCGGTCCGGGCGGCGCCCGGCACGACGTTCGGCGCGCCCGCGACGCTCGGTGAGAACGCCTACACGATCAACCTCGTCCCGACCCCGCAGGGCGGCACCGCCGCCGCATGGTCGGGCAACGGCACGATCCTCGCCGCCGTGCAGGCGCCCGGCGCTGCGTTCGGGGCACCCTCCACGATCGCGTCCTACGCAACGCCGATCGTGCCGGACCCCGCGATCACGGTCGCGCCGGGCGGGCTGACGAGCGTCGCGTTCGGCGACCCGGGGGACGGCGCCGTGCGCGTCGTGGACGTCGGTGGCGCCAACACGATCGTCGGCTACGGCGCTCCGGGCAAGGCCAGCGCGGTCGCGCTCGCCTCGGGCGCCGATCGCGCGGTCGCGGTCTGGATCGACGCCGCAGGCGGCACGTCGGCCGCCACGCGCAGCGAGACCGCAAAGGCCGGCGGCCCGGGCACCAGGCCGGCCGCGGCGGACAGGACCAGGCCGAAGGTGACGATCGTCTCCTCGAAGACGGTGAAGGTCACCGCGAAGACGACGCAGATCAAGCTGAAGGTCAGGTGCAACGAGGCCTGCGCGCTAAGCGCGACCGCCGACCTGCAGACCAGGCGCGGCAAGAAGATCGCGCACGCTCCGACGAAGCCCTACGCCTCCAGGAACGCGAAGACCGGGACGCAGACGCTGACGCTGAAGCTCGGCTCGCTTGCCGGCAAGGACCTGCGCAGGGCGCTGAAGGCAGGCCGGGGCGCGCACATGACGGTCGACATGACGGCGGCCGATCCCTCGACCAACGCGACGCGCACGCTGGTGAGGCTCAAGCTGGTGGCCCCGGCTACTGGACGCTGAAGTCCGCGGACATCCCCGCCTGGTAGTGGCCGGGAAGTGCGCAGATCAGTGCGTAGTGGCCGGCCTTCATGTCGAGCTTCAGCGATGGGCTCGCGCCGGGCGTCAGCTCCTCCGGCCCGATCTCGCCGATCGACCCGGTCTCGTCGACCTCGCCGTCCTTGACCGGCAACTGGTCCGCCGGCGTGTCGGTCTTGATGACGACCATCTCGTGCGCGACCGCGCCGACGTTCTCGGCGTTGAAGGTGACCTGCCCTGCAGGTGCCGAGTCCGTGGTCAGCTCGAACTTCATCTCGCTCGCCTGCACCCCGATCGTGTCGGCCGGGGCCGTCTGCGTCGCGGTGGTCGGCGACGAGGCAGCGCTGCCACTGTCGTCGTCACCGCAGCCGAAGGCGGCGAGCGCGACGATCGTGACGGCAAGTGCGCCCAGAAGAACTCGTCCACCGTGCCGGCTCATACCCACCTCCAGTTGGAAACGAGGCGAGCCTATGGGCCGTCTGCGGGGGATGGGAGCGCGGAAACCACGGATCCCGCTCGCGGGAAGACCGCAGCGCGTGCGCGGCTAGCTGAAGCTCGTCAGCGAGTAGATCCGCTTGCCGACGAGGTGCGCCGGAGCGTCGGGGCTCGCCGTCGTGAAGACGCCGTAGGGCAGGTGGCGGCCCAGATCCAGGATCGCCACGACCTTCGAGCCGTCCACGGGGTCCTGCTGCCCGACCGAGACGGTGCAGTCATGACCGCCGATGCGACAGGCGATCCCCTCGATGCGATGGTCGATCGGATCGAATCCGGTCGAGCGTCGCGCGCACTCCTGCAGCCGGCCGTACTCGCGTTCCTGAAGTCGCGCGTTGAAGCCCGGGAGGAAGAACGCGGTGGTGGTGGCCAGGTCGGAGCTTGCGTCGATCAGCACATGCTAGCCGCCGACGGCTACAGTCATAGGACACGCCGCACACACAGCGCGGCGATCACAAGTAGTGCACGCGTCCGCAGTCGTTGCTCATCAGCACCTCCGCGTTTCGCCCGCACATGGAGGAAGCATCAGATGGCAACAGGAACCGTGAAGTGGTTCAGCGACGAGAAGGGCTTTGGCTTCATCACGCCCGACGAGGCCGGCAAGGACCTTTTCGTTCATCACCAGGGCATCGCAGGCGACGGCTTCAAGTCGCTCGCCGAGGGCGCCAAGGTGTCGTATGACGCAGAGGCCGGGGACAAGGGTCCCAAGGCCGTCAACGTCTCGCTGATCTAAGACTCACGCGAACGCTGTAGGACGCAACGGCCCGCGCGAGCGGGCCGTTGTTCGTTAACGCAGGTCGCTCAAGCGGCCCGCACCGGGTTGCTCACCGCTCCGAGGCCCTCGACCGCGACCTCGACGGTGTCGCCGTCGCGCAGGAAGATGCCCTTGAAGCCGCCCACGCCGGCCGGCGTGCCGGTCGCGATGATGTCGCCGGGAACCAGCGTCAGCGTCCGGGAGAGCCAGGCGATCGTCTCGGCGACGCCGAAGACCATCTGCGCCGTCGAGCCGTCCTGGACGACCTCGCCGTTGATGCGCGTGCGCAGCGCGAGGTTCTGCAGGTCACCGGCTTCGTCGAGTGTGACCAGCGCGGGGCCGCAGGGAGCGAACGTGTCGATCGCCTTGCCGCTGGTCCACAGCGGGTTCTGCAGTTGCAGGTCGCGGGCGCTGACGTCGTTCAGCGGCATCGCGCCCGCGACGTAGGACAGCGCCTCCGCCTCGCCGACGGCGTGGGCGCGCCGGCCGATGACGACGGCCAGCTCGGCCTCGTAGTCGACGAAGTCGGCGTGGGCGGCCGGGAGGATCACGTCGGCGCCGTCGCCGACGAGCGAGTTGGCGAACTTGCCGAACCAGCGCGGGTGCTCGGGGATCTCCTGACGGGCCTCCTGCGCGTGGTCGTGGAAGTTGAGGCCCATGCAGATGATCTTCTCGGGGTCGGGCACCGGCGGCAGCAGCCGCACGCTCGCCCGCGGGATGGGCGCGCCGCTGCCCGCGGCGCGCTCTCCGAGCGCGGCCAGCCCCGCCCCATCGAGTGCCTCGAGCAGCCCGCGCACCGAGCCGGCCGGCGCGTCCAGTGCTGCGACGGGGACGATCTCCTCACCGAGCAGGACGCCGGCCTGCGGACCCGCGGAACCGTCGTCGAACGTGACCAGGCGCATCGCGTCAGTCCCCGGCCGGGATCTCGACGGGCGGCTGCGGCGGCGCGAACTCGCCGGCCATCGCGCGCTCGTGGATGGCGGCGAACCCGGCGCCCTCCGTCGCGGGAAGGCGAGCAGCGCGATCCGGTGGTTGGCCGCGTCGTTGGACAGCCAGGCGCCGACGTCGTCCTGGAAGTTCACCTCCGCGCCGACCAGCGTGCCGTACCAGTCGATCATCTCCTGGAGCCGCGTGGTCTTGAGGTTGAAGTGGTGGAACGTGGGGTGGATGACGGCGGTGTCGGTCATGGCGTGACTCCTTCGGTCAGGTGAGGATCGAGGTCGAGATGGACAGGCGGCTGCGCAGGTCGTCGACGAGCGCGGGAAGATCGCCGGCGGCGCCGGCGCTGCCGAACACGTAGAAGTCGGGTCGTACGAGGACGGCGTACGCCTCGTGCTCTGCGAGCCATGCGGTGAGGCGCCCGTCGAGGTCACGCACGCCGCACGCTGCGTCGGGGTCCAGCGACACGCGCCGCACGCCGAGGGTGTCGAGCAGTGCGACGTCGCGGGTGTCGAGCGCCGCGTCGGGGTCGCCGCCGGCCGCGATCAGCGTGAAGCCGCCGCCGGTGACGTCGTCGAGCAGGCCTTCGGCGGCGGGGCCGGCGACGCGGCCCTGGAGCGCCAGGCGGCCGGCCAGCGGGCCGGGGCCGATCACGCCGTCGCTGAGGCCTGCCAGCTCGATCGGTGGCGGCGGGTCCGCTGCGCGCACCGTCGCGTCGCGCTCGGCGGCGGCGCCGGGGTCGAGCTCGCAGAGGACACGGCCGAGACCGATCGCGAGCGTGATGACGAACTCGTTCTGCGGCTGGCGCTCGGCGCCCACGCTGTCCAGCAGCGTGTCGTCGCAGACGCCCCGCAGGACGAGGTCGAGCTTCCAGGCGAGGTTGACGGCGTCGCGCAGCCCCGAGCAGAGGCCCTGCCCGAGGAACGGGGGCGTGAGGTGCGCGGCGTCCCCGGCCAGCAGGACGCGGCCCTCGCGCACGTGCTCGGCGAGCATCGAGCGGAACTCGTAGACCGTGTGGCGCGTCAGCACACCGGCCTGCGGGCCGAACCAGGGGGAGAGCAGGTCCCAGATGCGCTCGTCGCCGTCGAAGTCCGCCGGATCCTCGCCGGGGAGCAGCATGAACTCCCAGCGCCGGTGCCGTGTCCCGCTCTGGATGTGCGTCGCCGGGCGCCGCGGGTCGCACCACTGGCAGGCCGGCGGGAGGTCCACCGCGTTCATGTCGTGCGGCTCGACGTCGACGACGGCCCAGCGTTCCTGGAAGCCGAGGTCGCGCCGCTCGATCCCCAGCGCCTCACGGACGAACGAGTTCGCGCCGTCGGCGCCGATGACCCAGCGCGCGCGGACCGTGCGCTGCTCGCCCGTGGCCGCGGCGCGCAGCGTGAGCGTCACGTCGTCGGGTCCCGCCTCCAGCACCTCGGCGGCCCACCCGCGCTCGACGGTCACCGTCGGCTCGCGACGTGCGCGGCGGTCCAGGGAATCCTCCAGCCGGGGCTGGTGGAAGAGGTAGTCGGGCTCCCAGCCCGACAGCGCGGGGACCGGGACGTCGAGCCTCATCAGCGGCTCGCCGTCGGCCCCGTACCAGTGGTAGTCGCGGACGGCCAGGAAGTCCTGCGCGAGCTCGCCGGCCACGCCCAGGCTCTGCAGCAGCCCCGCCGACCCGCTCGATCCCGCAGAGCGCGAGCGCTACGTCGACAGCGTGACCGAGGTGCTGCTCGCAGGGCTTCGCCTCGAGCCGCGGTAGCAGCGGAAGGGGCTGGGAGCATCGTGGCGAACTCCCTTCCGTCGAGGTCGCCGCGGACGGCGTGTCGGAGAGCCGCGGGTCGAGGCACCCAGGAACATGCGCGTCGTCACCGGTATCACCGCAGCCCTGCTCGTCTCAGCGTTCCCCGCTGGAGCCGGTGCGCGCACTGACACTCATGCGCCGAAGACCGCTCACGCGTTCACGGCAGCGCACGGGCGCACGCTGAGTCTCGGCGTCCACGGCAAGGACGTGCGCAGGCTCCGCCGCGACCTTGTCCGGCTCGGGTACCTGCCGCCGCGCGCGTTCGGACCGAACTACGACGAGCGTGTCATGCACGCGGTCACGGCGCTCCAGAAGTGGGAGAACATCCCCCGTGACGGCACCTTCGGCAAGAGCGCTCGCCGCGCGATCAGACACCTGCGCACGCCACGCCCCGAGCTTCGTCTGAGCCGGAAGGTGCGCGCTGAGGTTCTGCTCGATCGTCAGCTGCTGCTGATCATCCACGGCGATCACGTCATCCGTCAGGTACCGATCTCAAGCGGCGTCGGCGGCCTCACTCCGGCCGGCACGTACAGCGTCTCCTCCAAGGCGCCGAGCAGCTGGTCCAAGCGCTTCAAGGTCTGGCTGCCATGGGCGAGCTACTTCAACGACGGGATCGCGTTCCACGGCTACCCGGACGTGCCCGTGACCGCGGCCTCGCACGGCTGCGTTCGCGTGCCGCTGAAGTTCGCGCGCGAGATCTACAGGCAGCTCCCGGTCGGCACACGCGTTGACGTGATCACCACGAGCTTCTAGCTGACGAGGGGCGCGCGGGTCAGACGTTGAAGTTCGGCAGCAGCGGGCCGGCGAGGTCGCCGAACGACGGGCGCGGCTCGGGCAGCAGCGGGCCGGCGGCGAGCGTGCGCGAGAGGATGCCCTCGCAGGAGCTCTCGACCATGGTGCGCAGCCGCGGGACGTCGACGCCGACGAGTGCTCCGTCGCGCTTGACGATCTTCCCGGCGACCAGCACGGTGCGCACGTTCGAGGCGTTGGCCTGCGTGACGACCGCGCCGACGGGGTTCGCCGGGGCGATCATGTTGAGCCGGTCGCCGCCCGGTCCGACGACGATCAGGTCCGCCTGCTTGCCGGGAGTCAGCGAGCCGAGCCGGTCCTCCATGCCGAGTGCCCTGGCGCCCCCGGACGTGGCCCAGCCGAGCGCGTCGCGCACGCTGTAGGACAGCTCGCGCGGATCGTCGCGCTGGGCGTTCAGCGCGTCGTTGTCCATGCAGCGGGCGAACTGCAGACCCATGCGCATCTGGCTGAACATGTCGCCGGAGTTGCCGGACATGACGTCGCAGCTGAGGCTCAGCGTCAGTCCCAGCTCCAGCGCGCGGCGGATCGGCGGGTGGCCCAGGCCCATCTGGATCTCGCTCTCCGGGCTGGTCGAGATCTTGGCGTCGGAGGCGCGCAGCAGCTCCCACTCGCGCGCCGAGCAGGTGTTGCAGTGGACATGGACGATGTCGGGGCCGAGCAGCCCGTGTGCGGCGAACTGGTCCAGGCCTGTCGGCAGGCTCCAGACGCAGCCGGTGTGGGTCGCCATCCGCAGGCCGAGCTCGCGGGCGGTCTGCACCTCGGCGCGCGTGTCGGCGAACGGGATCAGGCCCGGTTCGGTCAGTGAGATCCCCATCGTGACCAGGTCGCCCGGAAGGGACTGCAGATCGGCGTGGACGCGGCGCGAGTCCTCCAGGCGCATCGCATGCGAGGTGAAGTGCGGCTCGGCCATCGGCGGGTGGAAGTAGCCGTAGGCGAACAGCGCGCGGATCCCGGCGTCGAGCAGGCCCTGCAGCGCACGGTCGGCGTGCTCCGGCGAGTTGTTGCAGTGGGAGAAGTCGAGGATCGTCGTCACGCCCGCGTCCAGCGCCTCCAGCGCGCCGACGTGGTTGCCGACGTAGACGTCCTCGGCGCTGCAGCGCGGCGAGAGCGTCATCCGCATGCCGACCGTGTAGTCGAACAGCGTCCAGTCGGCACAGATCGCGCGCAGCGCGGTCTGCCACGTGTGGCGGTGCGTGTCGATGAACCCGGGCATGATCACGCCGCCGTCCGCGTCGATCACCTCGGCGTCCACGCCGTCGAGCCCGCGCTCGACGGCGACGATCCGCTCGTCCTCGATCAGGACGCACCCGTCGTCGAGCTCCCCGATCGCGGGGTCCATCGAGAGGACATGGCCTCCCGTGATCAGGGTGCGCCGCCCGGCCATGACGCCCGTCTCAGTCCGCGACGCGGGGCGCGTACCGGTGGTGGAGCATCAGCGCGTTGCCGTCGGGATCGGCGAAGAACGCCATGTGGCAGACGCTCGTGTCGAACGTGTCGCCGGTGAACTCCACTCCGCGTTCCTCGAGCGCCGCGCGTGCGGCCTCGACGTCGTCGACGTGCAGCGCGAGCGGGATCTTGGTCACCTGATACTCGAGTCCCATCCGGTCGGGGCTGATGATGCTCAGCGTCAGGTTTCCGGTCTCGAACTCGGCGAAGCCGTTGTCCGGGCGGTAGATCGACCGGTGCAGGCCGAGCGTGTCGCCGTAGAAGGCGACCGCGGCGTCGAGGTCGCGGGTCGCGATGGGGACGAAGTCCACGCCGGTGACGACGGATGGGGAGTGTGCGGTGGTCATCGGTCGATCCTCTCACGGCGGTCGTTCCCTCCGTCGCCGGTAGGGTCGGCGACCGCCGTGACCGTCGATCCTCGTGAGCTCGCCGCCATCTTCCTGGGCGGGTGTGCGGGCGCGCTCGCGCGGGCCGGCGTTGTCGAGGCGCTGCCGCTCACGCCGGGGACGTGGCCCTGGGCGACGTTGCTCGTGAACGTCGCGGGGGCGTTGCTGCTGGGCGCCCTCATCACCTGGGTGCATGAGCGCCGCGCCGCGCCGCCGGCGTACCTGCCGCCGCTGCTGGGGACCGGCTTCTGCGGCGCCCTGACGACATTCTCGGCGCTGCAGCTCGAGCTGCTGCAACTGCTCGACGCGGGCCGGGGCGAGGTCGCGGCGCTGTTCGCGCTCGCGCTGACGGCGGCCGGGCTGGCGGGCGTCACGCTCGCCAGCTCACTGGTGCGCCGGCTCGACGGGGTCCAGGCGTGAGCCTCCCTGTGCTACTCGGGGTCGGGCTGCTCGGCGGGCTCGGGGCGACGGCACGCTTCCTGCTCGACGAGTTCGTCAGTGCGCGCGAGCCGAGCGTGTTCCCCGCAGGGATCTTCGTCGTCAACCTCAGTGGAGCGTTCCTGCTCGGCGTCCTGACGGGGGCTGCGGTCGACGGCGACGCGGGCCGGCTGCTCGCCACCGGCCTGCTGGGCGGGTTCACGACGTTCAGCACCTGGATGCTCGACAGCCACCGCCTGCACGAGCACGGCCACCGCTCGGCGTTCTGGCTGAACCTCGCGGTGAGCCTGCTCGCCGGACTGCTGCTCGTGTGGCTCGGGCGCGAGCTCGGCGGCGCGCTGTGAGAACACCGGCGACGCGGGTAGGTTTCTCGGCCATGCTCGAGGCTGAACGGACCTGGACCGTCGAGGCGCCCTTCGAGGCGGTCTACGCGATCGTCGCCGACGTCGAGCGCTACCCCGAGTGGCACCCGTTCTTCGGCAGCGTCGACGTGCTCGAGCGCGACGGCGACGGTCGTGCCGTGCGGGCCGCGTGCACGCATCCGACACCGGTCGCCACGCTGAAGACCGAGATCACCTACACCTACGCGCCGCAGACGGAGGTCGAGGCGCGCCGCGCCGAGGGCGACCTCAAGGACATCCTCGGGCTCTTCACCGTCGAGGCGCAGGACGCGATCAGCGTGGTCACGCACCGCCTGCTCGTCGACCCGGGGATGCGCCTGGGGATGCTGCTGCGCGGTCCCGTCGAGGACAAGGTGCGCAACAGCGTGCTCAACGGCGCCGAGAGCGGCTTGGCGCGGGCGCTCGGCGAGCGCGGCTGACTGCGGTCGCCGGCCGGCGCCGGCCGGCGCCGTCGGCGCCGTTGGCGGGGTACGCGACACCTCACGGGCGACAGGTCCGGTCGATACCGTGCGACGCGAGCCCCCGTAGCTCAGCCGGATAGAGCAGCGGACTTCTAATCCGCAGGCCGTTGGTTCGAATCCAACCGGGGGCATCAGAGAGGCGCTCCGCCAGCGAATTCTACGCGCAGGGGCCGCGTCCGGCTTCGTGGCGTTGCGAATCGGTCGGGGTTAGTGTTGTGGATCGGTCGGGGGTCGCGCTGTGAATCGGTCGGGGGTCGCGCTAACTGTGCGCAGATGTCGCAATCTCCGCCCTCGGGGCTGTTCGAGCGGCATCTGGCGCCGTCGGTCGAGGAGGCGCTGAAGGACACGCGTGTGGGTGGTCGTGCTCGGCGCGCGGCAGGTCGGAAAGAGCACGCTCGTGCAGTCGATCGCGCGCGGGGGCCATCCGGCTCAGATCCTGACGCTTGACGATCGGGCGACGCGCGCCGCGGCGCTGGCCGACCCGACCGGCTTCGTTGCTGATCTGCGCACGCCCGTTGCGCTCGACGAGGTTCAACGCGCGCCGGATCTGCTGCTCGCGATCAAGCAGCGCGTCGACGAAGATCCGCGACCCGGTCAGTTCCTGCTGACGGGCTCCGCGAACATCCTCACCGCTCCGAGGATCGCCGACGCGCTGACCGGGCGCGCGGAGTACCTGCGGCTTCGCCCCCTCAGTCAGGGTGAGATCAACGGGACCAGGGAGACGCTGATCGCAGGTCTGTTCTCCGGCGACGTGCCGCAGCTCACGCGGCAGTCGATCGGTCGCCCGGCGTATGCCGACCTCATCACCGCCGGTGGCTATCCGGAGGCTCGCGGACGCCGCGCCGATCGGCGGGCGCGCTTCTTCGCCTCGTACGTGGACACGATCATCCAGCGAGACCTGACCAGCATCTCGCAGGTCTCCGATCAGGCGAACGTGCGCCGGCTGCTCGAGGCGATCGCCGCCGTGTCCGCCGGCGAGCTCAACTTCCAGGCGCTCAGCCGAACGCTCGGGATCCCCGGCAGCACGCTGCGCAATCACGCCGACCTGCTCGAGACCCTGTTCCTCATCGAGCGGCTCCCGGCGTGGAGCACCAACCTCATGCGGCGCGTCATCAAGGCGCCGAAGGCCTACATCACGGATACGGGACTGCTCGCGTACCTCATCGGAGCCAACGCCGAGCGTCTGCAGAGCGACCTGGACCTCGGAGGCATGCTCATCGAGACGTTCGTCACGAACGAGCTCCTGCGCCAGGCCGAGTGGGAGAGCGACCGGCCACGGGCGTTCCACTACCGCGACAAGGACGGCCGTGAGGTCGACCTGATCCTCGAGCGACGCGACGGCACCATCGTCGGCGTCGAGAGCAAGGCCTCCGCCTCGGTCGGGCCGTCGGACTTCCGAGGCCTGCGCTACCTGCGCGAGCGGCTCGGTCAGCGCTTCCGCGCGGGCGTCGTCATGTACACCGGAGCGAGCACCATCCCGTTCGGCGATCGGCTCTTCGCCGTTCCGCTCAGCGGCATCTGGGCGGGTGAACGGTGAGCGAGCGAGACAGGTCAACCGTGTCCCGAATCGTGTCCCCAACTCGGCAGATGTGACCCCTCCCACGACACGCGTCCTGCACCGAACCTCCTGCAAACGCGCTGGACCGGGTTCCCAGGGATCAACTTCTGATCCGCAGGTCGCTGGTTCGAATCCAGCCGGGGGCACTCACGTGGCGCGGCGCCTTGAGCTCAGTCGCGGAGCGGTCCGGGATCGGCCGGGACGTCGACCGCGTGCTGCCGCAGCGCGTCGAGCGGAACGATCTCGAGCGCGCGCTCATGTGTCGATGCCAGGACGACGTATGCGGCCACGCCGTCCTCGTGGGCGCGCAGCCAGTTCACCGCGGTCGCGCACCAGCGGTCGCCGGGTACGAGCCCGGGGAAGTCGTACTGCGGCATCGGAGTGATCAGGTCGTTGCCGATCGCGCGCTGGTGCTCGAGGAACTCCGACGTCACCACCGCGCAGATCGTGTGGCTGCCACGGTCCTCGACACCGCCGCGGCAGCACCCATCGCGGTAGAACCCCGTGAGCGGGTCGGTGCCACAGGGCTCCAGGTCGCCGCCGAGCACATTGCGATCAGTCACCGGGTCAGTATCGCGCTTGCGATTACTGGAACGCGCTCGCCTTCATGGGCGAGGGGCTGCTGCCCGGATAGCCGCGGCCGACTGACCGGCGCGTCATCCAGTCGGAGCCCCTCGCGTTCCGGCCGGCAGTGTGGGAGTCTCCGGCGCGCGCTGACTGCTGGGGGAGTGACAGTGTGAGCCGAGGACTTTGCAGACGTGCAGGTGCCACCGCGCTGATTGCAGCGGCCACGTTCGCTGCGGCCGCAGCGCCCGCCGGTGCGGTGGTCACATTCGGCAGCGGGCTGCGTGCACCGAGCACCGGGTACTACGACTCGTGCGTGGCCGCCTGCACCGCGGCCCAGGTCGACCTCCCAGGTTCGCGCGTCACCTCGCCGGTCACCGGCACTGTCAAGAAATTCCGGCTGCGGACCGCAGCAGGATCGGACCCGCAGACGATCCGCTTCCGCGTCCTGCGCAGCGCCGACGGCGTGAAGTTCACCGGCGTGGGGACGAGCGCTGCCGTCGCGCTGCCGACGAGGGCCGCCACGACCGAGTTCCCGGTGAACATGCCGATCCAGGCCGGCGACATCATCGGCGTGGACCTGCCCGCCGGCGGGCGCCGGGCGAACATCATCGCCACGAACGGCAGCGCCTTCCAGGCAGGCTTCTTCCCGACGCTGGGCGACGGCGCGCCGGCACGCGCGTCGGGGAATCCCCGCGGCAGCACGCCGGTGCGGTTCGATGTGCTGCTGCAGGCTGACGTCGAGATCAGCCCGAACCAGACGCCGAAGGCGTGCACGAACGTCGTCCAGCGACGCGTGAAGCTGCGGCGCGGCAAGAAGACACGGCTGCGCATGAAGCTCTCCCGCGCGCAGATCCGCGCGCTGGTGAAGCAGGCCCAGCCCGGGGCGACCCTGATTCCGGTCCGCGTGATCGTCTCGTTCAGGACGAGGGGCCGCCCGATCGCGCGGTTCGTCGACATCCCGGTCCGCATCAAGCGCCGCTAGTGTCGGCCGAGCAGCCGTGCGGGCGGTCCTCCACGACGTCGCTACTGGGGCTGTGTCGCGAGCCGCACCGTGAAGTCCGCGGCGTCGTCGAGCGTCCAGGAGCCGTCGACGATCCGGCTCGACAGGTACTGGATCGGTGCGCCCCACGCCGTGTGCAGTTCGCGGACCGTCATGTCGCTGCGCAGCACGCCCTCGTCGCGCCCGCGTGAGAACGCCCGCCTGATCGCACTGATCATCTCGTCGCGCGACGCCGCGAAGTGCGCCGGGAATGCGGGGGCCCACGCGAACGCCTTCCACGTGATGTTCACGTCGTACACCGCGCGGGTGACCCTGCGCAGCTCGACGAGGAGGTCCGGCGCGTCGGCGTCGAGGCCGGTGACGACGGCGCTGACGTCATCGAGCCAGCGCCCGTACAGCTGCGAGATCAGTTCCTCGCGACTGGCGAAGTGCCGGTAGACGGTCGCCCGGTGGACCCCGCTGGCCTTGGCGACCTCCTGCAGACTCGCGTACGGATCCTCGGCGAGCACGGCTCTGGCGGTCACGATGATCCGCTCGACGCTGCTGCGTGCGTCCGCCCGCTGTGGACGAGCGACCTGCGTGAGGGATGCGGACTCGACCGGCATCACTTCGATCGTACCCATCCGCGGCCGGGCTCTACACTCGGGTTCGCGCGGTGGGCGTAGCTCAGTTGGTAGAGCTCCTGGTTGTGGTCCAGGTGGCCGCGGGTTCGAGTCCCGTCGCTCACCCCTCAGTTACCGGCTACCCGGTCGTGACGGTCATCTGCTGAAGCGCGACCGCGCCGTTGCCCCAGGCGCGCAGCCCGTAGCCGCCGGCGAGCGGTGGGCTCATGGTCTTGCCCGGATACGTGTAGTTCACGGATTTCGCGGACTGGGCCGCGAGGTCCGGGACGTTGATCAGCTGCGCCTTGTCGAGGGTGACGTTCATCGTGTTGCCGGTGACGGTGACCCCGATCTCGTGCGGCGTGTCGTACCAGGTGAAGCCGCTCGGAACCGCAGCCGTGGCGATCGGGACGGCGAGCTCGACATCGCCGAGGATCTGGCGCACGACGACCTTGTTGCCGTAGTTCTTGTCGAGCTGGACGCAGTACGCCGTCAGCTTGGTTGCGCTGTCGACCGTCGCGCGGACGTACACGCCGTGGTTGCCGTCACTGGCCTGCGTTGCGATCGACGTGGCGGTGTAGTCGGTGGCCCTCTCGGAGCCCGCGATGATGCGCCGCTCGGCGCCGCCCTTCAACAGGACACCGCCGTCGTTGTAGGTCTTGATCAGGTTGCCGCCGCGGATCTCGGCCCATTCGGTGACGAGCTCGGTCGTGGTCCCCAGCGGCGCGGCGAAGAACGCCGGGGCGCTCTGTGCGAGGACGGTCCAGGCGGCCGCCGTGGCCGCCGGCCAGACGTGGTACTCGGTGCTGCCGGCTTCGCCGGTCGTCGCCTGGTCCGCCTGCAGCGGGCCCGCGCCGTCCGTGATCGAGGCCCAGCGGTCGATGCTCTTGTCGAGCGCCTTGGTGTCCTGCCCGAGTGCCGCCTGTGCGAGCCGCAGCTGGGGGGTCGCCTCGCCCCAGAGAACGTTCGGCTGTCCGGTCCCCGCATACGGCGCAAAACCCGCGTAGTGCCCCTTGGCCTCATAGCTCAGGTTGTAGGTGTCCGGATCGGACGAGAGCCTGATCGACCGGTCCGCGACGGCGAACGTCTTCAGCGCGTACTCGAGGACGCGCGCGGCGGCCTCGGGGCGGCCGGTGCCCTGGAGGTAGAGCGCGCCGAGCGCCTGCACGTCGACGGCCTGCGTGGTGTCGGCCACGCCCTGGAGGAAGCGCGCGCCGTCCTTGTCGTCGATGAACAGGTTCTCGTCGATCGACGCGCCGATGATCTTGGCGTCGGCGCGATAGGCGGCGGCGGCCTTGGCGTCACCGCTCCCCTCGAGCTCCTTGGCCAGCCTGACGAGCAGGACGTAGGTGATCAGGTTGTGCTGCGTCGAGACCCACTTCACGTCCGGGCCACCCGGAATCAGTCCGGTGTTCCGCTGCAGTGACAGCAGGTAGTCGGCGGTGCGCCGCTCGGTGTCGAGGTAGCGGCTGGAGTCAAATGCGCGGTCATAGGTTGCGGCGGCGAGGCCGGCCCATGCGACGGTGCCCGTCCGGAAGATCCGGGCGCCCTCGCCCGTGATCGTGTTGAACGCGATCTCGAGCGACCCGTCGCTGTACTGCAGCGCGGCGAGCTGGTCGAGCAGCTGCGTGGAGTTGGCCTTGTCGCCGCTGGAGGCGAATGCCGCGGCGGTGATGGCGGAGTCATAGGTCCAGGACCAGTTGAGCAGGCGCTTGTATGCCGGGTCGTCCGCGGGCATCTCGTACGAGCGCACGAGCTGCAGCGGGAGCTTGATCCCGGACATGTCGAGCGCGCTGGCGGCGGCGATCTGGACGACCTCGCCGCGGGGTGAGCCGGGGTCCCCGGTGACGGCGCTGAGCGTGGCCGGAGGCGCGGCGCCGGGCTGTGCGCTGCTGCGCTGGGCCTTCAGGTGGCAGCGAACGCGCGCCTTGCTCCGCTGGCGGGCGCAGCGGCGAGGCTTGATCGCGCCGACCTGACGGGCCAGCCACCGCGTCTGCCGCCTGTGCGGGGCCGCTCCGGTCGTCGGCCACGCCCTGCGGACGACGCCGCCGACCCTGTCGCCGCGGTTGTGGATGCGACTGCTGTGCGCCGCCGGGTCGGTGACCGTCGCGGTCGCCTGGCCGGAACTCCGCCCGGGGGGTACGACGAACACCGCGGTCACGGCGCCCGCAGCGAGCGCGAGCGCGACCAGTGCGGCGGCATGCAGTCGGCGATTGGCAGTCGAACCCGTCACGCTCCAAAGTGTGATTGCGTAGCAAGCCCAAAGCATCAGTGGGCTGTACGCGGTGCCTGTGGGGAAACTACGCCCGTCGTCGCAGGTGCCAGGATGGCGGCTAGGGTTGGCCGACCATGCCCGAGCCGCTGATCATCCACCTGCGCACCGGCGACGAGCTGCGCGTCGAAGCCGACCGCGCAGAGCTCAGCAGTCTGCTCGCCGACCGCGCGTTCATCGAGGTCGAGTCGAGCAGCCGGCTGATCACCGTCTTCAGCTCGCACGTCGTCTGGCTCGAGCCCGTCCGCGAGGGCGGCGGCCGCGGGTAGGCCCCGGTCGCCGCGATACTGACCGTCGTGGCCACCCCCGAGGTCCGATACGCCGAACACGACGGCATCACGATCGCCTGGACGGCGATCGGCGAGGGTCCGATCGACCTGGTGCTGCTGCTCGGCGGCATCTCACACGTCGAGCACCTGTGGGACGAGCCGGGGCTTGCGCGCTATCTCGATCGCCTGGCTGCGTTCGCGCGGGTGATCTGCGTCGATCGCCGCGGCGTCGGCCTCTCCGATCCAGTCACGGGCCCGATCACGCTGGAGGACGAGTGCGAGGACATCCTCGCCGTGCTCGATGCCGCGGAGTGTGAGCGGGCGGTGCTCTACGGCTACACCTGGGGCGGTCCGCTCAGCATCCGCTTCGCCTCCCTGCACCCGGAGCGCACGCGCGCGCTCGTGCTCTACGCGGCCCTCGCGAGCAACCGGATCGCCGCCGGCGACTTCGACCATCACGTGGGTGCGCAGGAACGCGAGGATGAGATCGCCGCGTCGCTCGCCGGCTGGGGGAGCCCGGCGAACATCGCCGACTTCGCGCCCTCACGCGCCGATGACGAGCGGCTGCGTTCCTGGTTCGCCAAGCTCACGCGCCTGTCCGCCAGTCCCGGCGCGATGCGGATGCTCTGGCGCAGCACGGCGGAGTACGACGCGCGCGAGGACCTCGAGCAGCTGTGCCTGCCGACCCTGATCCTGCACCGCGGCGGCGACCGTGCCGTCGACGTGCGCCACTCACGGTTCATCGCCCAGCAGATCCCCGGCGCGCGCTACGTCGAGCTCGAGGGAATCGACAACCTGCCGAGCATCGGCGACACCGAGTCGCTCGTCGCCGAGATCGAGGAGTTTCTCACGGGCAGTCGCACGACGAACATCGAGCGGGCGCTCCTCACGATCCTGATCACCGACATCGTCGGCTCGACGAGCCGCGCCGCGGCGATGGGCGACGCCGCGTGGCGCGATCTCCTCGCCGACCACCACTCCGCGGTTCGCCGCGAGGTCGATCGCTTCGACGGGCGGGAAGTCAAGGACCTCGGTGACGGGTTCCTGATCGCATTCGCCGGTGCTCCAAGTCAGGCGCATCGCTGCGCGCTCGGCATCCTCGCCGCGGTCATGCCGCTTGGGCTCGAGGTGCGCATCGGCCTGCACACCGGCGAGTGCGAGCTGATCGGCGACGACGTCGGCGGCATGGCCGTCCACATCGCCGCGCGCGTCGGCGAGGCCGCGGGCGCAAATGAGATACACGCGTCAGGGACCGCGTTCGGCACCGTCGTCGGGTCCGGCCTGCGCTTCGAGCCGTTGGGGGCGAGGGAGCTCAAGGGAGTGCCCGGCATGTGGCCGATTCTGCGGCTCGTGGGCTAGCGACGACTCAAGGGCTCGGCTCGCCGTGCCGGGACGGCTGCGGCTTGGTCGCGGATCTCGCGGCGCCTGGGGCCGCCCGTCTTCGGGGGGCGGTGCTTGCGCACAGCACCCCCTTGACGTTCGGCCCCAGGCATCCACGATCTCTCGCTCCTGGTCTGGCCGGCGACGTCCTCGTAGACCGTTGCTGGGTGCGTTTGGGCTCCGGCGTGCTGGTCGGGGTGTCGTAGCGCCACTGCCGAAGCCGCTGCACCCCTGGGCGCTGGGGGAGGCGCTCGGCATGGCCGAGCGTCTCTGTCACCTATGGAACGGCCGGCGGGCGGGTAGGGATCGACAGCCCGCGCCGCAGGCGCGGGCTGGTGGTTCTCAACGCCACGCCACCACGCCCAAAGCCACCGCCACCGCGAACTCATCGACGTGACGCTCAGGCCCAGGGATCGCGCCCGCGCGCTCGCGCGGCCGCCACCCGCGCAAGCAACGTGGCCCAATCCGCCAGGCCACCCGCAAGGTGGCCCAACGGCCCGGTGACGATCCAGGCCTGCGCGCGGCGGGTGGGTGTGAGCGGTCTGCGGGCGATCCTCTGACGCTATCGTCCGCGCGATGCCAGCCGACGTCGTCAGCGCCACTGTCACCGAGCTTCCAGAGTCCCGTGTGCGGGTCGAGGCGCAGGTCCCCGCCGACGAGCTGGAGCGGTGCATCGACCAGGTGGCCCGGTCACTCGGCCGCGACATGAAGATGCCCGGTTTCCGTGCCGGGAAGATCCCGTCGAAGGTCGTCGTCCAGCGCATGGGGCGCGAGGTCGTGCTCGACGAGGCGATCCGCGCGACGCTCGGGCGCTGGTACCTGCGGGCCGTCGAGACGACCGGGATCCACCCGGTCGGTGATCCGGACCTGACGCTCGGCGACCAGGGCGGCGCCGGCGAGCCGTGGAGCTTCAGCTTTGAGATCGGCGTGCGGCCCGTCGCCACGCTCGGCGAGTACGAGGGGCTCGAGGCTTCCCGGCGTGAGCCGGAGGCCGACGAGGAGGTCGTGAGCGGCCAGATCGACGAGCTGCGCGATCGCATGAGCCGCCTGGAGACCGTCGACGACGCGGCGGGCGAGGGCGACTTCGTCGTCATGGACTACGTCGGCACGCTCGCCGGCGAGGACGAGCCGTTCGAGGGGGGGACCGGCACCGACCAACTGATCGAGCTCGGGTCCGGTCGGCTGATCCCCGGCTTCGAGGAGGGGCTCACCGGCGCGTCGGCGGGCGACGAGCGTCCCGTGACCGTGACGTTCCCCGACGACTACCAGGCCGAGCACCTCGCCGGCCGTGAGGCGAACTTCGCGGTCATCGTGAAGGAGATCCGCCGCAAGGTCCTGCCGGAGCTCGACGACGACTTCGCCTCCGACGCGGCCGGGTTCGACACGCTCGACGAGTTGCGCGAGGACATCGCCACGCGCTTGAAGGAGCAGGACGAGCAGCGTGCCGAGGCCGAGTTCCGCGAGGCAGTGCTGGATGCCGCGGTCGAGCAGGCGACCGTCACCGTCCCCAATGCGCTGACCCGCAGCCGCGGCGGCGAGCTGATGGAGCGGATGCTCCACAACCTCGAGCACCAGGGCATCCAGCGCGACATGTACTTCCAGATCTCCGGCAAGACCGAGGACGAGCTGCTCGAGGAGGGCTCCGACGAGGCCGAGCGCACGCTGGCACGCGAGGCCGTGCTGGCCGCGATCGTCGAGGCCGAAGGTCTCGAGCCGAGCGACGGCGACGTGCTCGACGCGCTGCAGGCGAGCGCAACGCGCGACGACACCACCCCGGAGAAGCTCCGCGCTCGCCTCGAGAAAGCGGGCCGGCTGGATGATCTGCTCGATGACCTGCGCCAGCAGGCCGCGCTGAACTTCATCGTCGAGCACGCGACGGCGATCGCGCCGGAGCCGGTCTCGGCGCCGGACGACGGCGACGCGTAGTACGCACGTCCAGTCCCCGCCCGAGCCCTGGGCGTCCGTCTCAGAACCCCGTCTGGCGGGGGGTTTCCGTTGCTAGTCTTGCCCAATCCGTCCGGCATGCTGCTTGCAGCCGGAAGGAATCGCGCCCGCGGACCGAAACAGAGCGAGGACCATGAGCCCACTTGTCCCGATGGTCGTTGAGCAGACATCGCGCGGAGAGCGCGCGTTTGACATCTACTCGCGCCTGCTCAACGAGCGCATCGTCTTCCTCGGGACACCCGTGGACGACCAGATCGCCAACCTGATCGTGGCCCAGCTGCTCCACCTGGAGTCGCAGGATCCCGACAAGGACATCTCGATCTACATCAACTCGCCCGGCGGGTCGGTGTACTCGGGCCTGGCGATCTACGACACGATGCAGTTCATCAAGCCCGACGTCTCGACGATCTGCGTCGGGATCGCGATGTCGATGGGCGCGCTGCTGCTCGCGGGCGGGGCGGAGGGCAAGCGGATGGCGCTGCCCAACGCGAAGATCCTGATCCACCAGGTCAGCTCCGGCTTCCAGGGCCAGGCGACCGACATCGAGATCCACGCGAAGGAGATCATCGACGTGCGCCAGCGCCTCGACAAGATCCTCGCGCTGCACACGGGGCAGGAGTACGACAAGGTGCGCAACGACACCGATCGCGACTACTTCATGTCGTCCGAAGAGGCTCAGACGTACGGCATCATCGACCGGGTCATCGCACACCACTAGGCACGCATGGCACGTCCAACAGATTCCAACGAGCAGCTCCTCTGCAGCTTCTGCGGCAAGTCGCAGCGGCAGGTCAAGAAGCTGATCGCCGGTCCAGGCGTCTACATCTGTGACGAGTGCATCGACCTCTGCAACGAGATCATCGACGAGGAGCTCACCGCTCCCCCGTCGTTCGACCTTGAGAGCCTCCCGCGCCCGAAGGAGATCTACAGCGTCCTCGACGACTACGTCGTGGGGCAGGAAGCCGCCAAGCGCGCGCTGTCGGTCGCGGTCTACAACCACTACAAGCGCGTCCAGATGTCCCAGAGCGGGGACGGCGAGATCGAGCTGCAGAAGTCGAACATCCTGCTGCTCGGCCCGACCGGCTGCGGCAAGACGCTGCTCGCGCAGACG
Source organism: Solirubrobacterales bacterium (assembly GCA_038327125.1). Classification (GTDB taxonomy): domain Bacteria; phylum Actinomycetota; class Thermoleophilia; order Solirubrobacterales; family Solirubrobacteraceae; genus F1-60-MAGs163. Next base: position 50,927 of record JBBQKR010000017.1, read on the forward strand.
CTCGCGCGGATCCTCAACGTCCCGTTCGCGATCGCCGACGCCACGGCGCTGACCGAGGCCGGCTACGTCGGCGAGGACGTCGAGAACATCCTCCTCAAGCTGATCCAGGCGGCCGACTACGACGTCAAGAAGGCCGAGACGGGGATCATCTACATCGACGAGGTCGACAAGATCGCCCGCAAGGCCGACAACCCGTCGATCACGCGCGACGT
>JBBQKR010000018.1:0-47219 GCA_038327125.1 Solirubrobacterales bacterium
CGCCGACGTGCTGGAGCGCCTGGTGCCCGCGAAGCTGCTGTCGCTCGACCAGGCGCTGGAGTTCCTGCGCGAGGACGAGTGCGTCGAGGTCACGCCCGAGTCGATCCGGCTGCGCAAGGCCGTGCTCGACAAGGTCGGCCGTGTGAAGGCCGGACGCCGCGCGCGAGCCTGACCGGGTTCTGTCGCACCGCGGCTCTAGGGCCACCCCATGCCCACATCGATGCCCGATCAGCTCAAGGACTTCCGCGCCCTGTGGTGGTTGTTCGTTCTGCGGCTGGCAGATCCGCAGGCTGCCGCAGAACCCGGACGGCGGGGCGCTCGCGCCTGCCGTCGCCTGACGCTTCAGCAGCCCTTTCGGAGTCGTTACAAGTCCCGAAGCTCGTGCTCCCACCCTGGGTGCATGTCCAGCTCAAAGCTCGCCGCTGCCGGCGCCACGATCGTGTTCGCCGCCGCCGGCGGAGCCGCGGTGTTCGCCCTCGCAGCCGCTCCCCACTCCTCGCCGACGACCACGTCCACGGACACGCGCCTCCCGGTCGCTGCGGCCACGCCGCCGGCCGAGCAGCCCGCCACTCCCTCGTCGGCGACCGACGCCGCGCGTCTACCAGGGCGCCAAGGCGTCCGTCGCCGAGATCCAGGCCGTCACCGGTCAGGGCCAGTCGACGGGCACCGGCTTCGTCGTCTCCGCTGACGGCCTGATCGTCACCAACGGCCACGTCGTCGACGGCGCGCAGCTGAAGCCGCTCGAGCTCTCCACCAGCGGCGTCGAGGTCGGCGACACCGTCTACGCGCTCGGTAGCCCGTTCGGCCTCTCGCAGACCTTCACGAGCGGCATCGTCTCGGCGCTCGGCCGCGACATCCAGGCGCCGGACGGCGCCACAATCGCCGACGTCATCCAGACCGACGCCGCGATCAACCCGGGCAACTCCGGTGGCCCGCTGCTCGACTCGAGCGGCCGCGTCGTCGGCGTCAACTCGCAGATCGCGAGCCAGGGCGGCGGCAACGACGGCATCGGCTTCTCGATTCCCGCCGCGACGGTGCGGGCGATGCTCGAGGCCGGCTCCGGCGCGGCTGACTCCGCCCCGCAGCAGGTCGACCCGCAGCAGATCGACCCGTACGAGACGTACTAGACCTGGCGCCCGCGCGCCGCGCGCAGCCGCCCGATCAGCGCGTTCGTCGCTGCGTCGTGGCCGAGCTGCGGCGGCGCGTCCGCTGTCAGCTCGTCGGCGATCGTCCCGGCGAGGGCCTTGCCGAGCTCGACACCCCACTGGTCGAACGAGTCGATCCCCCACAGGACGCCCTCGACGAGCACCCGGTGTTCATACAGCGCCACGAGCCTCCCGACCGCCCCCGGGGTGATCGCGCCGTCGAGCAGGATCACGGTGCTCGGCCGGTTCCCCTCGCAGACGCGGTGGGGTATCTGCTCCTCCGGGCTGCCGAGGTCGCGCAGCTCCTGCGCCGAGCGCCCGAACGCGAGCGCCTGCGCCTGACCGAGCAGGTTCGCCAGCAGCAGGTCGTGGTGCGCGCCGAGCTCGTGCAGCGGCTGCGCGAACGCGATCAGCTCGCACGGGACGATCTCGGTCCCCTGATGCAGCAGCTGATGGAAGCTGTGCTGCCCGTTGGTCCCCGGCTCGCCCCACAGCACGGGCGAGGTCCCCCAGCGCACGGGCGTGCCGTCGAGCATCACGTGCTTGCCGTTGCTCTCCATCTCCAGCTGCTGGAGATACGCGGGGAAGCGCGCGAGCTCCTGGCAGTACGGCAGCACCGCGACGGTCGGGTACCCGAGCAGGTTGCGGTTCCAGACGCTGAGCAGCCCGAGCAGCACGGGCAGGTTGCGCTCGAGTGGCGTAGCGCGCAGGTGTTCGTCGACGGCGTGAAAGCCCCCGAGCAGCTCGGCGAAGCCTTCGGGCCCGATCGCGATCATCGTCGACAGGCCGATCGCCGACTCCATCGAGTAGCGCCCGCCGACCCAGTCCCAGAACCCGAACATGTTCTGCGGGTCGATGCCGAACGCGCGGACGCCATCGGCGTTGGTGGACACCGCGACGACGTGACTGGCGACGGCGTCCTCACCGAGCGCGGAGACGATCCAGTCGCGCATCGTGTGCGCGTTGGCCATCGTCTCGAGCGTCGTGAACGTCTTCGAGGCGACGATCACGAGCGTCTCGGCGGGGTCCAGGCCGCGCGTCACGCGCCGGCAGTCGGCGCCGTCGACGTTCGAGAGGAAGCGCAGCTCGAGGTCGTCCGGCGTGTAGGCGGCGAGCGCGAGGGCCGCCATCTCCGGACCGAGGTAGGAGCCGCCGATGCCGATGTTCACGACGGTCCGGATCCGCTTGCCCGTCGCGCCGGTCCAGCCGCCGGAGCGCACGCGCTGCGCGAAGTCGGCCATCCGGCCGAGCACCGCGTGGACCGCCGGGACGACGTCGGCTCCGCCCGTCTCGATGCGCGCTCCCCGCGGGGCACGCAGCGCGACGTGCAGCGCGGCCCGGTCCTCGGAGACGTTCACGTGCTCGCCGGCCAGCAGCGCGGCGATCCGCTCCTCCACGCCCGCCTCGCGCGCAAGCGCCACGAGCAGCGCGAGCGTCTGCGGCGTGACGCGCTGCTTGCTCGCGTCGAGCAGCAGGCCCTCGGCCTCGAAGGTCAGCGCGTCGCCGCGTGCCGGGTCGGCGGCGAAGAGATCCTTCAGCGTCGTCGAGCTGAGCTCATCGGCGTGCGCGCGAAGCGCAGCCCACGACGGCAGCGCGTCGAGCGCCTGCACCCGGACCGGCACCGCTCAGCCTCCCGCGGCGACCGCCGCCCGCTTCTCGGCGATGCTGCCGAGCATCGACGTCCAGCTCGCGACGAACGACTCCGCGCCGGCGCTCTGCAGCTCGGCGGCGTAGACGTCGACGTCGACGCCGGCGGCGGCGAACTGGGCGAGGACCGCTTCTGCGTCACCGCCGTCGGCCGCCATCAGCGGCGGCGGGGTCGTTCCGTGGTCGGCGTAGGCCAGCAGCGTGCTCTCCGGCATCGTGTTGACCGTGTACGGCGAGGCGAGCCCGTCGACGTAGAGCGTGTCCGAGGCGTCAGGGTCCTTCGTTCCGGTGCTCGCCCAGAGCAGCCGCTGCGGGCGTGCCCCGGCGTTCATCAGCGCCTGCATCCGCGGTGAGGCGAGCAGCTCCAGGTAGGCCTTGTAGGCGCGCCCGCCGACCGCGAGCGCAAGCTTGTCCTTGAGCTCGGCCGGCACGTTCGCGTTGGCCTTGACGTCCCAGCGGCTCATGAACAGCGAGGCGACCGATGGGACATCGGGTGGCAGACCGTCCGCGAGGCGGCGCTCGATGCCGGTCATCCACGCGTCGGCGGCCGCGAGGTGCTGCGCGCTGGAGAACAGCAGCGTCACGTTCACGGGGATGCCCGCGTGGATCGCTGCGCTGATCGCCGGCAGCCCCTCGGCCGTCCCGGGGATCTTGATGAAGACGTTGGGGCGCTCCATGCGGCCGTACAGGTCCGTGGCCTGCGCGATCGTCGCGTCCGTGAGGAAGCTGAGCGTGGGCGCGACCTCGAGCGAGACGAAGCCGTCCAGGTGCGCGGTGCGCTCATGGACCTCAGCGAACGCGTCGGCGGCGCGCTGCAGGTCGTCGATCGCCAGATCGAAGAAGACCTCCTCGTCGCTGCGCCCGGCGTCGCGGCCGACCTCGGCGATCTGGTCGTCGTAGGCGGCGGACCCGGCGATCGCCTTGTCGAAGATCGTCGGGTTCGAGGTCAGGCCCGTCACGCTGAGCTCGTCGATGTGGCCGGCGAGCGTGGCGTCGTCGAGCATCGGCCGCGTGATGTTGTCGAGCCAGAGGCTCTGTCCGGCGGCGTTGAGCGCCTGGGTGGGGTTCATGGCGAACGTCTCCTATCTGTCGGCCGGAAAGGTGAGGTCGGCGCCCGGGACATGCGGCGTGAACCAATGATGATTGGCGGGGAGCCTGTCGGCCTCGGCTGGGCCCCAGCTCCCAGGTTCGTACTCGAAGGGCACGCTGTCCAGCCCAAGGATCGGATCGACGATCCGCCAGGCCTCCTCGATCGTCTGCTCGCTGGCGAACAGGTTGTGGTCGCCCTCCAGCGCGGCGGTCAGCAGCCGCTGGTAGGGCGGGACCTGGTGTGGTGTCTCGCGCATCGCAAGCAGCTCGATGTCCTCGACCTGGAACTCCTCGGTGTCCGCGCGCCGCGCCTGCACCTCGATGGCGATGAGTACCTCCGGGTCGATCTGGAAGCGCATGCGGTTGCCGTGCGGGTGCTGCTGGGGGAAGAGCTTCTCCGGTGGCTTCTTCAGCTCGATCACGATCTCGGTGGCCTTCACCGGGAGACACTTGCCCGCGCGCACGAGGATCGGAACGTCCGCCCAGCGCCACGTGTCGACGTGCAGGCGCATCGCGGCGTACGTCTCGACAATCGAATCCGGCGCGACGCCGTCGGTCTCGCGATAGCCGCGGTACTGCCCGCGAACGACGTCGCGCGGGTTGAGCGCGCGCACGCCGCGCAGGAAGCGCGCCTTCTCCTTGCGCAGCGCGTCCTCGTGGTGCCCGGGGAACGGATCCATCGCGAGCAGCGTCAGCACCTGGAAGAGGTGGTTCTCGATCACGTCGCGGATCGCGCCGACGCCGTCGTAGAAGGCACCACGATTGGCGACGTCGAGGTCCTCGGCCATCGTGATCTGGATCTGACGCACGTACTGGCGGTTCCAGACCGGCTCCAGGAACGTGTTGGCGAAGCGGAAGAAGAGGATGTTGTCGACCGGCGTCTTGCCGAGGAAGTGGTCGATCCGGTAGACGCGCTCCTCCGGGTAGACCTCGAGCAGCGCGAGGTTGAGCTCCTTGGCCGACGCCAGGTCGCGGCCGAACGGCTTCTCGACGACCACGCGGCCGAGCTCCGCCAGCCCGGCCCGGCCGAGATGCCCGACGACGTCCCCGAACAGCGCCGGTGGGATCGCCAGGTAGTGCACGGGACGGTCGCAGCCCTCGAGCGCCGCGGCGAGCTCGGCGTAGGTCTTGGGATCGTCGTAGGTGCCGCCCGCGTAGCGCATCTGCGAGCCGAGCTGCGAGAACGCCGCCTCGTCGATCCCGTCCCTGCTCGCCTCGAGGCTCTCGCGGGCCCGCTGCCGCAGCTTGTCGAGGTTCCAGTGCTCGCGCGCGACGCCGACGACGGGGACGTTCAGGTCCCCGGCCTGCACCATCCGCTGGAGCGCCGGGAAGATCTGGCGGAACGCGAGATCCCCGGTCATCCCGAAGATGACCAGCGCGTCGCCGTGCTCGCGCGGGCTCACGCGCCGCCCCTCTCGGCCGGCTTCTCGGCGTGACCGCCGAACTGCTCGCGCAGCGCGGACAGCAGGCGGTCGCCGAAGTCGGCCTCCCCGCGCGAGCTGAAGCGCTCGTAGAGCGCCGCCGTGAGCACGGGCGTCGGCGTGCCCGTGTCGATCGCGGCGAGCGCAGTCCAGCGTCCCTCCCCGGAGTCCGAGACGCGGCCGGCGAGATGCCCGAGCGCCGGGTCGGCGGCGAGCGCCGCGGCGGTGAGGTCCAGCAGCCACGAGCGGACGACCGTGCCGCGCCGCCAGGCCTCGGCGACCTTCGCCGTGTCGATGTCGTAGCGGTAGTGCTCCGGCTCGCGCAGCGGGGTCGTCTCGGCGTCGACCTCGCGCTCCACGCTGCCGGCGTTCGCATGCGCCAGCAGGTTCAGGCCCTCCGCATACGCCGCCATCATCCCGTACTCGATGCCGTTGTGGACCATCTTCACGAAGTGCCCCGCGCCTGACGGCCCGCAGTGGATCCAGCCCTCCTCCTCGGGCGCCGCAGGGCCGCTGCGCCCGGGTGTGCGCGGGGCTGCGCCGACGCCCGGCGCGAGCGTCTGGAAGATCGGCGTGAGCCGCGCGATCGCCTCGTCGTCGCCGCCGGCCATCAGGCCGTAGCCCTCGGTCAGGCCCCAGACGCCACCGCTCACGCCGCAGTCGACGTAGTGGAGTTCCTGCTCGGCGAGCGCCGAAGCGCGGCGCAGGTCGTCGACGTAGTACGAGTTGCCGCCGTCGACGACGAGGTCGCCGGCCTGCAGGTGCGGGGTCAGCCCGTCCAGCGCACGGTCGACGACGCCGGCGGGCACCATCAGCCAGACGGCGCGCGGCGCTGCGAGCTTGGCGACGAGGTCGGCAGCCGAGTCAGCGGCGATCGCACCGTCCTGTGCGAGCTCCTGAACGGCCCCCGCGTCCGGATCCCAGACCACGCATTCGTGGCCATGCTGCATCAGGCGCCGCACCATGTTGGCGCCCATCCGGCCGAGGCCGATCATCCCGAGCTGCATGTCATCCCTTCTCGGTGGAATCGTCGAGCATCGCATTCAGCCCGTCACGCTCCAGGACGTCCACCTTCGCGCGCCGGCGCACGTGCCGTGGCGCGTCGCTGACGCGCGCGGCCGTGAAGGTCGCGACCAGCTCACGCGCGACCTCCTCACCGATCACGCGCGCTCCGAGGCAGAGCACGTTCACCGCGTCGTGCTCGACGCCCTGATGGGCGGTGTAACCGTCATGGATCGTCTGGGCGCGGACGCCGGGAAGCTTGGAGGCGGCGACGCCGACACCGGCGCCGGATCCGCACATCAGCACGCCGCGCTCGGCCCGGCCGACGGAGACGGCGCGGCCGACCCTGAGCGCGATGTCGGGATAGTCGTCGCAGGCGCCGAGATCGAGGACCTCGTGGTCGAGATCGCTCAGGACTCCCACGACGGCTGCGTGGAGCGGGGCTCCGGCGTGATCGACCCCGATCGCGACGATCATCCCGGCGGACCCTAGATGGTTGACCCCGTGGCCGCGTTGATGTGGCGGCGGGATGCTCAGCCGGCGACGCGGATGGCCGCGGAGCCGATCTGGAGCGACGGCGTGAACACGGACACCTCGAGCGCCTCGCTGAGCGCGTGCGCGGCCCCGGACGTCAGCGTCGTCGGCACGTCGACCAGCGCGACCGTCGACCCGGCATCCAGGCGCTTGCCGGACGAGAAGTCGAAGTTCAGGAGCGGCAGCCGGCCCGCACCGGCGTTCGCCGTCAGCTGGCCGCTGCTCGTGTTCAGGACGAAGTCGCGCAGCAGCACCCGCCGTGTTCCTTTGGTGAACGCCAGGCCGCCGCTGAGCGTGATCTTCCCGCCGAACGTGGCGGGCCGGATCTCGCCACCGACGATCGGGAAGCGCACGCCCCGTGCCGACTGCCGGGCCGGCGGGATCGGCGCGGCGGTGATGTTGTTGTCGTCGAGCAGGCCGACGGTGAGCGGATCGAGCTGGATCGTCGTCGCCTCGCCGGTCAGCGCCACCGGGCGCTCGGGCGCCGCTGAGCTGGCGATCGTCGACGGGCCGCCGGACTCGTCGTCGCCGCACGCGCCCAGTGCGGGCGCGAGCGCAACGAGCGCGATGGACAGCAGCAGCGTTGCGGGACGGCGCATCGGCGGACCGTACCGCCTGTGCGGGCGGCGCGGGAAGCCCGACGCGCTACTTGGCGACGGTGAAGCGCGTGTACGACGAGCGCGCCGCGGTGCCTTCGGCCTTGGCGACGAGACGGTAGCGACCGACGGCGAGCGTCTTGTCGGCGATCCGGCCGGAGAAGCGGAACTCGTTCTTCCCGGAGATCCCGATCAGCACGAAACCACCGGGAACGGCGGTCGTGCGCGTGCAGGTCTTGGCCTTCGTCCTGGCCTTGCCGGGAATGCACTTGCCACCCGAGCGCTTGCCGGCCTTCTCCGACTTGACGGAGAAGTTGACGTGGGCGCCGTCGAGGATCTCGAACGTCACGAGCGAGCCTCCGGCGAGGACGACGGAGTTCCCGGCGGCCAGCGGCTTGACCGCCGTGGGCGTGACCTTGAGGTTCTTGACGTCGGGCGCGACCCGCGCTGCCGAGGCGGAGGCGACGGGGACGAGACCGACGGCGAGGAGCGCGGCGGCGGTCAGAGCGTTGCGAAGAATCATGAGTTCAAGGTACCCGGCGAGGCGCGTCCATGCGCCAGTTCCCGCCGCCCCCCTAGGCTCTCGGGCGCATGGCGGCCTGGTGGCGATCCTCTCCGCAGATCCGCGGTCGCGAGGTCGCGCTGGCCGCGCTCAGCGGCGTCGTGCTCGCGGTCGTCCTGTTCTGGCCGCTGGCAGCGAACCTCGGAACGGACATCCCGCTCGACCTCGGCGACCCGTTGCCGCAGAGCTGGCAGGTCGCCTGGGACGGCCACGCGCTGAAGACGCAGCCGCTCGAGTTCTTCCAGAGCAACCAGTTCTGGCCGCTGCGCGACAGCCTCGCGTTCTCCGACGCGCTGATCGGCTACACGCCCGCCGGCCTGATCGGCTCCGGACCGCATGCGGCGGTCGTCCGCTACGACCTCCTGTTCCTGCTGGCCTTCGCGCTCGCCTTTTGCGGCGCGTACCTGCTGGCGCGCGAGCTGGGAGCGCCGCCGTGGGCGGCGGCGGTCGCCGGCGGGGCGTTCGCCTGCGCGCCCTGGCGGCTCGAGCAGGGCGGCCACCTCCATGTGCTCTCGAGCGGCGGGATCCCGCTGGCACTGTTCCTGCTGCTGCGCGGCTGGCGGCGCGAGCGCCCGCGAATGATCGTCGGAGGGTTCGCGGTCGCGGCGTGGCAGATGTCGCTCGGGTTCAGCCTCGGCCTGCAGCTCGGCTATCTGCTGCTCGTCCTGAGCGGGCTCGCGGCGCTGTGGTGGTGGCGGGCCGGGCGGCCGGCGATCCCGCGCCGGCTGATCGTCGCGACGGTGATCGGCGGGCTGCTGCTGGCGGGCGTCTCGCTGGCACTCGCGCGGCCGTACATGCGCGTGCTCGACGCCCATCCGGAGGCCAAGCGCTCCGCGGTGACCGTTGCGCGCTACTCGGGCCCGCTGCAGATGTTCGCCGCGGCGCCGGAGACGAGCCTCGTCTGGGGTCGCGCGACAAGCTCGGTGCGCGACAGCCTCGACGCGGTCCCCGAGCAGACGCTGTTCCCCGGCCTGGCGATCCTGCTGCTGGCGATCGCGGGCCTCGGCTGGCGCGGTTACCCGCGGGCGCTGCGGATCGGGCTCGGCACCGGCGTGCTGGTCCTGGCTGTGCTGTCACTCGGGTTCCAGGAGCACGGCGCCGGGCGCTTCCTCCCCTACCGGCTGCTCTACGAGGCGCTGCCCGGCTGGCAGGGCGTCCGCGTGCCGGGCCGCCTGCACACGCTGACGACGCTCGCGCTCGCGCTGCTCGCCGCAGGCGGCGCTGCGCGGGCGGCCGCGGCGATCGGCGCCCGGCGGGGTGCGCGCGGGGCCGCGATCGTGGCGGTGGCACTGGCGCTCGTCGTGCTCGTCGAGGGCTCGGGGTTCGGCATCGACCGCGGTGGCGAGGCGCTCGCCGGCTATCCGCATCCGCGCGTCCCGGCCGCGCCGGCCGGGCTCGCGGGGCTCCCGGCGCCGCTGCTGCAGCTGCCGGCCGACCGTCCCGACAACCGGCGCTACCTGCTGTGGTCCACCGATGGCTTCCCGCACATGCTGAACGGGCGCACGAGCTTCGACCCGACGTTCTTCAAGGACGTCCTGCGCGACGTCGCATGCTTCCCGGACCGCCCCTCGGTCGCACGACTGCGAGCGATCGGCGTGCGGACGGTCGTCGTCCACACCGACCTGCCGAACTCCGCGCCGGCGGCCTGCGCCTCCTCAGCGCCCCCCGAGCAGCTCGGGCTGCGGCGCACTCAGCGGGGCCCGCTGGTGATCTACCGGCTCGGCCGCTGAGCGCCCGCGCTCGGCGCGCCGCTCGGCGCGCACCGCCAGCGCGAGCGCGAGTGCGGCGGCCGCCGCGGCGATCACCACGATCTGCCAGGGCAGGCCGGTGTGGTCGACGTCGCCCTTCAGCGTCTGGCCGACTCCGGAGATCTTGCGCTCGCCGAACTGCGGCGCGATCACCAGCGCGAGCAACACCCACCCGGCGAGCGCACCGATGCCCAGACGCAGGTCGCGACTGACCGGCAGCGCACCGGTGGCACGTGCGCCGAGCCACGCGGCCGCGACCAGGCCCAGCAGGACGGGGAGCAGCGCGAGCCAGCCGTCACCGGCACCGAACACCGTCGGGAGCGTGTGCTGGAAGACCGCGCCCTCGACGCGATCCCACCACTGCCACATGCTCCCGGTGCCGATCAGCGGATAGGTCACGGTCGCGACGGTCATCGTGACGGCACCGCAGACCGTCAGCACGAGCGTCGTCGCGGGGAACCGGCGCCAGGCCTCGACGAGCGCGATCCCGAGGAACGGGAGGATCGGGATCAGGAACCGCGGCCCCGGCGTCCCGCCGCCGAACGGCAGCCAGTAGCCGGCGTCGTAGATCAGGAACGCGAGCGCGATCGCGGCGATCGTGCGCGCCTCGGCCTTCATGCCGCGGCGGTGCAGCAGCACCGTCCCGACGACGCCCATCAGCACGACCGGGGTCAGCGCGAACAGGCCGCGCGGGGAGATCAGCAGCTCCATCGCCACGCGCGCGTCCGGCCAGGTGATCCCGAAGAAGCCGCCGGAGTTCAGGCCGAGCGTGTCGTGACCGGTGAACCCCTGCCGGTCGACGGCGTTGTCGTAGGACATCGTCCCCAGCGAGCCGAACGCCCAGTGGTTGTAGGCCAGCAGCGGCAGGACGCCGACGATCACGCCGGTGGCATAGAGGCCGGCCCGCGCGGCAAGCGGGCGCAGGCCGCTCCGCAGCAGCTGTGGGTGCAGCACGCCGTAGATCCCGAGGATCGCGCCGGCCAGCGCGAGCGGGTACTCGGTCACCACCGCCAGACCCGAGAGCAGGCCGGCCCCGAGCAGCACCCACGGCCGCGGCGCCGACTGACGCTCGCGCCACAGCAGCGCAAACACCGCGAAGGCGATCAGCACCGCGAGCATGTGCCCGAACAGGTTCACGGCGAACGTCATCACGAGTGTCGCCATGCCGAACGCCAGCGCGGTCGCGGTCCCCAGCCCGGGTCGCCACCGGTCCGCCAGCCAGCGGATCAGCAGCAGCAGGAGCAGGGTCGGCAGCACGCTGCCCAGCAGGCCGAGCGCCCAGATCATCGGCGCCTGCGCGGCGAGCGTCGCCTTGACCCGGACGGCGCGCTCCGGGTCGTACCCGTAGGCGTGCACGTTGAGGCCGCGGTAGGTCCATTGGCGCGCCCCGCCCTCGCGCGCCCTGTTCGAGGCGTCGCGGGCCAGGTCGTCGACGCCGACCGCCGTCAGCAGCTTGTAGGCCGGGACCAGCAGCGCGGGCAGGCCCGGCGCCTTGACGGAGAAGAAGTGGCCGTTCGTCCACGACTTGTCGCGCGTCTCCCAGTGATAGGCGTCGATCTGGGCAGTGCCGTCGCCGAGCGACTTGACGAGCGCGAAGTACGACGTCTGCGCCCAGCCGACGGACTGCATGATCAGCACCCAGCTGACGCCGAGGACGGCGATCGAGGCCAGCCCCAGGCGCCGGCGCCTGCGGTCACCCATCGTCGGATCGCTGGTGCGCGCCTCGTCACTCATCGCCGAATCGCACAGGGTAGTGTCAGCCCATGGGTCTCTTCCACGAAGGTCAGAAGGTCTGGGTCGAGCACGAGGACGGGACGCGCCGCGCCGGCATCTACGTCGGCGAGGCTGAGACCGCGGTGTGGTTCGGAGGGCCGCCCGTCTCCTACGTCGTCTTCCCCGAGTCCAAGGAGGGCGAGACGGTGCCGATGCAGAACATCCTCGCCCGCGAGGACGACGAGGCGGCGTAGCGCTCGCCGGGGCCCCTCAGGCCCCGATGATCTGGTCCTTGAGGCGTTCGAACTCCGCAGCGTCGATCGCGCCGGCGTCACGCAGGCGCACGAGCCGCTCCAGCTGATCGACCGGGTCCGCCGGCGACGCGGGCGGGGGGCCTGGAGCAAACGGCACGAGCGGCGTCGTCACCGGCGCCGTCCGCTCCGGCGTCACCCGCGCGCCCAGCGGCACCCGCTGCGCGGCTGCCTCCTTGCGCTCACGCCGGCTCGCGCGTGAGAGCAGCGGCGCGCCGACCAGCGGAATCAGCCCCAGCGGGACGAACACGACGAGCAGCACGATCGCCGCGATGCGCGCGCCATCGTTGTCGGGCGGCGCTCCCGGCCCGAAGGCCGCCAGCGTGACCGCGCCGGCCAGCCCGAGGAACGTCAGCGACCACATCAGCACCCCCAGACCGAGCGTGCCCCGCACCCCCCGCCCGCCGCGGCCGGCGGCGTAGCACGCCAGGCCGGCGAGGCCGAGGAACGTCCCCGCGACGATCGCCAGCGCCTTCAGCTCGGTGCCCTCGGGGCACTGCCGCGCGCTCACATATGGGCCGCCACTCGCGCAGGTGCCGATCCGCGTCACGCTGAAGACGCCCCAGCACGCAAGCGCGAGACCTGCACCGCACAGGAGCAGCCCGGTGATCACGAGCAGGGTGCGTCCGCTGCGCGCGCGAGGTGCGTCCTGCAGCGTCAACTCACGCCTGCGGCGCGAACGTCAGGTTCTGGCGGTTCTCCGGATCCACCTTGACCGCGTACTCCGAGCCCGCCTCGTAGGCGGAGGTGTCCGCGCCGGCGATCGTCATGCGGTGGGTCACCTCGTACGGCTCGCCGCCCGCGACCGTGACGACCATCTGCAGGTCGAGCACGGTGTTGCCGGCAAGCCGCTCGCCGGTGTCGGTGAAGCCCTTGAGGATCGCGGTGCCGTCGAGGCCCTCCGCCCAGAGCCTGCGCATCTCGGCGCCGCCGGCGTTGATCGCGTTGGCGTCGGCCATCCCCGCCGCGCTCGAGGCGTCCATGCCGGGCATTCCCGCCGTCCCGCCCATCTGCGCGGCCGCCTGCTCCTGCAGCTGGCGCGCCTGCTCCATCGAGTCCTTCATGCCCTTGAACAGTCCCATGTCGCTCCCTTGTCGTGGTGTCGTCCGCGGCGCTCAGATGTCGCCGAGGATCCGCTGCTTCTGCGCGTCGAACTCAGCGTCCGTCAGCAGGCCCTTGTCCTTCAGCGCCTGCAGGCGCTCGAGCCGGGCGACCGGGTCCTGGGCGGTCGTGACGCCGGCGCCCTGCAACGCCTGCCCGGCGATCGCGCTCGCCTGCTCGGCCTGTGACTGCCAGTCCATGACGACGCTGTCGCGGTCCTCCGGATCGACCTTCACCGCCAGCGTGGTGCCCGGCTGGAGCATCGGCGCCTGCATCCGCGGCACCGCCTGGCGGATCGTCGTCGCATACGCAGCCTGGCCCGGCACGCTCACCTCGAGCTGCAGGTCGCAGACCGGATGGTCGTTGAGCGTCGCACCGGTGTCGGTGACGCTGAGGACGCGTGCCGAGCCCGCCACCCCGGTTGCGGTCACACGCTGGTTCTCCTGGATGCCCTGCATCGCCTCCTTGGCCTGAGCGAGACCTTGACCGACCGACGGCCGCTTGTACTGCTTGGACATGTCATTGATGTCCTTGAGGTCCTTCATGCCTTTGAACAGTCCCATGGTGCGCAGGATCTCCGATCGGGCGGTGATGTCAAGCCCGCCGCCGGTCAGGCGTCCGGATGCCACGGAATGCCGACCAGCACCGGTTCCGGCACGAGCGTCACGCCGAGCTGCAGCTGCACCCGGCCCGCGATCTCGGCGGCGAACGCGACCAGCTCGGCGGCGCTTGCTGCACCCCGGTTGGTCAGCGCCAGCGCGTGCTTGGAGGACAGCGCAACCGCGCCGCGCGCGTCTCCCCGGCTGAACCCGGCGCGCTCGATCAGCCAGGCAGCCGACGTCTTGATGTTGCCGTCCGGCTCCGGGAACCGCGGCGGCGGTGAGCCGGCGGCGCGCTGCTCCAGCGCGGCGAAGCCGGCGGCGTCGAGGACGGGGTTCGTGAAGAACGACCCGGCGCTCCAGGTGTCGTGGTCGGCCGGATCGAGCACCATGCCCTTCCCCCGGCGCAGCGCGAGCACGGCCTCGCGGACGGCCGCGAGCGGCGCCCCGGCGCCCCCCTCCACCCCGAGCGTGCGCGCCAGCTCGCCGTAGCGCAACGGCGGCGACAGCTCCGAGCGCGCGAGCTCGAAGGTCACGGCGAGGACGAGGTGTCGGCCCGAGCGCTTGAACGCGCTGGTCCGGTAGGCGAACCCGCAGGCGCTCGGCGGGAGGTCGGCAAGCTCGCCGGTGGCCCGGTCCAGGACCCGGACGCGGACGATCGTCGCCGCGACCTCCTGCCCGTAGGCGCCGACGTTCTGGATCGGCGTCGCGCCGGTCGAGCCCGGGATCCCGCTGAGGCACTCGATGCCCGCCAATCCCTCGGCGACGGCCCCCGCGACGACGGCGTCCCACGGCTCGCCCGCGGCGACCGTCAAGCGCACGCTTGCGCCGGGCGCCGCCTCCTGCCCGATCCCCCGCGTCGCGACGTGCACGACCGTGCCCTCGAAGCCGGCGTCCGCGATGACGAGGTTGCTCCCGCCCGCCAGCACCAGCAGCGGCTCCTGCGCGGCGTCCGCGGCGCGAACGGTCTCGACGAGCTCGGTCTCGCTCGCGACCTCCACGAAGCGGCGCGCCGGACCCCCGACGCGCAGGGTCGTATGCGGGGCGAGCGGCTCGTCGCTGCGGACCTCGGGCACGGCGGCAGCGTAGTGCGAGCGGCATCCGTGACAAACACGGACGCCCCGCTTGGCCGCTCCTGAGATGCTCGGTATTCCAACCTGGACACCGGAGAGGAACCGCAGATGGCTTCCTGTTCCTCGGCGGGCCGGTCGGCCTGGCACCCGGGCTGGTCCTCGGCGCCGCGGTCGGCGGCACGGCGTCCGCGCATCCCGACGAGGTCGAGGCGAGCGCCGGGGCGCTCGGCGAGCAGTTGCGCGCCGCGGTGCCGAAAGGCTCCTCGGCGATCGTCGTGTTCGCCGACTCCGCGCACACCGGCGAGTTGCTGGCGATCCTCGGCGAGAGCGACGGCGAGGTCACGCGGCGCACGCTCTCGGATGAGGAGTTGCGCGTGATCGAGTCGGCCGTGGCCGCGGCGCCGGCGGCATCGCCGGGCCCGAGCATGGACGGTGACGCGCCGCCCGGCGGCGAGGTCACCGCGGCCTGATTGACACCCTGTCAAAGCCTCCGCTACGGTCCGGCGTCAGCCGTCCCCTCCCAGGAGCAGCCGATGACGACCGCCCCCGCCGCAGACCTCGACAGCCTCGATCTCAGCGACCTCGAGCTGTGGGCCGACGGCCCGCCGCACGCAGCCTTCGAGCGTCTGCGCCGCGAGGCGCCGTGCCACTGGAGCGAGCTCGGCGGCTTCCCCTGGGAGCAGGGCTTCTGGTCCGTCGTCCGCTACGAGGACATCGCGCGCGTGGGCCGCGACTGGGAGACGTTCTCCTCCGAGCGTGGGGGCATCCTCGCGGTCGAGCGCTTCATGGAGAGCCCGCCGCCGCACGTACCGGATGACCCGCTGGCGATGCAGCGGCTGATGTTCATCTCCCAGGACCCGCCGCGGCACGACCGGATGAAGGCGCTCTCGCAGCGCGCGTTCACGCCCAAGCGGGCGCTCGATCACACCGGTCGCATGCGCGAGATCATCAACCTCGTCTACGACAACGCGCTCGCCCGTGGCGATGGATCGACGTTTGATCTCGTCGGCGACGTCGGCATCTTCGTGCCCGCGATGGTCATCGGCGACATGCTCGGCGTCCCGCGTGAGGACGCCGACAAGCTCGTCGACTGGACCAACCGCACGACCGCCTTCGAGGACCCGCGCGTCGTCACCGACATGGCCGACACGTGGACCGCGCTGATGGAGGTCTTCGCCTACGTCGACGGCATCGTGCGCGACCGCGAGGAGCACCCGCAGGACGACCTGACGACCGCGTTCATCCAAGCCGAGGTCGATGGCGAGCGCCTGACGCACGACGAGGTCATGATGACCTGGTTCCTGCTGATGGTCGCGGGCAACGACTCGACGCGCGCGACGTTCTGCTCGGGCCTGAAGAGCCTGCTCGAGGACCCGCTGCAGCTCGAGCTCGTGCGCTCGGGAACGGTCTCGACCGAGCAGGCGGTGGAGGAGTTCCTGCGCTGCCACCCCGCATTCGCGTACATGCGCCGCACCGCGACCAGGGACACCGAGATCGCGGGGCAGGCGGTCGCCGAGGGCGACAAGGTGCTGCTCTGGTACGTCTCCGGCAACCGCGACGCGTCGGTCTTCGAGGATCCGCACCGCTTCGACGTGCGCCGCGACCCGAACGCGCATCAGGCGTTCGGCGGCGGCGGGCGGCACTTCTGCCTCGGCGCCGGGCTCGCGCGGCTGGAGATGAAGCTGTGGCTCGAGGAGACGCTGCGGCGCTTCCCGGACCTGCGTCTCGACGGCGACGCGACGCGGCTGGCGTCGACGTTCCTCAACCAGTACCGGACGATCCCCGTCGCGACCGGCTGACCGGCGACGGCGCGTCACCGCCGCCCCCGCGGCGCGTCGTCATGGAATGCTCCGGGAGTGACGAGCGCAGCCGATCCGCCGGAGGGCACGGGCCACCTCGCGCCCGCCGGCGTGCTGGATGAGCTCGAGCGCCTGGACATCGCCGCCTACGCAGCGATCGCGCGCACGTCGACGCCGCGGCTGGACCGGGCGATGGCGCAGCTCTCGCGTGCCGCCGACTACTCGAAGCTCTCGCTGACCGCGGCTGCGCTGCTGAGCGTCACCGGCGGACGCCGCGGGCGCCGGGCCGCGGGCTACGGCCTCGCCTCCGTCGGCGTCGGCGCGACGATCGTCAACGTGATCGTCAAGCCGCTCGGCCACCGGCCGCGACCGGATCGCGCGGCGCAGGCCGTGCCGATCGCGCGGCATGTGCCGATGCCGATCTCGACGTCGTTTCCCTCCGGCCACTCCGCCGCGGCGTTCGCCTTTGCCACGGGCGTCGGGCACGTGATGCCGGGGGCGGCGGTCCCGCTGCGCGCGCTCGCCGCACTGGTCGCCTACTCGCGCGTGCACACCGGCGTCCACTACCCCGGTGACGTGCTTGCAGGATCACTGATCGGCAGCGCGCTCGCCCAGGTCACGACGGTCGCGATCGACCGCCGCGGCTAGGCGTCACGGCAGCCAGGAGCTGTCAGCCTCGAGCGCGCCGATCGCGGCGCGCCGCCCCGCCAGCCGGACGCGGTCGAGCTGGTGGAACTCGAGCATCCCGACGCCCTCGTCGGCGGGCGCGATCACGAGGTCCGCGTGGGCCCGCGCCAACCGGTCGACGTCGGCGCTGCCGAGCAGCAGCGCGCGCGTGAGCGTCTCGCCCAGCCCCGTGAGCGCGTGCTCGTCCGCGGCGCGCGCGCGGAAGCGCTGCTGCGTCACGTCGACCGCCACGATCGGGCCCTCGGCGCGCGCGGCCATCACGTCCACCGGCAGGTTGTTGAGGACCCCGCCGTCGACGAGGAGCCTGTCGCCCAGCGGCACCGGCTCGGTGAGCCCCGGGAGGGTCATGCTCGCCCCGACCGCGGGGTAGAGCTCGCCGCTCCGGTGCACAACGAGATCGCCGCTGACGAGATCGCCGCTGACGCAGAAGAAGTCGCGCTCGAGATCCTCGATCAACCCCGGGAGGTTGCGCGCGAGCATCGCTTCCATCCGCGCGCCCTTGATCAGCGAGTGGCGCGGGATCCGGTAGTCGGTGAGCGGGCGGCGGCGCACCCATTCCTCGTAGCAACGCGCGTCGATCTCGTCGGGATCCATGCCGAGCGCGTACATCGCGGCGACGAACGCCCCCATGCTGCACCCGCCGACGCGGTCGATCTCGATGCCCGCCGCGGCGAGCTCGTCGAGCACCCCGATGTGCGCGAACGCCCGCGCGCCGCCACCGGAGAGCACGAGCCCGACCGAGCGGCCGGCGATCCGCCGGCCTGCACGCGCCACCCCCGCCCCCTGCGCTACGGGGCGGACGAGATGCAGCGCACGCGGCGCGATCGCATCGACCCACGGAGTGGCGGCGCCGCGCCGGCCGGAGCGGACGAGCAGATCGGCGCCGCGCAGGTCCGCGCGCGCCTGGATGCCATCCGCCGGCGGGGCGTCGCCCACCAGCACGACGACGCGGTCGGCCTGTCGCAGGGCGAACGCCGTGCGCTCGTCACCGTCGTGGCCGGTGAGCACGACGTGGTCGTTGACCTGCTCCAGCCGCTCGAGCAGCTCGGCCCGCTCGTGCTCGCGCGTCTGCTCCGGCACGTCCATCCGGACGACGGATCCGCCCGCCTGCAGCTCGGCGATGATGCCCGTCACGAGCTCCTCGAACGGCAATGCCCGGTCCAGCGCCACGATCGCGACCGTGGTGCTGGGGCTTGCTTCGGGCTCGTCGCGCGAGCGGCTCGCCTGGAGCTGCGCGCCGGTCTCACGCAGCAGCGCGCGGGCGAACCCGGGCTGCTCGAGCAGCAGCTGCTCGAAGTCCTCGCGCCGCACCTCCAGCAGGCGGCAGTCGCGGCGCGCGCGAATCGACGCCGACCGGCTCGATCCCGCCAGCAGCGCAAGCTCACCGACGACCGCGCCCGGCCCCAGCACGCGCAACAGGTGATCATCGCCGCCCAGGACCTCGATGCGGCCGGCGACGAGGATGAAGACGCTGCCGCCGGGATCCCCTGCGCGGAACAGGTAGTCCCCCGCGCGCAGGGCGGCGGAGTGCGCGCGCTCGGCGATCGCCGCCGTCGACTCGTCCGGGAGGTGCGCGAACAGCGACACGGTCCGCAGGACCTCCGCGATCGTCCTCGGTGCGCCGGAGCGCTCAGCGGCCGGCTCGGGGACGACGGCGGGGCGCGGGCGCACGACGCGCGGGGCGAGCGTCGCGTGCTCGGGCGCCTCGCCCTCCTCGGCGGCGGGCGCGATCCGGCCGAGCAGCGGAGCCAGCAGGCCGGCGGTGACGAAGCAGCCCAGCGCGAACGTCCAGCCGCGGTCGAACGCACTCGCGAGCTCCGCCGGCCCTGGCCGCCCCACGATCGCCACGAGCAGTGCCACGCCGAGGACGGCGCCGAGCTGGCGCGCGACGGAGTTCAGGCCGGTCGCCGTGGCGAACCGCCCGCCGGAGATCTCGGCGACGGCTGCTCCGCCCACGACCGGGAACGTGATGCCGGCCCCGATGCCGAGGATCGCCATCGCGGGGAGCCACTCGCCGATGTAGTCGGGCGTCAGGCCGACCTGCGTGATCAGCCAGAGCACACCTGCCGCCCATGTGAGCCCGCCGACGAGCAGGACCCAGCGCGCGCCGATCCGGGCCGCCAGGGCGGCCGCCGGCCGCGCAACAGCCGCCGCGATGAACGGGCCCGGCGTGATCGCAAGGCCGGCCTCGAGGACCGAGTAGCCCCACACGGCGGTCAGGAACAGCACGTTGCACAGCACGTACGCGTAGAAGCCGGCGGCTCCGACCAGCGAGAGCAGGTTGGCCACCGCCACGGAGCGCACACGCAGCAGCGACAGGTCGATCATCGGCGCGGCATGCCAGCGGCAGCGCTGGACGAACACGGCGCCGAGCGCGATGCCGGCGGCCACGCAGCCCCAGGTCGCGGGGCTGCCCCAGCCCCATGCGTCGCCCTGGACGATGCCGAGCGTGAACAGCGCCGTCGCGGCCGCCAGCTCCAGCGCGCCGATCAGGTCCGGCACGGTGCGGCGTCCGGGTGCGCGGCTCTCGATCAGCGTCCTGCGCGCCATCAGCAGGGCCAGCGCCCCGAGGGGGATGTTGACGAGGAACACGAGCCGCCAGCCCTGCAGCTCGACCAGCACGCCGCCGAGCGACGGGCCCAGCCCGGCGGCGAGGGCGGCGGAGGCGCTCCACAGCGCGACGCCGTGCGCGCGGCGCGGACCGGGGAATGCCTGCAGCACGAGCGCGAGCGACGCCGGGACGAGGATCGCCGCCCCGAGCGCCTGCACGATCCGCGCCGCGACGAGCAGGCCGACGGTCGGCGCCGCCGCACACAGGACCGACGCGAGCGCGAAGATCCAGATGCCCCACTCGAACAGGCGCTTGCGCCCGAGCAGGTCGGCGATCCGGCCGGCCGGCAGCAGGAACGCCGCGAACACGATGTTGTAGGCGTTGAGCACCCACGAGATCCCGCTGAGGCTCGCCTCCGGGAACGAGGCCCGGATGTCGGGGAACGCGACGTTGACGATCGTCGCGTCGACGAACGCGAGCGCGGCGCCCGCGCACGCGACGAGCAGGACGGCGGACGGCTCGAGCGTGCGCCGGCGCATGACGTCACGCGCCGGCGGGTCGCCCGCGGGGATCGCCTCAACCGCTGTGCTCACGTGATCAGCGCGATCAGGATCGCCAGCAGGAACAGCATCACGATGTGCATCGTCTGATCGACGACGACCGCGAGCCCGGGGTTCGCCGCGGGATCGGTGTGCTTGACGCGGATCATCCAGCCGCGCACGACGCGGCCGTCGTCCTGGATCAGGTGCGGCAGGAAGATCAGCGCCGCGAGCCCCACTCCCGTCAGGACGGCAAGCTCAGCGCTCGCCACGATCCAGACGAGCGCCGGGACGAAGGCCAGCGTGTAGGTCGTGACATGCGTCAGCAGCGCGCGGCGGGCAACGGCGTCGCGGCCGAGCCCGCCGTGCTTGTGCCGTGCCTGCCACTCGGTCTGCAGCAGGAAGTCGCCGACCAGGTGGAACACGATGAAGACGACGAGGACCTCGACCCAGAGCATGTTCAGAGCGCTCCTGGGCCGGGCATCCGGTGAGTTATATGCGCCCCGGGGCGCGAGCGCTCAGACGGTCGCGAGCGAACGCCCGCGGATCAGGTCCGAGGCCTTCTCGCCGATCATGATCGTCGGTGCGTTCGTGTTGCCACCCGTGATCACCGGCATCACCGACGCATCCGCGACGCGCAGGCCCTCCACGCCGTGCACGCGCAGGTCCGGGTCCACGACGGCAAGGTCGTCCGAGCCGATCCGGCAGGTCCCGACGGGGTGGTAGAGCAGCTCGACCCGCCGGCGCAGGTCGGCCTCGAGGTCGTCGTCGGTGCTCGCTCCCGACCCGGGGAAGATCTCGCGGCCGGCGATCGCGCCGAACTGCGCGGCGATCTCGCGGCCGAGCTTCATCCCCGCGACCATCGCGGCGACGTCCTCGGGCTCGGTCAGCGCGTTGGTGAGGATCCGCGGCTTGGCGGTCGGGTCTGCAGAGCGCAGCCACAGGCGGCCGCGGCTCCTCGGGGTGATGAGCACCGGCGCGATCGTCATGGCATGCCCGTCGTACTCGGCCTCACCGTGTTCGACGAAGTACGCCGGCGCGAAGTGGAACTGGATGTCGGGCGCCGGCAGCCCGGGCCGGCTGCGCACGAACGCCATCGCCTCGGCCACCGACGAGGTCAGCGGGCCCGTCTTCTTGAACAACCACTCGAGCAGGTATTTGGGCTTCTCGGCATCGGCGAGCGAGCCGCCGCCGGGAATGTCCCAGATCCCGACGAGGTACGGGTGGTCCTGGAGGTTCATGCCGACGCCGGGCAGGTCCACCCGGATCTGCACGCCGACCTCGCGCAGATGATCGGCCGGGCCGATGCCCGAGAGCATCAGGAGCTGCGGCGAGCCGTAGGCGCCGGCCGCGAGCACGATGTCCCTCCGCGCCCGCGCGACCTTCGTCTCACCGCCGTGGCGGTAGCGCACGCCGGTGGCGCGGCCGTCCTGGACGTCGACGCGCAACACCTGCGCGCCGGTCACGATCTCCAGGTTCGGGCGCTTCATCGCCGGGCGCAGGAACGCCTCGGCGGCGCTCCAGCGCTTGCCGTTCTTCTGGGTCACCTGAGCCAGCGCGGCGCCGTCCTGCTCAGGGCCGTTGTAGTCGTCGATGCGCGGGATGCCCGCCGCCTCGGAGGCGACGAGGAACGTCTCCGTCAGGCTGCGCGGCGAGTTCTCGTCGGCGACGTTCAGCTCACCGCCGACGGCGTGGTACTCGGACGGGCCGCCCTCGCGGTGTTCGGACCGCAGGAAGTAGTCCTTGACGCCGTTCCAGCCCCAGCCGGTCGCGCCCTGCGCCTCCCAGAGGTCGTAGTCGAGCGGGCGGCCGCGCACGTACAGCATCGCGTTCATCGAGCTGGAGCCACCGAGGCCCTTGCCGCGCGGGCAGAACAGCGCGCGCCCGTCGCAGCCGGGCTCGGGCTCGGTGTACAGCTCCCAGTCGAGCTTCGTCTTGAACTGCTTGGCGAACGCCGCCGGGATCGTGACGTTCATGTGCCGGCCCTTGCCGGTTCCCGCCTCGATCAGGAGCACTCGCGTGCCCGGGTCCTCGGACAGGCGGTTGGCGAGCACGCAGCCGGCAGAGCCGGCGCCCACGATGACGTAGTCCGCTGAAGGCATCTCGAGATCCTCTCAGGTCGGAAGACCGCCGCCGAAACGGCTCCTCAGATCCTTCTTGGAGAACTTCCCGACAGACGTCTTCGGCACCTCGTCGATCAGCTCGATCCGCTCGGGCATCCACCACTTCGGGATCAGCCCGTCGAGGTGCTCACGGATCTCGTCGGCGCTGACGGCGCCCTCGCTCACCGGGACGACGCAGGCCAGCGGGCGCTCGCCCCAGCGCTCGTCCGGCACACCGATGACCGCAGCTTCGAGCACCTGCGGGTGGGCCATGATCTCGTTCTCGAGCTCGACCGAGCTGATCCACTCACCACCGGACTTGATCAGGTCCTTCGTACGGTCGACGAGGCGCACGTAGCCCTCGGGATCGATCGTCGCGATGTCGCCGGTCTTCAGCCAGCCGTCATCGACGAAGGAGTCGGCCGAACGCTCGTCGTTGTAGTACGAGCTCGCAACCCACGGTCCGCTGACCTGCAGCTCACCGCGTGCCTCGCCATCCCACGGCAGCCCATCGCCGCTGGTGGGGTCGGCGATCCGGATGTCGACGAGCGGGAACGGGATGCCCTGGGACGCGCGGACGTCGGCGAGCCCGGGGTCGTGCTGCTCGCCCAGGCCCGACTTCACGTTGCTCGCGGTGCACAGCGGGCTCGTCTCGGTCATCCCCCATCCCTGGAGAATCGAGACGCCGATCCGCTCCCGGTACGTCTCACTGAGCGCCCTCGGCACCGCCGAGCCGCCGCACGTGATGCGTGTCAGCGAGGACAGGTCGTGATTGCCGAGCTCCGCCGCGACGCCCTGCCAGATCGTCGGCACACCGGCCGCCATCGTCACGCGCTCCGAGGCGATCAGCGCAGCCAGTGACGGGGCGCTGAGGTCCGGGCCCGGCATGACGTAGTTGGCGCCGGCCATCACTGCCGAGTGCGCAAGGCCCCAGGCGTTGGCGTGGAACATCGGGACGATCGGGAGGATCGTGTCGCGCTCGCTCACGGCGAGCGTGTCGGCCAGCATGCAGGCCATGCCGTGCAGGACCTGCGAGCGGTGGCTGTAGACGACACCCTTCGGGTTCCCGGTCGTCCCGCTCGTGTAACACATGCCGGCGGCGCGATGCTCGTCGTGGACCTGGAAGTCCACGGGCTCGGCTGCTGCGAGCAGCTCTTCGTAGTCGTGCCAGCGGTCGTCGTCTCCGGGAACCGCGTGGTCGGCGCCGTCGTCCATGACGACGAGGTGCCGCACCGCCGTGAAGGTCGGGACGAGCGGCAGGAAGACCGGCAGCAGTGAGCGGTCGACGAAGATCACCTCGTCCTCCGCGTGGTTCACCGCATAGGTGATCTGCTCCGGGAACAGGCGGATGTTCAGCGTGTGGCACACACGCCCGGTGCACGGTGCCGCGTAGTAGAGCTCGAGATGGCGTGCGGTGTTCCAAGCAAAGGTGCCCAAGCGGGCGTCGTGACCGAGCCCGAGCGCGTCGAACGCGCCGCCGAGGCGGCGGGTGCGCTCGGCCCAGCTGGCGTAGGTCGTGCGCTCGCGCCCTTTCACCGTCACGGTGACGATCTGCTTGGCCCCGAACAGGCGCTCCGCACGCTCGAAGACGTGGGTCAGCGTCAACGGGGCATCCGACATCAGTCCGTTCATGGCCGTCACCCTATGCGGGCCGCGGGGTCACGTGCGCGGACTGCTTCACCGCGTCGTAGGCCTCCACGTCGAACCGCTTGGTCCACTTGCGGTAGTGCCACGCGGATGAGGGCCACAACGCGGACGGCTCGCCGCTGGGGTCCAGGTACCAGCTCGAGCAGCCGCCGGTCGCCCAGACGGTGTCCTTGACCATGTCGTGGAGGACGCGCGCGTAGGCCTCCTGGGCACCGGCGCTGACCTCGACGCTCGCGAGCCGCTGCGCGTCCATCACGCGCAGCGCGTCGATCACGTAGGCCACGCCGGACTCGATCTGCATGATCTGGGACATGTGGCCGGTCCCCGTTCCCACGCTGCCGATGCGGAACAGGTTCGGGAAGCCGTTCGTGGTCAGGCCGCGGTAGGCGCGCGGCGAGTCGCCCCAGGTCTCGGCCAGCGAGCTTTCGTCGCGACCATGGATCCGCGCTGCGGCAGGCGGGTCGGAGACGTGGAAGCCGGTCGCGCAGATGATCGCGTCGACCTCGTGCCGGGCACCGTCGGCGGTGATGACGGCATCCTCGCGGATCTCCGTGATCGAGGAGGTCTCGACATCGACGTTCGGCTGGTTCAGCGCGGGATACCAGACGCTGGTGATGAGGATGCGCTTGCAGCCGATCTCGAAGTCCGGGGTCAGCTTCCGGCGCAGTGCCGGGTCGTCGATCGTGCGGCGCATGTAGGCCTTCGAGACGGCCTGAGCGATGCGCCGCACGCTGCGGTGGTGCATGACCTTCAGCATCACGGCGTCGCGGTAGACGTACTGCCCGCCGCGGATCAGCTTCTGCAGCAGCGGCACGGCGCGCAGCAGCCGCCGCTCGACCGCTGTGACGTCGCGGTCGTTGCGCGGGATGACCCACCCGGGCGTCCGCTGGAAGACCGTGAGCTTGCCGACCTGCGGCTGGATCGCCGGCACGATCTGGATCGCCGAGGCGCCGGTGCCGATGACCGCCACGCGCTTCCCCGTCAGGTCGTACTCGTGGTCCCATGCTGCGGAGTGGAACACGGCGCCCTTGAAGCGCTCGAGGCCATCGATCGCGGGATAGGTCGGATCGGTGAGCACGCCGGTGCCGTCGACGAGCACGTCCGCCGTCAGCTCGAGCGATGTCGTGCGGATCCGCCAGCGGCCGTTCGCCTCGTCCCAGGCCGCGTCGCGGACCTCTTCCCCGAAGTGCGTGCGGTCGGCGATCCGCAGGTCGCGGGCGACGCGCTGGGTGTACTCCCAGATCTGGCGGCCGCTGGAGAAGGTGCGCTCCCATTCGGGGTTCGGCGCGAATGACAGCGAGTACAGGTTCGAGGGCACGTCGCAGGCGATGCCCGGGTAGGTGTTCTCGCGCCACGTGCCGCCGACGTCGCGGCTGCGCTCGAGCACGGCGACGTCGTCGATGCCGGTCTTGCGCAGGGCGTGAAACATCGCGAGGCCCGCGAACCCGGTGCCGATGATCGCGACGCGCACATGAGCCCCACCGCCCCCGTCGCCGCCCGGCTGCCCGGCGGCGGCTCCTGCTTCGGGGGGATGCGGAACGGTGGCGGTGGGACGCATGGCGGTTGCTCCTCGATCGACGCTGCGACGGCGCCAGAATAGACATGGTGTCAAGAAGAGGGCGACACCAACGAGCAGGCCATTCTCGAGACCGCCGAGCAGTTGCTCGCCGGCCGCGCTGGCCTGGCTCAACGTGCGCTCCCTCGACGCGAGCTCCGCCGGGCTGCAGCCGGCGATCGCCGCCCGCGACGTCGTTCCCGTCCTCACCGAGATCTGGCTGCGCGCCACCTACGGCACGGCGCCGGTCTGACCGGGTGCTCAGCCGCCGGCGACGACCTGGAGGTCCTCGCCTGCTGCGCTGACCAGGTCGCCCGGATGCAGCTGGCGACCGCGGCGGCGCTCGGCCGCTCCGTTGACGTGCACGTGCCCGTCCTCCAGCAGCGCCTTCGCCTCGCCGCCGTCCTGCGCGATACCGGCGAGCTTCAGCAGCTGGCCGAGCCGGATCATTTCGCCGCGGATGGCGACCGGCTGCGGCTCGCCCGTCATCGCCGGTCAGCCCTGCGGGAAGGGCGTGAAGCCGAGCTGCCCGAGGTCCGTCAGGCGGCCGGCGCCGATGCCGCGGTCGGAGATCGTCAGCAGACGACCGCGCGCGACGAGCGAGCGGCGCACGACCGCGGGGTAGGGGTCGGTCCCGTGCGAGACGCGTCCGGCCTCGGCGATCCCCGAGCGCTGGACGTGCAGGCCGACGGCCCCGGCGAATGCCTCAGGCCCCGCGGCGGCCCGGGCGGCCGGCGCGATCGTGGGAACCGGAACGCCGACGGTCCCCCCGCCGTACTGCTGCAGCGGCAGCACCGCAAGCTGCTCCGGCGCCCACCAGAGGAACGCGTGGTGGTCCCACTCCGCGTCGGTGCTTGCGCCCGTGTCACCGAGGACGCGCTGCGCCAGGCGCTTGGGGGCCGCGGGATCGCGGACGTCGAACAGCGAGACCTGCGGCCCCTGCCGGACCCCCTGCTCGCTCGCGTCCTGCCCGACGCCGATCAGCAGGTCGTCGCCGATCGGGTGCAGGTAGGCGGAGTAGCCGGCGACCTTCAGCTCACCGGCCGCGCGCGGGTGCTGCGGATCGGAGAGGTCGAGCGTGTAGAGCGGGTCGATCTGCCGGAACGTGACGAGGTAGCCCCTGTCGCCGAGGAAGCGCACCGCGTAGATCCGCTCGCCCTTGCCCAGGCCGCCGACGCGCCCGACGCTCACGAGCCGCTCACCCTGCTCGCGCAGCACCGAGACCCCGCTCTCGCTGTCCTGCTGCTGCGCGCCGTTCATCCACAGCGGGTCCTCGGTCGTGGCGACGCGCAGGACGCCCTTGTCCTCCGACAGCGCGAACTGGTTGAGGACGAAGCCGGGAACCGTGCCGCTCGAGCGGTAGGTCGTGCGCTCCGGGCGCGAAGCGTCGAAGCGATGGATCTCGGTCGTCATCCGCTGCGGGACGTCCGCCGGCGTGTCGAGACCGCGCACGTAGCGCTGGCTGGCGATGTAGATGCTCGTGGTCGACGCGTAGACGACCTGGGCACCGGCGATCACCGCGTCACGGTCGACGCTGTAGAGGCCGCGGTCGAGGTCGATCGTCATGACCGTCAGCAGGTCCAGGCCCGAGTAGTCGCTGGGCCGGCTGACGTCGTCGCATCCGACCAGCCCGCGGCGGAAGGTCCGCTTGGAGATGTTGCTCCTGATGACCGTCTCGGGAACGAACGAGCGGAGCGCCAGTGCATTGGGATCGGCCGGCCTGGGCTGCGCGATGCCGAGGTTCGGCGGCGAGTTCAGGATCACCCGCGCGGTGCCGCCGGTCAGGCGCGCGCTGACGTACTGGCCGTCGACGGTGAGTGTGCGCGAGACGCTCATCGCAGCCGCGTCCTTCACGCTGACCTCGGTCAGCTGAACGCTGCTCGGCGCGTAGGGCAGGCTCAGCGCGCTGCGCGCCGGCGCGTCGATCGCGACGCCCGGCTGCGGGACGGGTGTTCCGCTTGCGGCCGTGCCGATCACGAGCAGGCGGTCGCCGCGCAGCAGGAGTTCCTGCGGATTGCCCTCGAGCTTCAGCGAGCCGATCAGCACGGGCATGTCCGCGGCCACGTCGTACGCGAGCAGCTTCTGCTGTGCCAGGACGAAGACGCGGCGCCCGTCGGTCTTGACGACGTCGGGCTCGTCGACGCCCTGCTCCTGCACGTTGGTGCCGGAGAACGCATCGCCGGCGGTGTCGCCGGCCGCGGGTGCCGGCGCCGTGGGCGCCGCGAGTGCCTCCGGTGCACCGGTCGTCGCCGGCTCGCGCAGCGCCACGCCGAGCGGGGCCGGAGCGCCGAGGATGGCGCGCGCGGGAACGCCGCCTGCAACCGCCGGGTCGACGGCGTAGCGGCGACCGTAGGCGACGAGGCTCGAGCAGGACGCGAAGGCCTTCAGCGAGACGCGCTTCTTGGCGGGGCGCTTTGCGGCTCCGGCGGGCGCCGGGGCCACCATGGTGGCGGCGGCGAGCAGGGCCACCGCGAAGATCAGGCGGCGCATGGGTCGCGACGCTAGCGCACGCGCGCCATGTCGGCGCCGATGCTCGCCCGTTCAGCCCTCCTCCGGGATCATCTCGATCGCGCCGCACGGGCATTCCTGTGCGCAGATGCCGCAGCCCTTGCAGTAGTCCAGGTCGAACGCGTATCCGTCGCCTTCGTCGACCTTCAGGACCGCATTGTCCGGGCAGACGCCGTAGCAGTTGTCGCAGCCGAAGCAGTTGCCGCACGACAGGCAGCGGCGCGCCTCGAACAGCGCGTTGTCCTCGGTGAGCCCGAGCTGGACCTCGTCGAACGACGAGCCGCGTCGCACCAGCTCCAGCTGCTCGCCCTCGGAGCGCGGCGCGTCGGCGTAGTACCAGACGTTGAGCTCGTCGAACGTGGCCAGGCCTGGCCGCGGCGGATGCTCGAACGGCTCGCCGCGCAGCCAGCCGTCGATGCAGCGCGCAGCCTGCTTCCCATGGCCGATGCCGACGGTGACGGTGCGCTCGGCGGGCACCATGTCGCCGCCCGCGAAGATCCCGGGGCGCCCGGTCATCATGTCGGGCCCGACCTGCACGACGCCGTCGGAGATCTCGATCCCCTCGACCCCGTCGAGCAGTGAGAGGTCGGCGTCCTGGCCGAGCGCGAGGATCACCGTGTCGGCCTCGAGCTGCTCCGTCTCCCCGGTCGGCTGCGGGAAGCCGGTCTCGTCGAGCTCCATCTTCTCGACGACGATGTGCCCGGCGTCGGCCTGCGTGATCGTCTCCAGCCAGCGCAGCAGGATGCCCTCCTCCAGCGCCTCCTCGACCTCGAAGTCGTGCGCCGGCATGCGCTCGCGGGTACGCCGGTAGACGATGACCGCCTCCTGCGCGCCGAGCCGCTTGGCGGTGCGGGCCGCGTCGATCGCCGTGTTCCCACCGCCGTAGACGACGACGCGACGCCCGAGCTGCGGCGGATCCGCGCCCTCCATGCTGCGCAGCAGGCTGACCGCGTCGAGGATCTTCGCCGACTCGCCGGCGGGGATGTACGCGCGCCGGCCGACGTGCGCGCCGACGGCGAGGAAGACGGCGTCGAAGCCGTCGCGCGTCATCGCGGTATCCGCACGGTCGACGCGGGTCTCGAGCTCCAGCGTGACCCCGAGGTCGAGGATGCGCTGGATCTCGGCGTCGAGGACGTCGCGCGGCAGGCGGTAGCGCGGGATGCCGAAGCGCATCATGCCCCCGGCCATCGGCCCGGCCTCGTGGATCGTCACCGCGTGGCCGCGCAGGGCGAGCTGGTGTGCCGCCGAGAGGCCGGACGGCCCGGCGCCGACGACGAGGATGCGCTTCCCGGTGGGCGGCGCGGTCACCTCCAGCCGCCAGCCGCGACGGATCGCCTCGTCGCCGAGAAAGCGCTCGACCGCGTTGATCCCGACCGCCTCGTCGACCTGCACGCGGTTGCAGGCGGTCTCGCACGGGTGGTAGCAGACGCGTCCCATCACGGCGGGCAGCGGGTTGTCCGCAACGAGGGTGCGCCAGGCGGTCTCGTAGTCGCCGGCCTCCGCGTGGTAGAGCCATCCCTGGATGTCCTCGCCGGCGGGACACGCGTCGTTGCACGGCGGCAGGCGGTGCACGTAGACCGGGCGCTCGTCACGCCATGAGCCGGTCTTGTTGGCCAGCGACGAGCCGACGTCGAGCGTGATCGCGAAGGGCTTCTCCATCATCGGGACGCACCTTTGTCGGCGGTCGGGAGGAGCCCGAACCGCGCGATGTTGCGGTCGGCGCGCTGCTGGATCCGCGCGACGACGTCTGGATGGCCGGGGTCCCCGAACAGGTGCGCGAAGCGCCGCTGCGGGCGCAGGTAGTCCTCGACCGGAAGGCGCCTACGGATCTGCGAGACGCGGGTGACCACGCCGTCCTCGGCTTCGAAGACCGGGAAGATGCCGGTCTCCTTCGCCAGCCGGGCGAGGCGGATCGTGTCCTTCGACGTACTGCCCCAGCCCAGCGGGCATGGGACGAAGACGTGCAGGTAGCGCGCGCCGCGCAGCTCCATCGCGCGCTCGACCTTGGCCTCCAGGTCGCGCAGCTCGGCGACCGTCGCCGTCGCGACGTACGGGATCTCGTGCGCCATCGCGATCAGCGGCGCGCTCTTGCCCTGGCCGAACACGTTGCCCGGCTCCGGCCCGACCGCCTGAGTCGTCGCGGTGCGCGCGGCCGGGGGCGTCGCGCCCGAGCGCTGCACCCCGGTGTTCATGTACCCCTCGTTGTCGTAACAGATGTAGAGCACGTCGTCGTTGCGCTCGAACATCCCCGACAGGCAGCCGAAGCCGATGTCGACGGTGCCGCCGTCGCCCCCCTGCCCGATGACCCGCACGTCCTCGCGGCTCTTGGCCTTCAGCGCCGCGGCGATTCCCGTCGCGACCGCGGGCGCGTTGCCGAACAGCGAGTGCAGCCACGGGATCTGCCACGACGTCTCGGGGTAGGGCGTCGAGAAGACCTCCAGGCAGCCGGTCGCATTGGCCGCCACCAGCCGCCCCTGCGTGGCGCGGACGGCTGCGTCGAGCGCGTAGCGTGCGCCGAGCGCCTCGCCGCAGCCCTGGCAGGCGCGGTGCCCGCAGGTGATGGAGTTCGTCCGCTCCCCCGCCTGCACCGAACGCTGGTCCTGGTCGAGCAGCCGCCCGCCCACCGCGAAGCTGCCGGTCTGGTAGAAGCGGATCTTCGTCCTGTCGGTCGTCGGCATCGCTCAGACCCCCTTGTGCGCGACAGCGCCGACGTCGCGCAGGATGTTCTCGGCGTGCGGGCCCGAGCGCTGCAGCTCGCGCATCCGCTGGAGCTCGCGTTCGACGAGCCCCCAATCGGCATCGAGGAAGGTCAGCGCCCCCAGCCGGTCGGCATGCGCGTCCTGGAACAGCGTGCGCAGCGAGGCCTGTGTGATCGCTCGCCCGCCGAGGCCGGCGATCACCGTCGAGCCGTGGAGCTTCAGCCCCGACAGTGCCATCCGCACGTCCGCGGTCACGATCCCCCCGATCCCGACGGCCAGCGCCTTCTCCAGCACGACCACGCGCTCGGCGTGCTCCAGGGCCGCGCGCACGGCCTCGAGCGGGAACGGGCGGAACGAGGTGATCCCGAGCGCGCCGATCCTCATCCCGCCGTCGCGAAGCTCGTCGACCGTCTCCTCGATCGTGCCGAGCACGGAGCCGAGGGCGACGACGATCGTCTCGGCGTCGTCGGTCCGGTAGGGCCGTACGAGGCCGCCGGAGCCGCGACCGAAAGCGGCCTCGAAGTCGGCGGCGATCTCCGGGATCCGGTCGAGCGCGACCGTCTGCTTGTAGTGCTGGAGGATCTTCACCTCCATGAACGCCTCCGGACCGACCATCGCGCCGATCGACACGGGATCGTCGGGGTCGAGCAGCTGGCGCGGCTCGAACGGCGGCAGGAACGCGTCGACCTGCTCCTGCGTGGGCATCTCGACCTCCTCGAAGGCATGGGTGAGGATGAAGCCGTCCATGCAGACCATCACCGGCGTCGACAGCTCCTCCGCGAGCCGGAACGCCTGGATGTGCAGGTCGGCCGCCTCCTGGTTGGTCTCCGCGAACAGCTGGATCCAGCCGCAGTCGCGCTGGGACATCGAATCGGAGTGGTCGTTCCAGATGTTGATCGGGGCGCCGATCGCGCGGTTGGCAATCGTCATCACGATCGGCAGGCCCAGGCCTGCGGCGTTGTAGACGGCCTCCGCCATGAAGAGCAGCCCCTGGCTCGCGGTCGCCGTGTACGCGCGCGCGCCCGCCGCCGAGGCGCCGATCGCGACCGACATCGCCGCGAACTCCGATTCGACGTTCACGAACTCGCAGGGGCTGAGCTCGCCGGTCTTCACGAGCTGGGAGAGACCTTCGACGATGTGCGTCTGCGGGCTGATGGGATACGCGCAGATGACCTCCGGCCGGCACATCGCGACGGTCTCGGCCACGGCTCGCGATCCCTCGAGCTGCCTACGCATGCGCTGCCGCCTCCAGCTCGCGCTGCACCCAGCCGTACGCGTCGCGGGCGGCCGCGACGTTGCTCTCGACGAAGCGCGCCGCGAGTCCCTGCTCGATCGCGCGGACCACCGAGTCGAGCGAGATCAGCCCACTGAGCGCGGCGAACCCCGCCAGCAGCGTCGCGTTCGCGACCCCGCGCCCGGTGTGCTCGCGTGCGAGGTCGCTCGCGGGGACGGTCATCAGGCGTTCGGCGCGGAAGTCCTTGACGAAGTCGTCGAGCCCCAGCTCACCGAGGCTGCGCGGCGTGTTGATCAGCATGTACCCGTCCGGCTTCAGCCCCGCGAAGACGTCGACCTGATGCAGCAGCGTCGGGTCCTGGATGATCAGCGCGTCCGGTGCCGAGACCGGTTCGCGCAATCGGATCGGCCGGTCGTCGATCCGGCAGAACGACACGACGGGCGCGCCGTTGCGCTCCGAGCCGAAGCTCGGGAACGCCTGTGCGTGGCGGCCTTCGTCGAACGCCGCAAGCGACAGCATCTCCGCTGCGGTGACGACACCCTGGCCGCCGCGACCGTGGATGCGAACCTGGAACATCGCCGGTTCGATCCTTGCGGGTGGGCCGCGGTCCGGCGTCGGGGATCAGCCTGACATCGGTCCGTGGAAACTACGGATCTCGAGGGTCTTGTTCAGCCGACGGCGCGCAGGTGCTTGAACGGCTCGCCGCCGCGCAGCTCACGGATCACCGACTCGACCATCCCGTCGGCGTCCGCCGCCTGCCCATCGGTGACGGCGGCGACGGTCGCGCGCTTGCGCTGGATCAGCCGCGCCATCGTCTCGTCGATCGTGTCGGCGGCAAGCAGATACCAGGCCGTGACGGCGTCGCGCTGGCCGATGCGATGGCAGCGGTCTTCGGCCTGGTCGTGCATCGCCGGCGTCCACTCGAGCTCCAGGAAGGCGACGTTCGACGCACGCGTGAGCGTGATGCCCTGCGCCGCGACGCGGGTCGCGCAGACGATCAGCTGCGGTCCCGCGGGATCCTGGAACGCGGCGATCGACTGCTCGCGCGCGGCGCCGCTGTCGGCGCCGATCAGGTGCAGGGCGTCCGGGAAGCGCTCGAGCACCGCCTGCTGGACCTCGACGTGACGGGCGAACAGCACCAGCGGCTCGCCGCTGGCGAGGAAATCGTGGATCCAGACGAGCGCGGCATGCAGCTTGCCCCTTGCGGCGAGACGCTGGAGCGTGCCCAGCTGCGCGAGGCGCTCGGCCCGCAGCGTCGCGGCGATCTTCGCGTTCAGCTCGCGCAGGTCGAGCGGCTGCTCGCGCAGCCAGGCGATGACGTCGTCCTCGGCGAGCCGGTACTCGCGCACATTGTCGAGCAGGATCGGCACGACCACCTGGCGCTTCTCCGGGAGCTGGGGCAGCACGTCGCGCTTGAGCCGCCGCACGAAGCAGCGCCGGCGCAGGTGCCAGTGCAGGCGCTCCTCGCTGAGCTCCCCGGAGAACTGGCGGGCGAAGCGCGCGCCGGACCCGAAGTCCTCGAGGCGGCCGATGACGCGCAGCTGCGCCACGAGCTCCTCGGCGTGGTTGAGGACCGGCGTGCCGGTGAGCGCGAGGCGCAGGCCGTCGGCCGGGACCGCCGCGGCGAGCCGGCGCACGGCCTGGGTGCGCTTCGCCCGCGGGTTCTTGCAGTAGTGCGATTCGTCGACGACGATCGCGCGCGGCCGCCGCAGCGCGAGCTCGTCCCGGTGCGCGGCGACGATCTCGTAGTTGAGGATCGTGATGTCGGCCCGCGGCGGAACGCTCCCACGCCCCTCGACGACGGCGATCGTGCGATGCGGCAACCAGCGCGCGGCCTCACGCTGCCAGTTGAGTTTCAGCGACGCGGGACAGACGACGACGGCCGGGAACGCGCCATCGGACTCCAGCGCCGCGAGCGCCTCGACGGTCTTTCCCAGCCCCTGCTCGTCGGCGAGGAAGGCGCGGCGCGCGTCCAGCACGTAGCGCACGCCGGCCCACTGGAACGGCTCGAGCTCGCCGCCGAGGACCGCCGCGGTCTCCGCGATCGGGTCAGCCTCCGTTGCGCGTGAGCGGCGGATCTGGATCAGCGCCTCGTCGTGCTCGGCCCGCAACTCCGCGAGCGCCCGCTTGGCGAGGCCCTCGACCTCGACCTCGTGCAGCGCGATGAAGTGGTCCAGCTGCTCGATCACCCACGGGTCGAGCGGCATCGTGCCCTCGGTCTCCGCCGCCGGCAGGCGCTCGAAGGCCGCACCGGCGTCCGGGTCCCAGAGCACCTCGACCTTCAGGCGCCGGCCGCCGACGCGCTCGACGACCGCCAGCCGCGCGGGCGGCGGCGCCTCGCCCAGCTCGCAGAGCGTGATGCAGCGGTCCGCGGCCGCGTCGATCCGCGCGGAGCTGAGCTCGCGCAGCGCAGCGGCGTTCTCCGCGGTCAGCGGGAGCAGGCTGGTCCCGTCGTCGCGTTCGAGCGTGACCTGCGCAAGCTCCTCGGGCAGCCGTCCCGCGCGCGAGCGCATGACCCACCAGCCGCGGCCGTCGTGCCGCGTGACGCCGACGCTGCCGACCCACCGCCGGTCGACGCCCTGCAGCCACTCGGCGACCTCGGGCGTCGGCATGAGGTCCGGGAAGCGGTCGAGGACGTCGGCGACGTGCACGGCGCACCAGTCGTCGACCGGCGCCCACCACTCCTTGCGGTCCCAGTCGAAGCGCCGCTGCGGGATCCCCCGCACCGCTCCCACGATGTGCACGTCATAGGGGAACGACAGCACCACGATCTCGCCGTGCTCGGTCGTCCGCCGCAGCTCGACGTTCGGGCGCTCGGGGACGGACTGCACGCAGGTGAGGGTACGCGGCGCCCCGTCACCCTCGCGATGCGGATCGTGCCCGCCATGCGGGCAACATCCACATCGAGCCGCAACTGGCCGGGCAGCCAGTTTCGGCTACGGTCCTCGGCATGACCACCGCAGCCGCCGTGCCGAGCACGCTCACCCTGACCGATGAGCAGCAGCAGTTCGTCGAGGCGATTCGTGACTTCAGCGGGCGGGAGGCGGGGACGCGCGAGCAGCGCGACGGGCTGACGTGCGAGGGCACCGAGCTGCACAACCCCGAGCTGTACTCGCGCTTCGCGGCGCTCGGCTACGTCGGAGCCGCGATCCCCGAGGCCTACGGCGGCGCCGGCGGAGGCGCCGTGGACCTGTGCCTGCTGCTCGACGAGAGCACGCGCGGGCTGCTGCCGATCGCGGGGATGAGCGTCAGCCTGATCGTCGCGGGCGCGTACGAGCGCTTCGGCACCGAGGCGCAGAAGCAGGACATGCTCGGCGCGATCGCCGCCGGCCGGGTGATGGCGATCGCGATGAGCGAGCCGGAGGCCGGCTCGGACGTCGGCGCGCTCAAGTGCAAGGCCGTGCGCGAGGGCGACGGCTACCGCATCACCGGACACAAGACCTGGATCAGCGCCGCGCACGTCGCCGAGCGGATCCTGCTGATCTGCCGCACCGACGCCGGCGGCTCGAAGCACGAGGGCATCACGATGCTCGAGGTGCCTGCCGATGCGCAGGGCGTGGAGATCCGCGGCATCCAGACGATGGGCGGCAAGGAGGTCAACGACGTCTGGTTCGACGACGTCGTGGTCCCCGCCGGGAGCCTGCTCGGCGAGGAGGGCAACGGCTGGATGCAGCTGATGACCGGCCTCAACGTCGAGCGCCTGATCATCGCCGCGAACATGCTCGGGCTCGCGCAGCGCGCGTTCGACGACCTGCTCGCCTACGTCAAGGAGCGCAAGCAGTTCGGACGCCCGATCGGCAGCTTCCAGGTCCTGCGCCACCGCATCGCGGACCTGGCGACCGAGCTGGAGTGCGCACGCCTGCTCACCTACGACGTCGCGCGCCGCGTCGACGCGAACCCGGGCGCGATGTTCCCGCGCGCGGCGTCGATGGCGAAGATCAAGGCCACCGAGGTCGCCAAGCAGGTCACGCTCGAGGGCATGCAGATGATGGGCGGCTACGGCTACGCGACCGAGTACGACATGGAGGGATTCGTCCGCACGGCCCTCGTCTCCTCGATCTACGGCGGCACCAACGAGGTGCAGCGGGAGATCGTGAGCAAGACGCTGGGGTTGTGAGCCCTAATCGTCCTTCGGCGCTGACCTGAAGACGATCTTCTTCAGCTCGGCGATCGTGCCGCCGCCCAGGCGCATCGCGGTCTGGAAGCCCTCGGACCCGACCGCGCCGGCGTCGAGCGCGCGGCGCAGCTCGTTGAGCAGCGCGCGGTCCTCCTCGCGCACGTCGTCGCGTGCGGCCTCGAGCAGGATCAGGTGCCGCGGGCGGCGCAGCGCCGATGCCGCGCGCGCGAACGGGTCGCGCTCGCTCGGCTCGAGCGTGTCGAGCGCGACGACGACGCTCTCCCCCGCCTCCAGGCGCTTGCCGACGGTCGCGGTGAGCACCTCGGCGGCCTTGGCGTCGAGATCCGCATCCGGGACGCGGCCCTGCAGCAGCTTGCGCACGGCCTGCGGTGAGAGCACGAGTCCCTTCTCCTCGAAGACGCGGGCGGTGAACTGGTCGCGCACCTCGGCTGACGGGGAGACGACCACGACGAGGCTGCCCGGCGAGTAGCGCATCCGGTCGACGGGCGACAGGACGCGGCAGCGGGTGGTGAGGTCGCGCGGGCGCGGTGGGCCGTCCCCTTCGCGGCGCGGACGGTCCGATGACCAGGCACCTCGCTCGTCGTCCGAGATCTTGACGCTGCGCGAGGAGGGGTTGGTGGCCATGCCCCTAGGGTACGACCCCGCCGTCAGGCGGGGTCCGCAAACTCCCCCGGCACCTTCGCCAGCCCCGCAGTCACGGCCGCGATCTGGTTCGGCGAGCCGATCAGCGCGGTCTGCAGCTCGGACTCGAGCAGCAGCGCGGCCGCCGGCTCGGCCAGCCACGCCTCCTGCAGCAGGCGCTTGCCCGCCCGGATCGCGTCGGGTGAGCGGCTCGCGATGTCGGCCGCCAGCTCACGCGCCGCCGTGAGCGGGTCGTCCGCCACGCGCGTGACGAGGCCCGCCGCCAGCGCCTCCTCCCCGCTGAGCCGGCGTCCGGTGAAGACGAGCTCCTTCGCGACGTCCATCGCGACCAGCCGCGGCAGGGTCTGCGTGATCGCCATGTCGGGAATGAGGCCCCAGCAGATCTCCATGACCGACAGGCGCGCATCCGGCGCAGCGATGCGGATGTCGGCGCCGAGCGCGATCTGCAGCCCGCCGCCGAAGCACACGCCGTGGATCGCGGCGATCACGGGGACGGGCAGCTGCGTCCAGTCGTAGGCGACGCGCTGAGCGAGGTTGGCGATCCGCTCCCCGTCACGGGCGAGCAGGTCCCCCGTCGTCATCGGACCGGTCATGAAGCTCGCGATGTCCAGGCCCGAGCAGAAGCTCGGCCCGTCGCCGTGCAGGACGACGGCGCGCACCCCGGGCGTGGCGGCCACCTGCTCGATCGCGGCGACGATGCCCTGGAACATCGCGGCGTCGAGCGCGTTGTGCTTGTCCGGGCGCGTGAGCCGGACGTCGGCGACGTGGTTCTCGACGTCGATCACGACGCGCGCTTCGGCGGCTGTGGTGGTGGTGTCGCTCATCGCGCGGAGTCTAAGGCGGTGTCCCGGCGCTTGACTATGACACCCGTCATAGTAGGGTCGCCGGCATGCGCCAGCTCGTCTACGTCGAGGCCGGACAGGTCACCTGGCAGGACGCCCCGGACCCCGAGCCCGGCGATCCGGACGGCGCGATCGTCCGCCCGCTCGCCGTCGCGCGCTGCGACCTGGACCCGATCATGGCGGGATTCGGGATCTTCCCCGGCCCGTTCGCGGTCGGCCACGAGACCGTCGCCGAGATCGTCGCCGTCGGCGCCGATGTTCGCGAGCGGGGCGTGGGCGAGCGGGTGCTCGTGCCGTTTCAGGTCTCCTGCGGAACCTGCGCCGCATGCCGGGACGGGCGCTTCGGCGCGTGTCACACCTACCGCGCGAAGGCGGGCGCGGCGTTCGGCTTCGGTGCGGCCGGCGGCGGTCACGGCGGCGCGGTGGCGGACCTGCTCGCCGTCCCGCACGCCGATCACCTGCTGATCCCCGCCCCGGACGCACTCGGCGCGGCGGCGCTGTGCACGCTGCCCGACAACGTCACCGACGGTTACCGTGCCGTCGGCCCGCAGCTCGCCGCCAAGCCGGGTGCGGACGTGCTCGTCGTCGGCGGCGCCGGCGCCTCGATCGGCCTGTACGCCGTCGCCGCGGCGCTGGCCTGTGGCGCGGGACGCGTGTCCTACGCCGACACCGACGCCGGCCGCTGCGCCGCCGCCGCGGCGCTCGGCGCCGGGGTCACCCACGTCGACGGAGCGTGGCCGCGGCGCTTCGAGCGCGCCCCGATCGTCGTGGAGAACACGGCCGACGTGGACGGGCTGGCGTGCGCGCTGCGCTCGACCGACGACTACGGGACGTGCACGAGCGTCGCGATCCACTTCGCGCCGACGACCCCGCTGCCGCTGCTGGAGCTGTACACGAAGGGGATCACCTACCACCTCTCGCGCGCCGACTCGCGGCGGTTCCTGCCCGAGGTGATCGCGCTCGCGGCGAGCGGCGCACTCGACCCGCTCGCGGTGCCGACGACGATCGTGCCCTGGGACCAGGCCGACGAGGCCTGGCTGGCGCCCGCGACCAAGCTCGTGCTCGAGCGGGCGTAGCGCTGCGGCTGACGCGACGGGTTGGCGAACGTCCTTCAGGCCAGCGCGTTCAGCCGCACGGGGAGCGTCTTGAGCTGGTTGACGAACCCGGACACGACGTACCGCGGCGCTCCGTCGAGCTCCATCTGCGGATAGCGC
Source organism: Solirubrobacterales bacterium (assembly GCA_038327125.1). Lineage (GTDB taxonomy): Bacteria > Actinomycetota > Thermoleophilia > Solirubrobacterales > Solirubrobacteraceae > F1-60-MAGs163. The sequence goes on from JBBQKR010000018.1 coordinate 38,699, forward strand.
GCGAGCGTCTCCTCGAGCAGGATCCGCAGCTCGAGCCGCGCCAGCGCGGTGCCGAGGCAGAAGTGCCGTCCGCCCGCTCCGAACGCCTGGTGCTCGGGATTGCGCGTGACGTCGAAGTGGTCGGGGTCCTCGTAGCGGGTCTCGTCACGGTTGGAGGACACGTACCACATGACGACCTTGTCGCCCTCCTTGATCGGCTGGCCGAGCAACTCGGTGTCCTTGGTCGCCGTGCGCCGGAAGTGGGCGAACGCCGGGAACATCCGCAGCGCCTCCTCGACGGTGCTCGGGACGAGCGACGGATCCTCGAGCAGCTGCCGGCGCTGGTCCGGATCCTCGAGCAGCGCGCGCATCGCGCTGCAGTAGGTCGCCTTCGTGCTGTCGTTGCCCGCGGCCATCAGCAGGAAGAAGCCCATCACGATCTCGTGCTCCTCGAGCTTCTCGCCGTCGACCTCAGCGTGGACGAGCACGCTCGTGAGGTCGTCCGTCGGGTTGGCCCGCCGGTCGGCGATCAGCGCCTGACAGCGCTCGAAGACCTCGGGCACGTCGCGCTGCATGACGGTCTCGACGCCGTCCGGGTTGACGTCCGGGTCGTTCGCACCCAGGATCGTGTTCATCAGGCGCGCCCAGACGACGTCGTCGCCGGGCGGCAGCCCCATGAAGCTGCCGATGACGCGCGCGACGACCGGCTGGGCGACGTCGTCGACGAGGTCGCAGGTCTCGCGGCCGTCGAGCTTGCCGAGCACGTCGCGCGTGATCGCGCGGATCGCGTCCTCGTGCTCGGCGATCCGCTTCGGCGTGAAGCCGCGCTGGAACAGCGCCTTGATGCGGTCGTGCTTCGGCGGGTCCATCCCGATGAACATCGCCTGGATCAGCTCGAGCGGCATGACCGAGTTCGTCACCGCGGTGATCCCGCCGCGCTCGGAGGAGTAGGTCTCCCAGTCGCGGCTGACCTCGAAGACACCGTCGGCCGTTGTGACCGACCAGTAGCCCGCCTCCTCCGGGAACTCCTCCATGCGATCCGACCAGTGCACGGGGCACTGGGAGCGCAGGCTCTTGAACAGCTCTTGCGGCGGGCCATCGACCCATTCCTCGCGGTCGAACACCAGGCGCTGTTCGAGGGGCGTTCCGGCTTCGGTGGACATCTGGCCTCCAGGAGAAACTTGACGGACTGTCAAGCCGACCATACCGCAGCCGGGCGACGTGTGTGAGGGGTCCCCCGCGCGACGCTCAGGCAGTCGAGCAGTCCCCGACGTACAGGATCGCCGCGCCCGACACGCTCGAGGAACGGCTGCACGTCGCAATGTGTACGGTTGGCCCATGAGCACCGAGGCTCCCGGCCAGGACGAGCAGCAGGACGCCTACCTCGACGTCTCGCAGCTGTCGAAGCTCGAGGCGATCGGCATGGCGTCCGGCGTGCTGCTCTTCATCTCGCTGTTCCTGCCGTGGTTCTCGACCGGGGGCAACAAGGACGCCGCGATCGACACCGCGAACATCGGGCCGAACGCGAGCGCCAATGCGTTCCAGGTGTTCCGCGTCGTCGACTGGCTGCTGCTCCTGCTGAGCTTCGCGCCGTTCATCCTCAGCTGGATCATCGCCCGCCGCCACACGCTCGACTGGCCGACCGGCGAGGTCACCATGGTGGCCGGCCTGATCGGCATCTTCCTTGTGATCTGCAACGGGCTGATCCTCGGCAAGCCGGACCCCGGCATCGAGGTCTCGCTCGCCATCGGCTGGTTCCTCGGGCTGCTCGGCTGCTGCGGGATCTTCTTCGCCGGGCTGATGCGCCAGCAGGAGAAGGTCAGCACCAGGGGCCGCAAGCCCCCCGGCACGGTCTGACGCCGCCTCAGCCCTCGTCGAGTTCGGTGTCGGCCGGGACGTCCGTGACCGGCGCCCCTCCCGGCTTGGCGTCCGGGGCGATCCCCGCCCCGCCCTTCAGCTTCTTGATCGTCGCCCAGAAGGCCTTGCGCGCCTGCTCGTAGGCGGACTGCGCCTTCGCAGTGGCGGCTGCGATCTGGGCGCGGACCGGCGCGAGCCTGTTGCGCGCGTCGATCGCGCCCTGGCGGCACACCTGCCGGGGGTCCGAGCCCTTGGTGCGGACCTTGCGCGCTTCACGGCAGGCGTTGCGCTGGGCGAGCACGATCTCGCGCGTCTGCGCCTGCAGAGGCGTTCTGGTCGCGGTCAGTGTCGCGAGCGCGCTGCCGTACGTCGTGCGCAGCGTCTTGCAGGCGCCCTTCACCTTCGCCTTCGACGGCGAGAGCTTCTTGCCGAGCTTGCCCTTGTCCGCCTTTGCGCACAGCGCCGCCGCCTTCGGGAACGTGGCGGCGAACCCCTCCGGGTCGGCGGCGCCGGCGACCGGCGCTGCCGCCAGCACCGTCACGGCGGTCGCGATGGCCACGAGTGAGCGCGAGCGATGCATGACGTGAAGCACACCGCATCGCGGCGCGACGTGCAAGTGCCGAGGCGCGCGCGACTACCCGCGATCGAGGTCGGCGTCACCGGGACGCGCGATCGGCGCGAGCTGAGTGCGAGCCTCGGACAACGGCACTTACCACCCTGCCGGAACGTAGTCCTTCAGGAAGCAGCCGTAGAGATCCTCTCCCGCCTCGCCGCGCACGATCGGGTCGTAGACGCGCGCTGCGCCGTCGACCAGGTCCAGCGGCGCGTGGAACCCCGACTGCGCGAGGCGCAGCTTCGTCGGGTGCGGGCGCTCGTCGGTGATCCAGCCGGTGTCGACGCTGGTCATCAGGATCCCGTCCGTCAGCAGCTCCTGCGCGCTCGTGCGCGTGAGCATGTTCAGCGCCGCCTTGGCCATGTTCGTGTGCGGATGGCCGGGTCCCTTGTAACCGCGGCTGAACTGCCCCTCCATCGCCGACACGTTGACGATGTACGTCCGCCGTGCCGGTGACGCCGCGAGCGCGGGGCGCAGCCGGCTGACGAGGATGAACGGCGCGGTCATGTTGCACAGCTGTACCTCGAGCAGCTCGACCGGATCGACCTCGTCCACGCGCCGGCTCCAGCTGTTGTCGGCGTGCAGGTCGGGGACGAGCCCGCCGGCGTCGATCGCGCGCGCCGCTGCGACGCGCTCGGGGGATGCTGAGCCGGCGGTCAGCGCGAGCGCCGTGAGCGCGTGCGGCGTGGGCGTCCAGTGCGGACGGGCCGGCGCGGGAACGCCGGAGGGGTGCGCTGTCTCGCCCGGACCGAGCGTGAGCATCGCCGGCAGCGGGCCCTCACCGAGCGGCGCCGCCTCGGCGCCGGCGAGCAGCGCGTAGGCCTCGGGCGAGCGGCGCACGGTCTGCGCCGCGTTGTTGATCAGGATGTCGAGCGACCCGTACTCGGCGACGGTGTCCGCAAGCGCGACGACCTGCGCGGGGTTGCGCAGGTCGACTCCGATGATCTGCAGGCGCTCCAGCCAGTCCGCGCTGTCGGGCATCGCGGCGAAGCGGCGTGCGGCATCGCGCGGGAAGCGCGTCGTGATCGTCGTGTGCGCACCGTCGCGCAGCAGCCGCAGCGCGATGTACATGCCGATCTTCGCGCGCCCGCCGGTGAGCAGCGCGCGGCGCCCGGTCAGGTCGGTGCGGGCGTCGCGACGTGCGTGGTGGGACGCCGCGCACTCCGGGCACAGCTGGTGGTAGAAGGCGTCGACGTCGTGGAAGCGCCGCTTGCAGACGTAACACGCGCGTGCGCGCTGCAACGTCCCTGCCTTCGCGCCGGGAACCGCCGGCTTCAGCGGCAGCCCCTGCGTCTCGTCGTCGATGCGCCCGGGCGCGGCGGTGGCCGTGGCCGCCGTCACTGCGGCGTCGGCCTCGCGCACGGCGTCACGGCGCTCGGCACGACGGCGCTCCTTGACCGTCTTGAACAGCCGTCCGGTTGCGCGCCGGACGGCGACCGCGTCGGGATGCTCGACCGGCAGCTCGTCGAGCGCGGCGATCACACGCAGACAGGTGTCGATGTCCGCGGGGGCGATGGCGGTGTCCGTCATGCCCTGACTGTACGAGTGCCCAGACGCCGCGGGATGGCATGCGCGCGATGAGCACCATCCTCTACATCGTCGGCATGGTCGTCATCGCGTTCGTGATCGGCGGCCTCGCCCGGTTCATCCTCCCCGGCAAGGATCCGATGGGGTTCCTGGGCACGATGATGCTGGGGTTCGCCGGGAGCGTCGGCGGCGGCGTGATCGCGCTGCTGATCTTCGGCGGGGTCGACGGCGCCGGTCTGATCGGGTCCGTCCTCTTCGCCGCGCTGCCGCTGTACGTCGTGCGCAAGCTCAACGGCGGCGGCCTGCGGGACCCCGGCGAGCTCTGACGGGTCAGGGGCGGCGTGTGACCGTCTCGACGTTGCTGCGCGGGGTCGCATTGTGGGCTCCCGATCCATGCGTGCCCTCGTGCTGCCAGGGCGCTCGGGACCCGCGCTGGCATAGTGGGAAGCCGTGACGCACGAGATCTGGGGCGATGAGACCGAGCTCGTGCGGGCGGCCGCGGAGTGGGCGGCCATGCGGGTCGTGCGGCACACCGATCCGAAGACCTCGCCACGGCCGGCATCGGAGCTCGCCGCGGCAGCGGGGCCCACCGTCACCCCCGAGGGGATCGGCGGCGCCGAGGCGCTGCGGATCTTCAGCGACATCCTCGTGCCCGCGACGCGCTCGCAGGACGACCCGATGAACCTCGCCTACATCCCGTCGGCGCCGACGCGCGCCGCCGTCGCGTTCGACCTCGTCACGAGCGCGGAGAACGTGTTCGCCGGAATGTGGGATGCGGGCGCCGGAGCGATCTACGCGGAGAACGAGGCGCTGGCGTGGATCATCGAGCTGCTCGGCTGGCCGGCGAGCGCCGGCGGCTGCTTCGTCTCGGGCGGCACGAGCGGGAACCTGTCCGCGCTCGCGGCGGCGCGGCATGCCGCGGTGACGCGGCGCGGCGCGCGGCCGCCGGGCGGCTGGCGACTCGCCTGCACGTCCGACGTCCACTCCTCCGTGCGGATCGTCGCGCGGGTGCTCGACGTCGGGATCCTCGAAGTGCCCGGTGACGCGCTCGGGCACCTGACCGGAACGGCACTGCGCAGCGCGCTCACCGGCCAGGCCGATGACGTCTTCGCCGTCGTGGCCTCCGCCGGCACGACGAACGCAGGGCTCGTGGATGATCTTGCGGGCATCGCAGCCGTGTGCGCCGACCACGGGATCTGGATGCACGTGGACGGCGCGTACGGGGGCGCAGCGCTGGCCGCCCCGAGCGTCCGCGAGCGCTTCGCCGGGATCGAGCGGGCGGACAGCTTCATCGTCGATCCGCACAAGTGGCTGTTCGCCCCCTTCGACTGCTGCGCCCTGCTCTACCGCGACCCGGACGCCGCGCGCGCCGCGCACGCGCAGAGCGCCGGCTACCTCGAGCACATCGATCGCGATGCCGCGAACCCGGCCGACCTCGCGATCCACCTCTCACGCCGGGCGCGCGGCCTGCCCTTCTGGTACAGCCTCGCGACCCACGGAACCGTGCGCTACACGGCGGCGGTCGAGCGCACGCTCGCCACGACGCACGCGGTGGCCGCGGCGATCGAGGCCTCCGGCCATCTGGCGCTCGTCTGTGAGCCGGAGCTGTCGGTGATCCTGTTCGAGCGCCCCGGCTGGGACGACGAGGCGTACACCGCATGGTCGGATGCGCTCGCCCGGGCAGGGGTGATCCTCTGTGTGCCGACGCGCTGGCACGGCCGCACGGTCCTGCGCCTGGCGTTCGTGAACCCGGAGACGCAGGCGGATCGCGTGATCGAGGTCCTCGAGACGCTGCGCTGAAGCAGGCTACGGCGGGCCCCCGGCCGCTTCAGGTCGTAGGCCTTCGAGTCGGCGGGCTACGCCGTCACGCCGGTGGGGAACTCGGTGCGCTCAGCGCTGCTGCTGAGCCACTCGTGCCTGCGGTCGCACCACAGATCAAACACACGGTGTCATCCGGCGGGGAGCAGCGTCCGTTCGCGGACCTGACCGCCTTCAGGCCTTCTTGACGACGCTCGACTTCAGCTGCATCGCACCGAACCCGTCGACCTTGCAGTCGATGTCGTGGTCGCCCACGCCGTCGACGAGGCGGATGTTCCGCACCTTCGTGCCGGCCTTGATCGGCGCCGAACTGCCCTTCACCTTGAGGGTCTTCACGACCGTCACCGTGTCGCCGTCGGCGAGCACGTTGCCGACCGCATCACGGATGACGGTCCCCGTCTCCTCGGCGGCCTGCCCTGGCGACCACTCGTGGCCGCACATCGAGCAGACCTGCAGCGCACCCCGCTCGTAGGTGTACTCGCTGGCGCAGTCGGGGCAGGCGGGCGGCGCGTCGGTCATCGGCCAACTATCGCGCACGGGCGACGGACCCGGCCGGCGCCGTGCGCGGGGCCCGCGAGAAGCGCGCCACACCGTCGTCGATCTCCCCGTCGCGCAGCCGCTTCAGGTCATCGCGGTAGCTCATCGTCACCGTCCACGGCTCGCGGGTGCCCTGCTGCGGCAGGGCACCGGCCGCGCGCTTCACGTAGCCGGCACCGAAGTCGAGCAGCGGGCGGCGCGGCATCGCGGGGTCGTCGTTCACGGGCGTGCAGACGTCCATCCCGCGCGCGTCCATGTGGGCGATCAGCCGGCACAGGTAGTCGCCGACGAGGTCGACCTTCAGCGTCCAGGACGAGTTCGTGTACCCGATCGCGTAGGCGAAGTTCGGCACGTCGCCCAGCATCAGCCCCTTGTAGGCGAGGGTGTCGTGCAGCGCGACGATCGTGCCGTCGACGACGAGCTCGAAGCCGCCGAACGCCTGCAGCTCCAGGCCCGTCGCGGTGACGATGATGTCCGCCTCGAGCTCGCGGCCGGATTCGAGCAACAGGCCAGTCTCGGTGAACGTCGCGATCCGGTCGGTGACGACGGACGCGGCCCCGCTGCTGATCGCCGTGAACAGGTCGCCGTCCGGCACCGCGCAGATCCGCTGGTCCCACGGGTCGTACGGCGGCGTGAAGTGGGTCTCGACGTCGTACCCCCCTGGCAGCCGCCGGCGGACCCCGGCGAGCAGGAACCGCCGGAGAAGGTCCGGCCGGCGGCGACTGAGCCGGTAGACGTTGCGCTGCAGCCAGATGTTCTTGCGCCGGACGAGGGCGTAGGCGAGGTGCGGGGGCAGCCGGCGCTTCAGCGCATTCGCGATCCAGTCCTTCTCCGGCAGCGAGGCGACATACGTCGGCGTGCGCTGGAGCATCGTCACGTGCGCGGCGGCATCGGCCATCGCCGGCACGATGGTCACGGCCGTCGCGCCGCTGCCGATCACCACGACGCGCCTGCCCGCGTAGTCGAGGTCCTGCGGCCAGAACTGCGGGTGCACGATGCGGCCCGCGAAGTGCTCGGTCCCGGCGAAGCCCGGGTCGTAGCCGCGGTCGTAGCGGTAGTACCCGCCGGCGGCGAAGAGCCACGAGCACGTGAGCTGCACGCGCTCGCCGTCAGGACGTTCGGCCTCGACGGTCCAGCGCGCGTGGTCGCCCGACCACGACGCCGAGACGACCCGGTGACCGAGCCGGATGTGGCGCTCGACATCGTTCTCGGCGGCCGTCTCGTTGATGTAGTCGAGGATCGCGGGGCCGTCCGCGAGCGACTGCTCGCCCACCCACGGCTTGAACGCGAACCCGTACGTGTGGAGGTCGGAGTCCGAGCGGATGCCGGGGTAGCGGAACAGGTCCCACGTTCCGCCGACCGCCTCGCGCGCCTCGAGGATCGCGTAGCGCTTGGCGGGCAGCGCCCTGCGCAGATGGACGGCGCACCCGATGCCGGACATCCCGGCGCCGACGATGAGCACGTCCACGTGCTCGGTGGGCTCGCCGTCGTGCTCCTGCGGCGGTGGTGCGGTGTCCATCGGCCGCACGATGGCACAAGCCGGCGCTGAGGCTGTCACGTCGTCTCGTGGCGCCAGGCTTCAGGCGACGGGCACGTTCCGCAGGGGTAGGGACGAAGCCCCACAACGAACGAAGCGCCCCTGGCGAGAGGGACGCTTCGTATAGCGGGGGCAGGATTCGAACCTGCGACCTTCGGGTTATGAGCTGGCGGCAAGGGGGTCAAGTACGGCCAGGAAGCCGCAGTTTCCGAGGAATTCCTTTGGTTCGATCGAGCTTGTTTCGCTCAGATTGGAACCACATTGGAACCACGGGGCGGGCCGGCTCGGGACGGCGGGGCACGGAAGGACCAGCCACCGAGGTCCGCGCGCGAACACCTTCTTGCTTCCCGGCGCACTTCAGCGCTCGCGCGGCTTGGCCAGCTCCCACCAGTCCGGCAGATCGTCGGCGGCTGTCGACTCCTCGAGCAGGCGCGCGATGGTGACCGCGTGCGCACCCGAGGCCGAGCAGAACTTCCACAGCTCGCGTGCCGCGCGCTGGTAGCGATGCATCACCGCGTCGAGTTCGAACGCGTCGATCTCGCCGCCGTCGTAGCGCGCCAGGCCGTCGCGGACGTGCTCGATCAGATCCGCGAGCTGGGCCTCGTGGTATGCCGCAAGGAGTGCGATCGCCGCCCGCCGCTGCGCCTTGTCGC
>JBBQKR010000019.1:0-44596 GCA_038327125.1 Solirubrobacterales bacterium
GGGGGCGGTTTTGTCGGGGGGCGGGGTGCAGACGGTCGGTTTGGCCTGGTCCTGCCTGGCATCCTGCGCGGGCCCGTCGTCCCTGCCCCTGCCGGCGTTCGCGGCCGCGAGCGCGACGGTGAACAGAACGAAGATGTGACGCAATTTCATGCGCGGCATCATCCCATTGATGCGGCGTGGCGCTCATCTGCGTAGAGCCGTGCGGCGAACCGGCCCGCCGGGTGCTCGCGCAGGCGGCGGACCTCGCTGACGAGCCGCTCCGGCAGGACGTCGAGCGGTGGCAGCGGCGATCCGTAGTCCGCGGGCATCAGCACGCTGGCGCTGAGCGCGCCGAACGCCAGGTCGGCCGCCGTGAAGCGCTCGCCGGTCAGGAACGGGCGCCCGTCGCCGAGGATCCCGGCGACCTCGTCGAAGGTCGCGTCGACACGATCGAGCGCGGCTGCGGCGCCTGCTGCGTCGACGCCCAGGTAGCGGCGGATCGCCGGGTCGATCGCCCACGACATCGCGCGGAAGCCGCGGCGCTCCCAGCGCGGCGTCCCGGCCAGCGCCCACGGCGCCATGTCGCGGACCACCGGCAGCGTGCCGTGATACATCCACAGCCGCCCGTCGGGACCCAGGCCGGCGTCGAGCCAGGCTTCGATGCGCGCCGCCTCGGCGCCCGCAGCGCCATCCGGGTAGAGGCGCCGCTCAGGCGCCACCTGCCGGTCGGCCCAGCGCAGGATTCCCGCGGACTCGCCGATCGTCGTGCCCGTCCCCGTCACGAGGACCGGGACGGTGCGCCCCCCGCCGGCCCGGCGCGCGGCGACGATGTGGATGAACTGCAGGTGCGGCTCCTCGCGGTAGGCGATCCCTGCACGGTCCAGCGCCCAGCGCGCCTTCTCGCAGTAGTGGCTGATCGGGATCGTGACGAGGCGAGGGGTCATGCTCCGTGCTGGAGCATGACCCCTCAGCCGCGTTCGGGCTACTGCGTGATGAGCGGCTTGACGGCGTCGAGCACCTGCTGCTCCTTGAGCGGCGCGTCGAACGCGACGGGAGCGGGCTCGTTGCCGCGCAGCATGCGGATCACCGCGGCGTGGCGTGCCTCGATCTGCACGATCGAGCCGGCAGCCGCGAGGATCTCCTTGCTCTTGATCGACGGGCCGGCGCCGTTGTAGGCGCTGACACCGGTGTCCTCGAGCGTCTGAGCGAGCTTGAGGAAGCTCTTCTCGTCGTCGACCGGGAAGCTGAACGTCGGTGAGGTGACGGGCTTGCCGCCGAGCTTCTCGATCGTTCCGCGGAGCGCTTCGACGTGCTGCTGCTCCGCGTCGCCGAACTCCATGGCGATCTTCTTGACCTCCGACGAGAGCTTCAGGTCCGCGGCCTTCTTGTAGAAGGCGGCCTCCAGGAACTCGAGCGTGAGCGCGAAGTTCAGGATGTCGATGTCGCCCATGTCCTCCTGCGCAAACGCGCTGCGCAGGAAGGGGGAGACCATGCCGGCGCCGTAGACGGCTCCGGCGGCGAGGACGCCCTTGACGAGGAACGCCTCGCGGCTGACGCCGCCGACGGTGACGCCGGCGAGCTCCGGTGTGGCGTCCGCAGTGATGAGGGTGGGGTTCATGGTTCTGGTCTCCTAGCTGACGATGAAGGGCTGGACGGCGGCGAGAACCTGCTTCTCGGTCGCCGGCTTTGCGAATGCGCCGTCGGGCGTCGGGCTCTTGCCGAGCAGACGGTTGAGTGCCGCCGCGTGACGGGCCTCGACCGAGTGGATGCTCAGTGCTGCCGCGAGCACCTCCGGGCTGGTGATCTCGCCGGCCTTGCCGAGGTAGGCAGCGGCGCCGAGGTTCTCGACGGTTGCGGCGAGCTCGAGGACGGCCTTGCGGCTCTCGAGCGGGAACTTCGTCATCGGCGCTGCGACGGGGGTGCCGCCGAGCTTGCTGATGGTGCCCGCGATCGCCTCGACGTGCTGGCGCTCGTGCTCGCCGACGCGCTTGGCGAAGTCGAGCTCGGAGCCCTTCAGCAGGCCGGAGTCGATGACCTTCGCGTAGAAGTCGGTCTCCAGGTGCTCGAGCGTGAGCGCGTAGTTGAGGATCGCGATGTCCCCGGCTGCGCCGGCTGCGGTGGTCTTCGTGGACTTCGTGGTCGCCGTGGTCCCGGCGGACGTCGTGTCGTCGCCGCCGCATGCGGCGAGGAACGCCGCTGCGGCTGCAGCACCGCCGCCGCCTGCGAGCTGCAGGAAGCGCCGGCGGGAGTTCTGGTCGCTCGCGGGGGTGGGCTGGATGGTCTCGGGCACGTTGCGGTCCTCTCGAAAGATCGTCAGGTACCGCGTTGAACGTCGCCGAGGGGCGATCGGATGTGTTCCCGTGCGAACCGGTCCCGATCAGGCGGGGCGCAGCGTCCAGCGCAGCGTGGTCCACGGCGCGGCGCCGAGTGCCGCGTGGAGCGCCGGCTCGTCGTCGAAGCGCTCGGACATCCGGCGCGCGTTGATGACGACTTCGAGCTGCGGGACGCTGAGCGGCCACGGGTCCAGCGTGGCCGTCACCTCGTCCACCGGGGTGCAGCTGATCGTGATGCCGTCGACCGGGGGCAGATCGCCGGCGGGCCAGCCATGGCACAGCCGCAGGGACAGGGCGTCGACGCAGAGCACGAGCGCCGCGGCGCGCTCGGCGTCCTCGCGCGCGATCGGGAGCAGTGGGAACAGCCGCTCCTGGAAGACGCGCTCGCGCTCGAGGTAGGCAGCGACCGCGGCGGCCTGCGCCGGCTCCAGGAAGTCGGCGTTCAGGTAGAGCGTGTGCACGTTGCGCCCGTGCAGCGAGACGAGCAGCGCCGCGAGCGGGTCCTGCGCGAGCACCTTGTCCGGCGCGCCGTCCCAGATCGCCAGGCGCTCGTCGAACGGCGCCTCGAGGAAGCTGGCCGCGCGGCGCTGCTGCGCGTTGAGCGGTGGGCGCAGATCCCACTGCGCCCAGGCGACGTCGTGCTGCTCGGCGCCCAGGCAGACGCCCTCATAGGGGTCCGGCGTCGCGAACCGGTCGTTGCCCCACGCGCGCGCGACCTGGCCGGAGAGCAGCGCGTGAGCGGGCTGGGGGATGGCGAGCCAGCTGTCGCCGTCGTCGCGGATCAGCATCCGGCGCATGCTCGCACGCACGCTCGGCGGTGGAGCGAGCGCCCCGAAGCCCGCCGGCGGCTCCGGGGCGTCCGCCTGCTAGCGCTTGACGGCGCTCTTGAGCCGAGCGCCGGCGGTGAACCTCGGCGCAGTGGTCGCGGGGATCGCGATCCGCTCGCCGGTGGCCGGGTTCACCCCCTGCCGTGCGCTGCGCTGGGCGACCGAGAACCTGCCGAAGCCGCTGATCGCGACCTCACCGCCGGCTGCGAGCTCCGCCTCGATGCTCTCGAGCACCGCGCCGAGCGCCTCCGACGCCGTCGTCTGCGGCAGGCCCGTCTTGCCCGCCACCACCTTTGCCAGGTCGTTCTTCGTCATCGACGACCACCTCCTGGATTGGGGACGAGACGACGCTAGGCGCTGGTCCGGTCGGAATGGGACGACCCTGTGCGGCGCGCCGGCGTTCGTGATTCATACATCCGTCCGGTTCGGCCGATATGCACGTCGTGATGCCTACTCAGCCCCTGCGGCGCCGCTCCCCGGCGGCGGCCGCACTCCTCGTCGTGCTCAGCCTCGTCGCCGTGCTCGCGCTGCCCGCGAGCGCGCGGGCGGCCGGAACCCCCAATATCACTGTCGCCACCTCCAGTTCGACGGCGCTGTTCGGCTCGCCGTCGACGGTCACGCTGACCGCGGCGAATCCCTCCGGTCAGCCCTACGGCTACAACCTCGCGATCCGCGCGGTGCTGCCGGCGAACGTGACGTACGTCGCCGCCTCGGGCTCGCCCGCGCCGACGCGCGTGCTCGTGAACCAGCCCGTGGCGGGCCAGACGACGCTGCTGTGGGCGAACGTCTCCGACCTCTCGCCGAACTCGTCCGGCAGCGTCAGCTTCCAGGTCAACCACTCGACGGTCGCCTTCACGATCGGCAGCTCGTTCGCGATCACCGGTGAGGCGACGATCAACACCGATCCGCGCAACGTCACGCAATTCAACGTGACGACGGGTGTCCCTGTCGGCGCGTCGTACACGGGGTCGGCGACCTCGTCCGGCACGCAGACCGTCTCGGCGATCAAGGTGACCAAGGCCGGCGGCGGCTCGCTGCTGCGCGGCGTTCACGACCACCAGACGACGTACACGACCACGGCGACGAACAACCTCGTCAACCAGACCACCGGCGTGGTGCTGACCGACTACCTGCCGGCCGGCATCGAGTACCTCGGCTGCGGCGGGGCGGGCGCCGACCACACGACCGACGCGCCGACGAACCCCGGCTCCGCGCAGGAGTACCCCGGCTCGGGCGCGATCGTCGTGCCCGTCGTCGCGGGCTGCGTCGCGCCGAGCACGATCGACACCGTCACCACCGATCCCGATGGCGCAGGCCCGCTGCCCACCGCGGTCTACACGCGCCTGCAGTGGAGCCTGGGGACGCTCGCGGCGGGCGCCGTCGTCAACCGCCCCTACCGCGTGGCGATCCCGCTGCGCGCGAACACCGACACCTGGACCGGCACGCGGCCGACCGCCGCGTCCGGCCTGCAGGCTGCCAACCTCGACAACAACTCGGGCGCCGAGACCGACGACGAGCAGGCGCTGACCAGCCGCGCCGACGCCGCCGGCAACTACAACGGCGTCACGCCCGTCAGCGACGCGACCACGATGACGACGATCGCCGAAGACCTGCTGATGGGCAAGTCGGCCTCGTCCGGGTCGCTCGTGCAGGGCGCGATCACGACGTGGACGCTCAGCTTCTCGACCGGCGAGTACCGCTACTCGGAGGCCGTCACCGTCACCGACACGCTGCCGAACGGGTACTGCCCGCTCGGCCCGGTCAACTCCACGACCGGCAACAGCCCGTCCGACAGTCAGTGCGACTCGACCGGCGCCAACCCGTCGGCGCCGTACTCGTCGGTGACGGAGAACGCGAACGGCACGTACACGATCATCTGGACTCCGGCGGCGCTCGCAAAGCTCACGCACGCGACCGTCAACGACAGCTGGACGATCACGTTCCCGACCCGCACGCGGACGAACTACCAGTCGGGCTTCGCCGACGCCGGGCCGATCCTCGCGCACGACACGACGACGAACAGCGTCTCGCTCGCGGGCGTCGCGCTGCCGCGCTGCACCGCCCCGGGCGCGCCAGACTGCAGCCCCACGGGCCCGCGGATCGACCACGACAACCCGCTCGCGCGCACCGTCGTCGACGCGGCGAGCGCCGGCCAGGTCGCCCCGCTTCCGAGCATCGACAAGCAGATCGCCCAGTCCGGGATCAACTGCGCCACCGCGACGTACACGAACGGCACCCCGAGCTACGTCCCCGGCGACCGCATCTGCTGGCTGCTGAACGTCAACTTCCCGGGCGGCGTCGACACGGCATCGCAGACCGTCAACGACTACCTGCCCCCGACCGTGACGTATGAGTCCGGGTCCGACACGGCGACGCCGTCGAACACCGTCAGCTCGACGCTGGACGCGAGCGGCGCCGCCCAGGGCGCGCTGATCTGGAACCTCACCGGCGGCCTGGTGCCGACGGGCGGCCAGGTCTTCCAGCACACGATCTCGAGCACCGTGCAGCCGACCGGCCAGCTGGCTCCCGGTCAGATCCCGGGCAACCTGATGAAGTTCTCGGCCGCGGGAACCAGCGGCGTGTCGTTCCCCTACCGCGACCAGGTCGACTTCGTCCTCGCGGTCCCGGTGATCGGGCTGACGAAGGGCGTGCAGCAGGTCAACTCCGGCGTGGTCAACGGGCCCAATGTCGACGGTGTCACCGTCAAGGGCGGCGACACGGTCACCTACCGCGTCGACCTCGGGAACACCGGCACGGCGGACGCCGAGAACGTCGTCGTCTGGGACCTCCTGCCGAACGAGTACGACTGCGCGACGATCGGCCAGATCACCGCGATCAGCGACGGCGGCACCTGCGTCGACGCGGCCTTCCCCGCGCAGGACCACATCGAGTGGACCCTGCCCTCGCTCGCGCAGGCCGCGACGAAGACGCTGAACTACAAGGTCCTGATCCCGGCGAGCATCGGGCCCAGCCGCACGCTGATCAACCACGCGGGCGTGCGCTCGTTCCAGACCCTCTCGAACCTCGGCACGTTCTTCACCTACACGCCCGCGAGCAACATCGACCCGTTGAACGCGACCACGCCGAACGTCCCCGCGGCGGACAACTTCTCGAACGTCGTGACGCGCAACGTGACGATCACGAAGGCCGCGGCGACGAGCGTCACCGAGACCGGCAACACCGCCGCCCAGGCGACGATCGGCGAGAACATCACCTACACGGTCACGACCGTGATCCCGGACGGGACGACCGTGCCGGCGAACTTCAAGATCGCCGACGCGGTCTCCGCGCGGCACGTCTACCAGGCCGGCTCCGTCACCGTCAGCGGCGTCCCGGCGCTCGTCGGCTGGACGACGACCGAGGCGGCGTCGACGCCGACCGTCACCGCACCCGCCGGCGGCTACACCGCCAGCGGCGGTGACACGACGATCACGATGAGCTTCATCGCGCGCGTCGCCGACCTGGCGACGAACACGCGCCTGTCGGGCAACATCACGAACACCGGCGCCGCGACCTGGACCGACCCCGTCAGCGGCGCGCAGACGCGCACGTCGACCGCGACGAACGTGCAGGTCGTCGAGCCGCTGATCACGCAGACGAAGACCGACAGCGTGAACCCCGGCCGCGCGATTCCCGACCAGATCGTCACCTACACGCTGACGACGACCAACTCGAATGCCACGCGCGTCTCGATCGCGCACGACACCAGCGTCGTCGACGTCGTGCCCGCGGGCCTGACGCCGATCGACGTCGCGCCGGGCAACGCCCCGCTCGCCGATGGCGCGACCGTGCCCACTACAGGCGGCGCGGTCTGGGATGCGACGGCGCGCACGATCACGCGCACGGGCGTGGACATCAACCCCAGCAGCAACCTCGTGATGACCTACCGGGTGAAGGTCGACAACCCGGCCGTGGCCGGCAACACGCTGACGAACACGGTGACCGCGAAGACCACGAGCCTCGCCGGGAGCGTCACCGGCGAGCGCACGTCGGCCTCGAGCCCCAGCGTCGGCTACCAGTCGGCGGTCAGCGACATCATCCGCATCGGCGGCGCCACCGTCGTGAAGACCGCCGACCGCACGACCGCGACGGTCGGCGACCCGGTCACGTACACGGCGCTCGTCACGATCCCGGCGAACATCAACCTCTACGACGTCACGCTGCGCGACACGCTCGGCGACGCGCTCGACTACGACGGCCTCGTCTCGGCCACCTGCACGAGCGGCTGCCCGCCGGCGATCACCGTCCAGTCCTACACGCCGACGATCAGCGCCGGCCTCACGAACGTCGCCTGGGATCTCGGCGACCTGACCGCCGCGCCCACCGACCGCGTCGTCACGATCATCTACAGGGCGCACGTCCGCGCCACGCACCGCAACGGCGGCGCGAACGTCGTCAACGCACAGACCGCGGTCAACCAGGCGCGCGTCTCTTCCGACCTGACGAACAGCAAGACGTTCGACCCGTCGGTGATCCCGACGGTCTTCGACGACACCTCGCCGACGAGCACCGCCACGATCACCGTGATCGAGCCCACGATCACCGTGAACAAGAAGGTCTCCGTCTCCGGCGGGGCCTACCTCGACAGCGCGCCCGCCCAGGCGAACGACAGCTTCAGCTACCAGATCCTCGTCACCAACACGGGCACCGCTCCGGCCTACGACGTGCAGGTCACCGACCAGCCCGACGCGGAACTGACCGCGGTCACGCTTGCGCCCGGGGTCTCGACGACGACGAACACCGACCCCTGGACCGCGGGCAACCCCGCGATGGCCTGGGCGATCCCCGGCCCGATCGCTCCGGGCGGCTCGGTGACGCTGACGTACACCGCGAGCCTCGTGCCGGTCGCGACGCTCACCGACGGCCAGACGATCGTGAACACCGCGGCGATCCCGCACTACTTCGGCGTCCCGGCCGTCACGCGCGCGCTGAACCCGACGTGGGTCTTCCGCGACTACGTCAACGGCGGCTCGGACTCGGTCACCGTGACGCTCGACTTCCCGACGCTGACGATCTCCAAGACGACCGGCAGGCCCGGCAACCCGGAGACCGCCAGCACCGAATGGGGGCAGCCGTTCCCCTGGCGCGTCGTCGTCACGAACACGTCGGCCACCGCGATCGCCAAGACGGTCAACGTCCACGACGTCCTGCCGGCGAACTGGAGCTATGACGCCGGGTCCGCGAGCTTTGCGCCCGGCGGGGCGATCGCCCCGGTCATCACGCCGCACGCGACCGGCGACGAGCTGGCCTGGGCCACCGGGCAGGACCTCGCGCCCGGCGCGAGCATCGTCCTGACGTTCTCCGCGACGCCGTCGCTGCAGGCGCTGCTGACCGCGCCCGGTCCCGGTCCCAACGTCAACACGGCCGACACGAACGCCAAGGACGAGGCAGGCAACAGCGGCAACGCGAGCGGGCCGTACGCAGCCGGCCCCGACCCCGCGACCGCGACGCTGCTCGGGCCTGCGCTGAGCATCAGCAAGACCCCGGACGCGGGCACCGCGACCGCCGGCTCGCCGACGAGCTGGGCGATCGCCGTGAGGAACACCGGCACCGGCGTCGCGCACACCGTCAGCGTCACCGACGTCCTGCCGAGCGGCACGACGTACACGGCCGGTGCGGCGAGCATCTCGCCCACGGGCGGCTTCACCGAGACCTCCGTCACCCCCGGCCCGGGCCTCGGCCAGACGACGATCGTCTGGACGATCACGAGCATCGCCGCGGGCGCTACGAAGACGATCACCGTCCCCGTCGCGACCGACCCGTCGCTGGCATCGGGGACGACGCTGACGAACAGCGCGACGACCTCGGCGCAGGACGTGCCGACACCGGTGTCCGACACCGGCTCACGGATCGTCGCGACGTCCGCCGACCTGCAGGCGAGCAAGACCGGTCCTGCGACCGGCGTTCCCGGCGGCCCGGACCTGACGTACACGATCGGCGTCGTCAACAACGGCCCGTCCGTCGCCCGCACGGTCACGCTCAGCGACCCGCTGCCGGCGAACGCGACGTTCGTCAGCGCGACGAACGGCTGCACCGAGGCGCTCGGCACGGTGTCGTGCGCCGTCGGTGACCTCGCGGTCGCCGGCTCGTTCAGCGCCGACGTCGTCATCTCCTACCCGGCGAGCGCGACCGGCCCGCGGACGAACACCGTGACGGCAGCGTCGCCGACACCGGACCCCGGCCCGGGCCCGAACACCGCCTCGGTCACGACGACGCTCGCGCCGTCGGCCGACATGCAGATCACCAAGGCGGCCTCGGCGCCGTCGGTGAACAACGGCGAGAACATCACGTACACGCTTGTCGTCAAGAACAACGGCGTCTCGGATGCGGCGGGCGTTTCGGTGAGCGACCCGTTGCCGGCGGGCACGAGCTTCGTCTCGGCCGACGCCCCGTGCCTGCACTCCTCGGGGACCGTCACCTGCGCGCTGGGCCTGATGGCCCCGGGGGCCAGCACCACGCTGCAGGTCATCGTGAAGGCGACGAGCACCGGAACGAAGGTGAACACGGCGACGGTCTCGACGACGACGCCCGATCCCGATCCCACGAACGACTCGCGCAGCGCGTCCGTGACCGTCGATCCGAGCGCCGACCTGCAGGCGACGAAGGTCGCGACCGCCACCGCGAACGTGGGCGACACGATCACCTACACGATCGGCGCGACCAACCTCGGGCCCGATGACGCCGCTGCGGTGACGCTCAGCGACGTCCTGCCGGCAGGCGTGCAGTTCGTCTCCGCCGACGCGCCGTGCGTCGAGGCTTCCGGCACGGTCACCTGCGCGGTGGGCGCGCTCGCCGCCGGCGATTCGGTCACGCGTGACATTCGCGTGACGGCGCTCGCGAGCGCGGCCGGCACGACCGTCTCCAACACCTCCACGGTCACGACGACCACCCACGATCCGGACTCGTCCAACGACGACGCGACCGACACCACCGACGTCGCGCAGGACGCCGACCTGAGCCTGACGAAGACCGTCGCGCCGCCCGCGGTCCTGAAGGGCGACAACACGACGTTCACGCTCACGGCGACGAACAACGGTCCCTCGGCGGCGGTCAACGCGACGATCAGTGACGCGCTGCCGGCAGGCCTGCAGTTCGTCTCCGCCGACGCCGGCTGCACCGAGGCCTCTGGCACGGTGACGTGCGACCTCGGCGATCTCGCCAACGGGGCGGCGGCCGCGCGCAACGTCGTCGTCAAGGGCATCACGAACGGGACCTGGACGAACACCGGCACGGTGTCGAGCGACACGCGCGACCGCGACGCGTCCAACGACAGCGCCTCGGCCGACGTCGTCGTCGGGCCGCGCTCGGAACTGAGCATCACCAAGAGCGCGCCCGCGACCGTCCCGGCCGGCGGCGACATCACCTGGACGCTGACGGTCACCAACGCCGGCCCCGATGACGCGACCGGCGTCACGGTCAGCGATCCGCTGCCGGCCGGGGTCGTGTTCGTCAGCGCCGGCAGCCCGTGCACGCAGGCATCAGGGACCGTGACCTGCGCGATCGGCGCGCTCGCCACGGGCGCCTCCACGACGCTCGAGATCAAGGGCACGGCGCCGCTGGCGCTCGCCGACAAGACGCTCGTGAACACCGCGACCGTCACCGGCGACCAGGGCGACGCCGACCCCGCGGACAACACCGCCAGCGCGTCGACGCTCGTCGGCCCGTCCGCCGACCTGCAGATCACCAAGCAGGGCCCCGCGACAGCGGTGGCCGGCGGCACGGTCAGCTGGCAGGTCATCGTCACCAACAAGGGCCCGTCGACGGCGACGGCCGTGACCGTCAAGGACACGCTGCCGGCCGGGACGACGCTCGTGAGCGCGACGCCCGACCAGGGGACGTGCGCCGCGGCGGACCTTGCGATCACGTGCACCGTCGGGTCGCTGCCCTCCGGTGCGAACACGCAGATCGCGATCGTCGCGCGGACCTCCGCCGGCGACGTCGGCAAGACGATCACCAACAGCGCGACGGTGACCGCCGAGCAGCCCGACCCCGACACCACCAACAACTCCGCGACGTCAAGCGCCACGACACTGACGCAGGAGGTCGCAGGCGGCGGCGGCGATGGCGGGAACCCCGCCGCCCCGGGCCGCACAACGCTCTCGATCCGCAAAGCCGTCTCGGCCAAGCGTGTCGCAGCGGGCCAGCGGCTCATCTACTGGGTGACGGTCAAGAACACCGGCAAGGCCGAGGCGCTCGACGTGCGCATCTGCGACAAGCTCCCGGCGCGGCTCACCTACGTGCGCACCCCGGGCGCCCGCTTCATCAAGGGCAACGCGTGCTGGACACGCGCGAAGCTCGCAGCCGGGAAGGCCACGACGGTGCGCTTCGAGGCGCGCGTCGTGCGCGATGCTCCGGGCGGCGTGAAGATCACGAATGCCGCGCTCGTCACCGCGTCGAACGCGGCGCAGAAGCGCGCCCAGGTCAGCTCCACGGTGCGCGGCAGCCGCGCGATCGTGCGGCAGCTCGCGGGAGTCACCGGTTGACCAGGACTCGGCGTGTGGCCGGCGGGGCTGCGCTCCTGCTGACCCTGCTCGCGCCCGTCGCGGCGCAGGCCCAGCGCGCCGACCCGCTCGCACCCACCACCCGCTCATCGCTGATCGCGCGGATCGTCCGCCCGACGCCCGCCCACGCGACCGCGGACGGCCACGCCCCGGTCCGCGCGCGGCTGCGGACCACCGCCGCCTGGGCGGGCGGCCCGGTCGGGCTGCTGGTCCTCGGCTCGCGCACCTCGGCGAGCGGGAAGCTCTGGGTGCGCGTCGCGCTGCCGACGCGGCCGAACGGCTCGAGCGCCTGGGTCGACCGCGACGCCGTCCAGCTGCACCGCACGCAGTGGCGCGTACGGATCAGTCTCCGGCAGCGGCGCATGACCGTGCTGCACGCCGGGCGCGCGGTGCGCTCCTCGCGCGTCGTCATCGGCGCGCCGGGCACCCCGACCCCGCGCGGGACGTTTGCGGTCTACGAGCGCGTGCGCCAGCCGCGCGGCTCCGTGATCGGTCCCTGGGCGCTGCATCTGACGGCCTACTCGCGCGTGCTGCACTCCTACGCGGGCGGGCCCGGCCGGATCGCGCTCCACGGACGCGCGGGCGGCCTGCTGCTCGACCCGCTCGGCAGCGCCCGCTCGCACGGCTGCGTGCGCATGCCCAGCAGCCTCGTGTCCTGGCTCGCACAGCGCGTGCGACCCGGCACGCCGGTCGACATTCGTTGAGAAAGCCCTGCTCAGGAGCCACGAATTGCGCTGAGCGGCGACGCGCGAGCGGCGAGCGGCGAGCGCGCTGAAACGTCTGTCCGCCACTCGTCCAGTGACGTCCGGCGGGCGTCACTCTGAGGTGTGAAGCCGATGTCCGAGACTGGCACCACGCATCATCTCCCCGTCGACCGCCGCCTCCCGCTGATGGGCGGCGACGTGCGCATCCTGGTCGGCCCGCCGGTGGCAGCCGGCGTCGCGGCGCCGTCGCAGGCCGCTGACGCCGTCGAGGCGCTCCTGCGCCGCTACGACGCAACGCTGTCCCGCTTCCAGCCGGGCTCCGAGCTGAGCCGGCTGAACGCCGACCCGCGCGAGACGCTCGAGGCATCCGAGCTGCTGCGCGCGGCCGTGAAGGCGGCGCTCGAGGCCGCGGAGCTGTCCGGCGGGCTCGTCGACCCGGCGCTGCTCGACGGCGTCGAGGCGGCCGGCTACCGCGGCTCGTTCCAGCCGGCGCGACGCCTGGACCTGCGCCGCGCGCTGCGCGAGGTCAGTTCCGCGCGGCGCCCCGCGCGTCCCGATCCGCGCGCGCGCTGGCGCCTGATCTCGGTCGACGATCAGGCGCAGACGATCACGCGCCCGGTCGGCCTGCGCCTGGACACCGGCGGCACGGGCAAGGGCCACGCCGCCGACCTCGCGGCAGAACTGCTCAACGGCTACGCGTATTGGCTGGTCGACGTCGGCGGCGACGTGCGCGTCGGTGGCGACGGCCGCTCGTCCCGCAGCGTGGCGGTCGCGCATCCGTTCACGGGCGAGACCGTGGACGCGCTGGCGATCGGCGAGGGCGCGGTCGCGACATCTGGCCTGCGGGCGCGGATCTGGCGCGGCCCGACCGGCGAGATCGCCCACCACCTGATCGACCCGTCGATCGGCCGCCCGGTGCTGACGGGGCTGATCGCCGTGACCGCGCTGGCGCCGACGGCCGTCCGCGCCGAGGCGCTCGCGATGGCCGCGCTGCTGTCCGGGCCGGAGTCGATCGCCCGCGTCCTCGGGCGTCACGGCGGCATCGCCTTCGACGACGCCGGGCACGAGCACCGCTTCGGGCCGCTCGCCCGCCCGTCACGGATTCCGCTCGCCGTCGGCGTCTGAGCGCCGCCCGGGCGTTCTGGGATGGTTCGGTGATGCTCCGGACTCTGCCCGTCCTGCTGGTCTCGGTCGTCTGCGTGCTCGCCGCCTGCCCGCCGGCACTCGCGGCGGACCCGCCGAACACGGTCTCGCCGTCGGTGGGCTTCGACGGCGACATCGCCGACGCCGCGGTCAGCGGATCGACAGCGTTTCTCGCGGGCAGCTTCACCAGCGCCGGGCGGAACGTCGGCGGCCTGATGCTGAGCGACGCCGGGTCGGGGGCACAGGTCCCGCCGCTGCCGCCGGTCGGCGGACGCGTCAACGCGATCCTGCCCGACGGCTCCGGCGGCTGGTTCATCGGAGGCCAGTGGACGCAGATCGGCGCGCAGCGTGTCGCCGGCGGCCTTGCGCACCTGCTCGCGGACGGCTCGCTGGATCCGGCGTTCAACGCGCCGCGGCTCAACGAGGAGGTCGCTGCGCTCGCCCTGCACGGCACGCCGGCACGGCTCGTCGCCGGTGGGCGCTTCACGTGTGCCGGCGGCAACGGCAACGCCGTCTGCGGCGGGGTCACCGAGCCGGCCGGTGAGATCGCCCAGCACGCCCTGATCGCCGTCAGCCCGGCGACGGGCGCCCTGGAGCAGAGCTTCTTCGGCGGCGACGCCGGCCTCAGCGGCAGGGTCGAGACCCTGACGACGACGGCCACGCGCCTGATCGCCGGCGGGGCCTTCAGCTGCGCCATCGGCGACGGCGACAACACCTGCGGCGGCGTCACCGAGCCGGCGGGCGAGGTGGCGCGGCGCGGTCTGGCCGCCTACGCGACGACCGGCGTGCTGGACGCGACCTGGAGCCCGGACGTCTACCGCACGAGCATCCCGGGTGCCGGCACCGTGTACGCGCTCGCGGTCACGGCGACGCAGGTGATCGTCGGCGGCACATTCGACTGCGCCGCGCCGGCGATGACGCCCGACATGGACTGCACGGACGCGACCGAGGCCGTCCGCCGCAACGTCGCCGCGTTCGCGCTGCCCGGATCCGGCGAGGCGCTGCAGGCCTACGCGCCGGACCCCAGCAGCACCGTCCTGACACTCGCGGCGACCGCCGGCCGGGTCTACCTGGGCGGCACCTTCAGCTGCCTGAAGAGCGACGGCGACCTGACCTGCGGTGGCGGCGGCGAGCCGCCGTCGGAGGTTCCCCGCGACGGCCTCGCTGCCACGCAACTGGTCGCTGCCGCGACGCCCGAGGCCTGGAATCCGAGGCTCGGCGATGCGGCGTCGGTCTACGCGATCCTGCCGTCCGCGGACGGCGTCTACATCAGCGGGTACTTCCTCTGCACGCAGGCCGACACGCAGCCGCGCTGCGACGATCCCGGTGAGGTCAGCCGCCGTGACGCGGCGGCGTTCGATCCGGTGAGCGGCGCGACGCTTCCGTGGAATCCCTCGCTCGGCGGTGCGGGAACCGCGCTGGCGCGGGCCGGGAGCGGGCCGGTCGCGATCGCCGGTGACATGCGCATCGCAGGAGCGGTGCCGCGTGCCGGGCTCGCCGCCGTCGACCTTGCAACCGGCGCGCTGCTGCCGTGGGATCCGATGTCCGGCCAGGAGATCGACAAGAGCAGCGTCGGCGCGCTCGCCGTCTCGCCGGACGGCAGGACCGTCTACGCCGCCGGGGACACGTACTTCTGCCGCGGCTACGACGGCGACGGTGACTGCGCCGACGCCGGGGAGACGGACCTCGGCGCGTTCTTCGCGATCGATGCAGCCTCGGGCGCCGTCGATCCCGGGTTCACACCGCGCCCCGCCGAAGGGCCGTACGCGCTCGCCGTGGGCCCGGACGGCACGATCTACGGCGCCGACGTCTTCTGCTTCGGGACGACCGACAGCGACTGCGACGACCCGACCGATGTCCAGCGTCCCGGTGGTCTCGCGGCCGTCAGCCCGGCCGGCACGCTGCTGCCTTGGGCGCCGTTCGTCAACGACGACGTCAACGACATCGCGGTCGCCGGCGGCGCGGTCTACGCGGTCGGGCGCTTCCTCTGCGCGGGCGGGACCGACGCGACCTGCGGCAACGAGCCGGCGCTCGAGCAACAGCGCGTGCGCGGGGCGGCGTTCGACGCCGGAAGCGCCGCGCTGCTGCCCTGGAGCCCGGCGGCGAGCGTCGGGACCTCGCTGCCGCAGTCCAGCAGCGTCGATTCCGTCGTGCCCGATCTCCAGCGCGGCCGCGTCCTGATCGCCGGGAACTTCACCTGCCTGCAGACGAGCACGGTGGACAACGACTGCGCCGATCCGGGCGAGGTCGTGCGCCGCAGCGTCGCGGGCGTGGACCCGTCGACCGGCGCCGCTCAGGCCTGGGGCCCGGGATCGATCACCGGCCTGCCGAACACGCCCGGCGAACAGGCGCCGGTGCGTCAGGTCGCGCTGACCGCCGGCACGGACACGGTGCTGTTCGCGGGTGCGGTCGCGACGCTCGAGGGCCAGGGCCGCGAACTGATGGGGTCGCTGTCCGCCGATTCGGGCGCCGGATCAGGGTGGAACCCCGGCGGGGTCGGGACGACCTACGGGCTGACGACCGCACCGGGCGTCGCGATCGCCCACGGTGGCTTCGACGTCGCGGGGGGGAGCGTGCGCGAAGGGCTTGCGCTGTTCGGCAGCCACGTGCCCCCGGAGGTGATCCCGATCTCCGCGCCGGGGACCGGGCTCGACACGACCCGGCCGGTCATCACCGGCCTGAAGGTCGGCCGCCGCTTCCGGCTCGGCCGCGGGCTCGTGAAGGCCGCGGCGAAGAAGAAGCAGAAGGCGAAGGTCCCGGCGGGCACGACCGTTCGCTTCATCCTCAGCGAGCAGGCGAGCGTGCGCTTCACCGTCACGCGCAAGCTCGCCGGCCGCCGCTCGGGCAAGCGCTGCGTGGCGCCGTCGAAGGCCAGGCGCAAGGCCAGGCGCTGCGTGCGCACCGTCGCGGTCAAGGGCTCGGCGACCGTGGCCGGCCGCGCCGGCGCCAACCGCGTCGCGTTCACCGGGCGCCTGTCCAGGAAGGTCACGCTCAAGCCGGGCAGCTACGTGCTCGGCGTCGCCGCCACCGACGCCGCCGGCAACCGCTCACGCACGCGCAGCGCGCCGTTCACGCTCGCACCCACGCCGCGCAAGAAGCGCCGCTGACGCCTCGCGCTGCCCGGACCGGTCGGCTCTGGTCCCGCTCAGCGGGACCAGACGCCACCGATCCTCAGAACGCGATCGTGAAGCGGGCGGTCGCCGGCGTCGAGCGGTTGCCGGCGGCGTCGACGGCGCGGACCGTGACGCGGTAGCTGCCCGCGGGCAGCGTCCGCTTGCCGCCGCGCACGGCGATCGTGACCTTCGCGGCGCCGGCCGGGGCCGCGCGCGTGAGCTGCGACATGCGCGTGGCCTTGGTGCAGGCGGCACGTGCGCTGGGCTTCTTCTTCGCCGGCAGGCACTGCCCGCGAACACGCCGCCCGCGCTGCAGGCGCTCGACCCTGACGGTGACGGTCGCCGCCTCCGACAAGGAGAAGGTGGCGATCGGAGCGCGCAGCTTCGTGAGCTTGAGCTGCGACGGCTTGACCTTCAGCCGCGTGACGACGGGGCTCGCGCCGTCGGCAGCCACCGTGACCTTCCCCGGGCCAGGGTCCGGACCAGCGCCGGGTGTCGGCGCGGGCGGGGTGGGCGCCTGCGCTGCCGCCACGGTGACCGGCAGCGATCGCGTCACGCTGACACCCGCGGCGTTCCTGGCGCGGAACGTGACGGTGTCGGCGCCCGGCGTTCCGCCGGCGGTGTACGTCACCGTGCCGGCTGCCTCGTCGACCGCCCCGAGGGTGCCGAGCGCCGCTGAGCCGACGACCTCCCGCGCCGGGCGCCAGCCCGTGCAGGTCAGCGGCAGCGTCGTCGTCAGTCCCGCCGTCACCGTGACCGGAGCGCCGTCGGTGCACGAGGGTGCGGCGTCGACCGGCCGCGCGATCTGCACGGTGTACGGCGAGTTCGTCACCCAGGCCGCGGCGAGCCCGGCGCCCGCTTCGGCGGGCGCGGTCGCGGACCGGCACGTGGGCGGGAGCGGGTCGCTCCCGGCGAGCCCACCGGACGTCGTCACGCGCGCGACCTGGCAGGACACCGCGTTGCCCGCAGCGGTGGTGAAGTAGACGGAGGCGACCCCACCCGGCCCAGCGAGTGCCGCTGTGGGGTATCCCGCCTGCGGTGCGGGGCCGTCGAGCTGGACGCGCGGGCCGACGGCGCCCGGGGTCGACAGGTCTCCCGCGGCGAGCGCACTGATGAACGCGTCGTTGTTGTCCTGGAACGAGTCCGTCTCGCTCCAGCCCGCGATCGCTGAGCCGCCGGCGTCGACGGCGAGCAGCGGGCCGTACTGCGAGTAGTCGGCCGGAATCCCCGCGTTGAGCGGCGTCACCGGCGCGCCGCCGGTCGTCATCGGCGTCGTCGTCGTGTCCAGGCGCTGCACCTCCGCGCGCGCCGGCGACGCGTTCAGGTCCCAGCCGATGGTCGCGATGCCGGCCGCGTCGATGCCGATCGCCGGCGTCACGGCCGACACAGACGGGCCAGAGGAGGGACGGACCTCGGCCTCCGGCCCGGCCGTGCCGCCCGCGTCGACGGCGACCGCGGCGATGCGCCCCGGTCCACCGGCCGGCATCGCCACGATCAGCCGGCCGCCCGCATCGACCACGCCCGCCGCCTCGGACACGTGCGACAGGCCGGACACACGGGTGAGCGGGCCGGGCGTGTCGTCCGCCGCGATCCTGCGAGCTTCGACGACGGGCGAGGTGCCGAAGATGCCGTTGTTGCGCTGGATCAATGCCCAGGTCGCGCCGCCCGGCGCGGCCAGCAGCCGCTGGCCGGTGACCTTCTCGTCGTTCGCCGCGCCGTCGCCGTCCTCGTCGTAGACCAGGCTCTGCGCGCCGGTCTGCGTCGGCGTGAGCCGCCGCACGGCGACGACCCTGCCTGCTGCCCCGACGTAGGAGACGCGCACCTTGCCGCCGGCGAGCGCGGCCAGCGAGACCGAGGCGAAGCTCGTCGGAGCCCCGTCCTCCTGCAGCGTGCGGATCGCGCCCCGAACGCCGTCCGCGTTCACGCGGCGCGCGTAGACATCGACGGCCCCGCCCGCCCCGTCGGGGTCCACGGCCCACGCCGCCCAGATCGCTCCATCGTCCGCCGGCGCCACGGCGACCGCGTTGACGCTGCCCGTGTAGGCCGGTGACAGGTCCAGTCCCGTCGCGTCCCAGCTCGCGGCGCCGGCAGTGGCCGGCAGGGCCAGCATGAACGCGGCGACGGCGGCGAGCAGGAAGCGGGTCACCCGACGGACCGTACTCCGCGATCACCGCGCCTGCGACGATCCACCCGTGACCTCCACCGACACGCGCACGCTCTGGCGCCGCGCCCAGCACGGCTGGCCCGAGCGCTTCCCGCTCGTCCAGTTCCCGAACGCCCCGTTGATCGTGGCGCTCGTCGCCTCGGTCGTGGGCGCCGTGTCGAGCGGCTCGCTGCACGACGTCGCGCGCGCGGTCTTCTACCTCGCGCTCGGGATCTGGGCGTACGAGGAGCTCGCTCGCGGAACGACCTGGCTGCGCCGGCTGATGGGCGCGGGGTTCCTGATCTACCTCGTCGTCCGCCTGTCCCAGTCACTCGCGTAGGCTGCGCGACATGACCCAGACGCCCGCGCTCACCGGCTCCTCCGTCGCCGGATCCACGGCCCCCACCGCCCTCTTCAACCCGCGCACCTTCGACGCCTCCGGCTTCGACGAGGAGACGCGGCGAGTCCTGCTCGCGACGATCGAGTGGTTCGAGCAGCGCGGGAAGGTCGCGCTCAAGCAGAACCACCACGACCGCACCTGGTACGCGGACTTCCTGGACTTCATCGCCCGCGAGCGCGTGTTCGCGACGCTGCTCACGCCCGCCGCCGAGGCCGGCGGCGACCCCGACAAGCGCTGGGACACCGCCCGGATCTGCGCGTTCAACGAGATCACCGCGTTCTACGGCCTGGGCTACTGGTACACGTGGCAGGTCACGATCCTCGGGCTCGGACCGATCTGGCAGAGCGCGAACCCGGCGGCCCGCGCGCGTGCCGCCGCGCTGCTCGACGACGGCGCGATCTTCGCGTTCGGGCTCTCCGAGCAGACCCACGGCGCCGACATCTACTCGACCAACATGATCCTGACGCCGGACGGCGACGGCGGCTTCGTCGCCAACGGCGGCAAGTACTACATCGGCAACGGGAACCTCGCCGGCATGGTCTCGGTGTTCGGCCGCCGCGCGGACGTGGAGGGCCCGGAGGGCTACGTGTTCTTCGCCGCCGACAGCCAGGCGCCGACCTACGAGCTGATCAAGAACGTCGTCAACTCGCAGATGTACGTCAGCGCGTTCGAGCTGCACGATCACCCCGTCGCGGCCGATGACGTCCTGCACACCGGGCCGGCCGCCTTCGACGCGGCGCTGAACACCGTCAACGTCGGCAAGTTCAACCTGGGGTTCGCGTCGATCGGCATCTGCGAGCACGCGTTCTACGAGGCGATCACGCATGCGCATGCGCGGGTGCTCTACGGCCGCAAGGTCACCGACTTCCCGCACGTGCAGCAGATGCTGACCGACGCCTACGCGCGGCTGCTGGCGATGAAGCTGTTCGGCGAGCGCGCGATCGACTACTTCCGCTCGGCCGGCCCCGAGGACCGGCGCTACCTGCTGTTCAACCCGATCACGAAGATGAAGGTGACGACCGAGGGCGAGCGGGTGATCGACCTGCTCTGGGACGTCATCGCCGCGCGCGGGTTCGAGCAGGACACGTACTTCGAGATGGCGGCGACCGACATCCGCGCGCTGCCCAAGCTCGAGGGCACCGTCCACGTGAACATGGCGCTCGTGCTGAAGTTCATGGCGGCGTACCTCTTCGCGCCCGAGGACCTCGCCGCCGCGCCGCAGCGCCGTGAGCCGGCGGACGACCCGTTCCTGTTCGCCCAGGGCCCGGCGCGCGGGCTCTCGAAGATCCGCTTCCAGGACTGGCGCGGGGTCTATGAGCGCTGGTCGGAGCTTCCGAACGTCGCCCGCTTCACCGAGCAGGCGGCGAGCCTGCCGGCGCTGCTGCAGTCCGCGCCGCCGGACGAGAGCCAGCAGCGCGACCTGGGCTTCATGCTCACGCTCGGCGAGCTGTTCACGCTCGTCGTCTACGGGCAGCTGATCCTCGAGCAGGCGGAGCTGACCGGCCAGGACCGCGACGTCGTCGACCAGATCTTCGACGTGCTGGTCCGCGACTTCTCGGGGTTCGCCGTCGAGCTGCACGGCAAGCCGACGACGACCGCCGAGCAGCAGGCATGGGCGCTCCAGGCGGTTCGCGGGCCGGTCGTCGACGGCGAGCGCTTCGCACGCGTGTTCGCGCAGGTGACCGGGCAGGCCGGGGCCTACGCGATGCGCCCGTGAGCGCCGCGGCGCCCAAGTCCGTACCAGGAGCATCATCAACGCACTGATCGACTCACTGCTCGACGTCACCGTCGCGCCGGGCTACACGAACGTCGGCTACCGCCTGCGCAGCCACGGCTGGGACGAGCGGCTCCCGCGCATCGACGGCCAGGTCGTCCTCGTCACAGGGGCGACCGCCGGCCTGGGGCTCGCCGCCGCCGAGGGTTTCGCGCGGCTCGGCGCCGGGGTGCGCATGCTCGCGCGTGACGCGGGGCGTGGCGAGAGCGCGCGCGCCGCGGTCGTCGCGGCGACGGGCAACGCCGACGTGCAGGTCGTGCTGTGCGACGTCAGCGACCTGGCGTCGGTGCGCCGCTGCGCCGCCGAGATCGTCGCGAGCGAACCGCGCCTCGACGTGCTCGTCCACAACGCCGGCGTCCTCCCGTCCTCGCGGACGCTGTCACCCGACGGGATCGAGCTGACGCTCGCGACGAACGTCATCGGCCCGTTCCTGCTGACGCAGCTGCTGCTGGGACTGCTGCGACAGAGCGCCCCGTCGCGGATCATCAACGTCTCCTCCGGCGGCATGTACACGCGGCGGATCGACGTGTCCGACCTGCAGTCGCAGGGGGGCGAGTTCGACGGCCCCGCGGTCTACGCGCGCACGAAGCGCGCGCAGGTGATCCTCACCGAGCTGCTGGCCGAGCGGCTCGCGGGAACCGGCGTCGTCGTCCACGCGATGCACCCCGGCTGGGCGGACACCCCCGGCGTCAAGTCCTCGCTGCCGCGCTTTCACTCGCTCGCGCGGCCGCTGCTGCGCAGCGCCGAGCAGGGCGCCGACACCATCGTCTGGCTCGGCGCGGCCGACGAGCCCGCCCACAGCTCCGGCGGCTTCTGGCACGATCGCCGCCGCCGGCCCACGCACCGCGTGCCATGGACGCGCGAGTCCGCCGCCGACCGCGTCGCGCTGTGGGCCGCGTGCGAGCAGCTGAGCGGAGCGGCCTGAGCGATGGCCCGCTACCGCGCCACCGTCGAGAGTCCCCGCGCACCGCAGGCCGTCTTCGACTACCTCAGCGACTTCTCGACGACGCAGGAGTGGGACCCGGGCGTGGCCGAGGCCGAGCGCCGGGACGACGGGCCGATCGCCGTCGGCAGCGAGTTCCGCGTCGTCGCCGAGTTCATGGGCCGGCGTACACCGCTCACGTATGTCGTCACCGCGCTCGACGCGCCGCGCTCGATCACGCTTCGCGGTGAGAACGCGACCGTCGTCTCGCTCGACACGATCACGGTCGAACCGGCCGAAGGTGCAGGCGCGCTGGTCAGCTACGACGCAGACCTGCAGCTCAAGGGCCCGCTCGGTCTCGCCGACCCGCTGCTGAAGCTCGTCTTCAAGCGGATCGGCGACCGCGCGCTCGGCGGTTTGCGCGCGGCGCTCGCCACGCCGCTCACTTCGCGCGGAACCTGATCGCCACGCGGCTGACGACGCGTCCGTTGCGCACGGTCATGTTCGCGACCACGCTGCGCCGGCCCTTGAGCGCCGAGCGCACGGCCGTCCGAGCCTTCTTCGAAAGCTTCAGCTTCACGGTGCGCTTCTGGCCGGAGCTGAGCTTCACGTTCACGCGCGCCAGCTTGAACTTCTGCGACTTCGGCTTGGTCCTCGCCGACGTGCGCGCGCCGCTGCGGACCACGAGGCTGCCCTCGACGTAGACGGAGCATGTGCCGGCGCGGCAGATCACCTCGATCGGGACGCTCGTGACCGCCGAGGCGCGGATCGTCCCCGGCGCGCGGGCAAGGAACTCGCCGAAGCCGTCGAGTGTCGGCTGGGTGCCCGGGCCGGTCGGCGTCACCGGGCTGGCCGGCGGCGGCGTGGGCGTGGGCGTGGGCGTGGGAATCGTGCCGCCACCGCCCGGCGGCGGGGTGCCCGACTCGTTCGCAGCGGCGCGCAGCGGACCGTTCGTCCCCGTGGTCCAGAGGACGAGCGCGTTGCCTGCGCCGTCGATCGCGGCGGCCTCCGGCAGGTCGGCCTCACCTGCGCCGGTGGCGGTCGCCTGGCCCGGCAGGTCGGCCGGGGTGAGCGCGAGCACTCCGGCGCTGCCGCTGTCGGCGACGGCCTGGACCGGCACGGTCAGCGAGCAGTGATCGCCGGTCACGCCACCGGCGAGGCGGTAGAGCAGGACGAACGCAGTTCCGGTCTCCGACGTCGCGAGCACCGGGCTGAGGCCGAGCGTCGTCTGCGGCGCGTTCCAGGCGCCGGTCGTGTTCGTCGAGGCGAGGTGGATCGTGTCCTGCAGGCTGCCGCAGCCGGCGGTCCGGTCGCTCCAGGCGGCGATCGCGCGCCCGTCCTTGTCCATGCCGAACTGCATCAGCGAGGCGAAGAACGAGGTCGCGCCCGTGCCGACGGTCTGCGCGGCGCCGAACACGCCGTCATGCGGTCGGTAGGAGGACTTGATCGTCGAGCCCTCGGCCCACAGAAGCGCGGCGTCGCCGGCCGCATTCATGGCGATCTTCGGCACGGGGATGTTGGTGAGGAAGGGGGCGCCCGGGCTGCCGAACGCCGCGCCGCCGGTGGCACGCGCCACCTGCACGAGGTCGTACAGCCCGTCATACGTGCTGTAGACCACCGTCGCGCCGCCGTCGGGATCCAGGAACGGCTGTACGACGGGGATGCCGAACCCGCCGTTGGAGGTGGGATTGCCCGGAAGGTTCACCGGGGTGGTGAAGGCCGACGGCGCGCCGGCGGGACGGTCGGCGACCTGAACGGCGCTCGGCCCCGGGTACGCGGCGAACGCGCTCAATGCCGCGCCGCCGGGACTCACGCTGAGGCCGGCGAACGCCGTGGCGGCGGTCAGGGTCTGGTTGGGCCCGAACGCGGAAACCGCGCCCGCGGGCCGGTAGGTTGCGAGCGTTCCCGCGCCGGCTGTCGACAGCATCACGGCGTTGCCCGCGGCGTCGAAGTCCATCGCTGCGCCGACGGCGCCCCCGGCGGGATAGGGCACCGCGGCCGCGAACGGCCCGAACGGCGGGCGCGGGCTCAGGTAGGCCTTGACCGGGTTGCCGAACGCGGCGCTCGCGAAGAACGTGCCATCGGGCGCGGCGGACAGCGTGCCGCTCCCGAACTCGCCCGCGAACGGGACGGCCGTGGACTGCCAGGCCGCTTGCGCGGCGCCGACCGGCGCCGCGAGCAGCACGAGCGCCAGCACCGCCATCCGTGTCCCAGCCCCCCACACCGCCGCGATCATCCGCCATGCGCGCCGCAAGCGCAAGGTGCCGGAGCGCCCGCTGCGCCAGAATGCCGCGCGTGAGGGTCCCGGCACGCACGACCGACAACCCCCAGCTCAAGGAGGCGCGGGGCCGCGGACTGTTCGGCCGCGCGCTGCTGACGCTCGTCGCGACGGTCGCGGCGCTGTTCCTGTCGGCGTGGATCCTGCCGGGCGTCGAGATCACCGACGGCCCGGCCGGCTTGATCGGCGCGGCGATCACGATCGCGCTGCTGAACGCGATCATCTGGCCGCTGCTGATCCGCTTCGCGCTGCCGTTCACGGTGCTGACGTTCGGCGCCGGCGTGCTGTTCCTCAACGGCGCGATCGTCCTGCTCGCCAGCTCGATCGACAACGGCCTGACGATCGACGGCTTCTGGGGCGCATTCTTCACCGCCCTGATCCTCAGCCTCGTCACGACGGCCTTGATGGGGATGCTCTCGATCGACGACGACGGGCCGTGGCAGCGCAACGTCGTCCAGCGCCAGGCGCGGCGCGCCGCCGGCGTCGAGGCGACCGACGTCCCCGGGCTCTTCTTCCTGGAGATCGACGGGCTCGCCCACGCCGTCGTGCAGCGCGCGATCCGCGACGGCGACATGCCGACCGTCGCCTCCTGGCTGCGCGCGGGCACGCACCAGCTGGCGAGCTGGGAGACCGACTGGTCCTCGCAGACGGGCGCCTGCCAGGCCGGCCTGCTGCATGGCAACAACCACGACATGCCCGCGTTCCGCTGGTGGGAGAAGGACACGCAGCGCGCGATCGTCACCAACCACGTCAAGGACGCCGAGGAGCTCGAGCGCCGGGTGTCCGACGGTCGCGGCCTGCTGTACGAGGACGGCGCCAGCCGGGCGAACATCCTCTCCGGCGACGCGCCGCACTCGCTGCTGACGATGAGCACCGTCCGCGTGCGCGACCGCACCGGGCGCCTGGGCCAGGACTACTACGGCTACTTCGCGCGACCGTACGCCGTGCTGCACACGTTCTTCGGGATCTTCGCGGAGATCGCGCTCGAGCGCCGTTATGCGACCCAGCAGGTGCGCCGCGACGTGCAGCCGCGCATCCACCGCAGCTGGTTCTACGCGCTCGCGCGCGCGTGGGCGACCGTGATCCAGCTCGACCTGCAGGTCGCTGCCGTGATCTCCGATCTCTATGCCGGCCGGCCCGTCGCGTACACGACGTTCCTGGCCTACGACGAGGTCGCCCACCACTCCGGCGTCGAGCGCCAGGACACGATGGCGGTGCTGCGCAAGGTCGATCGCCAGCTCGGGCGGATCGTGCGCGCCGCCGCGGCCGCCCCGCGGCCCTACGAGTTCGTGCTGCTCGCCGACCACGGCCAGTCGCAGGGGGCGACCTTTCTGCAGCGCTACGACGAGTCGCTGGAGCAGCTCGTGACGCGCCTCTGCGAACCGGGGTCCACGCTCGCGCTGACTGACGCCGCCGACACGAGCACCGACTTCCTCGAGGCTGAGCTCACCGGGCTCGCCAAGCGCGCGGGCACCGCCGGCCACACGGTCAACGCGCTCACCCGTTCCCGCCGTGACGCCGAGGGCGAGGTCACGCTGACCGACGAGCGCCGCGCATCCGATGCGCTCGCCAAGCAGGCGGAGGACGCGCCGCCGGAGATCGTCGTGATGGCGTCCGGCAACCTCGGCCACATCACGTTCCCGCGTGAGCCGGGCCGCGTGACGCTCGAGCGTCTCGAGGAGTTGCACCCCGCGCTGCTGCGCGGGCTGCGCACGCACCCGGGCATCGCGTTCGCGCTGATGCGCTCCGAGCAGCGCGGCGCCGTGGCCATCGGAGCGGCGGGCGCGAACTGGCTGGACGAGGGCGTGATCGAGGGGGAGGACCCGCTGGCGCCGTTCGGCCCCAACGCCGCCGACCACGTGCGCCGGACCGACCGCTTCAGCACCTGCCCGGACATCGTCCTGAACTCCACGTACTGGGAGGACACCGACGAGGTCGCGGCGTTCGAGGAGCTCGTCGGCTCGCACGGCGGGATGGGGGGCGAGCAGTCGCACCCGTTCCTCGTCTCCCCGGTCGGGCTGCCGCTGCCGGAGGAGCCGCTCGTCGGCGCCGAGCACGTGCACCGCGTGTTCCGGCAGTGGCTGGCCCAGCTCGGCCACGAGGCGTACGCCGACCAGGCCTGAACGCCGCTCGCCGCAGCGCCCAGTGGCGCTCCGGCCGAGGTGACCGGCGACCCATCGTTTCGCCAGTGTTCATCGGGATTTTCGCCGGTCCGCCGAAAGTCGGCGAATGACCGATGCGCGGTCGCGCCGCGCTGCAGCGAATCCCGCCGCGAACGTGAACAAACCCCTGCGGCCGCGAGGGCGATCGCTGCGCGTGTCCGACGGTGGCCGCGCCGGACGAGCGGCCTGGCGCAAGCGCCGCTCTGCATCACCGCCCAGCGCTGGGCGGTGGGTTCGGTATCGAGTCCATCCCAACCTGCCAGGTAGCCATGACACCGGACGTCCTCACCCCCGTAGCCGTCCCCACCGACGGGCCGCCCGCCCCGGCGCGAGCCCGCGTCCCGCGGCCCGCACGGCGTAGGCGCGCAAAGCAGACGGCCGAGCCGCGGCTTGCGATCCTCGGCCTCGGGTACGTCGGCCTGCCGACCGGGCTCGCCGCGGCCACGGCCGGGCTGCCCGTGATCGGCATCGACACGAGCCGCGTGCGCCTGCGGAGGATCCGCGCCGGCACCGTCGACCTCGTCGAGCGCGATCACGAGCGGCTGCGCGACGCGCTGCAGGCCGGCTCGCTGCAGATGACCGACAACGCCCGCGCGCTCGCGCTCGCGGACGTCGTGCTGATCTGCGTTCCCACGCCCGTGCATGCGGACCACAGCCCCGACCTGCGCGCGCTGCAGGGGGCGTGCGCGACGGCGGTCCGCCACGCACGGGCCGGCCAGACGCTGATCCTCACCTCGACGAGCTACGTCGGCACGACCGCCGAGCTGCTCGCGGCCCCGCTCGCCGAGCGCGGCATGACGGTCGGCGAGGACATCCACGTCGCGTTCAGCCCCGAGCGGATCGACCCGGGCAACGTGACGCACACGCAGGAGGACACGCCGCGCGTGGTCGGCGGCGCGACGCCGGCCTGCACCGAGCGCGCCGCCGAGCTGCTCGGCCGCCTCACCCGTCGCGTGCACCGCGTGAGCAGCATGGAGGCCGCGGAGCTGACGAAGCTCTACGAGAACACGTTCCGCGCCGTCAACATCGCCTTCGCGTACGAGATGGCCGACGCCGCCGCGCACTACGGCCTGGACCCGATCGAGGTGACCGAGGCCGCGGCGACCAAGCCCTACGGCTTCATGGCGTTCTATCCGGGCGCGGGCGTCGGCGGTCACTGCATCCCCTGCGACCCGCACTACCTGCTCACGCCGCTGAGCACGGCCGGCCGCGCTGCCCCGCTGATCCAGCAGGCGATGGGCGCGATCGCCGATCGCCCGTCGCGCGTGGCGCGCCGCGCCACCGAGCTGCTCGGCGACCCGCGCGGCAAGCGCGTGCTGATGGTCGGCGTCGCCTACAAGCCGGGCGTGCAGGACGTGCGCGAGTCCCCGTCGCTGGAGATCCTCGACGCACTCGAGCGCGCCGGCTGCACCGTCGCCTACCACGACCCGCTGATCCCGACGCTGGAGCTCGGTGCGCGGACCGTGCACAACGAGACGGACCCGCGCGGCCGTGACTTCGACCTGGCGATCGTCGGAACCGTGCACGGCGGCAGCGACTACACCTTCCTCGACGACTGCCCGCTGCTGCTCGACGGGACCTACCGCGCCCGAGCCGGCGCGCAGCGCCACACGGTCTGACGCTGATGAGCGCCCCCGAGCCTGAGCGCCCCCCGCGGCTGCTGGACCATGTCGCGCGCGTCG
Organism: Solirubrobacterales bacterium; assembly: GCA_038327125.1. Lineage (GTDB taxonomy): Bacteria > Actinomycetota > Thermoleophilia > Solirubrobacterales > Solirubrobacteraceae > F1-60-MAGs163. The sequence goes on from JBBQKR010000019.1 coordinate 27,962, forward strand.
GCGCAGGCACCTACCTCGTGCTGCTGCTGGTCGCGGTCGTCGCCTTCAAGGCGATCTTCGCGGACATCGTCCTCGTCGACCCGCTGTTCGGCGCCTACGGGATCGTCGTCTGCGCGTACATCGTCTCGCGCTTCGTCTTCTCGCTGATGTACCGGCCCAGCAAGGATCATGGCCTGCGTCCGCCGGTCGCGATCATCATGCCCGCGTTCAACGAGGAGGACGCGATCGAAGCGTCGCTGACCTCGCTGCTGCGGCTCGACTACCCGCCCGAGCTGCTCGAGATCGTCGCCGTCAACGACGGCTCCACGGACGACACGCTGTCACGGATGACGCGTGTCGCCGACGCGGCCGGCGGGCGCGTGCAGGTCATCGACCTGGGCCGCAATCGCGGCAAGCGCGCCGCGATGGCCGCCGGCATCCGCGCGACCGACGCCGAGATCATCGCGTTCGTCGACTCCGACAGCGTCGTCGAGCCCGACGCGATGTACAAGCTGCTGCAGGGCTTCCACGACCCGCGCGTCGGGGCGATCTGCGGGCACGCCGACGTGCTCAACGTGCACGACACGTGGCTGACGAAGATGCAGGCCGTCCGCTACTTCGTGGCGTTCAAGGTGGTGAAGGCGGCCGAGTCGCTGTTCAACTGCGTCACCTGCTGCTCGGGCTGCTTCTCGGCCTACCGGCGCACGGCGGTCATGCCGCACCTGGAGTGGTGGGAGAACCAGACCTTCCTCGGCGTCGAGTCGACGTTCGGCGACGACCGCTCGCTGACCAACTGCGTGCTGCGCACCTGGAAGGTCATCTACGAATCGCAGGCGGTCTCGCACACGATCGTGCCCGACAACTTCAACCAGTTCATGACGCAGCAGGTGCGCTGGAAGCGCTCGTGGACGCGCGAGAGCCTGATCGTCGGCTCGTTCATCTACCGCAAGAACCCGATCGCCTCGCTCTCGGCCTACGTCGGGATGCTGCTGCCGCTGATCGCGCCGATCGTCGCGCTGCGGGCCGTGATCTTCATGCCCGTCATCGAGGGCGCGCCCGCGCCGGTCATCTACGCGCTCGGCGTCTACGCGATGGCGGTCGCCTACGGGCTCTACTACGTCGTGCGCCGGCGGACCTACTCGTCGACCTGGGTCTACGGGATCGTCTTCTGCTTCTTCTACCTGGTCTTCCTGCTGTGGCAGACCTACTACGCAATCCTCACCGCGCGCACGTCCGCGTGGGGCACGCGTCCGGCGACGGCGGGGCAGTCCCAGCCCGCTGAGGCGCCGGTGCTCGCGTCGGTCGCCGGAACCCGGATCGACCTGTCGTGATCGCACGGATCCGCTCGCTGATCGGGGGCGCGGGAGCGCTCGCGCTGTTGCCGCTGTCGGCGGTCCCGCTGCTGCTCGTCGGCCCCTCGCTGGTCAACTCGCATGCGCGCTTCGACCGCAAGTACCACTCGCAGCCCTACGCGGCGTCGCCGGTGAGCTTCAGCGCAGACACGGTCGCGCGCTATGCGCCGGTCGCTCCGTACGCGGGCGCCGTTCCGGTGCTCGTCTACCACGGCATCAACGACGACAACGACCACTACTCGGTCAGCCGCCGGGAGTTCGCCCGCCAGCTGGCGATGCTCGACGTCGCGGGGTACGAGACGATCACGATCGACCAGTACCTGCGCTTCCGCGCGGGCGACACCAGCGGGCTGCCGCCGCGCCCGATCCTGATCACCTTCGACGATGGCCGCCTGGACTCCTACCGCGGCGCCGACGCCGTGCTGCAGCGGCACGGGATGAGCGCGGTGATGTACGTCATCACCGGACCCGTCAAGGCGGGCAACGCGTTCCATCTCTCGTGGAGTGAGCTGCACCGGATGCAGGCCTCGGGCCGCTGGGACATCCAGCCGCACGCTCACGACGGGCACCGCAACGTCGTCATCGACCCTGACGGCCGGACCGCCCCGTTCTACGCGAACCGCCGCTTCACCGCGAGCGGCGGCTTCGAGAGCTTCTCCGCGTACACCCAGCGGGTCGCGACCGACATCTACGACGTCAAGGACGACTTCAAGGCCCAGGGCCTTGCGTCGGAGACGTTCGCGATGCCGTTCGGCGACCACGGGCAGAGCTCGAGCGACCCGCGGGTGCAGGAGTTCCTCGACGACCTGCTGGCCACGCAGTTCCGCGTGGTCTTCCTGCAGTCCGAGGGCAACGATCCGCGCTACACGCGGCCGACCGGCCCGGCCTGGCGCTACGAGCTGTTCACGGCCACGACGACCGACATGCTGCACCGCTGGCTCGTCCGCCATGACCCGGCCGAGCGCCGCGAGGACGCCGCGCAGGAGCAGGACGCATGAGGCTGCGCGTGCTCACCGTGCTCGCACTCGCGGCGGCGCTGCTCGCCGCGCTGGCGCAGGGCGCCGTCGCGGCCAAGCCGAAGGCCAAGCCCGTGCGCTGCTCCGCGCTCACGGCGCGCACGCTGACGTTCGAACGCCCGACCGGGGGCATCTCGGGGATGCTGCGCTGGAAGGCGCCGCGCAAGCCGCTGCGCCCCGCGCGGGGGCGCCGCAAGGCGGCGACCTTCCGCGTCTATCGCGGCGGGCGCGTCGTCGGGCAGACGACGCTGCGCGTGATGCGCATCCGCGTGCGCGTCGGGCGCACCTACACGCTGACGGTCGCCGCCGTCGACGCGCGCGGGAAGGCGACACGCTGCCGCGCGCGAATCGTCGTCCGTGACAGCTACCGGCCGCCGTCGATCCCGCAGATGGTCAGCGTCGGCGCGACCGACGGGGCGAGCACGACGATCTCGTGGTCGCCGTCGCTGCCGGGCGACAGCCTCGTCAAGGGCTACCGCGTGCTGCGCGACGGCAAGGTCTACAAGCAGACGACGACGGCCACCGAGGTGCCCGTGCCGCTGTCGTCGAACCGCTCGGCCGGATTCGCCGTGGTCGCGATCGATCGTCGCGGCGTGCTGTCGGCGCCGTCCGAGCCGGTGCAGATCACGACGGGCCATTCGCCGCCGCCGACGCCGGCGGGCCTGCGCGTCACCGAGAGGACCGACTCGGCGATCGCGCTGGAGTGGAACCCGTCCGTCCCCAAGCGCGGGCGGATCGCCGGGTACCGGATCCTGCGCGACGGCAAGCCGCTCTTCCAGGTCGGCGTGGGCTCAGCGCGGGCGACGAACCTGTTCGCCAGCCGCCAGTACACGTTCAGCGTGCAGGCGATCGACACGCTCGGCGGCGCATCGGCGCCGACGGCTCCGCTGGTCGCGCGGACGGCCGATCCCGACCCGACCGAGGGCCGGCTGCACGCCTTCCTGCTCGCGAGCACCGACCAGAGCTTCGAGGACTTCCAGGCGCACTACCGCCAGGTCGGCACGGTCTACCCGACCTACTACGACTGCACGACCCAGGCCGTGATGATCGGCCAGGACGACCCGCTGATCACCGGCTGGGCGCAGGCGCGCCGCGTCGAGGTGCTCCCGCGCTTCAACTGCCAGCGCACGTCCGTGCTGAACCGGATCCTCAACGATCCGGCGATGCGCGCGTCGTGGATCGACCAGATCGCTCAGCGGGTCGCCGACAGTGGCGCCGACGGTGCGTCGCTGGACTTCGAGGCCGGGCTCGCCGCGGACCGCAACGCCTACTCGTCGTTCGTCGCCGACCTGACCGCGCGCCTGCACGCGCAGGGCCAGCGCCTGACCGTCGTCGCCTCGGCGAAGGTCGCCGACGTCCCCAACCACCCGCGCTCGACGTTCTTCGACTACCGGGCGCTGTCGGTGGTCGCCGACCACATCTTCGTGATGGCCTGGGGGATCAAGTGGGCGACCTCGGCGCCGGGTGCCCAGGACGACATCACCTGGGTGACGAAGGTCGCCAACTACGTGAAGACGATGCCCGATCCCTCGCGCTTCATCATGGGCACCCAGCTCTACGCGATGGACTGGGCCAACGGCGGCGGCGCGTCGCACCCGGCCGACAGCTACGAGCACGACGACGCGATGGCGAAGGCGGCGAGCGTGGGGGCGAGCGTCCGTCACGACCTGACGACCGACGCGATGACGTTCAGCTACACCGGAGCCGACGGCGCGCCGCACGCGGTCTGGTATTCCGACGCGACGACGGTCGAGAACCGCTTCGAGCTCGCGACTGCGCGCGGCATGGGCATCGGCGTCTGGCGGCTGGGGCGCGAGGATCAGCGGCTCTGGAGCAGCCCGCTGCTGGCGCCAGCGCCCGCGGGCCCCGCGCCGTAGATCGCCCGCCACCACACGCCGGCGAGCGTGTCGGCCAGGCGCTCGTCGCTCGTGAACTGCGGGCGCTCGCCGGAGACCGTCAGGTACAGCGCCCGCTCGGTCATCCAGGTGAGCATCGTCGCGAGCGTGTGCGCGTCGAGCCCCTCGGGGGCGACGCCGGCGGCCCGCTCGCGCTCGATCTGGGCGCTCGCCGCCGTGGTGAACCGGCCGACCAGACGGCGCCACTGGGCATCGATCTCGGGCGCGGTGACGGAGGCCTCGGCGACGGCGCGCAGCACCGGCCCGTGGGTGCGCCACTGCTGCAGCGCTCCGCGCATCGCGTCGCGCAGTGCGTCGATCGGCGGCTCGTCGTGCTCCCGCTCGAGCCAGCTCTGCGCGACGTCGTAGACGTCGTCGATGGCGCGCTCGCTGACGGCTGAGAGCAGCTCGTACTTCGAGGCGAAGTAGAAGTAGAAGCTCGCCCGTGAGACGCCGGCCTCGCCGAGGATGTCGGCGACGCTCAGCTCGGTGAACCGGCGCCCGGCGAGCAGCCGCTCGGTCGCGTCGCAGACCGCCTTCTTGATGTCGCCGTTGGTCGCCGGCGCGCTCCGCACGCGCCTGCCGGTCGCCGCCTGGGAACGGGGCATGCCGCCACCGTACCGGATCGTCAGACACGGCGTCTGGACAAACTGTCCATACATGGTGTATGGTCTAGGAACCCCATCAGTCAGGAGCACGTCATGGAACCGGGCATGAACGACAAGACCGCAGTGGACTGGTCACTCGTGGCCATGGGCGTTGCGATGGTCCTCGCGATCGCCTTCGTGCTCTCGCACCTGATCTGAGCGGCGCGCGTAGGGTTGGCCGATGGCCGACTCCACCGAGACCGGGCGCGTCCTGCGCGACTACGCCGACGCCTGGCTTGCGTCCGACGGCGAGCGCATCCTCGCCGCCTACCACGACGAGATCGTCCTGCACTACATGGGCGAGAGCCCGCTCGCGGGAACGCACGCCGGCAAGGAGGCGGCGTTCGCCGCGCTGGGCCAGGCGAGTGTTCGCGCCGCGCGCAAGCTGATCGAGATCGAGGACGTGCTCGTCGGGGCGCAGCTCGGCGCGATCCTCGCGATCGAGGATCTCGGCGACCCGCCGCGCCGCGTGCGCCGGGTGCTCGTCTACCGCGTGCAGGACGGGCGGCTGCGCGAGTGCTGGCTCTACGACGAGGACCAGCGGTTCGTCGACGCGCTCTGGTCGGTCGTCGCGTGAGCGGGGAGCCTCACGTTCCCGGCGGCGCCGGCGTTTGACCACCATGAGCACGCGCACGGCCATCACGCTGCCCACGCCGATCGGCGAGCTGCTGCTCGTCAGCGACGGCGAGGCGCTGACGGCGCTGCAGTTCGACGACGCGCGCCGCGGTCGGCCGACACCCGGCGCGGCGCCTGATGCGGTGCTGCAGCGGGCGAGCGCGCAGCTCGGTGAGTACTTCGCGGGCGGGCGGACGAGCTTCGACCTGCCGCTGCGCGCGGCGGGAACACCGTTCGAGCAGCGCGTGTGGGAGCAGCTGCGAGTGATCCCCTACGGCGAGACGACGAGCTACGGCGAGCTCGCGAGGCGCGTCGGCGAGCCCGGCGCGGCCCGCGCCGTGGGCCGCGCGAACGGGCGCAACCCGATCCCGGTGATCGTCCCGTGTCACCGCGTGATCGGAGCCGACGGGTCGCTGACCGGCTTCGGCGGCGGGCTGGAGTGCAAGCGCGCGCTGCTCGACCTGGAGGCGGGGGCGCTCTCGTTCACGCTGGCGTGATGACGATGTGCCGCGCATGCCGGCCACCGGAGGTGTAGGCACGACCACCGCGGCCGATACCCACAAGGTGCGTGCCGATCTGATCCACCCCAGCGACCTGGGAGCGCCGGACCGTGCGCGCTGGCACGCGCTGCAGCAGTCCGACCCGCTGCTCGCGAGCCCGTTCCTGGGGCCCTCGTTCGCACGCGTCGTCGGTTCGGTGCGCGAGGACGCGCGCGTCGCGGTCCTCGCCGGTGACGGCGGGTTCTTCGCCTTCCACCATGGACGCGGCGGGGCGGGCGCGCCGCTCGGGCGGACGCTCGCCGACTACCAGGCGCTCGTGGCCGCGCCCGGCCTGCAGTGGACGCCGCGCGACCTCGTGCGCGCCTGCGGACTGGGGTCCTACAGCTTCGACCACATGATCGTCGCCCAGGAACCGTGGGTGCCCGTGATCCGGACGCGCGAGCCGTCGCCGGTCGTCGACCTCACCCGGTTCGATCCCGACTCGGACATGCCCGCCGAGGCGGGGCGCAAGGCGCGGCGGCTGGACCGCGACGGCGCGCCGAGATTCGAATGGCACGACACGGATCCGCAGGCGCTCGCCACGCTCGTGCGCTGGAAGCAGGGCCAGTACGCGCGGACCGGCGTCTACGACATCTTCGGGCACGCCTGGGTGATGGAGCTCGTGCAGCGCCTGCACGCAGCCGCCGAGGCTGACCTGCACGGCGTGCTCGCCTGCCTCTACGGCGGCGACGAGCTGATCGCCGCGCACCTGCTGCTGCAGGCCGGCCCGGTCCTGCATTCGTGGATGCCCTCCCACGAGCCCGCACGCGCAAAGGGGTCGCCGGGGCTGGTGCTGCTGCGCGCCATCCTGCTCGCGGCTCCCGCCCGTGGGGTCGAGCTGCTCGACTTCGGCAAGGGCACCGACAGCTACAAGGGCCGCTTCGCCAACGGCGCGATCGAGGTCGGCGCGGGCTCCGTCGAGGGTCACCTTCCGCGCCGGGCGCTCGCGGGCGCCGAGCGGACCGTGCACGGCATCGTGAACCGCACGCGCCTGCAGGGCCGCGCGTACTGCTCGCAGCGGCGCGCGCAGGTCGGATAGCGGCACTGGGCCGTTCGTCCGCCAGGCCTTCGGAAATCGCCCTGATCCGCCGAAGAACCCCGCATGCATGCACGCTTCGGCGCGGTGACGATCGCGCTCGCGCTCATGTTGGTCCTGGCGCCGTCCGCGACGGCGACGGACCGACATGCGGTGCCGACCGGTGGCAGCGCCTCCGGCGCCTGCGATCTCGGCACCCCGTGCACGCTCGCGCGGGCCTTCGCCGCGGCCGCGGACGCAGACGAGATCCGGCTCGCCTCGGGCACCTACGACATCCCCGCGCAGCTCACGCTGACGGCCAACGACGCGATCGTGGGCCCTGAGCTGGGCGCCGCCACGCGGCCTGTCCTGCAGGACTCCAACGCGACCACGGCGACGACGCTGCTGATCGACGCCGACCGCGTGACGCTCCGTGGCCTGCGCGTCGAGGGCTCGTCGACGGGTGCGACCGACGACCTGGTGGAGTTCGGCGGCACGCACTACGGCGGCCAGGTCGAGGGCATGGAGATCTACCAGGCGGGAACCGCCCCGGCGCTGAGCGGCATCTCGCTGTGGGTGCGCGACTCGGTCGTGGTCAACCAGGCCACCGGCGGCGTGGCCGGGCTGATGAGCGGCACGGTCGTCGGCAGCACGTTCCTGGCGGACGCCGCCAACGGCTGTGCGCTCGAGATCAGCACGGCGCGCTTCGCCTCCACCGACACGCTGCTGATCCGCAACACGATCCTGCGCGGCGGCACGACCGGCGGGCGCGACCTGCGCGTGACCGACACCGACGGCTTCGGGCCCAAGGGTGCCGCCGCCGACATCGACTTCTCCAACTACCGCTCCGGCAACATGCAGCAGCCGCTCGGAGGCGGGATCACGTTCGGCCCGAACAACCAGCCGGCGTCGCCCCCGCTGCTCGTGAACCTGTCCGGCGGCGCCGACGTCCATCAGCAGGCCGCCTCGCCGACGATCGGGGCGGGCTCGATCGCCGACGCGTCGACGAGCCTCACCGACTGGGAGGGCGATCCGCGCACGATCGGCGCGGCCCCCGACATCGGCGCCGACGAGGCGGCGCTCGCGCCGCAGGTCGCCGTCACCTCCGTCGGTTCGATCACGGCGACGGGCGCGACCGTGTCCGGCGACGTCACGCCGAACGGAGCCGCGACGACCTACCGCGTGGAGTACGGGCCGACCGCGGCCTACGGGTCGATGACCGCGGCGGTGTCCGCAGGTGCAGGCGCAGGCGCCGTGACGGTGGACGCGCCGATCACCGGCCTGACGGCGTCGACGACCTATCACGCCAGGCTCGTAGCGCAGAACGCCAAGGGGACTGCGACCGGTCCGGACCTCATGTTCGCGACCTCGTCGCCGCAGGCAGCGCCGACGGTCTCCGGGACATCCGCGGGCTCGGTCACGGCCGGCGGCGCGACGGTGTCCGGGACCGTCAATCCCAACGGCGGGGCGACCACCTACCGCGTGGAGTACGGGCCGACGGTGGCGTACGGGTCGCAGACCGCGCCGGTGTCCGCCGGCTCGGGTGTGAGCGCCGTCGCGGTGGGCGTGCCGCTGGCGGGCCTGACCTCGTCGACGACGTATCACGCGCGGCTCGTCGCAACCAACGGCGGCGGGACCACGAACGGGCCCGACCTCACGTTCACCACCGGCGACCTGCCGCCGACCGTGTCGGGCACGTCGTTCGGCTCGGTCACGTCGAGCGGCGCGACGATCTCCGCAGGCGTGAATCCCAATCGGGTCGCGACGACCTATCGCGTGGAGTACGGCACGACGACCGGCTACGGGTCGCAGACCACGCCGGTGTCCGCGGGCTCCGGGTCGAGCGCCGTCGCGGTGAGCGTGCCGCTGACGGGGCTGACCTCGTCGACGACGTATCACGCGCGGCTCGTCGCGGTCAGCGCGGGCGGCACCACGAACGGCCCGGATCTGACGTTCACGACCGGCGATCTGCCGCCGACCGTGTCGGGCACGTCCTTCGGCTCGGTCACGGCGAGCGGCGCAACCGTCTCCGGTGACGTCAATCCGAATCGCGTCGCGACGACGTATCGCGTGGAGTACGGCACGACGGTGGCGTACGGCTCGCTGACCTCGCCGGTGTCCGCCGGCTCGGGCTCGAGCGCCGTGGTGGCGAGCGTGCCGCTGACCGGCCTGACGTCGACGACGACCTACCACGCCCGGCTCGTCGCAGTGAGCGCGGGCGGGACGACCAACGGACCGGACCTCACGTTCAGCACTGGTGACGTGCCGCCATCGGTGTCGGGCACGTCCGTCGGCTCGGTCACGACGAGCGGGGCGACGGCGTCCGGCAACGTCAACCCCAACCAGCTGTCGACCACCTATCGCGTGGAGTACGGCACCACGGTGGCGTACGGGTCGCAGACGACGCCGGTGTCCGCCGGCTCGGGTTCGAGTGCGGTGGCGGCGTCCGTTGCGCTCAGCGGCCTGACCTCGTCGACGACCCATCACGCGCGACTCGTCGCGATCAGTGGGGGCGGCACGACCAACGGCCCGGACCTCGTCTTCACCACGGCCGACCTGCCGCCGACCGTGTCGGGCTCGTCCCTTGCTTCGGTCACGACGAGCGGCGCGACCGTCTCCGGGAACGTCAATCCCAACCGCGTCGCGACGACCTACCGCGTGGAGTACGGCGCCACCGTCGCCTACGGGTCGCAGACCACGCCGGTGTCCGCCGGGTCCGGTTCGAGCGCGGTCGCCGCGAGCGTGCCGCTGACCGGCCTGACCTCCACGACGACCTACCACGCGCGCCTGGTCGCAGTGAGCGCGGGCGGCACCACGAACGGCCCGGATCTGACGTTCACGACCGGCGATCTGCCGCCGTCGGTGACGGGCACGGCGGCCGGCTCGGTCACGACGAGCGGCGCGACGATCTCCGCAAGCGTGAATCCCAATCGGGTCGCGACGACCTATCGCGTGGAGTACGGCACGACGACCGGCTACGGGTCGCTGACCACGCCGGTGTCCGCGGGGTCCGGTTCGAGCGCCGTGGCGGCGAGCGTGCCGCTGACGGGCCTGGCCTTCGCCACGACCTACCACGCACGCCTGGTCGCGATCAGCGCGGGCGGCACCACCAACGGCCCGGACCTCACGTTCACCACCGGCAGCCCGGCGCCGACCGTCGCGAACACCGCGTTCGGCTCCGTGACGGCGGGCGGTGCGACGGTGAGCGGGAACGTCAATCCCAACGGCGCCGCCACGACCTACAAGGTCGAGTACGGAGCGACGGCGTCGTATGGCTCGATGACGTCGGCGGTCTCCGCCGGCTCGGGCGTGAGCGCGGTCGCCGCGTCGGTGCCGATCACCGGCCTGACGGCCTCGACGACCTACCACGCCCGGCTCGTCGCGACCAACGTCGCCGGCACGACGAACGGCCCGGACCTCACGTTCACGACCGGCGCCGGCCCGCCGCCGCCGTCGGTCTCCGGGACGTCCGCCGGTTCCATCACCGCGAGCGGCGCGAGCATCGCCGGGAACGTCAACCCGAACGCGACCGCGACGACCTACCGCGTGGAGTACGGTACGACGCTCGCCTACGGGTCGCAGACCACGCCGGTGTCCGCCGGGTCGGGTTCCAGCGCGGTCGCCGTGAGCGTCCCGCTGTCCGGCCTGACGTCCTCGACGACCTACCACGCGCGGCTCGTCGCGCAGAGCGCGGCCGGCACCACGAACGGACCGGACCTCACGTTCACGACCGGCGACCTGCCGCCGTCCGTCGCCGGAACCTCCGTCGGCGCGATCACCGCCACGGGCGCGACGATCAGCGGCGACGTCAACCCCAACCGCGTCGCGACGACCTACGAGGTCGAGTACGGCACGACCGCCGCCTACGGGTCGGCGACGACCGCCGTCGCGGTGGGCGCCGGCTCGATCGCCGTGGCCGTGAGCGTCCCGCTGCCGGGCCTGAGCGCCGCCACGAGCTACCACGCACGCCTGGTCGCGACCAGCGCGGGCGGGACGACGAACGGCCCGGATCTCGTCTTCACGACGGACGCCCCGCCACCGCTGCCGCCGCCGTCGCTGGCCAACGCCGCAGTGGGAGCCGTCACCGCGACGAGCGCCGGGATCACGGGTGACGTCGATCCCAACGGCGTCGCGACGACCTACCAGGTCGAGTACGGCGCGACGACGGCGTACGGGTCGCAGACCACGCCGGTGGGGGCGGGGGCGGGCTCCGGCGCTGTCGCCGCGAGCGTCCCGCTGACGGGCCTCGCCGCCGCCACCGGGTATCACGCGCGGCTCGTCGCGACCAGCGCGGGCGGGACGACGAACGGCCCCGACCTCGCGTTCACGACCGCGGCCGCGCCGGCCACGCCGGATCCGACACCGGAGCCGCCCGTCCCGCCGGTCACGCCGCCCGCTCCGGCTGCCGCACCCGCCCCCCAGCCCGCGCCGGCGACCCCGCCGCAGGCGGACACGACGGCGCCACGTCTCGCCGCGACGTTGCGGCGCAACGCGATCCGCCGCGGCGGCCGCGCGGTCCTGCGCGTCCTCGTCTCCGAGGACGCGACGGTCGTGCTGCACGTGAAGGGCCGCCGGGCGCGCATGCTGATCACGACGCGCGCCGCGCGCGTCACCGCCGGCAGACGCGTGTCGCTGAAGCTCACGACGCGCGTAAAGCGCCGCAAGCTCCCGCGCGGCCTGTACCGCGTCGTCGTGGTCGCGCGTGACGCCGCGGGCAACGAATCGACGAGAACGATCCGCCTGCGCCTGCGCTGAGCAGACAGCTTCTGCACTACCGTCCCGCGCATGGGTCCTCGTGTGGTGGCACTGCTCGGCGCGCTCGTCCTGCTCGGCGGCTGCGGTGGCGATGACGAGGCGGCGGCGCCGACGACGGCCGCGGCGCCGGTCGTGTCCGCCGAGGCACAGGTGCGTGCGACCTTCCGCAGCGCCGCTGCGGCCGCCGCGAGCGGGAACGGGACGGTCTTCTGTTCGAAGGTCGCCCCCGAGGGCAAGGCGAAGCTGACCGCACGCACGTCGCTGTCCTGCGTGAACAGCATCCAGCTGCTGGCCACGCAGCTCACGCCGGCCGATCGCGTTGCGATCACGGGCGCGAAGATCACCGGCGTCACGGTCACGGGCGACAGCGCGGTCGTCACCTACGACGCTCCGGCGAAGCTCGCGAAGCTCGGCTTCACGGGCACGACGAAGCTGACGAACGCATCCGGGCAGTGGCTGGTGCTGGGGATCTGATGGTCTTCCGCGACCGCCGTCAGGCGGGAGCGGCGCTCGCGGACCGCCTGCGCCCGCTGGCGGCGGAGGATCCGATCATCCTCGCGCTGCCGCGCGGGGGCGTGCCCGTCGGCTACGAGGTCGCGCTCGCACTGAACGCCCCGCTCGACCTGCTGCTCGTCCGCAAGGTCGGAGCGCCCGGCAACCCGGAGCTGGGAATCGGCGCCGTCGCCGAGGGCGGAGTGCTCGTGCTCGACGAGGACCTCGTGCGCACGCTCGAGGTGACCCCGGCGGCTCTGGACCGCTCGGTGCAGCGCGCCACGACCGAGCTGGCCGCAAACAGCCGGCGCCACCGCGGTGGCGCACCGCCCCCCGCCGTCACGGGCCGGACCGTGCTCGTCGTCGACGACGGCCTGGCGACGGGCGGCACCGCAGCGGCCGCGGTCCAGGCACTGCGCGAGCGCGATGCCGCGCGCATCGTGGTGGCGGTTCCTGCGGCGGCGCCGCAGAGTGCGGCGCGGCTGCGTGAGCGGGCCGACGCGGTGGTCTGCGTTCACGAGGCCGCGGGCAGACGCGCGGTCGGCGAGTGGTACGCCGACTTTCGTCAGACGCCCGACCGGGAGGTGACGCACCTGCTCACCGACGCTCGTTCTCGGAGGCTTCGGGAAATTCCGGATGCCCGGAGACGCTCAGGCGCCTAGCGTTGGTCGCAGCAGTCCGAGGAGGAGGAGTCACATGCGAAAGAGCAAGCTGACAGCCGATGTCGAGCGCCTGATCCGGGAAACGCGCCGCAGCCGGCCCAGACCTTCACCGCTCGTCCGCAGGGATGTGGCGGCAGCCGTACCGCGCGCAAAGGTGCCGGCGCGCCGCAGCGGACTGGGAGCAGGGGGCGGCTGACCGCAGGCAATCTCCCGGCGCGGCTCCAGGCCGCGTAGGCTGCGGCCCCATGCGGGCGATCCGGCGTCTCCTTCTGCTCACCGTCGTCCTTGCGGCCGTCCCGGCCACTGGGGCCTGGGCGGCACCGAAGGTCGACGGCGTCTTCGATCTGGCGGGTGTCCAGACGAACGGCCAGCTCACCGTCGGCCCCGACAACAACGTCTGGGTCGCGCTCGAGCAGGCGGTCGGCAGGGTGCGCCCCGACGGAGGCGCCGCGGTGCTGGAGACGGGCGACCTGGGGAACACCCTCGGCTTCCCCACCGGCGGCATCACGTCCGCCGACGGGTTCGTCTGGCTCAGCCAGAGCCCGGGCGGCGGGAAGCAGGCGATCGTGAAGATCCCGCCCGGGAACCCGTCGAGCGCCTCCGGCGTCGCGGTGACGGGGATCGACGGCGGCGCGACCGCCATGACCACCGGTCCCGACGGGAACATCTGGGTCGGCCTGCCGGGGAAGCTCGTGAAGTTCCCGCCCGCGAGTCCCGCCGCAGCGACCACGTACGCGATCCCCGGACTGACGCCCAAGGCGATCACGTCGGCGAGTGACGGGACGCTGTGGGTCACCGACACGGGAAGCGGCGGCCAACTCGTGAACGTGACCGTCACCGGCGAGTTCACCCCGCACGTGGTCGGCGGGCAGCCGCAGTTCGTCGGCGCCGGTCCCGGTGGCCAGGTCGTCTACGGCAACCCCAACAACGATCCGCAGCAGATCGGCCGGCTGCTGCCGGGCGGGCTTCCCCAGACGATCGACCGGCCCAACGGCAGCGATCCCTTCGGTGTGGCCTTCGGCGCCGACGGGGCGTACTGGATCGCCGAGTTCGCGGGGAACCGGCTCGCCCGACTGACGACCGATGGGCAGCTGACGACGCTCGGCGGCCTGCCGGTCGTCCCCGGCCAGGGGCCGCGGCAGCTCACGGCGGCGCCGGGCAACACGCTGTGGGTGACGCTGGACAAGCCCGGCGATCCGGCGCTCACGAAGATCGCCCGGATCACCGGGGTCGACCCACCCCCGGCGCCGACGCAGGGCGGCACGCCCGCGGCCGGCGCCGTCACGACTGCAGGCGGTGCCACGCCCACGGACACGGCCGCTCCGAGCATCACCGCGGTCTCGTTCTCGAAGCGGGCCTTCGCGTCCGGCACGAAGACCGTGAGCCTGCGCTTCACGCTGTCCGAGCCGGCCACCGTGAAGCTCGTGCTCTCACGCCGGGTCGCGGGCAGGCGACGTGGAACGTCCTGTGTCAAGCCGACGCGCACGCTGCGCAGGGCCAAGCGCTGCACCCGCCTCGTGCGCGTCAGGACGATCTCCGCGACAGGGAAGGCCGGGGCGAACGCCGTCCAGATTGACGCCCGCCGGCTGACGGCCGGGAGCTACGGCGCCGCGCTCACGGCGACCGACGCCGCCGGAAACCGGGCCAGAGCGCTCACGCGCACGTTCACGGTCTCCGGAAAGCCGCGACGCCGCTGAGCGTGACCACCCAGGAGCCGTCGGTGCGTGATGCCGACGTGGTGATCGTCGGCGCGGGCTTCAGCGGCCTCGCCGCCGCCCGCGCGCTCGTCGCCGCCGGCCTGCAGATCGTGGTGCTGGAGGCCCGCGACCGGGTCGGCGGACGCGTCGATCGCGAGCGGCGCCATGACGGCGTGACGCTCGACCTCGGTGGGACGTGGGCCGGGCCGGGCCAGGAGCGCATCGGGGCGCTCGCGCGCGAGGTGGGCGTGGCGGCGGTCCCCCAGTACGCCGAGGGCGCGAATGTCGTGGACCTCGGCGGCCGGCTGCGCCGCTACCGCGGCACGATCCCGCGCGTCGGCGCCGGCG
Organism: Solirubrobacterales bacterium; assembly: GCA_038327125.1. GTDB lineage: Bacteria > Actinomycetota > Thermoleophilia > Solirubrobacterales > Solirubrobacteraceae > F1-60-MAGs163. The sequence continues at coordinate 42,974 of JBBQKR010000019.1, forward strand.
CCCTGCTGGACCTCGCCAGGCTGCAGTTCGGGGTCGGCCGCGCGGCGCGGCGCGTGTCAGCGCAGGAGCCGTGGGCCACGCGCGACGCCGCCCGCCTCGACGCGCTGACCGTCGAGGACTGGCTGCGCACGCGACACCACGGCCGCCGGGCGCGGACGCTGTTCGCGATCGCGGGACGGACGATCTGGGGCGCCGAGCCGCACGAGCTCTCGCTGCTCTACGCCCTGCAGTACGTGAGCGGAGCCGGCGGCCTCGACGCGCTGCTGGGCACCGAGGGCGGCGCCCAGCACGAGCGCTTCGACGGGGGCGCGCACGAGATCGCCGCGCGCGTCGCCGCCGAGCTCGGAGACCGCGTCGTGCTGGGTGCAGCCGTCGACCGGATCGCCGCCGACACGGGCGGCGTCACCGTCAGCGCGGGGCCCGTCACGGCCCGTGCGCGACAGGTGATCGTCGCGCTGCCGCCGCCGCTGTGCGCGGCGATCGAGATCGATCCGCCGCCGGCGGCCGCGCGCCTGGAGCTCCAGCGGCGCTGGCGGATGGGCGCGCTGACGAAGTGCTTTGCGATCTACGACGAGCCGTTCTGGCGCTCGGACGGGCTGAGCGGTGAGGCGCTCAGCGACCGCTCGCCGGCAAGCCTCACGTTCGACGTCTCACCGGCGGACGGCTCCTGCGGGGTGCTGGTGGGGTTCGTCGGCGGCGACGACGCGCGCAGCCACGCGCAGCTGAGCGACGGTGACGGTCGTGCGGCGGTGCTCGCAGGGTTCGCTCAGCTCTTCGGGCCCCGCGCCCTGCAGCCCGCCGGCTGGGCGCAGCGTGCGTGGGCGGCGGAGCGCTGGAGCGGCGGCGGCCCCGTCGCGATCGCGCCGCCCGGCGCGATCACCGCCGGTGGGGCGGCGCTGCGTGAGCCCAGCGGCCCGGTGCTGTGGGCCGGCACCGAGACCGCCGAGCGCTGGGGCGGCTACATCGACGGCGCGATCGGTGCGGGTGAGCGAGCGGCGTCCGAGGTGCTCGCGCTGCGCTGACGCCGGCGCTCACCCGGTGGGCGCAGGCGGTCCGGTCGTGCGCGGCAGGTTCGTCGAGAAGGCCGTGGCGCTCGCCGCGCCGAACGCGTCGGCGAGGACGTCGCCCACGTAGCGCGGGCCGCCGGAGTGGCACTCGTCCGTGTGCTCGTTGGCCGTTCCGCGCAGCTCGAGCCAGGCCGCGACCGCCGGGCCGCCGAACAGCACGGTCGTGCGCAGGCTCGCCGGCGCGATCCAGATCGCGCGCACGTTCGCCGTGCCCTTCAGGCGCACGACGCGCCAGGCGGCGGACTGGCGCGTGCCCTGGGCGTAGACGTCGGGGCCGGTGCCGGGCTGCAGGCGCGTCGCGCGCTCGGCCGCGGTCTCGCTCCCGCTGCGCGCGACGACCGTCGCCGAGATCGAGAGGTTGAACTTGCACGATCCGATCGGCCCGAAGCGCAGCACGGGGCCGCCGTTGGCCGTGCGGTCCTGGAGCTTCTTGGGGAGCAGCAGGTACGCGCGGGAGTTGACCGTCAGCATGCCGACCTTCGTCGCGCCGTTCAGCGTGTAGCGGTTGTACGGGGTCGTCGCCGGGGCGGGGGCCGCGGGGGCCCCGGGGGGCGCC
>JBBQKR010000020.1:0-43836 GCA_038327125.1 Solirubrobacterales bacterium
ATGCACTGGTCGATCATCAGCCGCAGCCGCGCCGTCGCCGTCGCCGGTGCGTCGTCCCCGGCCAGCATGCGCATGTCCCCCGCACGCTCGTAGGAGTGCTCGAGCGCCTCGGACAGGAGTGCCTCGCGGGAGGCGAAGTGGTAGTGGACGGTCGCCGACGAGACCCCGGCGTCAGTGGCGATCCGCGCGATGCGCGCGTCGTCGATTCCCTCGCGCGCGATGCGCGCCACCGCCGCGTCGAGGATGCGCTCGCGTGCACTTGCCACAGCCCCACCCTACGTCCACGCCCCAGATGAGGACCCCATGACCACGATTCCGACGCCCGCCTCGGCCGCCGGCCTGACCGCGCAGGAGGCCGAGCTGCAGGCCCGCGCCCGCGCCTTCGTCGATGACGTCCTGATCCCGCTCGAGGAGGACGCCGAGCGCGCTCAGGGCCGCCTCCCCGAGGACGCGATCGGCCGCGTCAAGCGCGAGTCGCTGGAGCGCGGGCTCAGCGGCGGCCTGCACTCCGCCGAGCACGGCGGCCAGGGCTGGACGCACCTGGAGTGGTTCCTCGTCGAGGAGCAGTTCGGCCGCTCGACGAACGCGATCTCCTGGCACGTGCCGACCGCGTACAACGTGCTCGCGCACGGCTCGCCCGAGCAGATCGACAGGTACCTGCGCCCGGGCCTGCGCGGCGAGACGCACGACGCCTACGCGGTCACCGAGGAGAACGCCGGCTCGGACCCCTCCGGCATCAGCAGCACCGCCGAGCAGACCGACGCCGGCTGGCGCATCCGCGGTGACAAGTGGTTCGTCACCTACGGCGACATCGCGGCCGTCTACATCGTCATGGCCAACGCCAGGGTCGACGGCGCGTCGCTGCCGACGCTGTTCCTCGTCGACCGCGATGCGCCGGGCATCACCGTCATCGACGACCCGCCGTTCACGCACAACTACCCGCACGGCCATCCGACCATCCGCTTCGACGTCGAGGTCGGCGCCGACGCGGTCATCGGCGGGCTCGGCGGCGGCGACGAGCTGCAGCGCGCGTGGTTCGCCGAGGAGCGGCTCGGGATCGCGGCGCGCTGCGGCGGCGCGATGTGGCGGCTGCTCGAGGAGACGCTCGAGTGGGCCGCCCGGCGTGAGCAGGGCGGGACGCGGATCCTCGACCACCAGGGAGTCTCGTTCCCGCTCGCCGACAGCGCGGCCGACGTGACGGCCGGGCGGCTGCTCGGCCTCGAGGTCGCACGGCTCTACGACGCGGGCGCCGACCCGAAGGTGATCCACGCCAAGGCATCGATCGCGAAGCTGTTCATGAGCGAGGCGGCGAACCGCTGCGCCGACCGCTGCCTGCAGATCTTCGGCGGCCGCGGCTACACGCGCATCAACGTCGCCGAGCGCTTCTGGCGTGAGCTGCGCGTCGACCGCATCTGGGAGGGCACCAGCGAGATCCAGCGGATCATCATCACCCGGTCGCTCGAGCGCCGCGGTGTCGAGCGGGTCATCCACTAGATGGACGCCGGCCGTCTGCTGCATCCGCGCTCGATCGCGGTGGTCGGAGCCACGGAGCGCCCCGGCGCCTACGGTGGCGAGGCGCTGCTGAACCTGCGGCGGCTGGGGTTCCCGGGTGAGGTCTACGGGGTCAATCCGGGGCGCGAGCAGGCGCACGGGTATCCCTGCGTACCGACCGTCGCGGACCTCCCGGAAGCCGTCGATGCCGTCGTCGTCGCGATCCCCGCCGCCGACGCGCCCGCAGCCGTCGAGGCGATCGGCGCGCGCGGCTGCGGCGGCGCCGTGGTGTTCGCCGCGGGCTTCGCCGAGTCCGCCGGCGGCGGCGCACTGCAGGACGAGCTCGTCGCCGCGGCGCGCGCCCATGACCTGCCCGTCTGCGGGCCGAACGGCAACGGGATCGTCTCGCTGCCCGCGCGGATGGCGCTGTGGGGCGACATGGTTGCACCGCGTGAGCCGGGAGCGGTCGCGCTGATCTCGCAGAGCGGGAACGTCGCGGTCAACGCGCTCGCCTCGCGCCGCGGGCTGCGGCTGCACACCGTCGTCTCGTGCGGCAACCAGGCGGTGCTTCAGGCGGCGGACTGGCTCGACGCCGTCGCCGAGCTGGACGGTGTGCGCTCGGTCGCCCTCTACCTCGAGGCCGACGGCGACGGCGAGCGCTGGTGCAGCGCGCTCGAGCGCTGCGCGCGGGCCGGCATCGGCGTGGCGGTCCTGAAGGCCGGGGCCTCCCAGGCCGGCGCCGCGGCCGCGCAGGCGCACACCGGCGCGGTCGCCGGCGATCAGCGGGTCTTCCGCGCGCTCGCCGAGGAGGCCGGCGCGGCATGGGCCACCGACCCGCACGAGCTGCTCGAGCTGGCGAAGGCGCTGGCGGTGCCGCGCGCGCGCGGCGTGTCGGCCGCCCCGGGCGTCGCGATGATGACCTGCTCCGGCGGCGACTCGAGCGTCGCCGCCGACCTCGCGTCCGAGCTCGGGGTCCAGCTTCCCGCGCTCGCCCCCGCGACCGTCGCGCGCCTGCAGGCCGCGCTGCCGGGCGCTGCGACCGCAGGCAACCCGCTCGACTACACGTCGCTGCTGTGGGAGGAGCACGACGTGCTGAAGGAGCTCGTGCTCGCGCTGGCCGACGATCCGCAGATCACGCGGCTGCTCGTGTTCTACGACGAGCCCGACGGGCTCGACGAGGCCGCAGCCGAGTCCTGGCGCCGCGTGCTCGAGGCGGTGCGTGCCGCGGCACGGACGATCGACACACCGGTCGTCGTCTCCTCGACGCTGCCGGAGCTGCTGCCCGACCGGCTCGCCCGGCTGCTGCAGGAGGACGGGCTCGTCGCCGTGTCCGGGCTGCGCACCGGCGTGCAGGTCGTCGGCGCGCTCGACCGGCCTTCGCCGGACGCGGAGCGCATCGCGGCGCTGCGGGGCGCGGCGCAGCGGGCCGTGCGCCTGGGCCCCGGCGACGCCCGCGAGTGGCTTGCCGAGCACGAGGCCAAGGCGCTGCTCGGCGCAGCCGGGATCCCGGTCCCCGAAGGGCGGCTCGTCGCCGGTGCCGACGATGCCGCGGCCTGTCAGTCCGCGCTCGGCGGCCGGGTCGCGATCAAGCTCACGAGCCCCGACCTGCGCCACAAGAGCGAGCTCGGCGCTTTCGAGCTGAACGTTGAGTCGCCGGAGGGCGCGCGCGCTGCGTACGCGCGGCTGCGCTCACTCGACGCGGTCGCCGGCGCCGAGGTGCTCGTCGAGCGCATGGCCGCTCCGGGCGCCGAGCTGCTCGTGTCCGTGCGCGCCGACGCGGTCGTGCCCGCGCTCGTCGTCGGGCTCGGCGGCGTGTGGACGGAGGTGCTGTCCGATGTCGCCGTGATCCCGCTGCCGGCCGGCGCCGAGCGCGTCGAGCAGGCCCTGCGCGGGCTGCGCGGAGCACCATTGCTGACCGGCCACCGCGGCCGTCCTGCGCTGGACGTCACGGCCGCCGCGCAGCTCGCCGCCCGGGCCGGCGAGCTGCTGCTGGACGCCGGCCTGGAGCTGCTCGAGCTGAATCCCGTGATCGTCGGCGTGTCGGGAGCGGTCGCCGTCGACGCGCTCGCCGTCCGTCCGGCCGCCGCGCCCGCAGACCTCACCCCCACCCCGATCGCCACAGGAGGCACCGCATGAACCAGATCGCCGCACAGCTCGGAGAGGTCGGACTGCCGGCGCCGCTCGAGGAGCTCGCCGCGCGTCAGTGGGACGCGATCGTCGTGGGCGGTGGGCACAACGGCCTGACCGCGGCCGCCTACCTGGCGCGCGCCGGGCAGAGCGTGCTCGTCCTCGAGGCGCGCGAACGGCTCGGTGGGGCATGCACCCTCGAGCGCCCGTTCGACGGCGAGTTCGTCATCAGCCCCTGCGCATACGTCGTCGGGCTGCTCGACGAGGTCGTGATCCAGGAGCTGGGACTGCGCTCGCGCGGGTACGAGTGCTACATCGCCGACCCGAACCTGTGGGTGCCGTTCGCGGACGGGACCGCGTTCGGGCAGTGGCTCGACGACGCAAAGACGCAGGCGGGCCTCGAGGGGCTCGGCGTCTCCAAGAAGGACATCGCCGGCTACTGGGAGTACGAGGAGATCTTCGACGCGACGCGCAGGAAGCTGCGGGCCGGCCCGCGCGACACGTGGATCGGCGAGTCGCCGACGCGCGCGGAGATCGAGGAGCTGCTCGCCGGCGAGCAGCTGATGCAGGACATCGTCTTCGACGCCTCGATCTCGGAGCTGCTCGATGAGTTCCTGGAGGACCAGCGGCTGAAGGACGCGCTCTTCGGCCAGGGTGTCATCGCCTCCTGGGGCGGCCCGAAGGACAAGGGGACCGCGTCGATCAAGCTCATGCACTACCAGGGCGACCTTGAGGGTCAGGGCCCGGTGTGGGGCTACGTCAAGGGCGGGATGGGCAGGATCAGCTTCGCGATCGCCGACGCCGCGCGCGAGTTCGGGGCGCAGCTCGCGACCGGCGTGCCCGTCGCGCAGATCATCCCCGGTGAGGGCGTCGTGCTCGAGGACGGCACCACGATCCGCGCGACGACCGTCGTCTCGAACGCCGATCCGAAGATCACGATGCGGCTGCTCGACGGCCAGGACGTCCCGGCCGACTATCGCGACCGCATCGATGCCTGGAAGGTGCGCAGCCCGGTCGTCAAGTTCAACGCGGTGCTGAACGCCCTTCCGGAGTTCACCGCCGCACCCGGCGAGCGCTTCCCCTCACAGGCGACCGTCGATCTGACACACGGCCTCGAGGCGGCGCAGAAGGCGGCGGACGCCTGTGCGCGCGGCGAGATCGCCGTCGGCTTCGGCGAGGTCTACGTGCAGACGGGCTACGACCCGACACCCGCGCCCGAGGGCTACCACCTGCTCAGCGTGTTCGGCCAGTACGCGCCGTACGACCTGGCGCAGGGCGACTGGGACTCGCGTCGCGGTGAGGCCGCCGAGCAGTTCATCTCGCTGATCGACACGTTCGCCCCGGGCTTCCGCGACATCCTCGTCCACCACGAGGTGCTCGGCCCGCCGCACATCGAGGAGCGCGTCGGCCTGACCGGCGGCAACATCTTCCAGGGCGAGGTCACGCCCGATCAGATGTGGGAGCACCGCCTGACCTCGCGCACGCCGGTCGACGGCGTCTACCTGTGCGGCGCGGCGACACACCCGGCCGGCTCGGTGATCGCACTCAACGGGCGCAACGCGGCGATGGCCGTCCTGGAGGACCAGGGCGAGACGATGGGCTGAGCAAGCCTAGGTGCCGGCCCCCGCCGACTCGATGCGGATCTTGCCCGCTATCCGGGCAGGATCCGCATCACGACTGCGTTTGTGACCGCGCGAGCGCCCGGCGGACTCGCCGGCCTACGATCGCCGCCCCGTCGAGCTCAGCTTCGTTGACGTGCAGCACGCGGTAGCCGAGGCGCCGCAGCGCCCGGTCGCGGACAGCGTCATGGCTGCGGGCGCTCGCCGTCCCGTGGACGACGCCACCGTCAACCTCGACGATCAGCCGCTGGTCGCTCCAAAGCAGATCGGCCTCCCAGCGACCGGCGACCCAGGCGTTGACCGCGGGCTGCGGGAGGCCGTGGTCGCGGACGATGTCGAGCATCCGCAGCTCGAGACCTGAGCGCGTCTCCTGCCACCGCGGGTCGTAGGCGCGCAGGAGCCCGCGCAGGATGGAAGGGCCTCTGCGGCGACCTGCGCGTTCGAGCGCTCCGTTGATCTCGTCCATATCGATGAGCTGGAGCTGTTCGGCTCGGACGAACGCCCTACGGACCTGCTCGGCACTCAGGATGTCTCCGAGGTCGATCAGCGTTCGCGCGAGGCTGGTCAGGGGGATCCCGTCTCGACACGTCACGTCGGCAGCGTCGAGCACGCGCGGACGATGAACGCGCACCCCTGCAGTTGACCGCGCGCCGGACGTCGATGCCTGCACGGTGACGTGGACGACGCGGCCGGCGTCCGCGCGGACATCCCACCCGGCGCCTGCGGCGCTGTGACTCGCTACCGCCCCCGGCCCGGCGGAGAGGACGGCGGCAAGCCTGCGGCCGCGGGGTGTGAGGTGGGAATGCCCGGCTGCGTAGACCCCGGCATGCAGGCGCTGCAGTCGCCCTGCGCGGACGAGACGGTCGATCGCGGAGCGTGTGAACCCGACACCGAGCAGCTGACGCGTCGTGACCACCCCATGCTGGCGCCTCGCCAGGTCCGCGAGCGCGAGTGATCGCAGTCGTGATGCGGATAGTGCCCGCATACCGGGCACGATCCGCATCGAGTCGCCGGGGGCGCTTTTGGGCATCCGTCCACGCTGGCGCGTCTGGCGTGACGGCGCTATGCCGCGACTGCGGCAGACCGCAGGCGCGCTACAGCCGGAACACGGGCACGAGGCGCTTCTCGTGCTCGGCGTCGATGCGGGCGACGACTTCGATGTGGTGCTCCAGGGGCGTTCCGCGGAGCTTCGTTCCGAGTCCCTCGTCGACCTGGAAGATTCCGGCGCTGTTGGACATCTCGATCTCGACGCGGACCGCGGTCTCGCGGCCGGAGACGATCTTCACGGACTCGATCGCGTAGGCGGACAGCGAGTGGATGTTCGTCTCCCCCGCCTCGAACGGGAGCCGTGCGCGGCCCTTGGCCATGTCGAGCGCATCGGCGACGCGGACGATCGCGCCCTCGATCGTGAACGGGTTGCCCTTCGAGCGGTGGCTGATGATCGCGTGCAGCGCCTCGGCGACGATGATCGTCCGCTCCGGCTCCTCGTAGATCCCGTCGAGCAGCGCGGGCAGCTTGTCCGCGGCGAGGAACAGGGAGAAGCGCTCGTGGTCCTGGCGGTGGATCCCCATGCCCAGGCAGTGCAGCAGCGCACCCGCGGCGATCACGACCTCGGCGTCACGCTCGGTCATCCCGTGGTCGGTGACCATCGCCGGCTCCACGCCGCGCCGGAACAGCAGCCGCGCGAGCCGCAGCGAGATGTTCGTGACGATCTGGATGTGGACCCACGAGTGATCGGACATCCCCAGCCTGTGGGCGTTCATCCCGGCCGCGTGCCACCAGCCCTTGATCTGCAGGTCCGCGTTGACGGCGGCGACGAGCGCGGCGAGCTTGCGGTTTCCGCGCGTCGGGACGTTGATCTCGGCCGCGAGGATGCGCTCGCGGAGCGGAACCAGCGGGGGCGGCTCGCTCACGAGCCGCCGGCCGCCTCGGCCGAGCGCCGCAGCGCCAGCGCCATCAGCTCGCGCTGCACGCCGCGCGGCTCCTCGCCGTCCCCGGGCGCGTTGCGCACCCAGGTGCCGTCGCGCTGCAGATCCCAGGAGTGCGTGTTGTCGGCGAAGCAGCGCTCGAGCGTCTCCAGCAACTCGGTGCGACTGGCGACGTCGCGCACCGGGGCGATCAGCTCGACGCGGTTGTCGAGGTTGCGCGGCATCAGGTCCGCGGAGCCGATCAGCACCTCGATCTCGTCCCCGTACTCGAACGCGTAGATCCGCGAGTGCTCGAGGAAGCGGCCGAGGATCGAGACGACGCGGATGTTGTCCGAGACGCCGGGAATGCCGGGCACCAGGCAGCAGATGCCGCGCACGTTCAGGTCGACCTGCACGCCGGCCTGCGAGGCGGCGTAGAGCGACTCGATCACGCGTGGGTGCACGAGCGCGTTCATCTTCAGCTTGATCCGCGCGTGCACGCCCGCCGCATGCGCGGCGATCACGCGTTCGATCCGCTCGACGATGCCGTCGAGCATGAAGTTCGGCGCCATCAGCACTTCGCGGTAGCGCGTGGGCCGCCCGTAGCCCGTCAGGAAGTTGAACATGTCCGCGACGTCCGCGCCGAGCCGCTCGTCACACGTGAACAGGCCGAAGTCGGTGTACAGGCGTGCCGTCTTGCGGTGGTAGTTGCCGGTGCCGATGTGCACGTAGCGCCGCACCCCGTCGCCCTCGCGGCGCACCACGAGCAGGCACTTGGCGTGCGTCTTCATCCCCGGGATGCCGTAGACGACATGCACACCGGACTCCTCCAGCCGGCGCCCCCACTGGATGTTCGCGCGCTCGTCGAAGCGCGCCTTCAGCTCGACCAGGCAGACCGCCTGCTTGCCGCGCTCGGTCGCCGTGATCAGCGACGGGACGAGCGGCGAGTCATCGGACGTGCGGTAGACGGTCTGCTTGACGGCGAGCACGTCCGGGTCCTCGACGGCCTGCGTGACGAAGCGCTCGACCGACGAGGCGAACGACTCGTACGGGTGATGCACGAGCAGGTCGCCCTGCCGGATCACGGAGAAGATGTCGTGCTCGTCCTGCTCGGCGACCGTCGCGCGCGGCGGGACGACCGGCGTCCACGGCTCGTCGCGCAGGTCCGCATGCCCTGGCAGGCCGGCGATCTGCCAGAGGTCGTTCATGTCGAGCAGGCCGGGGATCGCGTAGACCTGCCGCTCCTCGACGCGCAGCGCCTCGACGAGCTGCTCGCGGATCACCGTGCTGATGCCGTCCTGCACCTCGAGCCGCACGACCTCGCCGAACGGCCGCCGGCGCAGCTCGGCCTCGACGGCCTCGAGTAGGTCGTCCGCCTCGTCGGAGATCTCGAAGTCCGCGTCACGGGTGACGCGGAACAGACCGTGATCAACGATCTGCATGCGCGGGAACAGCGCTTCGAGGTTGTCCGCGATCAGGTCCTCGAGCAGGACGAACGTCTCCGACCCCTCGACGACCGGGACGAAGCGGGGCAGCATCTCCTTCGGCACCTTGACGCGTGCGAAGACCGTCGTGTCGGTCTGCGGGTCGCGCACCAGCACGGCGAGGCTGAGCGACAGGTTCGACATGTACGGGAACGGCCGCCCGAGCCCGACGGCGAGCGGCGTCAGGACGGGCAGCACCTGGCGCTTGAAGCGCTCGCGCAGCGCCGGCCGCTGATCTTCCGGGACCTCGTCGAGCGTGATCACGTGGATGCCGTGCTCGGCGAGCCCCGGCCCCAGCTCCTCAGCGACCATCCGCGCCTGCCGCTCGACCTGCGGCTGGATGCGCGCGCGCAGCGCGTCGATCGTCTCCGAGGGATTCAGGCCCGCGCGGCGCTTCTCGGTGATGCCCGCCTCGACCTGGTCGTGCAGGCCGGCGACGCGGATCATGAAGAACTCGTCGAGGTTCGACGTGAAGATCGCGGCGAACTTTGCGCGCTCCAGCAGCGGCTGGTCGCGATCCTCGGCGAGCTGCAGCACGCGGTCGTTGAAGTCCGCCCAGGAGACCTCGCGGTTGAACGACAGCTCCGCGTCGGCGAGGTCGAGCGACTCGCGCGGCGCCGGGAACGGATCCTCGGCCGTCGGCAGGAAGCGCGCGGCCTCGGCCTCGCTGAGCGGGGGTTCGTTCACGCCGGCTCGGCAGCGGGGGCCGGCTCGGCCGCCGCAGCGGACTGGATCGGTGCGGGCGCAGGCTCGACCGCCGGCAGCGTCACGCGCGGGACGGAAGCCGGCTCGGGCTCGGGACGCTCGCTGATCGCGTACTCCAGGCGCGCACGGAAGCCCTCACGCTCGAGGTCGCGCCAGAACGTCGTGAAGCGCTCGTACAGCAGATCGCGGCGCGCGCGCAGGTAGGTCTCCAGCGCGATCAGGCCGCGCCAGGAGTCGCCGTGCGGCAGGCGCGCCGCGAGCGCGGGATCAAGGTCGGGCGCATCACCCGCGCGGCGTCGCAGCTCGACGGCATCGGAGTCGCGCAGCTCGGCGACGAGCGCTTCGACGCGCGGCAGCTGCACGTCGCAGTCGTGGATCTCGCCGAGCAGGTCCTGGAGCTCCTTTGCGCGCTTGCCGGCCGTGTGCGCGTACGGGCCGAAGCACGGATCGGCGAGCACCTCGAGCGCGTAGCGCAGGCGCTTGGCCGCGATCCGCATGTCGTGCAGCTCGCGCACCGCGCGCGGGTCGAGCACGGCAGGGACGAAGTCGCAGAGCTCCTCCAGCCGGACGCCGACGATGCGCTCGGCGTTCTCGGCCAGCGGCCTTGCCGGCTCCAGGTGCTTGACCCGGCGTGCCTTCACCTCACCACCCCGTGTCCTGGTTGGCGCTCGCGGGCGCGGGGCCCTCGAAGCGGCCGAGGCCGTGCGGGTGCTCGCCGAGCTCGCTGTGCTCGAAGGCGGGCTCCAGCGGCCCGGGATCCTCCCCGTCGTGCTCCTCGGGCTCCGGCTCGTGTGTGCGGGCCAGCTCCGCGAGCTCCGCCAGCCTGCCTTGCAGATCCATGCGCCGCATGTGGTCGAGCGCAGCGGCGAGCCGCTCGTTGCCCTCGGCCTGCTCGATCCGCGTGCGATCGACGAACACCTGGACGCCGGCCCGCTCGTCCGGTCCGACCGACGCCGCGAACTGCTCCAGCGCGAGCAGCTCGACGTCGGGGTCGCGGCGCGCACCGAGCGCGTCGGCCAGCTCCTTGACCTCGGCGAGCACGGGACGCAGCGCCTTGCGCGGGAAGCAGGGCTCGTAGATCTCCAGTACCGCGCGCAGCCGGCGCGTCGACACGCGCATCGCATGCACGCGCTCGATCTCGTGGACGTCGAGCACGCCCTCCTGGTGATCGAAGATCTCCTGGGCCCGGACTTCGACGGTGAGCGCTGCGGCGTCGCCGTACGTCATTGCGCCGTCGAGCCCTGGGATATCGCGTGCCTTCGCCATTCTCAGCCTGCATTATCGCGCCTTCGCGTTCCGCGTCCACCGGGTTTCACCGCGTGGCCATGCCGATCGCCTCTACCATCGCCCGGCGTGAGCTCGGGCACCCCAGCGATCCTCGTGCGCGATCTGCGCAAGTCCTACGGCGAGTTCGAAGCGGTGCGGGGCATCGACTTCGAGGTCGCCCCCGGCGAGGTGTTCGGCCTGCTGGGCCCCAACGGCGCCGGCAAGACGACGACGGTCGAGATCCTCGAGGGGTACCGCAGGCGCAGCGCCGGCATCGTCTCCGTCCTGGGCTTCGACCCCGGTGATCGCCCGCGCGCGCTGCGCGAGCGCGTGGGAATCGTGCTGCAGTCATGCGGCATGTACCGCCACGTGAAGGTGCGCGAGGCCGTCGCCTACTGGGCCGGGATGTACCCGTCGGCGCGCGACGTCGACGAGGTCATCGAGATCGTCGGACTGACCGAGAAGCGCGACGCGCTCGCGCGAACGCTCTCCGGCGGCCAGGCGCGGCGGCTGGACCTGGCACTCGCGCTGATCGGCGACCCGGAGCTCGTGTTCCTCGACGAGCCGACGACGGGCTTCGACCCTGCGGCACGGCGCGCCGCGTGGGAGACGATCCGCCGGCTGCAGGAGCTCGGCAAGACCGTGCTGCTGACGACGCACTACCTCGACGAGGCCCAGGCGCTCTGCGACCGCGTCGCGATCGTCAAGGACGGGCGCGTGCTCGCGGACGGACCGCCGGCGACGCTCGGCACCGCCGCCTCGCACTACCGCGTCAGCTGGCGCGACGAGCACGGCGAGCTGCGCACGCGCGAGGAGAGCGATCCGACGCCGCTGCTGCACCAGCTGACCAGCGGGGCGCTCGCGCGCGGGGAACCGCTGCGCGACCTGTCGGTCTCACGCCCGAGCCTGGAGGACGTCTACCTCGAGCTGACCGCCGAGCCGGAGCCCGAGCCCGCCGAGGAGACCGGGGCATGAGCGCGAGCACCCTCGCCTGGCATCACTACCGCCTCGAGCGCAAGATGTTCTGGCGCAACCCGACGGCGGCGTTCTTCAGCTTCGTCCTGCCGCTGATCTTCCTCGTGCTGTTCGGCGCCATCTCCAGTGCGGAGAACCTGAAGATCATCGTGCCGGGGATCGCCGGGCTGTCGGTGATGGCGACGACGTTCAACGCGCTCGCCAACCAGATGACGTTCCTGCGCGATGCGGGTGTGCTCAAGCGCATGCACGGCACCCCGCTCCCCGGCGGCTCCTACCTCGCCGGCGTCCTTGGCAACGCCGCCACCAACGCCGGCGTGCAGGTCGGGATCATCGTCTTCGCAAGCCGGTTCGCGTTCGATCTCGGCTGGCCGCAGAACTGGCTTGCGCTGGTGGTGTTCACCGTCCTCGGCGTGGCCTGCTTCGCCTCGCTCGGGATCGCCTTCTCGCACGTGATCCCGAACTTCGACGCCGCCCCCGCGTACACGAACATCGTCTTCCTCCCGATGATCTTCATCTCCGGCGTCTTCTACGACGTCGAGCAGGTCCCGCAGTTCCTGCACGACATCGCGAACGCGCTGCCGCTGGTCCACGTGATCAACGGCTTCCAGGCGGCGTTCGTGACCGGCGCCGGTCTCGACGACCTGCTCTCCGACATCGCCGTTCTGCTGCTGTGGACGGCGCTCGGCGTCTGGGGCGCGATCCGCGGCTGGCGCTGGGACTCGCGCAACGGCTAACCCTGCCGGAACGAGGCGGGCGGCCGGCCCTGGACCTCGACCGGCACCTGGGCCTGCGGCCCGGCGGCCCACTCGTCGCGCAGCAGCCCGAAGACGTTGACGTCGAGCCACTCGCGGCCGTGCCTGTGCCAGTGGCGCAGGACGCCCTCGCGCGTGAACCCGACGGCCTCCAGCGCACGGGTCGAGCGCTCGTTGGCCGGGTTGGAGTACGAGCCCAGCCGGTGCATGCCGAGCACGTCGAAGGCCAGTCGCATGATGATCGCCTTCGACTCGGCGTTGGCCCCCGTCCCCCAGAAGTCCGAGCCGAACCAGGTGCCGACCATGCAGCGCCCGTCGCGCACGCTGAACTCCGACAGGCCCGTGATCCCCGCCGGTCCCAGCTCGCGGTGGACGACGATCAGGTCGAGCTGCTCCCCGCGCTCACGCTGACCGGCGCAGCGCTCGATGTAGGCGGCCGGCTGAGCGACGTCGGTGTACGGGCCCCAGGAGAACCAACGCGTGACCTGCGGTTCGGACGCCAGCGCGAGCAGCGCGGGGGCGTCGGCGGGCTCGGGCGGGCGCAAGGTCAGTGTCGGGCCTATGAGGGCGAACATCAGGCAAGTAGATTCGCAGCAGCGATGTGGGGACTGCTCTACGACGTTCACGGGAACCTCCCCGCACTGCAGGCCGCCCTCGAGGACGCCGAGGCCACGCGCGTGGATCGCTGGCTGCTCGGCGGCGACTACTCGCTGTTCGGCGGCTGGCCCGGCGAGACGCTCGCGCTGCTGCGCTCGCTCCCGGACGCGACCTGGATCCGCGGCAACGGCGAGCGCTGGACGGCCGCGCCCGACGAGGCTCCGGACGATCCGATCGTCCAGGGCGCCATCGCCTCGGCACGCGCGATCGTCGGACCGGTGGAGGTCGCCGCGCTGGCGACGCTCCCCGAGAGCGCGCTGCTCGACGAGCGCACGCGCGCATGGCATGCCTCACCGCGCAGTGACGTGCTGTCGTTCCTGCCCGATCCGCACGCCGAGGACGACGGGCTGCTCGAGGGCGTCACCGAGCAGCGGCTCGTCTTCGGCCACACCCATCTTCCCTTTCAGCGCTTCGCCGATCCACCGGGCATCGAGCTCGTCAACCCCGGCAGCGTCGGCATGCCGTTCGACGGCAACCCGCGCGCGGCGTGGGCCGTGATCGGCGACGACGGCGTCGTCGAGCACCGCCGCGTGCGCTACGACCACGCCGCCTCGGCACGGCGTGTGCGCGCGATCGCCGGCGAGGACCGCTGGGGCGAGGTCGTGGCCCAGCGGATCGAGCGGGCGCAGTTCGTGGTGCGCTGAGGCGCCTACCCGAGCGCGAGCAGCAGGCCGGTCAGGTCACCCGCCGGCTGTGCCGAGGCGAAGTAGTGGCCCTGCGCCGCGTCGCATCCGAGTGCGCGCAGGCGGTCGACCTGGCTGAGCGTCTCGACGCCCTCGGCGACGGCCTCCAGGCCGAACGCGTGGGCGAGGCCGATGACGGCGGCGACGATCGCCGCCTCCTCGTGACTCTCGGCCATACCGGTGATGAACGAGCGGTCGATCTTCACGGTGTCGACGGGCAGCTGCTCGAGCAGGCGCAGCGAGGACTGGGTGGTGCCGAAGTCGTCGATCGCCAGGCGGCAGCCGAGCTCCTTGATCCCGCGCAGCACGCGCCCCGCGCGCACCTGGTTGGCCATCACGGCCGCCTCGGTGAACTCCAGGCAGAGCGTCGCGGGATCGGCGCCCGAGGCGTCCAGCGCGTCCTTGACGACGGTCACGGTGTCGCCGTGCAGGACCTGGCGGGGGCTCAGGTTGGCCGAGACGACGGCCGGCTCGGAGCCCTGGCGGTCAGCCGCCCACATCGCCGCCTGGCGCGCGGCGGAGTTGATCGCCCACGCGCCGATCGGGAACATCAGGCCCGCGTCCTCGGCGACGTCGAGGAACTCGCCGGGACCGATCAGGCCGCGGCTGCGGTGCGCCCAGCGCAGCAGCGCCTCGGTCGCGACGATCGAGCCCGACCGCAGGCGGAAGACCGGCTGGTAGTGCAGCGTGAACTCGCCCTCGTCGAGGCCGCGGCGCAGATCGTCCTCCAGGTCCAGGCGCTGCCGGGCCCGCGCGCGCATCTCCTCGTCGAAGACCTCGTAGGTGCCGCCGTGCTGCTTGGCGCGGTACATCGCCGCGTCGGCGTCGCGCAGCAGCGCCTCAGCCTGCGTCCCCGGACCGCTGGCGAGCGCGATGCCGATGCTGGCGCGCACATGCGCCTCGCCGGCACCGGCGGACACCGGCTCGGCGAGCGCCGCGGCGATGCGCTGGGCGACCGCGACGGCCTGGTGGGCGCCGCGCACGTCCTCGCAGAGGATCACGAACTCGTCGCCGCCGACGCGCGCGGCGGTGTCCCCGGAGCGCAGCACGCCGGTCAGCCTGCGCGCGACCGCGATCAGCAGCAGGTCGCCGACCTCGTGGCCGAGCGCATCGTTGACCGCCTTGAAGCCGTCGAGGTCGAGGACGAGGACGCCGACGGTCTCCGCGCGGCGCCCGAGGCGGCCGAGTGCCTGATCGAGACGGTCGCGCAGCAGGACACGGTTGGGCAGACCGGTCAGCGGATCGTGCATCGCCTGCCGCGCGAGCTCGTTGCCGGTGCGCTCGCGCTCCACGGCGAAGCCGAGCGAGCGCACGAGGCCGGGGCCATCGAGGAGGGAGCGGACGACGACGTCCTGGGCGCCGCCGCGGATCGCGGACAGCGCGAGGGTCTCGTCGTCGTCGGACACGAGCACGACGACGGGGACGTGGGACACCATCGAGCGCAGCTCGGCGAGCGCCTGCAGCAGCGTCGCGTCGTCGTCGCCGGCCAGCAGCACCGCGTCGGCCGGCGCGTCGACGAGCTCGTTGGCCGCATCGCCGGCGCGGGCCAGCGCGCGCACATCCACGAGCCGGCCGGCGGAGGCGAGCAGATCGCCGATCAGCTGCCCGTCCCCGGGGCGTCCCTCGACGACCAGCAGGCGGGTGGCGGGAGCCAGACCGGCTGCTGCGGCGAGACCCTGGAGCGGTGAGTGATCGAGGTCGGGCATGAGCGAGCGTGCAACCTTCCCCGTGGGTATCGCGCGGGTCCCGGCAGGGCTTGAACGCGTCCACGCGGTTCTGGACGCACAGCACCGCTGGCCGCAGCGAACCGACCTTTCGTCGTTACACTGTTCTTCTGTGTAATGAGGCCACCCAGCCGCTGCTAGCGTCGCCGCCGATGTCCGAGCACGACGAGGACGCCATCGAGATCGTCGCCAGTGTCGGGGCGCTCGACGCCACCGTCGTGATCCTCCGGGAGTTCGTGCACCGCTCCGGCGCGCTGCGCGCCGTCGGGCTCGTCGACCGCGACCCGGGAGTCGGACCCGCGATCGTCGAATGCGGCCGGATGACCGCGATCGAGGTGGATCTGGGCGACCGCATCGTCCAGCTGCCGCACGGCATCGAGCTCGACGTCGCGATCCCGCTGCTGCCGTCCGTTCGTCAACTGCCCCCGTTCGAGGTCGACGCGGCCAACGGCGAGATCGCCGGAACGATCGGCGGGCTGGACCACCTCGTCGCCGGCGTCTGCGGGCTGGCCGATGCGCTCGGCGGCCGCAACGTCGCGATGGCGGTGTTCGAGACCACGAACGCCGAGCTGCCGCTCGCGATCACCGCGCGGTCCGGCGGCGGCGAGCCGGTCGTGATCGCAATCGGCGAGGACCAGTTCGAGTTCGAGCCGGCCGGTCAGCCGCCGGACGCGCCGCTCGACGCCGCCTGAAACTCGCCGAGGAAGCCCGCGATCAGCCCGGACGTCAGCGCGGGCGCGTCGTCGAAGATGAAGTGGCCCTCGTCCTCGAGGATCACGAGGCGTGAGCCGGGGAGCTCGTCGCGCAGCACGCGAGCGCCCTTGACCGGGGCCATCGGGTCGTCCGCTCCCCAGACGAGCAGTGCCGGCACGCCGAGCGCTGCGAGCTTGCCCTCGTAGGCGGCGAGCTTCTCGAAGTCGCCCGAGCGGTAGAGCGCGAGGTGCGCGGCGCGGCGCTCGTCACCGTCGTAGGCCTTCCAGCACGCGTCGATCGCGGCCTCGTCCATGCGCGAGATCGAGGCGAGCGTCGCGGCGAAGCCCTCGCGCGTCATGCCCGCAGCGATCTCCTCGCCCTGACCGGGGGTGCGCAGCGCCTGCGCCAGGCCGTGCCACTTCCCGAACGCGAAGAAGCCGGTTGCGCTGACGATCAGGCCCCGCACCCGCCCGGGGTCGTCGCACGCCCAGCGCAGCCCGATCAGCCCGCCCCAGTCATGCACGCAGAGCACGACCGGACCGAGCGCGAGCTCGGCGTGGAAGCGGCTGAGGGCCTCGAGGTGCGCCTCCCAGGTCCCCGCCTGCGCGCCGGCCTCGCCCAGCGGCGAGTCGCCGTACCCGGGCAGGTCGGGCGCGAGCGCGCGCCAGCCGGCCCGCGCCGCGGCGTCGAGCACCGCCCGCCACATGTGCGAGGACTCCGGGTAGCCGTGGATGCAGAGCAGCGTGCCGAGCGGCTCCGCGCCGGGCAGCGCCTCGCGGTAGGCCAGGCCGGCGGCGGTCGCGATCATGGCGCGCACGCTATCGGGGCGGCCCCCGACGATTCACGACACTAGGGTCCACGCCATGCGCATCATCCGCTCGCTGTTCGGCCCCGTCTTCGTCCTCGCCGGCGTGAACCACTTCGTCAATCCGGGCTTCTATCTGCGGATCATGCCGCCGTGGCTGCCCGCCCACGAGGCGATGAACGTCGCCAGCGGCGCTGCGGAGATCGCCGGCGGCGCGGCGCTGATGTCGGGCAACCCGCGCGTGCGGCGCCTGGGCGGCCTGTTCTCGATCGCCACGCTCGTCGCGATCTTCCCGGCGAATCTCCACATGGCGCTGCACGCCGAGGACTTCCCCGAGGTGCCGGGCGGCGCCTGGGCCCTCTACGCCCGCCTGCCGCTCCAGGCCGTCTTCATCGCCTGGGCGATCGCCGCGATGCGCCGCCCCTGACGGCGGCGGTTCATTCCTGCAGCACCATCGGGCCGTCGAGCGCGAGCGACCCCCCGGGTTGCACGATCCGCACGTCGACGTCCGGAGCGAGGTTCGCGGCGAACCGCGCGAACTGGTGCGGCGGATCGACGAGCGGATCGGGGCGGACACGATGGAGGGCGACCGGGTACAGCGTGCCCCAGTGGATCGGCAGCGCGATGCGCGGGCGCAGCAGCGCCAGCGCCTCGGCGGCGCGGCGTGGATCCATGTGGCCGGGGCCGAGTGTCGGGCCCCACCCCCAGACCGGCAGCAGCGCCACGTCGAGCGGCGCATCGCCGGGCAGCGCCCGCATCTCGTCGAACACGTCGGTGTCGCCGGCGAAGTAGACGCGTGTCGGGCCTTCCACGACGAAGCCGATCGCGTCGGCGCGCGGGCCGCCGACGGGGCCACGGTGATCGTCGTGGTCGGCCGGCACGGCGCGGACGCGGACACCCGACAACTCGACGCTCTCCCCCGCCACGACCTCACGAACGTCCGTGAACCCCGCGGAGGCCGCGAGCTCGCCCGCGCCGCGCGGCACGACGATCGGCGTCCAGCGCTCGAGCAGCCTCAGCGACGGCGTGTCCCAGTGGTCGCGGTGCAGGTGCGAGATCAGGATGCCGTCGAGGTCGCGCTGCACGTCCTCGTCGACCGCCTTGCCGTGGCGGCGAAGGTGGATCAGGCGCGAGCGCAGGACGGGATCGGTGATCAGCCGCGCGCCGCCGGTCTCGATCAGCACCGTCGCGTGCCCGAGGAACGTGATGCGCTCGATCACACCTGGCACGCTACCGCGGCGCGCATGCTGGCAGGATGCCGCCGATGAGCGCCGCCACCCCACCCGCCGATGTCGAGCGCACGCCCGACGGCGGCGTCATCCCCGAGGACGAGGACGAGCATCCCGTCAGCGTGCTCGAGCTGTTCTTCGACCTCGTGTTCGTGCTCGCGATCGCGCAGGTGACGCTGCTGCTGGCGGAGGACATCACCGCCGGCGGGTTGCTGCGCGGGCTGCTCGTGCTCGCCCTGCTGTGGTGGTCGTGGGTCGGCTACGCCTGGCTGACGAACAGCATCGACGTGGAGGATCCGGCCACGCGAGTCTCGTTCTTCGTCGCGATGGCGGCGTTCACGGTCGCCGCGCTGTCGGTGCCGCGCGTATTCGGCGACGACGCGCTGCCGTTCGCCCTCGCCTACGCGGTCGTGCGCGCGATGCAGGTCGGCGTGTACGCATACGGGACGGACGACGACGATCCCAACCACGGGGCGATCCTGAGGCTCGCGCCCGGGTTTCTCGTCAGCACCGTCCTGATCGTGGGCGGCGCGCTGGTCGGCGGTGACGCGCAGCCCTGGATCTGGCTGCTGGCGATCGTCCTCGACGTCGCCACGCCGGTCGTGCTGGGCAACTCCGGGTTCCGGGTGCACGCGGGGCACTTCGCCGAGCGGCACGGGCTGATCATCATCCTCGCGCTCGGCGAATCGATCGTGGCACTCGGATCCGGGGTCACCAACGCGACGGTCGACATGCGCCTGGTGGTCGGCGCCTCGCTCGGCGTTGCGGCCGCGGCGACGCTGTGGTGGCTGTACTTCGACGTCGTCGCGATCGTCTCCGAACACCGGATGAAGCAGGCACGTGGGACCGAACGGGCGCGCATCGCACGCGACTCCTACAGCTACATCCACTTCTTCATGATCGCCGGGATCGTGCTGCTCGCGCTCGGCATCAAGAAGACGCTGCTCGACACGGGCGAGCCGCTGAAGCTCGTGCCGGCGATCGCGCTCTGCGCCGGGCCGGCGCTGTACCTGCTCGGGCACATCGCCTTCCGGCTGCGCAACGTCGGCTCGCTCAACAAGCAGCGGCTCGTCGTGGCGATCGTGCTGCTCGCGCTGGTCCCGCTCGTGCACGCGATCGACGCGCTCGGGGCACTCGCACTCGTCAGCGCGATCCTCGTCGCGCTCGTCGTCTACGAGTACGTCCGCTTTCACGAGCACCGGCAGGAGCTGATCCTGCGGATTCGGGCAAGTTCCTGATCAGCAGGTGATCTTCGACAACGCGGCCCGGTACGTCCGCATCGGGCCGCGTGGCCAGTCGCCGTGCGTCTGGCGCCGCAGCCGCGCGACGCGCTCGCGGTGATACGGCGACGACAGGCTCTCGGCGTGCCCGATCACGTTGCGCAGCGCGATCCCCTCACGGCAGCGCAGCCATGCGGTCAGCCGCAGCGACGCCGCACGCTGGGGCCCGGACAGCACGTCGGCCTCGCGGAATCCGACGTGCTCGATCCCGATCGCCGTGTGGTTGAGCCCGACGGTGTGGCGGCACATCAGCGCGAGCGGCACGAGCTGGTGGACCGTCCCGTCGCGATCGATGATGAAGTGCGAGCAGACGCCCGGCAGCTCACCCAGCTCGCCGTCCGGCACGTCGGGAGCGAAGGTGTTGAACGCCGAACGGAACGTCGGCCCGGCGGTCATGTGCTCGACGATCACGCGCGGATTGGTCAGCCGGTAGCGGTCCAGCCCGTAGTGGCGCCGAGCGTAGGCGGCCATCTCGGAGCGCCGCTGCGCCGGGTAGGGAATCGGTGTCCAGGCGATCGGCGGACGGGCGGGCGCGGCGGCGGGGAACGCCACCACCAACGCTGCAAGCGCGGCGAGCATCGTGCACGACGGTAGCCACCACCCCCACGGCGGCGCTCAGGTCTGGTAGAGAGGTGGGGTGCCCAAGGGTCAGGAGAGGACATGAGCGCCTGGCGACGCCTGGCAGCGAGCAGCGCGCTCGCGCTCGGCGGCGTCGTCGCCTACGACCTCACCCAGCGCCACCACGCGATCCTGCGCAACTTCCCGATCGTCGGGCACTTCCGCTACATCCTCGAGACGTTCGGGCCGGAGCTGCGCCAGTACATCGTCACCTCCAACAACGAGGAGCGGCCGTTCTCCCGTGACGAGCGCAGCTGGGTGTACGCCTCGTCGAAGCGTGAGACGAACACGATCGGCTTCGGCTCCGACAACGAGATGGAGAACGGGCTCGGCTACCTGATCGTCAAGCCCGACATGTTCCCGTCCCCGCCGCCCGAGCTGGGCGCGAACGGTTCGGCGCCCGGCTACCAGCTCCCGGCGGGCAAGATCCTCGGCGCGTTGCACGGGCGCCGGCACGCGTTCCGCCCCGCGTCCGTCGTGAACATCAGCGGGATGAGCTTCGGTGCCCTGTCGCCCCCCGCCGTCGAGGCCCTGAACCGCGGCGCAGCGCTCGCGCCGTGCCTGCAGAACACCGGCGAGGGCGGCCTCTCCAAGTACCACCGCAACGGCGGGGACCTGATCTTCCAGATCGGGACCGCGTACTTCGGCTGCCGCGACAGCGCTGGGCGTTTCGACCTCGAGCGTCTGCTCGAGACGATCGCCAGGGGACCGGTCCGCGCGCTCGAGATCAAGCTCTCCCAGGGCGCCAAGCCGGGCGTCGGCGGGATGGTGCCCGCGGCGAAGGTGACGCAGGAGATCGCCGACTGCCGCGGGGTCGAGGCCGGGAAGGACTGCCAGAGCCCGCCGACCCATTCGGCGTTCACGAGCGTGGACGGGCTGATCGAGTTCTGCGAGACGCTCGCCGACGCCACGGGCCTGCCGGTCGGCATCAAGTCGGCGATCGGCGAGCAGGCGTTCTGGGAGCAGCTCGCCCAGCGCATGCAGGCGACCGGCCAGGGGCCCGACTTCATCACCGTCGACGGCGGCGAGGGCGGAACGGGTGCCGCGCCGCTGGCGTTCGCCGACCATGTCGCCCTGCCGTTCAAGCAGGCGTTCGTCCGCGTCTACGCCCCGTTCGCGAGCAACGGCCTCAACGAGGGGATCGTCTTCATCGGCTCCGCGAAGCTCGGCCTCCCACACACGGCCCTGTTCGCCTTCGCGCTCGGCGCCGACATGGTGAACGTCGGGCGTGAGGCGATGATGTCGATCGGCTGCATCCAGGCACAGCGCTGTCATACGGACCGCTGCCCGACTGGTGTGGCGACGCAGAACCGCTGGCTGATGCGCGGTCTGGATCCCGAGCTGAAGTCCGCGCGCGCGGCCAACTACATCCGTGCGCTGCGTCACGAGCTGCTCTCGCTGGCGCGCACCTGCGGCGAGCCGCACCCGTCGCTCGTGACCCCCGATCAGCTGGAGCTGATGGAGGAGGGCCTGCGCTCGCGGACGGTCGAGGAGGCCTTCGGCTACTTCCCGGCCTGGCGGCGTGTTCCACCCGGGCGACGGGAGGAGATCGAGCTGCTGATGGCCCCGTGACGCGCCCGCATCTGGTCTCGACGCCCTCCGCGCCGGAGGCACTGCTGCAGCACGTCGACGCGGGCGCGGACCTGATCGTCCCGCTCGCCAACGGCGAGCCGCCGGCGCTGCTCGACGCGCTCGAAGCGCACGCAGAGACGCTCGACGGCGTGCGCGTGCACCAGATGCACCCGCTGCGCACGCGCCGCTACATGGAGGGTGCCTTCGGCGACCGGCTGCGTCATGTCAGCTACTTCCTCTCCTCCGCCGACCGGCAGGCCTACTGGGACGGGCACTGCGACCTGGTACCCAACCACTTCTCCGAGATGCCCGCGCTGCTGCGCGACGCCACGCGCTGTTCGCTCGTGCTCGCGGCGGCGAGCCCGCCCGACAGGCACGGCTACTTCAGCCTCGGCACCAACGCCGACTACGTCAGCTCGATGATCGGGCGCGTCCCGTTCTACCTCGAAGCCAACGAGCAGATGCCGCGCACGATGGGCGGCAATCTGGTCCACATCAGCGACGTCGTGGGCTGGTGCCGCGCAGACCGGCCGCTCGTCGAGGTGCCGCGAGCCGTCCACGGGCCCGAAGACGAGCGGATCGCCGCGCTGATCGCTGAGCGGGTCGGGAACGGCGCCACGCTCCAGGTCGGCATCGGCGCGATCCCCAACGCCGTGCTCGCGGCGCTGAGTGGCCACGAGAACCTCGGCCTGCACACCGAGCTGATCGGCGACAGCGTGATCGACCTGATCGAAGCCGGCGTCATCACCGGCGCGCACAAGCTGCGCCGCCGCAACAAGCACGTCGGGACCTTCTGCCTGGGAACGCAGCGCCTGTACGACTGGCTGGACGACAACGACGGCGTCGAGATGCTCGGCGTCGAATGGGTCAACAACCCGATGATCATCGCCGAGCAGCCCGACTTCGTATCGATCAACGCCACCACCGAGGTCGACCTGTTCGGCCAGTGCGCGAGCGAGACCGTCGCCGGCCGCTACTGGTCCTCCAGCGGCGGCCAGGCGGACTTCGCGCGCGGCGCGATGTATTCGCAGGGCGGGCAGGCGTTCGTCGTGCTGCATTCGCAGACGCGCAAGGGGCGCAGCCGGATCCGCGCGCAGCTCACGCCCGGCTCGGTCGTCACGACGCTGAAGAACACCGTCGACTTCGTCGTGACCGAGCAGGGCATCGCCGAGCTGCGCGGCAGGTCGCTCGCAGCGCGCGCGCAGCTGCTGATCTCGATCGCCCACCCGGATCATCGCGACGCACTCGAGCGGGAGGCCTTCGAGCTCGGAATGCTGCGGCGCTGAGACGAGCGGCCGTCGAGCCACGCTGGACGGCGGTTCAAGGCGGCGTGGCGGAGAGCCGATGACGGTGTTGGATGGCGCGTCCGGCTCGCCTACTCGTTCTCCTCTGCGCCAGCTGGCTGGTGCTCTGGCAGGCGCACGCCCTCGGTCTGTCGTGGCTGCCGGTCGGCTCGGTCACATGGATCCACCTGATCGTGATGGCCGTGGGCGCCGGGCTGTGTTTCGCGCGCGCCGCCTCGCAGCGGCGCGAGCGGCTCGCGTGGTCGCTGATCGGCATGGGTCTCACCTCCTGGATCGCGGGCGAGACCTACTTCACGGTGGTGCTCTGGGACACCGCCTCACCACCGGTGCCCTCCCCTGCCGACGCCGGCTACCTGCTGCTGCCGCCGCTGATGTTCGCCGGGATCGTCCTGCTGCTGCGCTCACGCGTGCGCGGGCTGCCGCACACCCACTGGGTGGACGGCCTGACGTCGGCGCTTGCGGTCGGCGCGGTCAGCGCCGCCGTCGTCGTCGAGGCCGTGCTGAACGCCACCGCCGGCGGCGATCGTGCGGCGGTCGCGACGAATCTGGCCTATCCGGTCGCCGACCTCGTCCTGCTCGGCCTGATCGTCGGAGCGGTCGCCGCGCGCGGCTGGCGCGTGGACCGCACGCTCGCGCTGATGATGGCCGGCGTCGTCAGCTTCTGGCTCTCCGACTCGCTCTACCTCGTGCTCTCGGCCAACGACAAGTGGGTGTCGGGCGGCCCGTTCGACGTCGGCTGGTGGGTGACGGCGATCTTCTTCGGCGCCGCCGCCTGGCAGCCGGCCGCCCAGCGCGCGGTGGTCGTCGCACGCCCGCGAAAGGGCATGATCGTCGCGCCGATCCTCGCCGCACTGGTCGGCGTCGGGGTCCTGGTCGTCGGCAGCAGCGGCGGCCGGCTGAACCTCCTCGCGATCGTGCTCGCCTCGGCGTCGGTCGTCGCCGTACTGACGCGCCTGCTGCTGACGCACCGCGAGAACCTGCGCATGCTCGACAGCAGCCGCGTCGAGGCGCTGACCGACGCGCTGACAGGCCTCGGCAACCGCCGCGCGCTCACGAACGACCTGTCCGCCGCGCTCGATCCCGAGCAGCCGCAGGCGCCCGCCGCCGCCATGCTCGCGCTGTTCGACCTCGACGGCTTCAAGCAGTACAACGACAGCTTCGGTCACCCCTCCGGCGACGCGCTGCTCCAGCGCCTGGGCGAGCGCCTCGCGCGCGCCATCGACGGTCGCGGACGGGCCTACCGGATGGGCGGCGACGAGTTCTGCGTCCTGCTCGGCAACGCCGACGAGCTCCTGGTCGCCGCCTGCACGATGGCGCTGCACGAGTCCGGCGAGGGCTTCACCGTCGGCGGCTCGCACGGCGAGGTGCTGCTGCCCTCCGAGGCCGCCGATCCGAGCGAGGCGCTGCGCATCGCCGACCAGCGCCTCTACGTGCACAAGCGCGGCGGGCGTGCGACGACCCGTCACGAGACCAAGGAGGTCATGCTGCGGATCCTCGCCGAGCGTGACCCCGAGCTCAGGCACCATGTCACCGACGTCGCCGCGCTCGCCGAGCGCGTCGCCGCCGCACTGGGCCTTGCGAGCGCCGACGTCGAGCACGTGCGGATCGCCGCCGAGCTGCATGACGTCGGCAAGGTCGCGATCCCGGACGAGATCCTGCTGAAGCCCGGGCCGCTGGATGCCGGCGAGTGGCGCTTCATGGAGCGGCATACGCTGATCGGCGAGCGGATCATCGGCAGCTCGCCGGCGCTGGCGCCCGTCGCCGCGATCGTGCGCTCCAGCCACGAGCGCTGGGACGGCCGCGGCTACCCGGACCGCCTGAGCGGCGAGGCGATCCCGCTCGGCGCACGCATCGTCGCGGTGTGCGACGCCTTCGACGCGATGACCAAGGACCGCTCCTACCGTCCCGGCATGGCGGTCGAGGACGCGCTGATCGAGCTGCGCCGCTGCGCGAGCTCGCAGTTCGATCCCGGGGTCGTGGACGCATTCGAGGCGGCGCTGCAGCAGCAGCCGGTCCCGCAGTCGCAGGCCGCGTAGCTGCGCCACTCGCCGCAACCGATCGACCGTCCACCGCGCGGGCAAGTGCTCAAGCGCTCAGATCAGCGGACCGATCCCCTCCTGGCATGGATCGCGCCCCGGAGAACTTCACGGCCACGTGGCTCTGCCCCACGCCGCGCGATCGTGCCCGGATGCTCGACATGGAACGGCGCCTGGCGCCGATGCGGCACCTCTGCCTCGCCGCGATCGCCGTCGGCCTGGCCGCCAGCGGGCCATGGGTCGGCTGGTGGACCCTGGCGCCGCTGGCGCTCGCGTCGATCGGCTTCGTCGTCCTGGGCCGTGACCTCGAACAGGCGGAGCGGCCCGAACACCGGATCGCCCTCGCCTGGGTGCTCTCACAGGCCGTCATCACGATCAGCATCGCGCTGACCGGTGGGCCGGAGAGCCTCGCCCTGCCGTGGCTGGCGATCCCGACCGTCACGCTGCCTGCCCGCTTCGGCCCGCGCGGCGTGATCGCGGGTGGCTCGCTCACGATCGCGATGCTGCTGCTGGTCACCGCCGGCATCGACGTCGGCACGGCGATCGAGAACCCGGTGCCGACGATCATGACGCTCACGCTGATCGTGTCGGTGATGGCGCTGTCGGTCGCGCTGATGACCTCCGACCTCGAGCACCGCAGCGAAGCTGCGATCGACCCGCTCACGGGCATGCTCAACCGCGGCTCGCTGGAGACCCGCGTCATCGAGCTCGAGGCGCAGGCGCGGCGCACGCCGCAGCCGGTCGCCCTGCTGATCGCCGACATCGACCGCTTCAAGACGATCAACGACGCGCGCGGGCACACCGTCGGCGACCAGGTGCTGGCCGAGGTCGCCGAGCGCTTCCGCGGCGAGCTGCGCGCCTACGACCTCGCCTACCGCCTCGGCGGCGAGGAGTTCCTCGTCCTGCTGCCGGGCGCCGCGGAGCGCGAGTCCGCCGAGCTGGCCGATGCGTTGCGCAGGTGCATCGCGCTGGACCCGATCTGCGGCGTCGACGTGACCGTGTCGTTCGGCGTCAGCGCCTGGGACGGCCGCGGGGAGTTCGACTTTCGCGCGCTGTTCGATCGCGCCGACGCAGCGCTCTACGCGGCCAAGGACGCCGGCCGCAACCGCGTGGCGTGTGCCGGCGGTGAGGCTGCGGCCGCCTCGCTCCTGGCCGCCTGAGCCTCTGCCTCAGCCGACGAGCAGGTCGGCGAGCGAGCGCATGTCGGGCAGCTCGACGTCGGGAGCCGCCTGCACCGGCGGCGTCGCGCCGTCGCCCGGGCGCCCGGAACGCCGGTTGATCCACACGCTCGTGAGCCCGAGCTGCTTGGCGGTCACGTGGTCGTGGAACAGGCTCTGCGCGACGTGCAGGATGCGCTCACGCGGAACACCCAGGCGCTCGAAGGCCAGCAGGAACGGCCGCTCGTCGGGCTTGTAGGCACCCGCCTGCTGGGCGGTGACGACCTCGTCGAACGTGATGCCCAGCCGCGCCGCCGATCCCGCGAAGAGGTCGTCGTCGCAGTTGGTGATCGGGCAGAGGCGGTAGCGCTGCTGCAGCCGCATGAGCGCTTCTGAGGAATCGGGGAAGGCGGGCCAGCCGGGCACCGAGGCGGCGAGCGCGTCCTGCTGGGCCTCCGTCGGCCGAGCGCCATAGCGCTCCGCGAGCTCGCGGAGCGCCTGCGCGAGAACCGTGCGGTAGGGCTGGTAGGGCGCCTGGGCGACGTGCTCGATCGCGGCGTAGGTCTCGAGCAGCTCGCCGTCGGAGGCGCCGGAGATCGCGGCGCCGAGCTGCTCGCGCAGCGCGACCAGCAGGCCGCTCTCCCAGTCGATCAGTGTGCCGTAGCAGTCGAAGGTGAGGACGTCGAAGGCGCTGGGATCGAGCCTGGCGGGCATGGCGAAGACCCTATCCGTGGGACACCATCCGTCCAGCGCCCCTCACCCACCGCTCATCGCGCGCCGATGGGGTCCTGACCGCAGCCCGCCACCGGAGATCCCTGACCGATGACCGTCGACCGCCGCACACTCACCACCGCAATCCTCACCACGATGTGCGCGCTGTCGATGTCGGCATCCGCCAAAGCGGCGGCGCCGCCCGACCACCGCGGAGCGGTGATGGCGGACGCGCCGCTGGCCCACTCCCTGGCCGGGAGCGTTGCGCTCGGCGCCGCGCCGCCACTCTGAGCGGGCCACATCTGGGGCGCAGGCCCCATGGCGCGAGCGCGGCCTTCGGCCGATACTCCGCGCCATGGCGGCGATCTTTCCGAATCCACTCCGCAGGCGCACCGAAGATCCCCAGGACGGCGCCGCGGCCGAGCAGGACGGTGAGGACCGGCGCCGCGCCCTGGCCGAGGAGCGCCTGCGTTTCCTGCGCGAGCAGGAGCACCGGCGCGCCGGCACGAGCGTCCCCCCGCCGCGCCGCAGCCTGCGCTAGGGTGATCAGCTTCGCCTCCCGACGCGGAGGAGGAAGCCGACGATGAAGCTCGCTTTCACGAACACCCGCATGACGAGTTCCCGCACTGGCGGGGTTTCGGTCATGCCCCTTCGCGAGCTCGCGTCCTAGGCACTTTCACGCGCCGGGTCCCGGGCTCACCGCCCGCGACCTGAGCGCTTCTCGACGTTCTCTGCGGGCGGTGGATCACCACCACCGACGACCTCTGGAGGTCACCGCAGATGCATTCCCTGAACCACGAGCACCTGGCTCACGCGACGGCGCGGCAGCACATCGCCCGCTCCACGCGTCATGAGCCACCACCGGGACGCCTGAGACTTCAGGCGGCCCGTCGGATTGCGGAGGTTGCGGGCCGCCTCGACCGCGAGCAGGCTCGCAACGCACTGGCATAGAAGGCACTGAAGGGCCGCTGCACAGACCGTGCGGCGGCCCTTCGGTTCTTCTGAGCGCGTGGGCTCCAGGCGCGGCGAGCCGCCTGCCCGGCGGGGCAGCGGTCAGCGCAGGACGAGGCTGCGCCTGGTCTTGGAGATCGTGTTCTTCACGCCCGCCGCATTCCGCGCCCTGGTCGGCACGAGGCGGGCCGTCGCGGTGAGCTTCAGCACACGACCGCGCCCGCGGGCCACCTGCAGGCGCCGCGTGCCGAGCTTGGAGAGGCTCACGACGACGTGTGCCGTTCCGGCACGGCGCAGGGTGCGCTTGTAGCCGCGCAGCCCGGACCCGGTGACGGTCAGCCGCCCACCGACGGGGACCTTGATGGCGAGCAACGCCCGCCCGCCCCTCAGGATCCGTGCGCTGCTCACGATGACGGGGCAGTTGTCCGCCTGCATGCGCACGATCTGGGTGCGGGTGCGCCCGTCCTGACCGGTGTAGTTCGTGGGCATCGAGTAGCGGCGGTCGCAGACGCTCCCGACGATGCCCAGAAGCGAGTTGCGTCCCTTTGGCAGGTCGATCTCGAAGCGGTCGACCGGCACGTCGGGCAGCCGGCCGAACGTGGAGGAGTAGCCGCTGCCGTACTTGATCAGGGAGGTCAGCCCGAGCCGCACGCCGGAGCCGTCGAGCTGCACCTCGAGCGTCGGCAGGCGAGCGTTGTGACCGACCAGCCACACCCCGCCCACCAGCTTGTCGGGCAGCACCGGCGAGGTTGCCTGCGCTCCGCCGACGTGCGAGACGGCCGGGCAGCGCGACGGGTCGTCGAGGTAGACCGCTTCGAGGCACGCCTTCGCGACGGTCGTGCCGCGCGCGGAGAACGCCTTGGGCAGCTGCACCGACACGCGGCTCAGGCGCATCTGTCCGGCCGGCTGCGTGAGCGTCACGTTCAGGCCGCCGCCGCGCTTGGCCGTCGGACGTCCCGTCACGACCGCCTTGATCGTCGGCGTGAACCCCAGCCGGTCACAGCCCGTGACGGCGATCTGGCCCGCAGGCGTGGCGTTGGAGCCATCGACCGCGCGGATGCTCGAGCGGACGGTGTGATTGCCGCAGGCCGTCGGGTTCAGCATGAACCCGGGCTTGTCCACCGTGACGTCCACGGCGCGGATCCGCAGCGGGATGCCCTTCAGGATCGTCGGCAACGGGTCGGAGTCGATCGTCAGGTGCGCGTCGAGCGGGTCCACGCGGATCGCCGCGCGAACGACGACCGTGCCGAGGTCGTACGGACCGGCGAGCGCGCGGATCACGACCGACAGCCCGTACGGGGCGCCGTTGTGGGCTCCCGTGAGATACACGGGTCCGGAGATCGAGAAGGGCTCGGGTCCGGCGCCGGAGGCCACCGTCGAGGTCCCGATCCGCGAAGCCTCCCCGCAGGTCCCCGCCGCGGCATCCGCCGCGCCGCACAGCGGCACCGCGGGGATACGGCCCGTGAGTCCTTCGGGCGCGCTGACCAGGATGCGCGAGAGCGTCTTCTCTCCGTCCGCGCGGAGGATGCGCACGGCAAAGCTCGTATCGCCACCGGCCTGCTCGGAGCCCGTGGCGGCGCCGAACAGGGGTGTGAACGGCGTCGGGCCACAGCCGCCCGGGGCTCCGTCGCCGTCCACCGTGAACGCGTCCGTGGGCGTCGCGGGCGGACCGCTGGCCGGCGCGCTGTACGGCGTGATCCGGCTCGTCGTCACGGCGGAGCCGCAGCTGAGCGGCGTCGCCAGCGTTGCACGCGCGCCGCCGTTCAGCGTCAGCGTGAAGTCACTGACCGGCGTCTGAGGTGTGTCGGCGAACGTGGCGGTGAGCCGCCCGGTCACCGGGTCGGCCGCGACCGAGCCCTTCAGGCGCACATCCAGGCCCGACGGGCCGGTCGCCCGCAGGAACAGCCGGTAGGGGTCCTGGTCCTGCTGCTGACCGACCCAGAGCGGGCCGGTCAACGGGTCGGCCAGCGCCGGCGAGATGATCTCGACGGTGCCGATCTTCGACGCCTCGGGGCAGGTCACCGGATCATGCGTGCCCTTCGCCAGCTGCGCGTCGGTGCAGGCCTGCAGGCCGTTCGCCGCCGACGGGTTGAGCGTCACGCCCTCCGGCAGTGTGATCACCGTGTCCCGCACGTGCGAGGACTCGATGCCGTCCGGAAGCATCAGCGACGGGACGTGGAGGTTGACGCTCCCGCCCGTGGGGCTGTCGCGCCTGGTGGTGCCGGGGGTCACGGTGATGCTCGGCGTGAACGGGACCAGATCGCAGCCCGTCGCGCCGGTCGGCGTCGTGGAGGTGGCGGTCCCGATCGCTCCGGTCTGCGACGTGAGGGTGAGCTCGGTCGTGTAGGGCGGGCCGCAGAAGGTCGGCGTCGTCAGGAACGGCTTGGGCGATCCGCCGGTGGTGTGCTGGGAGGGAACGCCCCAGAAGTTGAGCGTTGCGCCCATGACGGGAGGCGTTCCGGAGAGGTTCTTGATGTCGAAGAAGACGCCATAGTCGCTGGTGTCGCGCACGCCGCCCTCGATGTTCACGCGCAGTGCGGCCGCCCCGAGGGAGAAGGCGAACGTGGAGACCTGCCCGGTCAACGGCACCATGTTGAAGACCGGCACGGAGAACGTGGCCGGCGTCCCGCCCGCGGTCAGCCCGATGATGTCGCTCGTCCCGATCTGCGTGCCGACCCCGCAGGTGGCGACGATCGGCACCGGCGAGTTGCACTTCGGCAGCGACTCGGGGTTCGGGATGACACCCGGCGGGACCTGGACGTGGATGTTCTTGAGGACTCCACCGGGAAACCCGCCGTCGGGGAGCCCGCCGACGGTCTTGATCGTGAACGAAGTGATCCCGAGCCACGGATGCCCGCCCGCCTGCGTGAACAGCGAGGTGTCTTCGTTCTGCGTCGTCGCGCTGAAGCTCTGCACGCCGAACGCGGCCTGCGCACCGGCGGGAATCAGTGCCGCCAGGCCGACGGCCGTCAGCAGCGCGAGAAGTATTGGACGGCTGGCTCGTCGGAGGAGGAGAGGGCCAGCCGCCCGTGTGGTCATGGACTCGGGGTCGGCGGTTGCAGCATCCGAGTGGATGGGCCGGCCGCCGGCCTTCTGGTGAGCATCCATGGCGCACTGCGAGAGAGCGCGTTGCGCTTCCTCGCGGTGCGTCATGGCGGCGCGTCCGTGCGCGGTGCTGCTGAATTGGGGCAATGTGACCTCCGGGGTAGTGGACCCTCGAAAGTCAGATCGTGCTGCCCGCCCGTCCTGGGCCGACTCCACAATGGATGCCCTCCGTCTTCAACTGTACTAGGTCCACCTAATCCAATGTCGATTTGGCTGCGACGAGGAGGCCGAGGAGTCAGCCGGCGGCCTTCTCGCCCGTGATCACGAGGTACTCGGCACAGACGATCGTGTGTCCCCCGTCGTCGGTGGTGGACACCTCCTGGAAGTAGGCGAGCAGATCGTCGCGCAGCGCCTGGCGCCGCTCGTCGGTCCCGAGCGCCTCCATCGCCATCACCAGCGGCCCGAACTTGTGCTCGTACTCAGCGACGGCCGCCTCGGGCGAGTCGAACGTGAACTCGACCTCGCTGCGCTCGAACTGCGGCTCGACCCCGGTGCCCTCGAACAGGCCCGTCACATAGTCGGGGACACCCCAGAACGGCGGCGGGCGAAACCACTCCGGCTGCGGCGGCAGGTGTGATCCGATCAGCATGAAGAACTGCCCGATCCGCCCGTCGGGCACCCAGCAGCACAGCCCGATCCGCCCGCCGGGCTTCAGCACCCGCGCGATCTCGGCCGCGGCGACCTCGTGCCGCGGAGCGAACATGCAGCCGAACGTCGAGGTCACGACATCGAACGTGCCCTCGGGCCACGGCAGCGCCTCGGCGTCGCCGAGCACGA
The DNA here is from genome assembly GCA_038327125.1 of Solirubrobacterales bacterium. Taxonomy (GTDB): domain Bacteria; phylum Actinomycetota; class Thermoleophilia; order Solirubrobacterales; family Solirubrobacteraceae; genus F1-60-MAGs163. The sequence continues at coordinate 31,632 of JBBQKR010000020.1, forward strand.
AGTCGATCTCCAGACCGGCCGCCTCGGCATTCGCGCGCGCCTCCGCCAGCAGCCCGGGCGCGATGTCGAGCCCGTGCACCTGCGCACCGGTGCGCGCCGCCGGCAGCGTCGCGTTCCCGGTCCCGCAGGCGACGTCGAGCACCTCCTCCCCGGACGCGATCCTCGTGCGCATGACGATGTCGTCGCCGACCGCCGGAATCAGGCGTGCGATCGCGCCGAACTCACCGGCGTCCCAGGTTGTCCGCGCCCGCTCCTTGGCCGCGGCGAACTCCTGCTCCGACGTGGTCATCGGGTGTTCCTTTCCTCTGCGCCGACCGTAGTCGCTTCCGGCGCTCGGAGCAACCGCGGGTCTCAGTGCCCGGACGACGAGAAGTGCATGTAGTCCTTCGTCGCGCCCGTCCAGCTCCCGCCCCAGCCCCAGCCGATCGAGCGAAAGGCGCGGACGACGGCCCTGGTGACCATCCCGCGCCGGTGGATCGAGCGGTCGAAGTAGCGCTTGCTGGCGGGATCGCGGCTCTGACCACAGCCGACGTAGGGGTTCTCGACTGGGTTCAGGTCGACCGCCAGCCCGTAGGCGTGCATCGACCAGGTCCCCGTGCCGCTCCCGCCGCTGCACGGCGAGGGCACGGCCTGGCGGCATTCGAAGCTGCCGCTGATGTCGGTGTCGGCCGGGCGTCCCTTCGCGGGCCCGTAGGCGGAGGCGATGCTCAGGTGGCGGATCGGGAAGCGCAGCTTGTAGAGCTTGCGGAAGACCCGCGCGAGCGGCGCCGCGGCCGCCCTGTTGACGACGAGATGCCCGTTGTGCGTCTTGCCGTCGAAGCCGTGGTAGGAGACGGCGAGCAGTCGCAGCCCGGACAGTGCGACGGGACAGCCCTGATGCCAGACCTCCCGGCGCAGCTCGGTGCGCAGCGGATCGGACAGCGGGCGGTGCGATGCGTGAAACGGCGGGAGCACCGCGAGCGCCAGGAGCGGCACCGCCAGGTACCGGGCCACCGTTGGGGTGTTGCAGGCCACGGGGACGTCCATTCTTGCGCGCCGCGCAAGCGCATCGGCGCTCAGGCGAGCGTGGTCAGGCCGATCACCACGTGGACCGGCAGCTCGGCGGGGGTCTCCCCCGCGGCGACCAGCTCGCCGACCTGCGCGAGCGTCGCGGCGCGCTGCTCACCGGGCATCGCGGCGACCCAGCTCATCGATGCGAGGTAGTCGACCATCCGCTCCGGGTAGGCGGGCTGCATCGTGACGACGCGGACCTCGCGGGGAGCGGTCCAGCGGCCGGCAGCGCGCACCGCATCCTGCCACGAGGGCCCGTCGAAGTGCGGGTGCTCGGGCCGCAGGCGCGCCATCAGCTCGCCGAGCTCGTGCGCCCAGGAGGCGCCCTGCCAATCCGGGATCGTCGAAAGCACCGCGAGCCCGCCGCCGGGACGCAGAACACGCCGGATCTCCGCCAGCGCGGGCGTGTGGTCGAACCAGTGGAAGGCGTCAGCGACCGTCACCGCGTCGACCGACGCGTCCTCGAGCGGGATCGCCTCGGCCAGGCCCTCGCGCACGCGGTCGGCGCCGACGCTCGCGGCGAGCGGGTGGCGCAGCGGCGCCTGCGGCTCGACGGCGATGACGTCGAGGCCGGCGGCGAGCAGCGCACGGGTGAGCTTCCCTGTCCCTGCGGCAAGGTCCAGCACCGGCGCATCCGGGGCGAGCCCCAACTCGGCGGACAGCGCGCCGACGACCGCGGGCGCGTACTCGGGCCGGCCGCGCTCGTAAGCGCCGGCGACCGAAGCGAACTGCGCGGCGAGGGGGTGCAGCGCCATGCCGGTCAGTCTAGGTCCGTGCTCACCGGCCCAGACGCCGAACGTCCCGCGACGCGTGCCAGAGCGCACCTTCCGGGACGTTCGGCGGGTGAGTGCTGACCGATGGCTAGATTCCGGCGATGGCCGAGGGGCCCGTCGGTGGACCCGGCGGTGAAGCGTCTCGCCGTCGAGGTCGAGGACCAACGACATCGGGCACAACGCGTTCGAAGGCGCGCTCGAGCACAGCCGGGTGATCGTGTGGGACCGCGGAACCTACGAGCAGGGCGGCCGCGTCCCGTGGCCGGAGGCGATCACCCGCGGCCACGCCGTCTTCGTCCTGCACGGCGAGAAGCTGCAGGGCGGTTTCGCGCTGCAGCGCACGCGCGCGGGCGCCAAGCCGCAGTGGCTGCTGATCAAGCGCCGCGACGAGCACGCGCGCCCAGGCTCGGACGTCGTCGCCGAGCAGCCGCAGTCGGTGGTTTCCCGCCGCAGGCTCGACGAGCTCGCCTGACAGCGACCCGCCGTAGGGGGGCCGGGTGTCGCGCCGATCAACGCGGTCCACCCGAACGATTGTCGGGTCGACCGTCACGTCTGCCGTGCACGTGCGTCTCAGGAGACGACCCCCTCGATAAGGAGTGTCTGTCCCTGATGCCCAAGATCACCTTCCGCTCACTGCTCGCCCTGCTCGCGCTGGCCATGATGGCCGCGCTGCCGGTGACCGCGAGCGCCAAGAAGCACTCCCGGCACGGGGGGAAGTCGGCCCACAAGGCCGACCGTAACCGTGACGGCCTTCCGGACCGCTGGGAGCGCCGCAACCACCTGAGCCTGCGCGTCAACCAGGCCGGCCGTGACCAGGACCGCGACGGAGCCAACAACGCAGCCGAATACGCGGCCCGCACCAACCCGCGTGACCACGACAGCGACGACGACGGAACACCCGACGGCAGTGAGGACGCCGGCACCGTCGTCTCGTTCACCGACGGCACCCTGGTGATCTCGGCCGGCGGCCTTCCCGTCAGCGCGAAGGTGACCGACGACACGGAGATCAAGTGCGCCGGCGACCGCCGCCATCACAACCATGGCGACGACGAGGGCGAGGACCGCAACGCGCACAGCTCGTCGCGCGGCGACGACGGTGAGCGCGGCGACGACCGTGAGCACGGCGACGACGACCGCGGCGACGACCGTGAGCACGGCGACGACGACCGCGGCGACTGCACCGGCGGCGGCCTTCCCACCGTTGGCGGAATGCCGACGAGCGCAGGCCTGCCCGGCGCGCCGGTCCCGCCCTGCACGATTGCCGACCTCAAGCCCGGCGCGATCGTGCACGAGGCCGAGCTCAAGCTGACCGCGAGCGGACCGGTGTGGGACGAGATCACCCTCGTGCGCCCGGCACCGCCTGCGACCGGCTGAGGCGCGACGAACACTGGGAGCGCGGCCAGAAGGCCCACTCCCGGCCCGCACTGCATGGCTGAGGCGCCCTCGAGGGCGCCTCAGTTCCGTGGGCGGACGCGCTGGGTCGCGGCCACGCGGGTGCGTGCCTGCATGTCGAACTCCACCTCGAGGCCCGCGAGGAAGAGCAGGAACGCCAGGCCGACAGCGCGAGCACCTCGATCGGCGCGTCGATCTCGACCCGTCCCAGGCCCGCGGGACCGATGACGATCCCCGCGACGATCTCCAGGACGACCGCGGGAAGCCGGAACCGCGGCGCCATGCCGAGCAGCAGCGGAACGGAGAACCCGGCGGCGACGACGATCAGCAGGTTCGTGAAGTCGAGCTCGGAGATGCGGTCGAGTCTCCGCCGCCGGCGCTCGCGTTACGCGCTACACGTCGCGCCCGCTCGGGCGCACGAGCAGCCAGAGCCCGCCGAACTCGCGCACGTCGTGACAGAGCGCCACGCCCGGGCTGTCCCGCACGTAGTAGTAGAGCGGCCTCCCGCGGTAGGTCACCTGCAGGCGCCCGTCGCGGCGCCGGTGGCGACCGAGCAGCGAGCTGCTCGCGCCGCCGCGCGCTCGCGGGCTCCCCTGCGCGTAGGTGACCGGCCAGGCCGCGGCGCAGTCGCCGTAGCAGCGCGAGCGCGAGCCCCGGTCACGCGAGAACGTGTACAGCGGAAGCCCGCGCCCGTCGACGAGGATGCGGCCGAACGAGCCGACCATGCGCGTGGTGATCGTGATGCCCCGGCGGGCTGCGTGCGCCGACACGTCGGCCTTGGCCGGCGCTCGGGACCCGGACCGTACATCCGGTCGTGCGCCGGCCGTCGACACGCCGACGGTGAGCGTCGCGAGCAGTGCCGCTGTCGGTCCGATGGCTGCAAGTCCTCGCATGCGAAGGCTCCTCCCTGGACGGCGCTAGCGCCGGTACTCGGGGTTCGGGTGATCCGGCTGCGAGAGGTCCCAGTCGTCACGCGCGTTGTTGCCGTAGGCCGGGATCCCGCCGGCGTCCTTGAGCGCACGCGCCTGGTGCAGGACGTTCCACGCGAGGAAGACGCTGTTGCGCGTGGTCCACGCGTTCTGCTCGCCGCCGGCGTCGGGATCGCGGTACGACGGCCCGGGGCCCGCCTCGCCGACCCAGTACGCGTCGGACTGCGGAGGGATCGTGAGGCCGATGTGCTGCATGGCGTAGAGCAGCTGTGCGCTCACGTGCTTGCCGCCGTCCTCGTTGCCGGTCGTGATCGCGGCGCCGACCTTCCCGTAGTACGACCACTGGCCCTTGTCGTTCAGCTCGCCGGAATACGCGTAGAGCCGCTCGATGATCAGGCGCGTCATCGAGCTCTGGTCGCCGAGCCAGATCGGGCCGGTCAGCAGGATGATGTCGGCCGGCTCGACGAGCTCGCGATAGATCGCCGGGAAGTCATCGGCCTCGTAGCCGTGCTCGCGCATGTCCGGCCAGACGCCCGCCGGGATCACGTGGTCGGCGGTGCGCACCTCGTCGACGCGCACGCCGACCCGCTCGAGGATCCCGCGGGGGATCGCCACGAGCCCGTCGGTCTGGCTCTCCTCGGGCGAGCGCTTCAGCGTGCCGTTGAAGATCACGGCGCGCAGGTCGTCATAGCGCGTGGTCGCCGCGTCGCACTGCGCGTCGATGAACTCCTGGATCGGGGCGGGAATGCTCATGGGAGGGCAGTCGCCTGGCGTAGTCGAGCGTTACACCCGATGGTGCGTCAGAGGGTCGAGCGCGCCTGCTCCGACCCCGCGTTACAGTCGCGCCATCGACGACCAGGTCACACTGCGGCTGCCGGACGACCCGGCCCTCGCCACGGCCGCGACCGCGCTGAACAGCGCGGGGTACTGGGCGGAGCTCGTCGACCACGAGTGGCGCCTGGCATTCATGACCGACGAGCTGCGGTTCAGCTATGGCCGCCTGCTCGGACACGTGACCGTGCCGCTCGGCGCGTTCTACTTCGGGCTGGAGGCAACCGCGTCGCGGATGGGCGGGCGGGTCGGCCCCAACACCATTGAGGCTCAGCGGATCCAGTTCGCCGCGCTCGGATCGTGGACGCTCGGCGACCTGGGTGGCGACCGTGACGCCCTCGCCGGCATGGTGGTCCCCGAGCTGCGCGATCTCGCAGCGCAGCTGCAGCCGGAGCCCGCGCTGGCTTTGTCTTTCGAGCAGCGAAGCACCGGGCTGGGCAGGCTCGACATTCCGGCGACCGGCGTGCGGATCCACGCAGCCGACGGCCGCCTCGCAGGGACCGTGATCCTCTACAAGCCGGCGGCGGGCATGGCCACGCTCGCGACGATGGCGGCGCAGGGCGATCTGGGCCACTTCGACCGGATGCAGGCCGTCGCGCATGCCGCGCGGCGGCCGGCCGCGATCCTGTTCGCCGACCTCGAAGGCTCGTCGAGCCTCTCCCGGCGCCTGTCGACCGCGAACTACTTCGCGCTCGGACGGCGGTTCGTCCGCGCCGCCGATGCGTGCGTGATCGCGGCCGGCGGCCTGGTCGGCCGGCACGTCGGCGACGGCGTCGTGGCGTTCTTCCTCGCCGAGACTGCGGGATCGGAATCCGCCGCGGCGCGCGCGTGCATCGCCGCCGCCCGCGAGCTCAGGCTCGCGATGGCCGACGTGGCCACGCGGAGTGGGCTCGAGGAGGCGGACGCCGTCCTGCGCTTCGGCCTGCACTGGGGATCGACGCTCTACGTCGGGCAGATCGTCTCACTGGGGCGCAGCGAGGTCACCGCGCTCGGCGACGAGGTCAACGAGGCCGCCCGGATCGAGGCATGCGCGACCGGTGGACGCGCGCTGGCGTCGAAGAGCCTGATCGAGCGGCTTGATCCCGGCGACGCGGCAGCGCTGCAGCTCGACCCCGACGGCATCACCTACGTGCCCGTGGCTGAGCTCCCGACGGCGACCGACAAGGCTCGCCGCGACGCCCCGGCGATCGCCGTGTGTGAGGTGTAGCGCCAGACCTGCGGTCAGGCGGGCCGCTTGTCAACGGCCACGAGCCGCAGCTCGCTGGTCATCCTTCGGTAGCTGCGCTGAGACGGGCGGGCAGGCGCCGCTCACGCCGGCAGTTCGGAGCTGGAACGGCGCGCGAGGTAGTCGAGCAGCTCGCGGTCGCGGGAGTGCAACTGGTCCACCGGTTCGCCCATGCAGGACAGGAGCTCCACCTCAGCCTCGTCCGCTGTCAGGCGCCGCACACGCCAGTGTGCGCCAGATGCTTCCCAGCGGCGCAGGGTGACGAGTGGTGGTTCCGGCACTCCGTGCCGATCATCGCCGACCACCCACTCCCGGACAAGTGACGCGGCCCCTCACTGCCCCAGCCGCCATCAGCTGCCCGTTGCGCAGGGCACCTCGCGCCCCAGCCACGAGTGGTAGAAGCCTTCGAGGTCTGGGAGGAACTCGTGAACCACGGGGTAGCCGGGAGCGACGGCCTCGACCTCGAGCTGCCGGGCGCAATCGGGGCACAGGTACTCGCGCAGTTCCTGCCATTCGGCGTCGCAGTGGGCCATGCGCGGGTAGATCTCCTGGAGCGCCTCGGCGCTGTCGCGCACGCGGATCGTGGCGTGGAGCTTCCAGTTGTGGCGCCAGTCGCAGAAGTCGTGTCCGCAGTCGCAGCGCACGACGTGCCCGGAGGGTGTCGCGACGATGTTGAGCCCCTCGCCGAACGGCAGCACGATCGGGTCCGCCCAGGCCGCGCGGGACTGCAGCAGCGCGACCCATTGGTCGAAGCGGTCCGGGTTCTTGTAGCCCGACTGAATCGCGCGCACCTCAGCGCGCGTGAGCTGCTCGTCGTAGAGCGCCTCGAGCGTCGTCGCCCCGAGCGAGCGTCCCACTGCGGGGCTGGTGTCGAGCGGCGGTGAGTCGTCCTGCTCCTCAGCCAGTGCCGCGGCGTGCAGGAACGCGTCGGCGGACTGCTCAGGGGTGGTGCGGCCGGGCGCGGCGTGTTCGATGGTGACGGTCGGTGTCGGCACGTCGAACTCGAAGTCCTCCGGGAGGTCCCAGAAGCCGCGGAACTCGGCTGCCCAGCGCGGCGAGAGCTTCATCGACTCCGCGTACATGACCTGTGCGTGGACGGGGAGGTCACGGGTCAGGACGCGGTCGCGTTCGAGCGCCCACCAGTCGGCGGTCGGGCGACCCGACGCGAGGCGCTGTGCGCGCAGCTGTGCGCGCCGCGCTCTGGTGGCGTCGCCGTCGGCGGCCCCGTCCTCTGCGAGCTCGACGCCGTAGACGCTCGCGGCCAAGCGCGGCAGCAGGTGCCCGTCTCGCACGTCCTCGGCGACCGACTGCGGCACTCGCAGCAGCGGGTCGCCGAGGCCCGAGCCGCCCTTCATGACCGAGAGGTACAGGTCGCCGTGCGCGATCGGCTCGAGCGTCGTGAAGTTGTCGTGTCCGTACTGGCGCTCGCCCTGGATCTCCATGAGCGCCGGGTGCTCGTAGTCACCGTCGGCGACGGGGTAGGCGTCACCGCGCAAGGCGCGCTCACGCAGGTCGTTGTCGCGGATGTTGTGGATGTAGCCGATCGCTCCGGGGTAGCCGCCGAAGATGCCCGGCGAGGAGAAGACGAGACCGTTGCCGAGGTTCTGCACCTCCCAGAACGGGGTCTTGTGCACGAGGAACAGCGACTCGTACGAGGAGCCGCCGCGATGGCGGCCGGAGCCGGCGGATGACGCCTTCACCTTGCGGGAGAGGTAGAGGAACGGCGAGATCAGCTCCCACATCTCGACGTCGCCGGCGTCGCCTTCTGGATTGAACATCGCCGCCGCGTAATCGGTGCCGTCGAGGACGGACTTGGCGCCGAGGCCCTGCGATGCGATCTCGAAGTTCATGATCGCGCTCGGCTGACCGTACTGGTCGATCCCGCCGCCCTGCAGCACATTTCCGGAGACCGAGTAGGCGCCGAGCACCTCCTCGATGAAGCCGCGCGCCTGCACCGCGCGCGAGATCGTGCGCGGAAATCCGGTGAACGACGGTTGCAGGAACGCCCAGGCGATCCCGGTCGAGCCGGGGGCCTCTCCGAGGTTGGAGATCGTGCCTTCGGGGAAGTTTGTCCTGATCCCGTAGAAGGCGCCGTCGTTGACCTTGTCGTTGCAGATCAGCGTTTGCGTGAACTGCACCCAGATCGCACCCTGCATCCCGCTCGGCGTGCAGTTCATCGAGTGATAGCCCCACGCCGAGCAGCCGTCGTAGTCCAGCTCGAACGTCCCGTCGCGCGTGATGCGCACCTCGAACGGGGAGTGCATCAGGAAGTCGCGGCGCGCGTACGCGGGCAGGCGCTCCTTGTCGGCGAACGTCACGTCCATGAAGGCCGGGGAGCGGTAGCGGCCCGGCACCGTCATCTCGCGGATGCGCGACTTGAACGAACGCCGTCCCTCCTCGATGACCTCGCGCGTGAACTGCTTGTAGCGGTCCAGGCCCTCGTCGAGGACGACCCGCTCAACCGCCTCACGCACGAGGTGGCACCCGGAGAGGCGCGTCTTCTCGTCGAGCAGGTAGTACATCGGCGCGCGCGTGGCCTGGCTGATGCGCTTCATGTGCCACGTGGCGAGCTCGTCCTCCTCACCGATCTTCATGCACGGCAGGTCGAGCCCGTCCTCAAAGCGCGTCACCGGGCCGACCGGAACGCCGCCGGGCGTCGTGGCCCCGATGTCCAGCACGTGCGTCACGCCGCCCGCCCAGCCGATCAGCTCGCCGCTGCCGTTGGGATCGAAGATCGGGACGAACGTCTGCACGTCGGCGTTGTGGACGTCGCCGATGCGCGGATCGTTGTTGGCAAAGATGTCCCCCGGCCGGATGCGCGGGTTGTCCTCGTAGTCGTTGCGCACCATCCACTTGATCGCGTCGGACATCGTGTGGACGTGGACGATGATGCCCGTCGAAAGTGCGACCGAGTCGCCTTCGGGCGTGTACAGCGCAAAGCACAGCTCGCCGAGCTCGCGCACGATCGGGGAGGCGGAGATGTTCATCGCCGTCTCGCGGGCGGAGACGAGCCCTCCGCGCAGCCGGCTGAAGAGCTTCTCGTAGCCGATCGGGTCGGACTCCATCAGCTCGAGGCGCTCGAGGCCCTGGTAGTGCCCGGTGTCGGCGAACCGCTGATCGGCGGCCTCGAGCATCTGCTTGACGCTCTGGCCATCCCATCCGATCGGCCTCGATCCGGGCTCGAGCTCGCGGGTCGCGTCGATGATCGGGGGTGGGGTCATGGCCTTACGCCTCCTCGGCACTCAGGTGGAAGATCAGGTGGCTGTCCAGCGTCGCGGTTCGTCCCGGCGGGATGGCGAAGGTCGTGGCCGAGTGCTCGACGATCGCCGGGCCCGGGATGACGTTGCCCGGCTGGAGCTCCTCGAGCTGGAGGATCTCGGTCGAGGCGACGACGTCCGACCAGCGCACGTCGCGGGCGCCCTTGGACGCCGCTGCCGGAGGCGCGGGCCCCGTCTCCGTGATGTCGGGAAGCGCCGGCTTCTCCACCGCCGTCGTCCCCAGCACGATCGCCTGGGTCACGACGTACCCGAGCTCTGGTGAGCGCGCGCTGCGCGCGTAGAGCTTCGCGTAGGCGCTCTCGAAGGCCGCGACGAGACCATCGAGATGCTCACCCGTGGAGAGCTCGTCGTGCGGGGAGACGATCTCCAGGTCGTTGAGCTGACCGCGGTACTGCATCCGCACCAGGTGGGTGAAGCGCACGTCCCCGGCCGCGACGCCCGACTTGGCGAACTCGGACACGACGCGCTCGCGCAGGCCCATCCAGATGGTCGTGAGCCACTGGCCCGCGCCGGCCTTCGCATCGTCAGCGGCATCCGGGACGATCGGCATGTCGACGGTCTGCTCGAAGCGGTACTCGAAGTCCGCGCACGCGCAGCCGTAGGCGCTGAAGCCCGCAGCCCAGGCCGGCACGAGCACGTCGCGGTAGGGAACGCCCTCCGTGTAGCCGGCGACATGCAGCGGCCCGCCTCCGCCGTAGCAGAGCAGCGCATAGTCGACCGGCGAATAGCCCTTGCCGAGGATGCGGCCGACCGCCTCGTGCCGGAGTGTCTGCTCGAACAGGTCGATGACGCCCGCGGCGGCGTCCGGGACGCTGAGGCCGATCGGGTCGGCGAGCTGCACGGCGACGGCGTGTTCGGCGCGCTCGACGTCGAGATCGAGATCGCCGCCGAGGAAGTAGTCGGGATTCAGGCGCCCGAGCACGAGGTTCAGGTCCGTCACGCTGATCGTCTCAAGGCCGCCCTCCGGCCAGCACATCCCGACACGCGCACCGGCGGAGTCCGGGCCGAGCTCCGGGCGATTGGAGTTCGGGTTCACGCGCACGAACGAGCCCGTCCCCGCGCCGATCGAGTCGATCTTCACCAGTGGGGTGTTGAGCACGAAGCGAGCGATGTCCGGTGTCGCGGTCACCTCGAAGTCCCCGTCGGTGATCAGCGCGATGTCGAACGACGTCCCGCCGATGTCGGTGCACAGGACGTTCGGCATCTCGAGCCGCTGCGCGAGCGTGCGCCCACCGACGACGCCGCCGATCGGACCGGACACGAGCGTCCGCGCGAGCTCGCGCGCCTCGATCGAGATCGTGCCGCCGTGACCGGCCATCACCCGCAGCTCGAAGGTCGCCCCGTGCTCTCGGGTCCGCTCGTTCACGGCGCGCAGCGTCCCGCGGGACGGTTCCGCCGCGTAGGCCTCGATCACCGTCGAGTTCAGTCGCGGCAGGTCGCGCCGCGAGGGGTAGAGCTCGGAGCTGACGAAGATCGGCGGCGCCTCACCATTCATCCCGCGCGCGGCGATCTCCTCGCGCACGATCTCGGCGGTCCGCTGCTCGTGAGCCCCGTTGCGGTAGCTCGACAGCAGTCCGATGACGATGCCGTCCACGTTCGCGTCGAGCAGCGCGGCCGCGGCGTCGCGCGCGTCCTGCTCGCGCAGCGGCAGCACCTCCTCGCCGAAGAGGTCGATGCGCCCCCGCACCCCGTACACGAGCTCTCGCGGCACGAGCGGCGGGTTGTGGTGGTGCGTGGCGACGTGCAGGCGATCGCCGTACGGGTACCCGAGATACGTCTGCACCGCGCGCTCGATGCGCAGCGTGTCCTCGTGCCCGGCGGTGAGGATCGCCCCGACGCGAAGCCCTTGCCGTGAGAGCAGCCGGTTGAGCATCGCCGTCCCCGAGAAGATCCCGCTCGCGACAAGCGGGAACGCGGTGTCCACGTCGGTGCCCCACTGCGCGAGAGCGTCGTGGGCGGACCGCATGAAGCCGTCCGACTCGTCCTCCGGCGTCGTCTGCGCCTTGCCGACGACGAACGCGCCGGTCTGATCGACGACGAACGTGTCGGTCATCGTGCCGCCCGCATCGATCGCAAGCACTCGCGGGACATGGTCTGCGTCGGTGCTCATCCAGCGACCCCTTCAGCTCGACTTGACACGGTGTCAAAGAGACTACCGCAAAGATGACGCCCACGTCATCTTTACGCTGGCGGTCCTGGGCTGCCTTCCACGGTGCGCACCTCCTCGAACGGAACCTCGCGCCGGGTGCGCACGGCGACGAACACGAAGAACCCGGCCGCGAGGACCGGCGATGCAGGCGAACGCGATCGCTATCGAGATCTGCGGCTGCGTGAACGTCGGCTCGCGCACTGAACCTCCTGGAACGGACATCCGCTCCGTCGCTGCGGGCGACGCTATCCACGGTTGTCCGCGACGTGAATCCGGGGGGACTACGTATTCACCAGCCGTGGTTTTCCGGGGTTTTCACGGTTCTCGTGTGAAAAGGCAGGCGTACGGTTCTGGTGTGCGGCCGACCGACATGCTCGCCGCGTTCTTCACGGCCGGGATCGCGTTCATGCTCGCCGGCGCCGCAGCGGCTGTGCTCGACGCCGCCGGCCTGCTCGGCTGGTACGGGCACTGGCTGGCGCTGCACCTTGTCCTGCTCGGCGGCGTCTCGCAGCTGATCCTCGGGGCTGGGCAGTTCTTCTCCACTGCGTTCCTCGCCACCGATCCGCCGGGACGGCGCA
>JBBQKR010000021.1:0-42626 GCA_038327125.1 Solirubrobacterales bacterium
CGAGCTCGCCGGCCAGGCGGTCGGCCATCGGCACCGATCGCCCGCGCCCGGACTTGGGTGAGGCGACCGCGCCGCGCGTGTAGCTCTCGGCGACCCGCACGCGCGCGGCGACCCAGTCCACGTCGCTCCAGCGCAGGCCGATCAGCTCGCCCTGGCGCAGGCCGGTCATCGCCGCCATCAGGTAGAGCGGGCGCTCGATCGCTCCCAGGTGATCGTCGGGCACGGCCCTGATGACGGCTTCGAGCTCCGCCGGCTGCAGGAAGCGCATGCGCCGGTGCGCGGCCCGCGGTGCTTTGGGCCGGTCGACCAGCGCGACCGGGTTGCTCGTCGCCCACCCGCGCCGGACAGAGAACGCGAACAGGCCGCTGAGGAAGTTGAGGTGGTTCTGCACGGTCTTGGACGACAGGCCCTCCGCGCGCTTGGCGATCAGGTAGCGCCGCACACGCTCGGCGTCGATCTTGTCGAGCGTGCGCTCGCCGAAGAACGGGACGAGGTGGCGGCGCAGGTAGCCGCGGTAGTCCTGCAGCGTCGTGCGCTTGCGCTCCATCACGTGCTCGAGATGCTCGGCGTAGGCGGCGCCCGCCTGCTCGACGGTGCGTCGCTGCGCGCCGTGCACGACGACCTCGGTCTCGATCAGGTGGCGCAGCTCGCGCTCGGCCTGTGTGCGGGTCAGGCCGTCTGCGGTGCCCGGCCGGCGCTTGGGCCCGATGCGCCGCTTGACGCGCACCTCGCCGGCCCACCAGGACCCGTACCAGGTCTCACGCCCGCCGCTGTCAACGCGTGCGAAAAGCCTTCCGGATCCGTATGAGCGCTTGCCCATGCACGAACTATGTCGTGCGAGCAGCCCACCTACCCACCCCCGAATTGGAACCATATTGGAACCACGGAGGCTGCTTGAGGGTTGCCCAGAAAGAGCAAAACGCCCCTGGCGAGAGGGACGTTTCGCATAGCGGGGGCAGGATTCGAACCTGCGACCTTCGGGTTATGAGCCCGACGAGCTACCAGACTGCTCCACCCCGCGGCGTATGGACCAGAGTACCAAGGGGCGCCCGGTCACCTCAAGGCCGCAAGCGGCCTCCGAGCTGCTTTGCGAAGGCCCCGCCGATCGTCAGCGGATGGTTCACGAGCGTCGCCGCGCGGCCCCAGAGCGTCAGCGGGTCGTGGGACAGCCCGAGCTGGCGCAGGATCGTCGCCGTGTCGAAGTAGACGCGCTCGCAGACGATCCCCTCGCCGCCCGGCTCGAAGATGAAGAACGCCATCACACGGCAGGTGAACGCCTTCCCTGTCGGCGGGATGCCGCGGTAGGGACCGTCATGCGTGCCCTTGAGGTCGAACTCGACGATCACCGCATCGTCGGCGTGGTACAGCTCGATCAGCTCGTTGCGCTGGTCGGGGAACGCCGTCCGGGTCTCGTCGAAGTACGCCATCACCTCCTCCGGCCCGTCGTGCACGTCGCCGGTCGCGATCAGCTCGTAGCGCGGGTGGTCGAACGTCGCCAGCGTCGCGTCGAACTCGTGCCGGTTCTCGGACTCCATGTGCTCGATGACGATCGCCTCGCGGCGCTCGCGCAGGCCTGCCGCCGACGTTGTGCTCATGCGCCAACGCTACCTCGGCGGGCACCCGTCGACAGGACGCCCTGCGACACTTCAGCGCTTCATGGCCCCGGGGTTCCCGACCGACGGCTCCCCGGCACTGCGGCTTCCGGGGCGCCTGTTCGACCCGCTGAAGACGCTCGCGCGGCGGTTCGCCGGCGCGACCGCCCTGATTCTGCTGGTCGCGCTGATCGCCTACCTCGACCGCTCCGGCTACACCGACGGAGCCGGCGGCACGCTCACCCCGCTCGACGCCATCTACTACTCGACCGTCTCGCTGACCACGACCGGCTACGGGGACATCTATCCGGCATCGCAGTCGGCGCGGGCCCTGACCGCGTTCGTCATCACCCCGCTGCGCGTCGCCTTCCTCGTGCTGCTGGTCGGCACGACCGTCGAGATCCTGACCGAGAGCACCCGTCAGTCCTGGCGCGTGCGACGCTGGAGGGACACCGTGCAGAACCACATCATCATCTGCGGCTACGGCGCAAAGGGCACGAGCGCGATCGAGGCGCTGTGCGGCAACGGCGTGCCCCGTGAGCGGATCGTCGTCGTCGAGCCCGACGAGGCGCGGGCGCGGGCGGCGACCCGGGCCGGCCACCCGGTCGTCGAGGGCAGCTCGACGCGGCGTGCGACCCTGATCGCAGCCGACGTCCACGATGCCGCCTCCGTCGTCGTCGCCGTCGACCGCGACGACACCGCCGTGCTGACGGTGCTGACGGCGAAGGAACTCAACCCCGATGCACTCGTCGCCGCCACAGCGCGCGAGGAGGAGAACGCGCACCTGCTGCGCCAGAGCGGCGCGGACGTCGTGGTTCCATCTGCGAGCGCCTCCGGCCGGCTGGTCGGCATCGCCACGTACTCGCCGGCCCTGGTGAACGTCCTCGACGACCTGCTCAGCATCGGAAGCGGGATCGACCTGGTCGAGCGCGAGATCGGCCCCGACGACGGCGACGCACTCGATCACGGGCGACACGAGCAGGTGATCCTCGTCATCCGGGATGGCGAGTCGATGCTCTGGAACGACCCGCGCGCCGAGCCTCTGCAGGCCGGTGACCGTCTCGTGGAGATCAAGGCCGGGCCGCCGGACGCGACGGGCTGACCGGCTGAGATGGCGCACGTCTTCGTGACCCGTCGCCTGCCCGGTCGCGCGCTGGACCGGCTGACCGAGGCCGGGCACGACGTCGTCGTCCACCCGGGTGATCTGCCGCCGACCACGGCGCAGCTCGCCGCGGGCCTCGCCGGCGCCGACGGGCTGCTGTGCCTCCTCACCGAGCGGATCGACGCCGAGCTGATCGCTGCAGCCCCGCGGCTGCGGGCGATCGCGAACTACGCGGTCGGCTGCGACAACATCGACGTGGCTGCCGCCGGCGCGCGCGGGATCGCCGTGGGTGTCACGCCGGACGCGCTGACCGACGCGACGGCGGATCTCACGATCGCGCTGCTGCTGGCCGCCGCGCGCCGGCTCCCCGAGGCCCAGCGTGCCGTGCTCGACGGTGGCTGGCACACGTGGGAGCCGCGCGGCTGGCTCGGCCTGGAGCTGCGCGGCGCGCGGCTCGCGGTCGTCGGGTTCGGCCGGATCGGGCAGGCGGTCGCGGAGCGTGCGGCGGCGTTCGGCATGGAGATCCGTCCCGTCGGTCGCGATCACGACCTGCACGCGGAGCTCGCGGCGGCCGACGCCGTGACGCTGCACTGCCCGCTGACGCCGGCGACCCGGCACCTGATCGACGCCGCGGCACTTGCCGCGATGAAGCCGAGCGCGCTGCTCGTGAACACCGCGCGCGGCCCGATCGTCGACCAGGCCGCGCTCACCGCCGCGCTGCACGACGGCGTGATCGCCGGCGCCGCGCTCGACGTCACCGACCCGGAGCCGCCGCCGCCCGGGGACCCGCTGCTCGGCGCCCCCAACGTGATCGTCCTCCCCCACATCGGCTCGGCGACGGTCGCCGCACGCGAGCGGATGGCGGACCTGGCGGTCGACAACCTGCTCGCCGCGCTGGCCGGCGAGCCGATGCCGCACCCGGCGCCGGCGCGGACGACGTAGCCTCCGTCTCGTGCGCGTCGCCGTCATCGACATCGGAACGAACTCCACCCGGCTGCTCGTCGCCGACGTCGACCCGCAGACCGCCGCGGTCAGCGAGCTCGACCGCCGCAGCACCGTCACCCGCCTGGGCGTCGGCGTCGAGCGGACCGGCGAGCTGTCCGCCGAGGGCATGGGGCGCGTCTTCGCCGCGCTCGACGAGTACCGCACCGCGATCGACGCGCTCGGGGCCGAGCGCCGGATCGCGGTGCTCACGAGTGCGACCCGCGACGCCGCCAACGGGCCGGCGTTCACAGCGCGCGTCCGCGACGAGTATGGGCTCGACGCGCGCGCCATCCCGGGCGAGCAGGAGGCACGGCTGTCGTTCCTCGGCGCGACGAGCGGCCGCGACCCGGGTGACCCGCGCACGATCGTCGTGCTCGACATCGGCGGCGGGTCGACCGAGTTCATCGTCGGCCGCGGACACGACGTGCGCTTCCACGTCTCCACGCAGGCCGGCGTCGTGCGCATGACCGAGCGCCACCTGCACCACGATCCGCCGACCGCCGACGAGCTGACGGCACTCGCGACGGACGCACGCGAGACGTTCGCCGCCGCGATCCCGGCAGACCTGCGGACCGCGGCCGACGCGATGATCGCCGTCGCCGGCACGGCCACGTCGATGGCCGCGATCGACCAGGCGCTCGAGCCGTACGACCCCGCGCGCGTCGACGGCTACCACGTCACGATCGACGCATGCCGAGCGATCGGCGCGCGCCTCACCGCGATGACCGAGGCCGAGCGCCGCCACGTCCCCGGCCTGCATCCCGACCGCGCGCCCAGCATCGTCGCCGGCACGATCTTCATCACCGAAGCGATGGCCGCGTTCGGCCTGAGCGAGACCGAGGTCTCCGAGCACGACATCCTCCACGGCGTCGCAATCGACGCCGCACGCAGCTGAAGCGCGTTCGACCCCCGAAGAAAAGGACGCCGCTTTTCAGCGGCGTCCTTGAGAAACATTCGAGCCTGCGGAACGGGCAGGGGTACGTGTCCGCAGGCTCGAGCCAGGCGAGTATCGCCCACGGCTCAGTCGCGGGTCAAGTCCATCGCTCAGGCGAGGTTCGACTTGCGCGGGTACACGACCGCCGGGTCCTGCAGGACGTTGACGAGCGCGGGCTTGCCGGCGGCGAAGGCGCGGTCCAGCGCGGGCCGCAGCTCGGCGGGCGCCGAGACGAGCTCGCCATGGCAGCCGAGCGCCTCGACGAGCTGGTCGTAGCGCGTCCCGGGGCGCAGGTCGGCGACGACCGAATAGCCGTAGAGGAACTCCATCGGATGCTTCTCGAGCGCCCAGATCCCGTTGTTGCCCATCACGCCGACGACGTTGACGCCGTGGCGGGCGAGCGTGTCGTACTCCATCGCGCTGAAGCCGAACGCGCCGTCGCCGACGAGCAGCACGACCTGCCGGCCCGGATGCGCGAGCTTCGCCGCGAGCGCGTACCCGGGCCCGGATCCCAGGCAGCCGAACGGGCCCGGGTCGAGCCAGCAGCCGGGCTCGTAGGAGCGGATGACGCGCCCCGCGTAGGAGACGAAGTCGCCGCCGTCGCCGATCACGATCGCGTCGCGGTCGAGGATCGCGTCGAGCTCGGCGTAGATGCGCATCGGGTGCAGCGGCGAGCGGTCGTCACGCAGGTCGGCGGCCTCGGAGGCGAGCTTCTCGGTCTCGATGCCGCGCAGCTGCTCGACCCAGGCGTCGGTCGTCGTCTCCAGCCCCGCGGTGCCCTCGCGCAGCGCGTCGAGCGTCGCGCCGATGCCGCCGTAGAGCTCCACCGCCGGCGCCCGCGGATGATCGCGCAGCGGCTCGGCGCGGTCGAGGATCACGATCTCGGTCGCCTCACCGAAGGACCCGCCGAAGCCGAGCCGGAAGTCCATCGGGACGCCGACGACGATCGCGACGTCGGCGTTCGTGAGCGCGGCGCCGCGCGCGCGGCTGAAGAACAGCTCGTCGTCCGCCGGCACGCAGCCGCGTGCAAGGCCGTTGAGGAAGACGGGGATCCGCCGCTCGCGAACGAGGCGCTGCAGCGCGCCTTCGCCATGTCCCCAGTAGAGGTTGGTGCCGGCCATGATCACGGGGCGCTCGGCGTCGCGCAGCAGCGCGACCGCACGGTCCAGCCCGTCGCCGGCCGCGGGCTCGTCGGCCGGGCTCGGGAGCGTCGTCGTCGGCTGCTCCTCCGCAGCCTC
The DNA here is from genome assembly GCA_038327125.1 of Solirubrobacterales bacterium. Lineage (GTDB taxonomy): Bacteria > Actinomycetota > Thermoleophilia > Solirubrobacterales > Solirubrobacteraceae > F1-60-MAGs163. The sequence goes on from JBBQKR010000021.1 coordinate 5,851, forward strand.
CATGAAGACGACGTCGAGCGGGAAGTCGACGAACGCCGGGCCCGAATGCGGCGTGACGGCGGCGGTCAGCGCGTCGGTCACGAGACCCGGGATGTCGGCCGTCGCCTGCGCGGTCACGGCGCTCTTCGTGAGCGGGCGCACGAACGGCACGTGATCGATCTCCTGCAGTGAGCCCTGGCCCCAGCGCATCGCGGGCGCGCGGCCGCCGAGCACGACGATCGGCGAGTTGTTCTGCAGCGCGGAGCCCATCGGGCTCATCGCGTTGGTGACGCCCGGCCCCGCGGTGACTGCGGCGACCCCGGGCTCACGCGTGACCTTCGCCCAGCCCTCCGCGGCGAACGTCGCCGCCTGCTCGTGACGGGTGTCGACAAGGTCGATGCCCTCTTCGCGGCAGCCGTCGTACAGCGAGAACAGATGCCCCCCCGAGAGCGTGAACAGCTTCGTCACGCCGTGGTGCTTCAGGCGCCGCGCGATCAGGCGCCCACCGTGGAGTTGCGTCGTGGGCTCGGTCTCGGTGCTCATGGCCGGGACCCTACTCGCGGCCGCTCGCAGGCGACGCAACGCTTTCATGACTATGCGGCGCGCGTCGTGGGTAGGAGGTGCTATGACCCTGGTTCGGTCGCTTCCACCCACTGACGGACCAGCGCGGAAGGAGGCAGTCACCATCTCCCCACAACCGCCGATCAAGCGGCACCCCTACGACCAGTGGTCCCCCGATGCACGGGCGCTCGACCTCGTCGGGGACAAGTGGACCCTGCTCATCGTGCGCGACCTCGCGGGCGGTCCGCGGCGGTTCGTCGACCTCCAGCGCACCCTGCCGGGAATCTCAACCGAGCAGATGCGCTCGCGCCTGAACCGGATGGTCGCCGACGACCTGCTGACGCGCCAGCGCTATCGCGAGGTGCCGCCGCGCGTGGACTACGAACTGACCGAGCGCGGCCGCGCACTGCTCCCGGTGATCGGCGAGCTCGCGCGCTGGGGCTACCGGTGGGCGTGGGGTCCGCCGCGTCCCGGTGAGGGCATCGACATCGGCGCGATCCTGCGCACCGCGACGGGCCTGCCGATGCCGCGTTCGCTCGACGGGGTGTTCGAGATCGCCGTCGGACATCCCGAGCGTGGGCGGTTGAGCTACACGCTGACGGTCAGCGACGGACTGCTCGACTATGCCGAGCGGCCGGCCGCCGACGCCGACGCGCAGATCACCGGGCCCGAGCGAGCATTCATCGAGGTCTTCAGCGACCCCGGCGCGACGACCGAGCTGGAGGTCTCCGGTGACGCTCGCCTCGCCGAGGCGCTGATCGACGTGCTGCGCCAGGGCGCACGCCGGGCCGCCGCGACGGCCGTCTAACCCGCCAGCCGCCGGCGGACCGCGGGTGCGTCGAGGCCCTCGACCCGCAATGTCTTCTCGCGCGCCCGTGTGCCGCGCACCAATGCGACGCGCGAGGGCGCGATGCCGAGCGCCTTTGCCACGAGGCGCTCCAGCGCGGCGTTCGCGCGACCGTCGACCGGCGGCGCGCTGACGCGGACGGCGAGCGAGCCGTCGTCGAGCAGCGCGACCTCCTCGCGCGCCGAACGCGGCGTCAGGCGCACGCGCAGCAGGACGACGTCGGCGCTCACAGCTCGATGACGAGCTTGGAGACGCCCGAGTCCGGAACGCCGACATGTGCGGAGCGCCCGATCGTGCGGCCCAGCCCGAGCATCCGCTGGTTCTCCGCGAACACGTCGCCGGAGAATCGCTCGATCCCGTTGGCGCGCGCGGCCTCGACCAGCTCGCCCAGCAGGATGCGCCCGAGGCCCCGGCCCTGCCACGGGTCACCGATCACGATCGCGAAGTCCGCGGTCTGCGGATCCTCCTGCAGCCGCACGTAGCGCGCGACACCGACCATGTCACCGCTCTGCGAGTCGAGCGCCACGAGCGCTTCGCGGTCGCGGTGGTCGAGCTCCACGAGGCCCGCCACCCAGTGCCGCGGCAGCGACGGAACAGCCGTCAGAAAGCGCGCGTAGCGCGTGCTCGGGCTCAGGCGCTCGAAGCCGGCGACGAGCAGGTCCGCATCCTCCGGCTCGATCGGCCGGATGTCGACGGCGGCCCCGTCGCGGAGGGTGATCGTGCGCTGCATTCAGCGGCGATCGTAGTCGCGCGGGAGGGATGTCTAGACTGCGCCGCTACATATCGACCAGCCGAATCCCGTCGCGGCCACGCCGCACGGGAGCGGGGGAACCATTTCCCGGGGCGAAGCGGCTCATCGCGAGCCGCCGCGCACGCTCTATGCGCGAGCCCGTCAGCTCACCCCGTAGGCGTCATTGGAGAGCGGTCATACCGACGTCGCACATCCCCACCCGTCCGGGCGCCCTCAGGCGCCGGCTCGCAGCACTCGCACTGGCAGCCCTCGTGGGCGCCGGCGCCGCTGCGGTCCCGGCGCTCGCGCAGAGCGACGGCGTGAGCGAGAGCGGCGGCGCCGTGGCCCCGGGCCGGCCCGCTCTGAGCGGGGTCTCGTGCGCGAAGCAGCGCGCCTGGACCTGCGCCCGCGGCCAGGTGCTGACGCTGACCGGCGACGAGCTGGCCGGTGCGAGCACGGTCATCTTCCTCGGCGGCGCGAGCGCCGACGACGACGTCCGCGTCTCGATCGGAGCACGCAGCGCCGGCGCCGGCGAGCTGCTCGTCGTGGTTCCCCGGCGTGCCCGCAGCGGGCCGATTCGCGTGGTGAGCGCGTTCGGTGCGGCGGCCGAGTCGCCCCACGCGCTGACCGTCGTCGACCGGGTCCCGGGCATCGACGACGCCAGGCGCACGACGGCGTTCCTTGCCGGTGGGCGCCGCGAGATCGTGCTGCGCTACACGCTCACCGGGCACCCCGTGCAGGAGGCGCGTGTCGAGGCGGTCCGCGTCGGTGGCGGAGGCGTCGTGCGCAGCTGGCCGCTGGACGACACCGGTGTCGTGCGCTGGGACGGGTTCGCGGGCGACGAGCCGGCCGCCACCGGCACCTATGTGCTGCGCCTGAACAGCGAGGCGCGCGCCGCCGCCACGATCCTGGCCGGCTCCGACACGGAGATCGACCTGATCGAGGGCCTGGATCCGATCCGCGGTCGGCACGCGGCGCCGCGCAGTGAGATGCAGCGCTTCGGCGGTGGCCGCGGCCACCAGGGCACCGACCACTTCGCCGGCTGCGGGACGCCGCTCGCGGCGTTGACGAAGGGCGTCGTGCACATCGCCGGCACGCAGGGTGCGGCGGGCAACTACGTCGTCGTCGACATGGCCGACGGCCAGTCGTACGCCTACATGCACATGCGCGACCAGGCGCTGGTGTCCAAGGGCGACCACGTGTTCGCCGGCCAGCGGCTCGGGTATGTCGGGCAGACCGGCCGCGCGTCCGGCTGCCACCTGCACATCGAGCTGTGGAGCGCACCCGGCTACTACCAGGGCGGCAGCCCCATCGACTCGCTGCCGCTCATGTTGCGCCTCGGCCGCTTCTCGTAGAGTCGAGAACGTCATCGCCCGGGTGGCGGAACTGGTAGACGCAGCCGGCTTAAACCCGGCTGTCCCGTATGGGACGTGGGGGTTCAAGACCCTCCCCGGGCATCTGGGCGCACGGATAGCCTGTACGGATGCGGCCTCGCCGCCAGGGCAGGAGCGCGAAACTTTCCGATGAGAACGGTGTTGCTGTACCCGAGGAGCCAGTGGAGAGCGCTGCCATTCAACATGTCGCAGTACCGGGGATGCGCGGGCCCAGCCCGTTCCTGAAGCTGCAGTCGGACGAGAAGCTCGTCCAGCTCACCCGACGCGGCAACCAGGCCGCCTACGAGGTGCTGGTCTCACGCTACGACGCGCGCCTGCTCGGCTTCACCCGGCACATGCTCGGTTCCCGCGAGGACGCCGAGGATGTCGTCCAGGAGACCTTCGCCGCCGCCTTCAACGCGATGGTCGCCGACGACCGGCCGATCAACGTCAAGCCGTGGCTCTACCGCATCGCGCGCAACCGCTCGCTGAACCATCTGCGCCGCAACAGCGCGATCGCCGTCGACTCGTTCGACCATCACGTCTCCGAGCACGGCACGACGACCGCCGACAAGGTCCACAAGAAGGAGGAGTTCCGCCAGCTGATGGCGGACGTGCAGGACCTCCCGGAGACGCAGCGCACCGCGCTCCTCCTGCGTGAGATCGACGCGCTCTCCTACGACCAGATCGCCGAGTCGATGGAGACGACGGTCCCGAGCGTGAAGTCGCTGCTCGTGCGTGCCCGCGTCGGCCTGGCCGAGGCGGCCGAAGCGCGCAAGCTCACCTGCGAGGAGGTCCGCGACGAGCTCGGCGAGGTCGCCGAGGGCCTGCGGCGCATGTCCCCGTCGGTCCGTCGCCACCTGCGCGACTGCGACCGCTGCTCGGCCTTCCGCCAGTCGCTGAAGGACACGAACAAGGCGCTGGCCCTGATGCTCCCGATCGGCCCGCTGCTGCTGATCAAGAAGCTCGTCCTCGCGCAGCTCGGCACGACCGCCAGCGCCGGTGGCTCCGCTGCGGCGACCACCGCTGCCACGACCGCCGCCGGCACCGCCGCAGCGGGCGCGGGTGGCGGCGCGATCTCCGCCGGCGTCAGCGCCGTCGCCACGAAGGCCGCCGCCACGATCGCCGCGGCCGCGATCGTCACCGCCGGCGCCGTCGAGGTCGACCAGGTGTCCACCCGCACGCCGCAGCGCGCAAGCGCCGCGGCCGTCGTCGCGCAGGCCCCCGCCGTCAAGCCGGCCGTCAAGCCCGCGCCCCGGCCCGCCGAGCCGGCCGCGCCGGTCGTCGAGGCCAAGCCCGAGCCCGTCGCCGAGGCCAAGCCCGAGCCGGTCGCCCCAGTCGCCCCGGTCACGCCCGCGCCTGAGGCGCCGGCCGCAACCGTGCCCGCACCGCCGGTGACTGAGCCCACGCCGCCGGTGACCGGCGGTCCGCAGGAGCAGGTCGACGCCGTCCAGCTCCCGGCCAAGGTGCCGGCGCTTCCGACGACGCCGCCCAGCTCCGGGACGACCCCGCCCGAGGTGGTCGCTCCGGCGCCCGTGGACCCGAGCGCGCCGACCACCGGTGGGGGCCCGATCGAGGAGATCGCGCCGCCCGCCGCCGAGATACCCGTGACGCCCGCGCCGGAGCCCACCGTCGTCCCGTAGGGCCTGCTGAGTCAGCCGACGCGGTCGCCGAGCTGCGCCGTCGGCTCCGGACTCAGCAGCAGCACGAGGCCGCCGCTGTAGGTGCCGAGGACCAGCACCTCCGAGCGCACCGGTCCGATCTGGCGCGGCGGGAAGTTCACGACGCCGATCACGAGGCGCCCGACGAGGTCCTCACGCGCGTAGTTCGTGATCTGCGCCGACGAGCGCCGGATCCCGATCTCGGGGCCGAAGTCGACCCGCAGCCTCCACGCCGGGTTGCGGGCCTCAGGGAAGTCCTCGACCTCCACGATCCGCCCGACGCGCATGTCCACCTGCTGGAAGACGTCGAACGTCGTCTCCGGCTCGAGCTCGCTCAACTCACGGCCTCTCGGCGCCGAAGCGGAACGACCGGTAGGGCTGCTTCATCGGGCCGTTGGACCCGACCGCATCCACGTTGGGGATCGTCGGGGAGCGCGTCGAGAGGACGGTGATGTCGGCGCCCTCGCGGACTTCGGGCTCGTCCAGGAAGAGGAGCGTGCGCCGTCCGTACGCCAGCCGTCCCCCGACGCGCGTCTGGAACTGGATCTGGTACCCCGGCTGCTGGTTGATCCGCGTACGGCCCTCCGAACGCAGGACGAACGACGGGTCGGCCCGGCGCATCTGCGCGATCAGGTTGCTGGCGACGATCGGCTGCACCCCCGCGGGCTCGCCGCGGTACGGCGGCAGCGTGATCGGCCGCACCGTGAAGGTCTCGGGATCGGGATCGGACGGACGTGTCTGCAGCTGCAGCGACGCGCCGGCGGGCGGCGTCGCCCGGACCAGCCTCGCCGTGTCGTACGTGAGGTTGAACGTCAGCGGCCCGCGAACCACGAGCACCTTCGTCGCCGAGCCGCCGCCACGCCCCAGCGCGACGAGCAGCGCCACGACCACCAGCGCGACGAGGGCCAGCGCGATCATGCCCGAACGGCCGAGCCCTCGCAGGCGCGGGCCGAGCAGCTCGGGGAGGGTGGGCCGGAACTCGGGGCGGACCGGCGGGCTCATGGAGCCCTCAGTCACCGGGCTCCGGCGGCGGGTTGCCGACGTCGAAGAGCGCCTCGAGGTCATGCTTGGAGAACGCCTCGAAGGCGACCATCGTCTGCGTCCGGGTCACGCCCGACAGCTTCGCGATGTTCCCGGAGATGACGTCTGCGAGCTGCCCGTGCAGCGGCACGCGCACCAGACAGGCGAAGTCCCACTCGCCGGTCACCGAGTACGCCTCTGCGACGCCGTCGATGTCCGCCAGCGTGCCGCCGAGCTCCGACAGCACGTCGCGGTCGGCCTCGATCAGGACGAGTGCCGTGATCACCTGAGCTCCAGTTCAGCGCCCGGCTCCAGGACCACGACGCTCGCGCTCCCGGTGCCCTGGACGTCGGCCGCGAACGCCTGCGCGTCCGTCTCGATCGGGGGGAAGGTGTTGAAGTGGGTCGGGACGATCTGCGGCGCCCCGAGCAGCTCCGCGGCGAGGACCGCGTCGAAGCGGTCCATCGTGTAGTGGCCGCCGATCGGCACGAGCGCCAGGTCCAGGCGGTCGCGGCGGCCCGGCAGCGCCAGGTCGCTGAACAGCGCCGTGTCACCGAGGTGGTAGATCGCCTTGCCGCCGATCGAGACGACGATCCCCGCCGGGGTGTTGATCGTCCCCTTGGGGGTCGTCGAGGTGTGCCAGGCCGGCACCCAGCGCGCCGAGCCCCAGTCGAACGCGACCGTGCCGCCGAGGTTGGGGTCGCGCACGTCGTGGCCGTCGGGCAGGTCGCCGGCGAGCTCGCCCGCGAGCTCGACGATCGCGGCGACCGTCGCCCCCGTGCGCCCGGCGATCGCGACGGTGTCACCGATGTGGTCGGCGTGTCCGTGCGTCAGCAGGATCGTGTCGGCGGCGATGTCGTCGGCGCTGGCCGCGGCCTTCGGGTTCCCCGTCAGGAACGGGTCGATCAGAACGGTCGTGCCATCGTGTTCGAGCGCGAACGCCGAGTGGCCCAGAAACCGCACGGTGACGGTGCTCATCCTTCTTCGCTCCCTTGGTCGTTGCTGTCAGCTGCCAGCCGGCGCAGCTCGTCGCCGAGCCCGAGCCCGACCGCCACGCCCACGAGCATCCCGATCCGCGCCTCTTCGGCGACGAGCGTGCGCACCGCCGTCACGCGGTCGGGCGCCGGGTCGAGCGTTGCGACACGCTCCACCTCGGCATCGTGGGCCTGGTCGAAGAACCCGCCGGCCTGCAGCGCCTCGCCGAGGATCTGCTGGAGGCCCGGAGCGGCGTGCGTGACGATCTCCTGTGCGTGCGCGAAGCGCTCGCCCTCCAGCGCGAGCGCCTGGATGGCGGCGTCGACCTGCTGCGCGCTGTACCGGCGCTCGTGCATCGGCGGCACCCTACCGGCGAGCCAGCGCAGTGCCGGCGAGCAGGCCGATCAGCAGCCCGGTAGCGCCCGCCGTCGGGCTGGCCTCGGTCACGACGAGCGGCATCAGCAGCAGCACGCCGGCCATCACGGCGGCGCCGGCGAGGTCGGCCTCGGGCTCCTCCCGGCGGCGCGTCTCGAGCACCGGGCGCACGACCCAGGCGCCGATCAGCCCGAGCGCCGCACCGTTCGCGCCCAGCGCCAGCGGAATCGTCTCGAGGGCAGCCGCGGCCGCGATCCCGCCCATGCCCGCCGCACAGAAGACGGCGATCACGACGAGCGGGCCGTGCCGACGCTCCAGCAGCGTGCCGAACAGCCCGATCGCGACGATGCAGCTCACGGCATACCAGAGGTTCTCGGCGAAGAACGGCGCGCTGGCGACGCGCCACCACTCCCCGTCGACCTCGCCCACGACCCCGACGTCCGACGGCACGAACACCGCCAGCGAGATCGTCCCCAGCGCGCAGAGGACGACCAGCGCGATCGTCGCGATCGGGCGGTGCGCGGCGTCCGCGCGGATCCCCGGGATCTCGCCAGTGCGCAGCTTCCCGAGCCGTGGTGACCTGGTCCCCCTGCTGCGTCGCCGGCCCTCGGTGAGCTCCGTCGGCGCGAGCTTCGGCGCGCGCTTGCGCAGCCGCGTCCCGCAGTACGGGCACTCGGTGACGTAGCTCGACACCTCCGAGCCACAGCTCTTGCAGACGACGAAGAGGTCTGGGGCCGGGGGCATGGACCCCCCCGATGCTACCCCTCCGCCGGTGCGACGGGGCCACGCACGCTCAGACCGGCGCGAGCCCGTCGGCGGTCGCCTCGACGATCTCCTTCATGACCTCGACCAGGTCGTGGTTGGCCTCGTAGACCTTGAGCTGGCGCTCGGATCCCGTGCCGTTGCGCAGCAGATCGTCGATGCCGTCGAGGTCCGCCGCCGCTCCGAGCTCCTCGGCGTGCGGGCGCAGGCGGTCGAGCAGCCGCTGCGCCAGGTCGCGCGCGCCCACGCGGCCCGATCCCGGAAGGTCCACCAGCGAGGCGTCGAGCCCGTGACGTGCCGCGAGCCACTTGTTCTCGTCGAGCATCTGCCAGGGGTAGTCCGTCAGCGCGACGCCGGCGTCGTAGTGCTCGGCCAGCTCCTTGACCATCGCCTGGATCAGCGCGGCGAGGCCGAGCGTGTGCTCGATCCGCGTCTGGCTGTCGCACACGCGAATCTCGACGGTGCCCAGCCGCGGATGCGGGCGCACGTCGTACCAGAGGTAGGTGTAGTCCTCCATGACCCCGCTGCGCGTCATGAAGTCGATCTCGTCGGAGTAGTGCTGCCAGGTGGCGTACGCGGGCGGCACCCCGACGCGCGGGAAGGCCCGGAAGATCGGGGTGCGGGTCGAGTGCAGGCCGGTCGCGTCGGCGCGCCAGAACGGCGAGTTGACCGACAGCGCGAGCAGGACCGGGATGTGGACGCGCATCCCGTCGGCCACGTGGATCGCCTTGTCCGCGCCTTCGATCCCGACGTGCACGTGCATGCCGAAGATCAGCTCCTGGCGCGCGACGAAGCGCAGCGCCGAGATCAGGTCGCGGTAGCGGTCGCGGCCGACGATCCGCTGGTCCTCCCACATCGCGAACGGATGCGTCCCCGCAGAGCCGATCGTGAGGCCGCTGCGGGCTGCGGTCGCGAACACCTGTGCCCGGAGCGCCCGCAGCTGCGCGCCGGCCTCGACCGTCGACGCGCACGGATCGGTCGAGATCTCGAGCACCGACTCCATCAGCTCGGGTTTGATCTCCCCCGCGGGCGCATCCTCGAGCATCGCCTCGATCGCATTCACGAGGTCGTAGCCGGCGGAGTCGAGGATCATCAGCTCCTCCTCGATGCCGAGGGTGTAGCTGGGACCGGAGAAGCTGTGCTCCATTGCCGCGCAGAGTACCCGGGCCAGGGCCGCTCCGAACCCCTTTGGGGGTACCGTTAGGGGCCAGACACCCCAGCGACCATGGGAGCACGAGCCACAGTGGCCACCGCCGAGATGACAACCACCCGCCTCGAGGAGCTTCTCGGGGACGACGCAGACAGCCTGCTCAGCCACCGCTGCGAGACGATCGACGCCGGCCTGCTGCACCTTCCGGGCCCCGATTTCGTCGAGCGCATCCACCTGCAGAGCGACCGCTCGCCGCAGGTGATGCGCAACCTGCAGGCATTCCTCAGCCATGGCCGCCTGGCCGGCACCGGCTACATGTCGCTGCTGCCGGTCGACCAGGGGATCGAGCACTCGGCGGGAGCGAGCTTCGCGCCCAACCCCCTGTACTTCGATCCCGAGAACATCGTGAAGCTCGCGATCGAGGGGGGCTGCAACGGCGTCGCCTCGACCGTCGGCGTGCTCGGCGCGGTCTCGCGTCGCTACGCCCACCAGATCCCGTTCATCGTGAAGCTGAACCACAACGAGCTGCTCACGTACCCGAACGAGTTCGACCAGATCGAGTTCGCGTCGGTGGACCGCGCCTTCGAGCTCGGCGCTGCGGGCGTCGGCGCGACGATCTACTTCGGCTCGCCGGAATCCCACCATCAGATCGTCGACATCGCGCGGGCGTTCGAGCACGCGCACGAGCTCGGGATGATCACCGTGCTGTGGTGCTACCTGCGCAACGGCGCCTTCAAGGTCGACGGCGTCGACTACCACGCGTCGGCGGACCTGACCGGTCAGGCCAACCACCTGGGCGTGACGATCGAGGCCGACATCATCAAGCAGAAGCTGCCGGAGAACAACGGCGGCTACCTCGCGCTGAACAAGGACGGGGTCTCGTTCGGCAAGACGCACAAGCTGGTCTACGACGAGCTCACGACCGATCATCCGATCGACCTGACCCGCTACCAGCTTGCGAATTGCTACATGGGCCGCGCTGGGCTGATCAACTCGGGCGGCGCGTCGTCGGGCGCGACCGACCTCGCCGAGGCCGTCAGGACAGCAGTCGTCAACAAGCGCGCAGGCGGCATGGGCCTGATCTCCGGTCGCAAGGCGTTCCAGCGCCCGATGGACGAGGGCGCAGCGCTGCTGCACGCGATCCAGGACGTGTACCTGTCGTCAGAAGTGACGATCGCCTGATGCACGGCCCCCTGGCAGGACGGGTCGGCGGAGCCGAGCCGATGGGCATCTCCGTACCCTAGAAGGCTGATGCCAACACGATTGCGTCAGAGCATGCGGGAGTTCGAGGAGGCGTTCCTCGAACAGACGGAGGCCGACCGCCAGCGGCGTGAGGAGATCACGCGTGCGACGACGATGCGCACGCACACGCGGCGGCTGGAGAAGCAGCACAAGCACGGGACACTGCGGTTCGTCCTGCTGGTGCTGCTGCTGATCGCGGTCGCCGTCGTGGTGACGATCGCGATGTTCGAAACGCTCTACATGGTGATGGGCTAGCGCCCGTCAGCCGGTGGCTTCAGTGGCGGGCGACACCACGGTCGCCGCGTCGCGCTCCTGCTGGATCTCCAGGTAGACCTCTTTGCGGAACACCGGGATGTCCCGCGGAGCCTGGATTCCGACCCGCACCTTCTCCCCCATGATCGACAGCACCGACACCTCGATGTCGTCGCCGATCATGATGCTCTGATTGGACTTCCGGGTCAGGACCAGCACAGCTACACCGCCTCCGAGCGTGAACGTGCCCCGAGGGCGCGCTTCGAACCAAACTACCAATCCGCCCCGTCGGCGCGCAAGGGAATCCCCCGAGCGAATTCGGAGTATCGCGGATTGATCGGCCGATCCGGCAGGCGCGAGGCCCGCTCGGAGCGGGCTTCGCTAGTCTCACGCGACCAATGGCCCGACGCTCCCTGAAGCCCCAGCTCAACCAGATCCGCACGTGGGTCCGCCAAGGCAGGACCGACGCCTGGATCGCGCATCAGCTCGAAACCACGGTCCAGCAGATCCAGGCGTTCAAGCGCGAGCACGAGCTGGAGCCCGATGGCGCTCCCGAGGCCGTCGCCGATCTTGACGCCGACATCGACCTGCGCGCCGAGGACGACGCGCTGATCGCCGCCGAGCTCGAGGCCGAGGCCGCCCGCAAGGCCGAAGCGGACGCCCGCGCCGCTGAAGAGGCCGCGGCACGCGCCCTGGCGGGCGACGACGCGGATGATGATGCCGGCGAGGCCGGCGACGCCCCGCCACGGCGCCGTCGCGGCCGGCGCGGCGGCCGCGGCCGTGCCCGCACCGGGTCCGAAGCGCTCGAGGGCACGTTCGACCACGGCGAGGAGGGCTACGGGCTGTGGCTCGACCCGGCCGTCGCCGACGATCCCGTCTACGCCGAGCACTGGGCCGGACATCGCCCCGTCAGCGTCACGATCGACGAAGACCGGATCGTGATTCGCCGCGCCGGCGAGACGCCCGACGAGGACTGACCTAGCGCGGCGCCTCCAGGCGCCGCCCGCCGGCATAGTCGACGGCGCTGCGCACGTAGCGCGCGAACGCGGCGTCCGCCACGCGGGCATCCCAGCTCCACGGGGCGCGTGGCGCAACGCGGCCTGCGAGATCAAGGCACCAGCCGGTGCCGTTCTCGTAGAGCTCGACGAGCTCGTCGACCGTGAACGCGCCGCCCAGGCGCCGGCGCAGCTCAGCGAGGATCGCGTCCTCGACGCGCTGGAGCGCCGGACCCTGCCCCGGCTCGGCGTCGTCGAGGTACTTCTCACCCTGCCGCCACTGCTGGATCGCAGTTTCGAATGACACGGACTGCAGGCTACGGGCAGTGACGCCTGCGGTACTGCAGCGGCGAGAACCATCACGGATCGGCAAGCCGATCCGTGTCCTGCCGGGGAGCCGTGCCTAGGGCAGCCCCTCGATCACATACGCCCGCTCACCGGGCCGGACCATTCCCAGGCGCCGGGCCTCGCGCTCGAGCGCGCTGGGGCTCTGGAGTGCCTTCACGCGCCGCGTGAGGCGATCCTGCTCGGCCTGCAGGCGCACCACTTCGCCGCGGCGCTTGGCCGCCTCGCCCCGGGTCGACCAGATCGAGAGCAGCGGGTGCACGTAGAGCGCGGCCACGAACAGGAACACGACGAGCACCATGAAGCGGCCGACTCGGTCCCAGCGGATCGCCCCGGCCCGTCGCGCGCTCCTGACCGCCCGCGGACGCGGGCGTTCGGCGGGACGCCGCGGCGCGGGCGCGCGGGCGGCGTTGCGGGCTGCAGCCATCGGGCGACCCTTCGACGCCCTCCAGGTGATCCCTCCCCTAGCGACGCAGGCCGCTGCGTCCCGGGTAGGTCGCGTCGGCGCCGAGCGCCTCCTCGATCCGCAGCAGCTGGTTGTACTTCGCGACGCGATCCGAGCGCGACGGAGCACCGGTCTTGATCTGGCCGCAGCCGGTGGCGACGGCGAGGTCGGCGATCGTCGTGTCCTCCGTCTCCCCCGAGCGGTGTGACATGACGGCGGTGTAGCCGGCGTCGCGCGCCATGGCGATCGCGTCGAGCGTCTCGCTGAGCGTGCCGATCTGGTTGACCTTGATGAGGATCGAGTTCCCCACACCCAGGTCGATGCCGCGCCTGAGGCGCTCGGTGTTCGTGACGAAGAGGTCGTCGCCGACGAGCTGCACGCGATCGCCGATCCGCTCGGTGAGCGCCTTCCAGCCGTCCCAGTCCTCCTCGGCCATCCCGTCCTCAAGCGAGACGATCGGATAGCGATCCACCATCTCGGCCCAGTACGCCGCCATCTCCTCGGCGGTCAGCGTGCGGCCCTCGTGCTCGAGGACGTAGCGCCCGTCGGAGTAGATCTCGCTGACGGCCGGGTCGAGCGCGATCGCCAGGTCGGTGTCCGGCCGGTAGCCGGCGGCCTCGATCCCGGCCAGCAGCACCTGGATCGCCTCCTCGTTGGACCCCAGGTCGGGCGCGAACCCGCCCTCGTCGCCGACGGTCGTGGCCAGGCCGCGGTCGTGCAGCGTGCGCTTGAGCGCGTGGTAGGTCTCCACGCACATCCGCACGCCCTCCGAGAAGCTGGTGGCGCCGACCGGCATCACCATGAACTCCTGGAAGTCGACCTTGTTGTCGGCGTGCACGCCGCCGTTGAGAACGTTCATCATCGGCACCGGCAGGATGTGCGCGCCTTCCCCGCCCAGGTAGCGCCAGAGCGGCAGCCCCTCCTCGGCGGCGGCCGCGTGCGCCGCGGCCAGTGAGACGCCGAGGATCGCGTTGGCGCCCAGGCGAGACTTGTTCGGCGTGCCGTCCAGCTCGCAGAGGGTGCGGTCCAGTCCGCGCTGGTCGCCCGAGTCCAGCCCGCTGACCGCTGCCGTGATCTCGCCGTTGACGTTCGCGACGGCCCGGGTCACGCCCTTCCCGCCGTAGGCATCACCGCCGTCGCGCAGCTCGGTCGCCTCGAACTCGCCCGTCGATGCGCCGGACGGCACCGCAGCGCGTCCGGCGGCGCCGGAGCGCAGGCCGATCTCGACTTCCACCGTCGGGTTCCCGCGGCTGTCGAGGATCTGGCGGGCGTGGACGCGGTCGATCTGGCTCATGAGTCCTCCGATGTCAGGCGGGCGTGGGCGTAGTAGGAGAGCTGTGCGTCGAACGTCAGGTCGGACCAGTCGCGGCCCTCGGCGGCGGCGAGCGCTGCGGCCGCCTCGATCCGGTCGCGGAAGCGGCCGGTGGCAGCACGCAGGGCGAGCTCGGGGTCGACGTGCAGCTTGCGGGCGACGTTGACGGCGGCGAACAGGACGTCCCCGACGTCGCTGAAGAGCTGCCCGGACCCGGCGTCGCCGGCGACGGCGGACTCGAGCCCCTCGACACCGCCCTGCAGCGCGGCGAGCGGGAGCTCGGCGTCCGGGACGTCGAAGCCGGAGGACGCGGCGCGGCGCTGCACCTTGCGTGCCAGCAGCGGCGCCGGGAGCGTCTCGGGGACCTCACCGAAGATCCCGCGCTCGCGCCCGGGCTCCTGCGCCTTGATGGCGTCCCAGTTGCGCAGGACGTCACCGGACGTTGCGGCCTCGTGCAGCCCTGCGGCCGCCATCTCCTCGGGCGAGAACACGTGCGGGTGCCGGCGCACGAGCTTGTCGTGGCAGTGGTCTGCGACGCGTCCCAGGTCCCCGGCGCCGCGCTCCTCGAGCAGCAACGAGAGGAAGTGCACCTGAAAGAGCACGTCGCCGAGCTCGTCGAGCAGCTTTGCGTCGTCGCCGGCATTCGCCGCGTCCGCGAGCTCGTAGGCCTCCTCGACGGTGTGCGGCACGATCGAGCGCTCGTCCTGCTCGCGGTCCCACGGGCACTCCCGCCGCAGCCGACGCGTGAGGTCGTCGAGCCGGGCGAGGGCGTCGTTGATCTCGGCGCGGCTCACCGCGCGAAGCCTAGAGCTGTCGGCTGGCGCGCCGCGGTCAGCCTGCGGGCTGCTGCTGCTGCGTCGGCGCCGGCGCCGTATCGGGCGTGGGCGTCGTCTGCGGCACGGCGCCCGGCGGCGGCGTCGATGTGGTCTTCGACTTCGAGTTCGAACAGTCCGGGACCACGAAGTCGTCGGCGCACTCGGTCTTGCCGCGCCAGCGGTCCTGGTACTCCTCGCCGAACTTCGTCAGCGCGGTGCGCTGGTTCTCGGAGACGATGATCTGCTTGATCGACGCCCGCAGCTGGTTGTCCAGCGGCTGCGTCTTGCCCGGCGTCGCCTTCGTGACCTTGAAGACGTAGTAGCCCTCGCTCGTCTTGACCGGACCGACGACCTTGTTCAGCGGCGCCTTGAAGACGGCTTCGTCGAACGCCTTGTCGCCCTGGCCCTGCGTGACGTTCTCGAGCTCGCCGCCCTTGGCCTTCGTGGTCGGGTCGGTCGAGTACTTCTTGACGGCGTCGTCGAACGACGTGCCGCCCTCGAGGGCCGCCTTGGCGGCCTTGGCCTGCGCCTCGTCCTTGGTCAGGATCACCAGCAGGTTGCGGGTCGCCGGCTGCGTGAACTGCTTGGCCTTGTTCTTGTTGTAGTACTCGGTGATGTCGCTCTGGCTGACGTTCGTGGTGCTCTTCGTCAGCTTCTCGGTGATCTTCTGCTCGATCAGCTGCGTGCGCTGGCGGAAGAGGAGATCGGCCTCGGTCTGCCCGGACGTCTTGAGGAAGGTGGCGAAGGCCGTGTTCGTCGGGAACGCCTGCTTGCGCGCCTTGTCGAACGACTGCTGCACTTCCTTGTCGCTGACCTTGATGCCCTGACGCTCAGCCTCATTGTCGAGCCACTGGGCGCGGATCAGGAACGACATGACCTGGCCCTTGAGCTGGTCGTACTGCTGCTTGCACGACGCCTTGAGAGCTGCGTCCGTCGGCTTCGGCTGGCCCTTGACCGGCTTCGGCGCCGTGGCCTTGCGGTCGGCGATGCACTTGGTGAAGTTCGGCGGATCCGGCGCGACGATCTTGACGCCGGCCTGGCTGCCGGCCGACAGCGCGGCGATGTTCAGCCAGCGGTCGAACGTCTGCTCCGACGTGGACGTTCCATCGACGTTGAGGACGTCACCGTCCGAAACGGAGTTCCCGCCACAGGCCGCAAGTGAGAGGGCGAGGGCGAAAAAAACGGCGCCAAGCGCCAAGGGTGCACGCAGAGTCTTATTCATCGCCAGCGCAGTGTAGGGGGATGCGCGCGCCGACGCGCCGATCTGACTCAGGCTGCCGCGCGGACCGCTGCAAGCAGGCCATCCGCGGCGCGCACGACCACCGGGAGGCGCTCGGCGGGCTCCAGCGGCACCTTCAGCGACACCTGCTCGCGGCCCGGCTCGTAGCGGGCCTCCGGCAGGACTTCGCGCAGGCGCTCCTGACGGGCCTCGTCGAGGTCGATCGGCGTCACCGACATGCGCTCGCGCGTGATCGTGACCGCGCGGGCACCGGCCTGGCCGAGCTTGATGCGGGCCTGCTGGAGGGCCAGCAGGTTCGCCAGCGGCTCGGGGACCGGGCCGAAGCGGTCCTCGAGCTCGTCACGCAGCTCCGCGATGTCGCCGACCTCGCGCGCCGCGGCGATGCGCCGGTGCACGTCGATCTTCGCGGCCTCGTACGGGATGTAGTCGACGGGCACGTAGGCGTCGACGCTCACGTCCAGACGCACCGGCTCCGCCTCGTCGCCGTCGCCCTCGACGGGACCGGCGGCGCGCACGGCCTCGTCGAGCATCGAGAGATAGAGCTCGAAGCCGAGCGCTGCGACGTGGCCGGACTGCTCGTCGCCGAGCAGGTTGCCGGCGCCGCGGATCTCGAGGTCGCGCATCGCGACCTTGAAGCCGGCACCCAGCTCGGTGTAGTCGCTGAGCGCGCTGAGGCGCTTCATCGCCTCCTCGGTCAGTGCGGCGGCACTCGGGTACAGCAGGTAGGCGTACGCGCGCTCGCGGCTGCGTCCGACGCGCCCGCGGATCTGGTAGAGCTGGCTGAGGCCGAACATGTCGGAGCGCTCGACGATCAGCGTGTTCGCCTGCGGGATGTCGATCCCCGACTCGATGATGCTCGTGGCCACGAGCACGTCGGCCTCGCCGCGCAGGAACGTGAGCATCCGGCGCTCGAGCTCCTGCTCGTCCAGCTGGCCGTGTGCGACCTCGAAGCGCATCCCCGGGCACAGGCCGCGCAGGCGCTCGGCGGTCTCGTCGATCGACTCAACGCGGTTGTGCAGGAAGAACGCCTGCCCCCCGCGTTCGTGTTCGCGCTCCAGCGCCTGGCGCACGAGCTGCTCGTCGTAGTCGCCGACGTAGGTCTTGACCGGGCGCCGGCCCTCCGGCGGCGTCTCGATGACGCTGATGTCGCGCATCCCGGTCAGCGACATCTGGAGCGTGCGGGGAATCGGCGTCGCGCTCATCGCGATGACGTCGACGCTGAGCTTGAGCTGGCGCAGCAGCTCCTTCTGCTTGACGCCGAAACGCTGCTCCTCGTCGACGATCAGCAGCCCGAGGTCCTTGGGGCGCGTGTCGCGGCCGAGCACGCGATGGGTCCCGATCAGGATGTCGACCTTGCCCTGGTTGAAGGCGGTCACGACCTCGCGCTGCTCCTTCGGCGCGCGGAAGCGGCTGACGACGTCGATCGTGAACGGGTAGTCCTTCAGGCGCTCGGCGAAGGTGCCGTAGTGCTGCTGGGCGAGGATCGTGGTCGGCGCCAGGACGAGCACCTGCTTGCCGTCATCGGCCGCCTTGAACGCCGCGCGCAGCGCGACCTCGGTCTTGCCGTAGCCGACGTCGCCGCAGATCAGCCGGTCCATCGGCTGGGCGCGCTCCATGTCGGCCTTGACGGCCTCGATCGCCTCCGCCTGGTCGGCGGTCTCGGTCCACGGGAACGCCTGCTCGAACTCGATCTGCCAGGCGCTGTCCTGCGGGAAGGCGTGACCCGGTCGCCGGCGCCGCTCGGCGTACAGGTTCAGCAGCTCGCCGGCGAGCTCCTGCGCGGCCCGCCGTGCCCGTGCCTTCAGCGTCTCCCAGGACTTGCCGCCGAGCTTCGACAACCGCACGCCGTTCTCACCGGCCGCAGCTGCGCCGACGTAGCGCGTGATCTTCGCCAGCTGGTCGACCGGCATGAAGACCTTGTCCGTGCCGGCGTACTCGAGCTCGAGGTAGTCGCGCGTGATGTCCGCGACGGTCTTCGTCTCGAACCCGGCGAAGCGGGCGACGCCGTGGTCCTCATGGACGACGATGTCGCCGGTCCGCAGTTCGGTGAACGAGCCCAGGCGCCCGCGGCGGCGCTGCGCCCCGGTCTGGCCGCCGGTGCGCTCGGCGCGGCGGCGGCGGAACAGGCGGTGCTCGGGGATGACGGCGAGGCGCAGGCCGGCCGCGATGAACCCGTCACGCAGCGTGGCGCTCGCGAAGTGCAGCGAGCCCTGGTCGGGCGCGGTGACAGGCTCCTGAGCGGGGTCCTCGTCGAGCCACGGGGCGCGCAGCCGCGCGAGGTTGTATGCCGCGCGCTCACCCTCGCCGCGGCGGGCGAAGGTGACGACGGTGCGGTAGCCCGAGCGCACCTGCTGCTCGAGGGCCGGCTCAGCCTCGGCCATCGAGCGCGCGCCGACGTCCGCCGCCTGCGCGCGGAACTCGATCGGCTGATCGGAGGACAGCGAGGACAGGCGGATCCGGCAGCGTTCGCCGAGCGTCGCCTCGACCGTCGCCGGCGAGACGTAGAGCTCGTGCGCGTCGTCGTCGTGGAACGCCGCGCAGACGTCCTGCCAGTGGTCGGCGAGCGCCGGGGCGATGTCCTCCTCGGCGGCGACCACGACGGCGGCGTCCGCCGGGGCGATGTCGAGCAGTGCGTGGAAGCGGTCGGTCGGCAGCAGCTCCGTGATGTCGGGGCGCTCGTCGGCGTCCGACAGCGCGGCGATCTCGGCCAGCTCGCGATGCTCCGGCGAGAGCTCCGCGGCGGGCGCGATCTCGACCGCGTCGAGGTCCCCGAGCGACCGCTGCGTGAAGGTCGAGAAGTGCCGCAGCGACTCCACCTCGATGTCGAACAGGTCGGCGCGAACCGCGTGGTCCTCCGTCGCCGGGAAGACGTCGACGATGCCGCCGCGGATCGCGAACTGGCCGCGATCGTCGACCTGCTCGACACGCTCATAGCCCGCGGCGACGAGGTCGGCGGCAAGCTCGTCGAGGTCGACCAGGTCGCCGCGGCGGATCGTGAACGGGCGCGGCCGCAGCGCCGGATCGGGCACCTTCTCGCTCAACGCGACGGCCGAGACCACGACGACCGGGGGCTCCTCGTCCGGACCGGCGGTCGCGGGATCCCAACTGGTCAGCGCGTCGAGCGCTGCGACGCGCAGACCGACGAGGTGCGGCGGCGGCGCCAGGTGCGACTCGTAGGCGACGCCGCGGCTGGGCGAGAAGCGCACCGGGCGCGGGTACAGCCACGCCCGCAGGTCCGTTGCAAGGTCCTGGGCCTGGCGGTCGTCGCCGGCGACGACGATCGCCGGCAGGCCCGACGCGAGGGCATCGTCGACGCCGTCGAGCAGCGCCGCGACGAGGTACGGGCGCAGCGACAGCGACACGAACGCGCGCCCGCCCTCGCGCGCGAGCCGGACGCCGTCGGGAGCGTGGGCGAGCTGGCGAAGGAGCGGGCGCAGAGACATGGCGACGGCACGGCGAACGACCGCGCAGATGCGCGGCCGGGACCTGCCGTCCGACGATAGCGCGCCGTCGCGGTCAGGCTGTGGCGTCGATGTTGAGCCTGATGTACGCGATCGTGAGCGGCGCGGGCAGCCGCTCGACGATGGCCGCCACGAACGGGTCGCGCAGCTCCTCGGGGAGCTGCTGCAGGTGGGCGCCGAGGTTGATCTCGCGCAGGTAGGCGTGGGCGTCCTCGGGGGTGACGGGCTGGTCCTGCAGCCACGCCTTGGCGCTGCTGAATCCGGCCGCGAACAGGAGCTCCTCGGTCTCCTGCGGCTCGGCGAAGCGCCAGGGGCCCGCCCAGCCGGAGAGGTGCGGCGCGAACGGCTGCTCGGCGCCGGCCTCGCGGGCGGCGGCGTGGACCTCGGCGATGTTGCCGGCGCCGCCACACTGCGCCACGAGCCGGCCACCGTCGCTGAGCACTGCGCGCAGGCGTGCGAACAACAGCGCGTGATCGCCGATCCAGTGGAAGGTCGCGGTCGAGAGCACAGCGTCCACGAGGCTGCCGCCGAGGTGGCGCTCGACGTCGAGCTCGGTCAGGTCGGCGACCACGAGCGTCGCCCTGCCGTCGCCGGCGAGCCGCTCGCGGGCGGCGTCGATCATCGAGGCGGAGCCGTCCACGCCGAACACGGCGCCGCCGGGCAGCCGGCCGAGCAGGGCCTGCGTCACGCGCCCCGAGCCGCAGCCCGCGTCGACCACGGTCTCGTCGCCGCGCAGCGGCAGGCGCTGAAGCACCGCGCGCCCCATCGCCTCCATCGGCGTCGCCAGGCGGTCGTAGTCCGCGCCGTTCCAGTCGCGAGCGATCGTCATGGTGCGTACGTTATCACGTACAAACGTACGTCACCAGGCAGGGGTCAGCGCGCGGGGAGCTCGAGCTCTCCGCTGATGATCCGTTCCGTCGCGTCGGCCGCGTCGCGCACGAGCGCGTCGACCTCGGCCGGAGACTGGCGCCAGCGGCCCAGGACGTAGGCGGCGACGATCTCGGGGTCGGTGGAATCCGGGCGCCCGACGCCGACGCGCACGCGACCGAAGTCGGCAGACCCGAGGCCGCGCTTCAGCGACTTGAGGCCGTTGTGACCCGCGAGCCCGCCACCCAGCCGCGGGCGGATCTCGCCGAACGGCAGGTCGATCTCGTCATGCACGACGAGCACGCGGTCGAGGTCGACCCTCAGCGCGCCGCGCGCGGGACCGACCGCGTTGCCGGACTCGTTCATGTACGTCAGCGGCTGCAGGAGGCCGACGCGCGGGCCGCCGATCCCGGCGCGTCCTTCGGCCAGCAGGCCGCCGAACTTCTTCTTCGGCTTGCCGAGATCCCAGCGGCGCGCGAGCTCCGCGATCACCTGAAAGCCCACGCTGTGCGGCGTGCGCTCGTACTCGGGGCCCGGGTTGCCCAGGCCGACGACGAGCCAGTCGGCCGGCGCGGACCCGCGGAACGGGCTGCGCACGGCGCGGGGGTTCTAGCCCTCGCCGCCGGAGTCGCCGTCGTCGGAGGACTCCTCCGCGGCGCCTTCGCCGACGATCCCGGTCTCCTCCTCGATGCCCTCTTCCTCTTCAACCTGCAGGCGCGGGGCGAGGACGGTGACGGCGGTGGCCTCGGCGTCGTCGAGCAGCGTCACGCCGGCCGGGATCACGGCGGCCGACAGCGGCAGCGTGTCACCGATGTTCAGCGCCGAGACGTCGATCGTGAGCATCTCGGGAATCTCGTTCGGCAGGGCCTCGATGTTGACCTCGCGGATCGGCTGGTCGAAGACACCGCCGTCGCGCACGCCGGGGGACTCCTCGGCGCCGGTGATCTCGATCGCGACGACCGAATGGATCGGCTTGCTGAGGTCCACGCGCAGGAAGTCGACGTGGGTCGTCTCACCGCGCACCGGGTGGTGCTGCGCGTCCTTCAGCACCGCCGACGTGCTCTGCCCGTCGAGCTCCAGCTCGACGACCGCGCCGGACGCCTGCAGCGCGTGGCGCAATTCTCGCGCGTCCACGGCGAACGGCAGCGGATCTCCGCCACCGCCATAGAGGATGCCGGGCACGCGGCCCTCGCGGCGCAGGCGGCGGGTCGACCGCGAGCCTTCGACGTCGCGGGATGAAATGGTGAGGACGGTGGTGTCTGAAGAGGCCATGAGCGACGATCGAAGGTAGCAGGACGCGGGCGGATATGGCCGTCGCGCGGGCGCCCGGGTCAGGTGCCGGGCGGCGTGATCTGCGGCGTCGCGCGGAACAGCTGCTGCAGGACCGAATAGCCCGGTTTCGGAGCCCCGTCGAAGGTCACGACGCCCTTCTGGTGCAGCGGCGGGAGTGCCCGCGGGTTGCCGCCGTCCCAACCCGGCCGCACGCGGAACTCCTGCAGCGCCCACCAGATCGCGCCCGACAGCCAGGGCTTGGTGGCGTAGACGCCCAGGTGGTACGAGATGAAGTCCGACTGGAACTGGTTCGTCCCGCGTTCCTCGACCTGGCCGTCGCGGTTGGCCTCCGCGCCGAACTCGCTGATCATGATCGCCTTGTCGGGGTAGCACGCGCGGACGGTGTCCAGGTACTCCGACAGCAGGTCGCGGTCGGCGATCACGCCGTTGGCGCCGGCGTACCACCCGAAGTAGTCGTTCACCCCGAGGATGTCGAGCGGCGCGTACTCCGCACGGCAGCCGACGGTCGGCGCAGCCGCATAGGCGAGCGCGACCGGGCGCGTGGGATCGAGCGACTTGGCGGTCGCCGCCGCGCGCTGGATGTACGCCGACTGCGACGGGCCCGGACGCGCGCTCAGCTCGTTGCCGATCGACCAGATGAG
Organism: Solirubrobacterales bacterium; assembly: GCA_038327125.1. GTDB lineage: Bacteria > Actinomycetota > Thermoleophilia > Solirubrobacterales > Solirubrobacteraceae > F1-60-MAGs163. The sequence goes on from JBBQKR010000021.1 coordinate 28,192, forward strand.
GACCGACGGGTGGTTGCGGTCGGCGACGATGCTCGCCTCGAGGACGCTGACGGCGGCGTCGCGCACCTGCGCCTTCGCGAGCTCCTCGGTGTCCACCTGGTAGACGGGCACCTCCGACCAGACCAGCAGCCCCAGGCGATCGGCCTGCTCGAGCGTGTAGGGATGCAGCGGGTAATGGGCGCGGATCATCGTGGCGCCGAGGTCGCGCACCCAGCCGATCTGCTGGTCGCGCGTCGCGTTGTCGATCGCGAAGCCGCGGGTCCGCGAGTCCTCCTGGATCCCGACGCCGCGCACGTTCAGCGCACGGCCGTTCAGCACGAGCCGCCCGCCGGAGACCTTGATCGACCGCACGCCGACCTTGCGCGTGAAGGTCTGCAGCGTGCGCGTGCCCGAGCTCGCGCGCAGCGACGCGTCGTAGAGATAGGGGCGCTCCGGCGACCACAGCCGCGGTTTGGCGACGCGCAGCTTCCTGGTCAGCGTCACCGAGCTCTTGGGCCCCAGCGCGACGGTGCCGAGCTTCACGCGCTGCGCGCCGAACCGCCCGGTGACCGCGACGCGGCGCGACCTCCGGCCGGCGTTGCGCACCCGCACCGTCCAGTTCACCGTCGCGGCGCAGGTCGCGCAGGGCAGGTCCGGCCGGACGTCGACCGTGTCGAAGTCGATGTCGTCGATCGCGCGCAGGTAGACCTCGCGCAGGATCCCCCCGTAGTTCCACCAGCCGCCGAGCGGACGGCCGCGCTCGTCGAACTTCGCGGGCGGGAAGTCGCTGGCGTTGCGGCGGCTGTCGACGCGCAGCACGAGGCGGTTGACGCCCGTCCGCTTGAGGAAGCCGCGCGGCAGGCGCAGCTCGAACGGGAGGTAGGCGCCCTCGTGCGTGCCGAGGAAGCGACCGTTCAGCCAGATCGTGACGCGGTAGTTGACGGACTCGAAGCGCGCCGTCCACATGAAGCGCTTGGCGGTCGACGGCAGGCGGAAGTCCTTGCGGTACCAGCCGACGGCGCCCGCGAACGACGCGGGGCTTTCATCGGTCGCGTTCCACGCGTTCGGCACGGTCGTGGCCATCCACCCGTTGGTCGACGGGTCGCGCTGCCAACCCTTGCCGTCGCCGTTGAGCGACGGGTCGGCGCGATACAGCCACGGACCATCGACGAGGAAGCGGCCCGAGGGTCCGTCCTTGTAGAAGGTGCGCGAGGACGGCGTCGACACGACCGAGGACGCGGGCGGGCCGGCCGCCGGCGGCGTCGTCACCGGCGGGGCCTGCCCGAGCGCCGCCGGCGCGACGGCAAGCAGGGCAGCGGCCGTGGTGAGCGCGGCGGCGAGCCGGGCGCTCCTCAGCATGTCGCGTCCCCCTTGATCTTCGGGCCGATCTCGCGCAGGACGACCGGGCCGCCGAGGATCGGGATGCCGCGGCGCTCGACCTGCACGCACTGGACGACGGGGAAGCTGGTGCCGCCGAAGTCCCAGGCGACCCGGGTCGGGCCGTTCGCCGCCAGCACGGCGTGGGACGTGGCGGAGTCGATCCGCAGGATCCGCACCTGCCCGGGACGCCGGAAGGTGCGGGCGTTGCGCTCGGCGAGACCGCGGCAGCGGGGTTCGGATGCACACCCGTCGAGGATCGCGAGCATCGCAGGGGCGTCCCCGCCCGCCTGGGCGTTGAGCAGGTCGACCACCGCGTCGCGCTCGCGGTTCTCCGCCGTCAGCCAGCGGGCTGCGAAGAAGGACACGAGCAGGAAGGCGGCGACGCCGAAAGCGATTACGAGCGCGTGGCGCAGCGTCACGAGCCACCAGGGTAGAACGCGGGCCGGTTGACTGGCGCCGGTCCGGGGTAGGCTGCATGCGTGCTCGCAAAGCTCGCCTACAAGCCCTTCGCGATCGTGCTCGGCCTCGGCGCCGGCATGGCTGCGCGCAAGGCCCTCGACGCAGCATGGGAGCGCTCGCAGGGCGCCGGGCCTCCGAACCCGACCACCGAGGAGGCGACCTGGGGCCAGGTCGTGGGCGCCGCGGCGCTGCACGCGACGACGTTCGCCGTGACCGCGGCCGTCGTCGACCGCGCCGGCGCGAAGGCGTTCCGCTACATCACCGGGTTCTGGCCGGGCGACAAGAGCCCGGAGCCCGCCAAGCAGATCCGGGCCACCGGCAGCTGAAGCGGGCGCGGGCGTCGTGGACTCCCCCGCCGCGCGGCTGCTGGAGCGCCTGGGCCTGACCGACGACGAGCTCTGCCGCACGCTCGACGTCGATCCGATCGCGGTCATCACCGGTGAGCTCGAGCACCGGCCCGAGCTGGGAATCCTGCTCGCGCTGACCGACGGTCCGGCTGAGCGGCTGGGGCCGGCGCTGCTGCAGCGATGGGTGCGCACGGTCGGCCCGGCAGGGCGACCCGTCGACCAGCTGCTTGCGCGCGACTTCGTGGCGTTCGAGGCGTCGGTCGAGGCACTCGATGAGCGTGGGTTCGTGATCGGGGGCGGGTAGGGAGCGGCTTTGAGCGCCGTTGGTCGGGGGCCGGTGTCGCACCGGCCTGCGGGGGATGGCTGACCACTCCCTCCTCGACCGACGCGCACCGGCCCCTACGACGAACCGTGCAGGTGCACCCTCCGCCTCGTTCAGCTGTTGGATTCGCGGGTCGGGCGCGGACCTCCCGTCAGAACAGCTGATTCTCGCCGCCGAAGACCTCGCTCACGGAGTCGTCGGTGAAGATCCGGCGAATCGAGTCGGTGAGCAGGTCGGCGCAGGAGAGCACGCGGATGTTGTCCGGGGCGCCGGGGCGCAGCGGGATCGTGTCGGTGACGACGATCTGCTCGAACCCGGCGGCGGCGAGGTTCTCGTAGGCGTTGCCGCTGAAGACCGGATGCGTCGCGGCCGAGAAGACGCGCGAGGCGCCGGCGTCGAGCACAGTCTGCGCCGCTGCCTTGAGCGTTCCCGCCGTGTCGATCATGTCGTCGACGATCACTGCGGTCTTGCCGCGCACGTCACCGATGACGTAGCCGATCTCGGCGACCTGCTGAGCGGGCCGCTCCTTGTCGAGGATCGCCAGCTCGGCGCCGACCTTCGAAGCGAACTTCTTGTTCAGCTTGACGCGGCCGGCGTCCGGCGAGACGACCACGAGGTCCTGCAGCCCCAGGTCGTCGAAGTACTGGGTCAGCATGAACATCGCCGTCATGTGGTCGACGGGGATGTTGAAGAACCCCTGCACCTGACCTGCATGCAGGTCCATCGTCAGCACGCGGTCCGCGCCCGCAGCTTCGAGCATGCGGGCCACCAGGCGGGCGCTGATCGGCTCGCGCGGCGCGGACTTCTTGTCCTGGCGCGAGTAGCCGAACCACGGCGCGACCGCGATGACCCGGTGCGCGGACGCACCGACCGCCGCGTCGATCATCACGAGCAGCTCCATCAGCGCGTCGTTCGCGGTGACCCCGGTCGCGGGGTTGCCGCAGGTCGGCTGGACGATGAAGACGTCGGCGCCGCGGATCGACTCCTCGAAGCGGCAGTAGACCTCGCCGTTGGAGAACGTCTTCAGCGTGACCGGGCCGAGATCGACGTTGAGCCGGTCGGCGATCTTGTTCGCCAGCTCGGGGTTGGCACGACCCGAAAACAGCATGAGCCGTTTGTCGTAGTCGATCGGGAGGCTCGTGTTCATCCGCTCTTCAGGCTCCGGCCAGTCGGCGCCGGGGAGTGTAGGCGCGCGCTCGGTCATGTCCGTTCGGCGTCCTCGGCTGCGGCGGCCCGGCGCTCGTCGTAGCCATCGAGGTTGGACTGGCGCGCGCGCGCGATCCCGAGTGCGCCCTCGGGCACGTTCTCGGTGATGACCGAGCCGGCCGCCGTCCATGCACGGTCCCCGACGCGCACAGGCGCAACATAGGACACGTGCACCGACCCACGCACGCCCGCGCCGATCGTCGTGCGGTGTTTGCGGCGTCCGTCGTAGTTGGCGGTGATCGTGCCCGCGCCGAGGTTGGAGCCGGGCCCGACGTCGGCGTCACCGACGTACGAGAGGTGCGGCACCTTCGTGCCGGCACCGATGTCGGAGTTCTTGACCTCGACGAACGTGCCGATCTTCGCGCCCTCGCGCAGCACCGTCCCGGGTCGCAGGTAGGCGAACGGGCCGACGCTCGCCCCGTCGCCGATCTCGGCGTCGACGCCGTAGCTGTGCAGCACCTTCGCCTCGTCGCCGATCGTCACGTTCGTCAGCGTCGTCCCCGGGCCCAGCCGGCAGCGCTCGCCCGCCACGGTCGCGCCGCGCAGGATCGTGAACGGCTCGACGACGGTGTCCTGCCCGAGCACGACCCCTGCGTCGATGTGCGTCGATCCGGGGTCCACGACATCCACCCCCGCGCGCTGATGGGCTGTGACGATGCGCCGCCGGGCCAGCTCGCGCGCCTGTGCGAGCTGCACGCGATCGTTGATCCCGAGCACGATCGCGGGGTCCTCGACGGCGTGCGCCGCGACCGTCGCCCCGTCCTCGCGCAGCAGCGTCAGCACGTCCGGGAGGTAGAGCTCGCCCTGCTCGTTGTCGGGCGTGAGCCGTGGCAGCGCGCCGAGCAGCGCGCCGCCGTCGAAGACGTAGATGCCGGTGTTGATCTCACGGATCGCGAGCTCCTCGGTGGTCGCATCGCCGCCCGCCTTCGTCTCGACGATCCGCTCGAGCGCACCGTCCTGGCCGCGTACGACGCGGCCGTAGCCGGTCGGGTCGTCGAGCACCGTGGTCGCGACGGTCGCCGCTGCGCGCTGATAGGCATGCGCTCCGACGAGCTCACGGATCGCGTCGGCGGAGACCAGCGGGACGTCGCCGCTGAGCACGACGACGGGCCGGTCTGCGTCGAGCAGCGCGGCGGCTGCGACGACGGCGCCACCGGTTCCGTTGGGCACCGGCTGGACGGCGATCTCGACGTCGTCGTCCAGCTTCCCGTCGAGCGGACGAGCGGGGGCGTCGACGACGATGATGCGGCCGGCCCCTGCCTCGCGCGCCGCGGCGACGGGCCAGGCGATCATCGGGATCCCGCAGAGGTCGTGCAGAACCTTGGGAGTGCGCGACCGCATGCGCGTCCCCTGGCCGGCCGCGAGAATCACCACGATCGGCGCGTTCACCGGGCCATCCTACCGAGACTGCGGGGCGGGGATTCGAACCCCGACTAGACGGCTCCAAAGGCCGCTGTGCTGCCAGTTACACCACCCCGCACCGATGCTCGCGGTGCAGGATATGCCGCTCGTGGCGGGCAGCCGGACCGCTACTCAGGCTCGGGGGTGCCTTCCTGGTCGGCTTCGCCGTACACGGCGCCCGACTGCTCCTCGGCCGGGAAGGCGTCGTGCTCGGGGGAGCGGCCCTCCCAGTTCTCCGCGCGCTCGATCAGCTCCTGCTCGGCCAGCTCGAAGCCCTCGGCCTCGCCGCCGCCCGCCTCGTCGACCGGTCGCTTCGCCTCGCGTCGCTTCTCCATCCAGTCGGTCATCCCCCTGTTGTACCCGACGCGGGCCGACTTCACACCTCTCGCCGCCGCAGGTTTCCGAGCTGGGCCACCAGCCCCGCCGGCGCAAGTGGATCGAGCGCCAGTGCCCGTGCGTCGGCCGGGCTTGCGAGGCGGCGCTCGGGACGCAACATCGCGATCGGCAGTCCACGCTCGGCGGCGACGGCCATGAGCGCCTCCCAGCCATCCCCCACCCGCTCGATCAGCTCCTCGTGCGGGGCGGCGAGCACGACCATGTACGGCAGCGCGTCGTGTGCCGAGCCGACCGCCAGCGCGGTGCCCTCGGCGAGGTCGTCCAGGACAGCGCGCGCGTGCTCCGGCCCGAGCGACGGGATGTCGGGGGCGACGAGCACGACGGGGCCGTGATGGCCGTCGAGCGCAATTGCCGCAGCAGCGGTCGAGGTCGCCTCGAAGGCGTGGCCGGGCGCCAGTGCCGCCGCCCACCGGCGGGCGATCGCGCGCAGCTCCGCACGCAGGCGTTGGGCGGCACCCGGCCCGACCGCACGATCGAGCGCGGGGTCCGGCGCAGCGCCGAGCGCATCGAGCACGACCGCGGCGAGCATTCCGCGAATCGTATGCCGCGAGGGGCGTCTCGCAGGGCTACGGGGCCGGAGCCGGCTCGGCGAGCGCCGTCTCGTCCGGTGCCTGCACGCCGCCGGTGTCGCCCGACACCGGCTCGGCGGCGGGAGGATCGGTCGGCGGCGGTGGCGGCTCGCTCGGCGGCGGCGTGGGCTCGGGGGCCGGCTCCGGCGGCGTCGCCGGGGTCGACACGGGCTGCTCGACGGGAGGCGTGGGCGGTGTCGGCTCGGGCGTCGCGGGCTCGGCCGGCGTCGGCTCGGGCGTGACCGGCTCGACCGGCGCGGGCTGCGGCGCCGGAGTCGGCTCGGCCGGGGTCGGCGGCTCCACCTTCACGGGCGCGGCCTTCGGGTCGGTGCCGCGCCGGAACTCGGCCACGTTCGGCAGCCCACTCCCGTTGTCGTCCCTCGCCGCATCGCGGTAGTCGCGGGGATCGAGGCTGTGCTTGATCTCCCAGCCATCGGGCATTCCGTCGTTGTCGGTGTCCGCGCTCGCCGGGTTCGTGCCGAGTCGCCGCTCTCGCGCGCTGGTCACACCGTCTCCGTCAGGGTCCGAGTCGCCGCCTGCCGGTGACCCGCCGTTCCCCGGTGCGACCGTGCCGCCAGGCGAGCGGACGCGGCCCGCCGGAGCCCGGCGATTGCCGGCGGGGGACGGAACGTCAGCGACCAGCGACACCCGCTCGGCACGGTTCTGCACGACAGCTCCATCGCCGGCGACCAGGCCGCCGCCGGCAGTGAGCAGGATGGCGCGGGTGCTCCCGCCGGCGGCCGCGCGCTGCTTGGGCGCGTCGGGCACGACCAGCTGCTGCGCCCGCGGCGCAGTCGTCTCGGGCCAGGCGTGGAATCCGAGGACCCAGTGGTTCAGCGCCGCCAGGCTGCCCCAGACCATGAGGCAGCCGACGGACACGCCGAGCGCGGCCGCGGCACGCGCGGATCGCCGGCCCTGAATACGCGGATCGTGGGGGGAACGTGGCGGCATACCTGTGCGTTCGGCACATCGGGTATCCGGCTTGATCGAACATCCGTCCAGTTCGGTGGGCAAACGCTCATGTCCACCCCAGGGCGCTCCGAGAGGGCCGTTCAGCGCGGCCGCGGCACACGGCCGGCGGCGGTTCCCGCCTCGCTCGCGGGACCGCCGCGGTGGGCGATGCCCAGGACGCGCATCGCCTTCAGGCCGAGGCTGAGCTTCTCGCGCCCGTCCGTCGATCCCACGTCGAGGCCGGACAGCTCGCGCACCCGTTCGAGCCGGTAGCGGATCGTGTGACGGTGGGTGAACAGCCGCTGCGCGGTGCCGGCGATGTTGCCGTCGGCGTCGAGGAACGCCTCGACCGTCGTGACGAGCCCGGTCTCGTACTGGTCGTCGTAGGCGACGAGCGGCTCGACGGTCTCGGCGTAGAAGCGCTGCAGCTCGGCGGGATCCTCGGACATCGCCGACAGCAGCAGCCGGTAGGCGCCGGTCTCGTCGAAGGCGAGCACGGGGCGCTCCGGGTCGCCCTCGGCGACGTTGGCCGCCAGCAGCGCCTCGTTGGCGGCCCGGTGCAGCTCGGCGACGTCGGTGCACGGCCTGCTGCAGCCGACGGTGAAGGTGTGTCCGGCAAGGCCCGCCTGCAGCTCGCGGCGCACGCTCTCGGCAGCGCGCGCGCCGGCGCCCTCCTCGGCGGAGGGCAGCAGCACGAGCACCTCGTCGCCCGGCAGCTCGTGCCGCTCGGTCAGCGCCGCGATCGCTCCGGCGACGCCGCCCGCCGCGCCACGCTCGACCAGCGAGAGGATCCGCGCGCGGCGCCCGTCGTCCCCCGCCACGTGCGCATGGGCGCGCACGACCAGCATGCTCGCGCCCTCATCGAGGCCCAGGCCAAGCTCGCTCGCTCCGGCGAGGATCGCGTCGATCCCCGTCAGCTCACGCGCGAGCAGCGCGCGCAGAAAGGCCTCAGCTGCGTGGGCGGAGGCCCGCTCCGGGGCTCGCAGGCGCTCCACTTCCGAGGCCACGATCGTCGTGACGAGGCGCAGCAGCACGGGATCGGGGGCGCTCCCCGATCGCAGGCGCAGCGTGCCCACCGGCTCGTCGGCGACGCGTAGCTCGTGCGCCTGGACCCCGTCCTTGTCCGCCAGGATCGCCTGCTCGTCGGCGCTCGAGCGCGCCGCGACGGCGAGCACGTGGCCCGCGCGATCGCTGAGCACGAGGCTGGCCTCGAGTGCCCGGGAGGCGGCGCGCACCACCTCGGGAATGCCCGCCCCGGACGCGACCGCGTCCGTGATGGCGTCGAGGGCTTCGAGGTCCGTGCGCCCCGGCGCTCCCTGCGCCGGCGTTGACATGGGCCGAAGTGTAGGCCGCAGGGGCCGCTCAGCTGGCCGTGAGCCAGACGATCAGTGCCCCGACGCCAACGCCCAGCCCGATGAACGCCGCCACCGCGTAAAGCGAGAGAAAGACCGCGCCGATCCGCTCCCAGACGCGCGAATACGACTGCCAGGCGGGAACGGCCAGCAGCCCGACCCAGACCGCGAGGCCGAAAACGCCGCTGCAGGCGGCGACCAGGATGATGATGGACTCGTTGCTCATCGCTGCTGCTGCGCGTCATTCTGACGCACGAAGGCGACGACCAGCGCCAGGATCCCCACCGCGGAGAAGCACATCGCGGCAGCGCCCTGCCCGCCGAGCACGTCGGAGACCCAGTGGACGCGCAGGTAGATCCGGGTCAGCCCGACGAGCGCGGCGAGCACGATCGCGGCGATCACGACCCACCAGCGGCCACGCAGTTGCGGGACGACGCGCACGGCCACGACCGCCAGCACGATCCACGCCATCGCATAGGCGGCGTGCCCGGACGGGTAGGACGATCCGGCCGCGTCGACGACGGCATTCGAGGGACGCAGCCGGTCGGTCGAGTGCTTGGCGATCTGGACGAAGGCGACCGTCAGGCCCATCCCCAGCCCGACGACCGCCGCCTCGAGGATGCGGCGGCGCAGCAGCAGGATGATCGTCACGAGCGCGCAGAGCGACTCCATCAGCAACGGCGACCCGAACACCGTCAGCACCTTCGCGACGTCGATGGCGACGGAATTCGAGAGGTCGGCCGCGAGCCGGCTGGCCGGATTGTCGATCGCCGGGCGCTCGCCGCCGCTGATGATCGTCCAGTAGCCGAGGAAGGCGAACGATCCCACCGCGGCGAACGCCAGCAGCGTCGTCAGCTCCAGGCCGAGCTGGCCCGGGGTCAGCCGCTGGAAGAAGAACCGCAGCGGGCCGCGCGCCCAGCGCACGACCGGGCGCAGCACGCGCAGGACCGGGCGGTCGAGCGCGCGGTCGAGCCCCTGCTCCAGCCGGACGCGGTTCTCGGCCACGCGCAGCCAGCGCACGAGCCAGACGATGCCGACGATCACACTGATCGCGATGCCGAGCCCCAGCGCCCCCTCCTTGGCGATCGTCAGGACGCGGTCGAAGCTCTGCCAGAAGACGTAGCCGATCATGATGAACGTCGTCGCCCACAGGCCGGCGCCGAGCACGTCGTAGGGAATGAAGCGCCGGAAGGGCATCTTCCCCGAGCCTGCGAGGAACGGCGCGACGGCGCGAACGATCCCGACGAAGCGCCCGATGAAGATCGCCTTGCCGCCGTGCTGGTCAAAGAACGCCTCCACCGTCGTCAGGCGCTCGGGGGTGATCTGGAACCGCGGCCCATGTTTGACGAGGAAGTCGCGGCCGAGCCGCTGCCCGAGCGCGTAGCTCGCGCAGTCGCCGGCGACCGCCGCGATCCAGGCGATGCCGATCAGCGTCACCACGTTGATCTCGCCCTGACCGGCGACGACGCCGCCGAGCATCATCGCCGTCTCACCCGGGGCGATCAGGCCGATGAAGGCACCGGTCTCGAGGAACGCGAGCACGCCGACGAGCAGGTAGGTCCAGTTGCCGAGCTTCTGACCGATGTCAACCAGCACCGTCTCGATCTTGGGCAGCTCGACGGCCCCGCTGCCGTAGACGCAGAGCAGCACGGCGATCAGCACGCCGCCGACGAGCAGCGGCGGCTCGAGGTGACGGCGGCGGCGGTACAGCAGCGCGAGCAGCGCCGCGGCGGCGACGAACGGCCAGATCTTCACAGCAGGTCCCCCGGCCGCAGCGATGGGTACCACGGCTCCACAGCGACCGGTCGCGGGTCGCGTCCGCTCAGCGAGACGGCGGCCGAGCGCGCGCGCTCGACGTCGGCGAACAGGCCGGCGACGGTGGGGCCGGAGCCGCAGACGAGCGTGTGATCGGCCCCCGCACCGCGCACGTCGTCGAGCGTCCACGCGAGCTCCGGGAGCAGCGACACCGCCGCGGGCTCCAGGTCGTTGAGCAGCAGGTCGCCCGGGGCCAGCGGCGCGCCTGCGGCGAGCGCGGCGATCATGTCCGCGCTGCGCGCCTGCAGCGCGGCCCCTGAGCGTGGGAGCCGCAGCCGGTCGGCCTCGGCGAACACCGCCGACGTCGCCAGGCCGCGGCGGGAGCGCACGATCAGGATGCCGAACGGGGCCGGGTCCGGCAGCCCCTGGAGGACCTCGCCCGCGCCGGTCGCCAGGTAGCGGCGCGGACGCACCTGCGCGGGGACGTCGGCGCCGAGACCGACGGCGATCTCACGCAACAGGGCGTCGTCGCGCAGTCCCGCCGCGCGCGCGGCGAGCCGCAGCGCCGCTGCGGCATCGGCGGAGCCGCCGGCCATGCCCGCGGCGACCGGGATGCGCTTGTCGATCTCGAGCCGGACGGGCGCCCCGTCCCACCCGGTCCGCTCGCGGAATGCGCGCAGCGCCGCGGCCGCCAGGTTGTCCCCGTCGACGCCCGGGCAGTGGACCTCGTCGGCGCGTGATCCGAGCTGCGTGGGCAGCAGGCGGACGCGGTCGCAGAGGTCGACCGGCTGCATCACGGTGACCAGCTCGTGGCGCCCGTCGGCGCGAACCGGACCGAGCGTCAGGCCGAGGTTCACCTTTGCGGGCGCGAGCTCGCCGAGTGCGTTCAAGGCTGCAGCCGCTCCAGCAGCTCGCGGAACTCCTCAGGCGCCAGGCGCTCTGCGCGCTCGTCGGGCGGATGGCCGAGCTCCTCCAGCGCGGTGCGGGCCCGGGCGCGCACGTCCGGGCCGCCGATCCCGCCGGCGAGCTCCAGCGAGCGGGGCAGCGCCTTGCGCCGATGGGCGAAGGCGCCGCGCACCAGCTGCCGCAGCTCGGCGGGCGGTGCGGGCCCGGTGCGCTCCAGGCGCACGAGCGCCGAGTCGACGTTCGGGACCGGGAAGAAGACGGTGCGCGAGACGGTGCGCGCGACCTCGACCTCACACGCCAGCTGCGCGATCGCGGACGGCACGCCGTAGAGCGGATCGCCGACGCGCGCGGCGAGCCGGACACCGACCTCCTTCTGCACCATCGCGACCCAGCGCGTCACCGACGGCAGTTCCTCGATCGTCCGCAGGATCGCCCCCGCCGCGATCCCGTACGGGAGGTTGGCGATGACCTTCGTCGGTGCGGGGTCGAGTGCAGCGAGGTCGAGCGTCATCGCGTCGGCCACGTGCAGCGTGGTGTTCGCCAGTGGCGCGAGCGCCTCCTCGAGCGCCGGCACGAGCGCCGCGTCGATCTCCACGACGTGCAGGTGCGCGCAGCGCGGCGCGAGGTACTCGCTGAGGACGCCGAGCCCGCCCCCGATCTCCAGCACCACGTCCTGCGGTGCGAGTGCCGCGAGACGCTCGATGACGCCGAGGATGTTGGAGTCCACGAGGAAGTTCTGGCCCAGGTCGCGCCGCGGATGCACGTCGTGCTCGCGCATCCTGCGCAGGCTCGGCTGGGTCGGCGGCGGGCGATCGGTCATCGCGTGTCCCCGGGCCGGCGCGCTCACCAGCCGAAGAGCTCCGCGGCGTTGCGCTCGACGACGTCCTCGATCTGCGTGTAGGTCATGCCGCGCCGCTCCGCCACGAACTGCGCGGTGTCGACGACGAAGGCCGGCTGGTTGCGCTCCTTGCGGACGGCCTGCGGCGAGAGGTACGGCGCGTCGGTCTCCACGAGCAGCCGTTCGTCCGGCACCCGCTCGGCCGCGCCCGCAAGATCGCCGGCGCTGGGATAGGTCACGTTCCCCGCGAACGAGATCCACCACAGGGGCTGTTCGAGGCACTCGTCGAGCCGGTCGGGCATCGAGAAGCAGTGCAGGATCACGCGCAGGCCGCCGGCGCGCTCGCGCAGGGTCCGGATCGTGTCGTCCTCGGCGGCCCGGGTGTGGACGACGAGCGGCTTGTCGAGCGCGCGCGCGATCTCGATCTGCGCTTCGAACGCTCGCTGCTGGTCGGCCCTCGGCGCGCGATCGCGGAAGTAGTCCAGCCCGGTCTCACCGACTGCGCGGCAGCGCTCGTGGGCGGCGAAGGACTCGATCAGTGCGCTCGCGCGGTCGTCGTACCCCTCGGCGAGGTTCGGATGACGGCCCGCTGCGAGGAAGACCTCGGGAAAGCGCTCGGCGGCGGCGGTCGCCGAGCGGCAGCTCTCGGCGTCCATGCCGACGGTGAGGATCCGCCGCACGCCGACCGCCCGCGCCGCGGCGACCAGCTCATCGTTCGGTGGCTCGCACGAGTCCAGGTGGGTGTGGCTGTCGATCACGCGGCGGCAGGGTCCGTCGGCTGCTTGGGAAACAGCGGCTCGATCATGTCGACGGCGCCGACGCGGCGTGCGCCGAGCTGCGCCGTCTCGAGCGCGTCGTCGGGCGTGCCGAGCGCGGCGAGCAGTTGCTCGGCCGTCGCCGGGAGCCATGGCTGCAGCAGCACCGTCAGCACGCGCAGGCCCTCGACGAGCGTCGCCAGCACGATGTCGAGCTCGCCGGCGGCGGCCTCGTCCTTGGCGAGCTTCCAGGGCGCGCGCTCCTCGACATAGCGGTTCAGGCGCCGCACGCGGTGCCAGATCTCCTCGAGCGCCTGCGTCAGCTCGGCCCCGTCCAGCAGCTCGGCGACGCGGCTGGAGAGCCCGTCGAAGTCGGCGTCGACCCCGGGGTCGTGACGCACGTCGGGCGCGACGCCGTCGCGGTAGCGGCCGATCATCGCCAGCGTGCGGCTCGCGAGGTTGCCGTACTCGTTGGCCAGTTCGCTCTCGTAGCGCTGCTCGAACGCGGCGGGCGACACCGATCCGTCCTGCCCGAACGACACGTCGCGGAACAGGTAGAAGCGCAGCGCGTCGGATCCGAAGCGCTCGATCACCTCGAACGGGTCGAGCACGTTGCCCAGCGACTTGCTCATCTTCTCGCCGTCCATCAGCAGGAAGCCGTGGGCGAAGACGTGATCGGGGAGCGGCAGGTCGGCGGCCATCAGCAGCGCGGGCCAGTAGACGGTGTGGAACTTCAGGATGTCCTTGCCGACGAGCTGCAGGTTCGCGGGCCAGAAGCGGTCGGTCAGGTCCTCGCCGGGCCGCGCGAAGGAGAGCGCCGTGTAGTAGTTCAGGAGCGCGTCCCACCAGACGTAGAACACCTGCTCGGGGTCCCACGGGACCGGGACACCCCAGCCCAGGCCGCGGCGGCTCAGCGACACGTCCTGCAGGCCGCCATCGATGAACGAGAGCGCCTCGTTGAAGCGCACGCGCGGCTGGACGAAGTCGGGGCGGTCGGCGAACAGCCGCTCGAGCGGCTCCTGGAAGGCGGAGAGCCGGAAGAACCAGTTGTGCTCGCTCTCCCAGGTCAGTTCGATCTTGTGGATCGGGCAGGTGTTGCCCTCGGCGATCTCGCGCTCGGTCTTGAAGTCCGCACAGCGCGGGCAGTACCAGCCCTCGTACACGCCCTCGTAGGCGTGGCCGTTGTCCTTCACGCGCGTGAGGACCTCTTGGACCTTGGCGACATGCCGCGGGTCGCTGGTGCGAATGAAGAAGTCGTTGCTCGCGCCGAGCCGCGGCGCCAGCGCCTGGAAGCGCTCGTAGTTGCGATCGGCCAGCTCGCCCGGGGTGACGCCCTCGCGCTCGGCCGCGAGCTTGACCGGCTCGCCGTGCTCATCGGTGCCGGTCAGGAAGAAGACGTCCTGCCCGCGCTGGCGGTGATGGCGCGCCAGCACGTCCGCCGCGATCGTCGTGTAGGCATGCCCGAGGTGCGGCGCCGCGTTGACGTAGTAGATCGGTGTCGTGACGTAGAACGTGGAGCGGGCCATGCGGCCCGAACGCTAGTGGGTTCAATGGGCGTCGTCGGCGGCAGGCGACACGTGCACGGCGCCCGAGCCACGGGCGCGGCGGTGCAGCGTCACCCCGAGCCCGGCGCCGGTGGCCGCCAGCGCGACGCCCAGCCATGCGGCGAGTGGGGCGCCGCGCGCCGCGCGCGCAGGCGGCGGCGCAGGCAGCGGTGCGGGCGGCCGGCGTATGCGCCGGGCGGGGCGCCCCGGCAGCGGTGCGGGCCCGAGCGGCCGGCCCCGCTCGCGCCCGCCGAGCAGGGTGAGCGGGTCGCGGT
>JBBQKR010000022.1:0-42176 GCA_038327125.1 Solirubrobacterales bacterium
GCGACTCCTCGATCCCTCACCAGATCCTCGTCAACCGCGTCGCCGACTGGCTCGGCGCCGACCTCACCCCCGAGCACCTCCTCCCGATGACGACCAAGGAGCAGTGGCGCCACAAGCCTGACGGCGTCTACCGGGCCCTCAGCCCGCGCGAGGAGTCGCATCCGACCAGGACGCGTCCGATGGTCTGGCTGGAGGTCGACCTGGGGCACTACAGCCGCGAGCGCATCAAGGGCAAGGTGCAGTCGTTTCACCGCGACGAGGAGGCCGGGCACCTGCTGCTCGTCACGCACACCAGCCAGCGCGCTGACCAGATCGCCCGCTGGCTGAACTGCGAGCGCTTCGGCGCCGTTATCACGATCGCCAGCCTGTCTGAGCTGATCGCCGACCCGCGGCTGGCGCGCCGCGCGCTCCCAGTCCCGCGCCGGTCACGCCAGGACCCGTTCGAGCACGTGCCAGCGGTCGACGGGCTGCGCATCCCGCCGCTCCCGCCGCCCGCGAAGCCCTGGTGCCCCGAGGAGGACGGATGGGCGTGAACGCTGAGGCCTGCGACCGGGCGGCGCTCGTGGCGCTGGGTGCTGCCCTTGCCGAGGCGCGGCGCGGCAAGGATCTGCGCCCGCCGTTCGTGCTGCTGGCTGATGTGCTCGCCGGCCTGGGCGCCGGGCGGGCCGGGGGGCCGCGGGCGGCGGAGGCGCTGCTCGTGCGCGGGCGTGAGGATTGGCTGCGGCGGCTGCGCAGCGCGGGGCGCAGCGAGAGCGCGCTGCGGGCGTATCGCAACGCGATCGACGACCTGCTGGGCTGGGGACGCAGCACGGGCCGTGTCGACGCGTTGTTCGAGGAGCGCGTGGTCGTGGAGTACCTGGACGGGTATCGGCGGCGCTGCTCGCCGGCGCCGGCGACGTATCACCGCCGGTTTCTGTTGCTGCGGCGGTTCATGCGCTGGGTGGCGCAGCGTGAGGGGATCGCTGATCCGTTCGCCGAGCTCGACGCGCCGCAGCGCCCGCGTCAGGAGGCCGATTGGCTGACGCCCGAGGAGTTCGCGCGCGTCCTTGCGGCCGCCGAGCAGCCGGTGCGACGCCTGGCCGGGATGGCGGGCCGCGATCGGCTCGTGCTCATCGCGCTCGTGACGACCGGGCTTCGGCGTGCTGAGCTGGTCGCGCTGGACTGGGGCGACCTGGAGCTCGGCGGCGAGGCGCCGTCGCTGCTGGTGCGCCGGGGGAAGGGCGGCAAGCCGCGGCGCCAGCCGCTGCCCGAGGTCCTGGCCCGCGAGCTGCGGGCGCTGGACGCCGAGCGCCAGCCGGCGGCCGCAGATCCGGTGTTCACGGGGTTGCAGGGCGGGCGGCTGCAGCCGACGATCCTCGCGGGGATCGTGCGCCGCTCAGCGCAGCGCGCGGGGATCGAGAAACACGTGACCGCGCACACGCTGCGCCACACCGCCGCGACATGGCTGCGCCAGGCCACCGGCGACGCGCGTCTGGTCGCCGAGTACCTCGGCCACGCGGACCTCTCGACGGTCAGCCGCTACGCCCACGTCGCCAGCGACGAGCTGCGCGCCGGAGCCGAGGCGATCGCCGCGCGAGCGCTGCCCTCCCCCTCGCCGCCATCGGCCGGCGCCGGCAGCGCCGAGACGCTCGCGCTGGCCGCCTGAACCCCACGCCACCCGCCGCGCCGAGCCTCGTGGTAGCGTGCGCGTCGCGGCGTGGTGCTGCGCCGGACGGTGTCCGGCAGCCCGTGCCGAGCGGTTCCATAGAGATCGCCGACACGCCCCCGTGAGGCTTGGTGTGACGAGTCCCGTGCTTCTCGCCCTATAGGAAAACCCCGCATTTGCGGGGCTTTCCGTTAGCGCGCCTGTAAGCCGGATTCTGTCGTGAACAGCCATCCATCTTTGCGGCCTACCTGGACCTTGGCGGGCAGCCTTCAAACGGTCCTGCTTGGCCTTGCATCCGGTGGGGTTTGCCTGGCCGCCGTGTCACCACAGCGCCGGTGCGCTCTTACCGCACCTTTTCACCCTTGCCTGTGCGAGATGGGCCGACGTCCAGCCCACCCCGCCATCGGCGGTGTATTTCTGTGGCACTTTCCCGCGGGTTTCCCCGGGTCGGTTCCCCGACCACCGCGCCCTGCGATGTCCGGACTTTCCTCGACGGGTTGTCTCTCCCGCCGCGACTGTCCAGCGCGCACGACTGACGGTAGCGTGCGTGCGCGCACCGTCAAGGGGCGGTCGCGCGACACCGGACACACGCACGAGGAGCACCGGCGATGGCAGCCACAACGATCGACGTCGAGCACACCACGAGCGCCGCGCCCGAGGCCGTCTGGCGCCTGCTTGCCGACATCACGACCTGGAGTGACTGGGGTGAGTGGGATGTCGCGCGCCTCAAGAGCGGCGGCTCGGTCGACGGCGAGGGCGTCGGCACGGTCCGCGAGCTGCACGTCGGCCGCAACCGCTCGGTCGAGAAGCTCATCGTGTTCGAGCCGCCGCGCCGGCTCGCCTACGCGCTCGTCGGTGGGAACCTCCCAGTACGTAACTACCGCGGCGAGGTCACGCTCGAGCCCACGGCGGACGGTGGCACGACGATCCGCTGGACGTCGACGTTCAAGGCGAAGGTCCCCGGGACCGCGGGGATCGTCGCGGGAAAGCTGCGCCCGTTCCTGGCGGACACGGCGCGCCGCGTGGGCGACGCGGCCGCCGCCGTCTGACTGCTCAGCTGAGCGTGGTCCCGCAGTCGCGGCAGTGACCCGCGACGGGCGGGCGCCCGGCCGGCGACTGCGCGACCATCGCGCCGCCGCAGACCGGGCATCCCGTCACGTCGTGGAGGTGGAGGCCCTCCCATACGCCGACGAGCAGATCGTCGAGCGTCGGCCTCCAGCCATCGCTGGGCGCAAGCGCCACCTGAGCACTCGTGCGAGTACGAGTCGCGGGGGTCATGAGACGCTCCGGAACAGCCCCACCACCCGCCCCAGGACGCGAACGTCCTTCGAGCGGATCGCTTCCATCGTGCTGTTTTCAGGTTGCAGGCGCACGTGATCGGACTCGCGGAAGAACCGCTTGACGGTCGCCTCCTCCCCGACGAGCGCGACGACGATCTCGCCGTCGCCCGCGGTCTCCTGCGGGCGCACGACGACGTAGTCGCCCTCGAGGATGCCGACGTCGATCATCGAGTCGCCGCGCACGCGCAGGACGTAGTCGCCGTCGTTCCCACCGGCCGCCGGCGGCACGTTGACGTACTCCTCGATGTTCTCCTCGGCGAGGATCGGCTGGCCGGCGGCGACGTTGCCGACGACCGGCAGCCCACCGGAGGGCACGACCCGGCTGATCGCACCCGAGACCGCGGCCCGCGCCTCACGCGTCGCGCGGTCGAGCATCTCGATCGCGCGCGGCTTGGTCGGGTCGCGGCGCAGCAGGCCGAGCTTCTCGAGATTCGACAGGTGAGCGTGAACCGTCGACGAGGACGTCAGGCCGACGGCCTTGCCGATGTCGCGCACGGTCGGCGGATAGCCGTGGCGCGCGGAGTAGCTCTTGATGAAGTCGAAGATCTCCTGCTGGCGCTTTGTCAGGTCCATGACGGCTCCGAACTCGAGGCTGAATCGAACATGTGTTCGTCACAGTAGCGCGCCCTCTGGACGGAACGCAACCCCCGGTGGTGAGCGCCCGGAAACCGCAGAACCACTGCTATCCTCGCCGTCCCGCGACCAGCTTGCGGGTCCCTCTGCGCCGATGGCGGAATTGGTAGACGCGCTAGGTTGAGGGCCTAGTCCGGGATAACCGGGTGGAGGTTCGAGTCCTCTTCGGCGCACTGGGAACGACGGAGTCCGGGGAGGCGCGAGCCCGGTGGCGAGGGCCGGGCGCAGAGGTACGCCGTCGGCGCGATCAGGAGTCGGTAGACGGGCCGGACCGCCCAGGCCGGAAGGTGGCGATGCCGCTCCTCATCCCAGACCCTCGCCCGTGGATGGGACTCGATCAAGCGCATCGCAAGCGGTGTGCGAGCGCGTTCCGGCACAGCGGTGCAGACCTCGATCCGGCAGAGGTGCTTGGTGCTGATGTACCCGTACTGCCTCGGGCTGACAAGGCGTAGGGGCGCACCGTGGTCGGCATCGAGCGGATACCCGTCGAGGCGCTCTGCGATCAGCACGTCCTCCATCAGGGCATCCTCGATCGCGACGACGGACCTGTAGCCGTCGAGGCCGCGGAAGACCACATGCGTGACCGCTGGGCCAGGTCGCAGCGTCGGCTCGATGATCGCGCGATAGAAGGCCTCGAACGCGACGCCCTCCCACTCCAGGCCTGTGGCGGACCACCCGGTCACGCAGTGAAAATCGGCGGTCAGCACTCGGCGCGGAAGGTCGGCGAGCGCCGCCAGCGGCACCACGAACGGCTCGTCCTGCGCGCCGCGGATCTCGATCACAGAATCGGCCGGGACGGCGGGAGCGGGCCGGCCGAGATGGGTTCCGAAGCGCGGGAACCCGCCGAACGCACGCTGGCCGGGCGGCAGCCTCACGCCGGGCGTGGATCCGCCGGGCCTGGTTGATCTGCGCGCTGTTCGGAGCCTCATCGTGTGCAACCGTCCCCCCATATAGAGCAAACGTTCTATATGAATCGAGCATACTACATCGCCATGGCTCCACCTCGGAAGCACGACACAGACCGCATCCTCGACGCCGCCCGCGCGATCGTCCTGCGCGACGGGCCGCGGGCTGCATCCGTCGCCGCGATCGCGCGCGAGAGCGGCGCGCCCGCGGGGACGCTCTACCACCGCTTCGGCAGCCGCGACAAGGTGCTGGCGGCGGCGTGGCTGCGGGCGCTCGGGCGCTTCCAGCAGGGAGCGCTTGCAGCCGCCGAGATTCCCGAGCCGCTCGAGGCCGCGGTCGCGATGGCCAGCTCGCACGTCAGATTTGCCGGCGAATGGCCGCAGGACGCGCGGCTGCTGTTGACACTCCGCCGCGAGGACCTCCTTGACGCCGACCCCGATCACGCTCTCAGCGAGCGCCTCGCGGCGATGAACGCCCCACTGGAGGGGGCCCTCAAGCGACTGGCCCGATCGCTCAACGCGACCAACAGGCGGTCATCCGACGCAGTCGTCCGCGCCGTCGTCGACCTGCCGAACGCGACGCTCCGCCGGCACATGCGCAGCGAAGGGCCGCTGCCTGCGTGGCTGGAGAGCGACGTGGCGACGGCGGCCCGCCGGCTCCTGGAGCCGTGAGCGGCCGCTTCAGCTCACGAGCCGCATCTCGCCACGGCGCCCGGCGAACTCCACGCCGATCTCACGCAGCACCTCGAGCATTCGCAGCTTGGCGGGCGACTCCCAGCCCCCGGCGAGCGTGGCGGCGACGATCCGCCGGTACGGGGCGCGCGCGCCGAGCGACAGCGCGACGACGTCCTCGCGGACGGTGGCGAGCGCGAGCTCGGGGATCAGCGACACGCCGACGCCGGCGGCGATGAACCCCTGGATCGCCGGGTAGTCGTCGTTCTGGAAGGCGATGTCCGGCTCGAAGCCCGCCGCGGCGCACGCCTGCAGGACGATCCGCGCATCCGGGCACTCTCCAGAGCTCGACCCGATGATCCAGGCCTCGCCGGAGAGCTCCTCGAGCTTGATGCGACGACGACCGGCCAGCTTGTGGCTGACCGGCAGCACCGCGTACATGTGGTCGTCGAGCAGCGGCTCGAGCACGATGCCATCAGGTGGCGTGCTGCACGACCCCGGCGTCTCGATGCTGAGTGCGACGTCGGCCTCGCCGGCGCGCAGCATCGCGAGACCCTCCTCGGGCTCCCCCGGCCGCAGGCTCAGGTCGATGTCGGGATGTGCCGCGCGGAAACGGGCGATCGCCGGCGGGATCAGCGTCGCCCCGGCGCTCGGGAACGCGACGACGCGGATGCGGCCGGAGCGCAGGCCGGAGATCGCCTCGAGCTCCGCCTCGGCGTCGTCGAGCCGGGCGAGGATCACCTCGGCGTGCTCGACCAGCGCGCGGCCGGCGTCGGTCATGCGCACGCCGCGCGCACCGCGTTCGACCAGCGTCGTGCCGGCCTCGCGTTCGAGCGCGGCGATCTGCTGCGAGATCGCGGACTGCGTGTAGGCGAGCGATTCGGCGGCGGCGGAGAACGAGCCGCACGCGGCGACCTCCCGCAGCACCTTCATCCGGCGAACGTCGAGCATCAGCGCAGCTTATCGCTCACGTCAAGAACCATCGTTTGTGCTGTTGTCTCGATCGTGGCACATTGGACCCATGCTGATCACCGACACACACCGCTCACAGGACTCCGCGTCCGACGCCGTCGTGTTGCGCCTGGCCCAGGAGTCCGACGCCCGGGCGCTTCGCCGCCTGGCCGACCTCGACGACGCGGCGCCGCTCGTCGGCGCCGCGCTGCTCGCCGAGCAGGACGGAGAGCTGCGCGCAGCGCTGAGCCTGCACAGCGGGCGCTCGATCGCCGACCCGTTCCGGCCCACCACCAACCTGGTGACGCTGCTGCGCGCACGCGCGTCGCTGCTGCACCACGACCATCACCCCAGCCGCCGCGCGCTCTCCCTCCTCAGGCGCGTTGCGCGGGCGGCATGAGTGGCTCACGCCACTCGACCGAGATGGTGCGAGGCTCGACCGTCGCGCCGCAGCGCTCGCAGAGCAATGCTGCGTTGACGGCTCCCCCGCACCGCGCATGGGCGATCGCCGCCGGGGGCCCTTCGGGGGCCCGGTGGCGGTCGCCCCACTGCAGCAGGGTGACCAGCACCGGCAGCAGCTCCCTGCCCGCGGGCGTGAGCCGGTACTCGTAGCGCGGCGGGCGCTCCTGGTAGCGCACCCGCACGAAGATCTGCTCGTCGACCAGCCGCTCGAGCCGCGCCTGCAGCACGTTGCGCGCGATCCCCAGGCGGCCATGAAAGTCATCGAAGCGCCTGGTCCCGAGGAAGCTCTCGCGCAGGACCAGCAGCGTCCAGCGTTCGCCCACGACCTCGAGCGCGCGGGCGATCGAGCAGTCCTGACCCTCGTAGCTCCTCCTCGGCACCCGGAAATCGTACCGGCGCCGGAAGCCCCGTGACGCCGCTCGCGTGACAGGCTTGCGGCATGCTCGACGACTTCACCTGGCGCGACGGCGACCGCACGATCCGCTTCGGACGCGGTGCACTGGCCGACGCCGCGGGACTGCTCGGCGAGGGCTACCTGCTGCTGACGAGCGAGCGCGCGCTGGGGCTCGCGCCCGCCCTCGGCGAGGCAGCCGGCGACGTGGTGCTCGTCGGCCCGGGGCGCGTGGACGACCTCGCCGGCGACCTGCTGCCCAGCACGGGAAGCCCGGCCGCGATCGTCGCGCTCGGGGGTGGGCGGATCATCGACGTGGCGAAGGCGATCGGCGCGGCGACGGGACCGCAGTGCGTGGTCGCGGCGGTCCCCACGACCCTGAGCGCCGCCGAGATGACCTGGGTGCATCGCCATGCGCGCGGCGTGGACGCCGCGACGCCGCGCATGCGCCCGCGCATCGTCATCAACGACCCCGCGCTGAGCGCCTCGCAGCCGCTGCCCGAGCTTGCGGCCAGCGCCGGGAACGCACTGGGCCACGCGATCGAGGGCGCGGTCACCGCGCTGGCCACGCCCGTCCCGACGCTTGCGGCGCGCGACGCGGCGCGGCGGCTGGCGCTCGCACTTCCGGCGACGGGCGAGCCGGACCGCGACCAGCTCGCGCTCGGAGCGCTGCTGTCGGGCTACGCGATCGACGCGAACTGGTACGGGCTGCACCACGTCATGAGTCAGACGCTCGTGCGCGAGGCGGGCGCCGGCCACGGACCGGCGAACGCCGCGATGCTGCCGGTGACGAGCGCCGCGCTGCGCCGCCGCCTGCCCGACGCGGTGGCCGCGATCGACGCGGTCGCCGGCGAGCCGGTGGAGCAGATCGCGCGCCGCTTCGCGGAGCTGGCGGGCGCCGCCAGGCTGCGCGACATCGGCATCGCCGAGAACGTGCTCAACGGCTGCGCCCAGGCCGCATCAGAGCGGTCCGAACTGGCGCTGACCCCGCCGCCGGCGGGACGCGACGAGCTCGAGGAGCTCTACCGCGAAGCCTGGTGAGCGGCCGGAACCGCTAGTTCCAGGGCTTGGTGACCAGCAGGACGATGTTGACGATCCACACACAGGAGATCGCAACGGTCCAGCGGTTCAGGTTGCGCTCGACGAGCGACCCGCCACCGAGTGCGCCCGAGCCGGTGCCGACGCCGAAAGCGCCCGACAGGCCGGCGTCCTTCCCCGAGTGCATGAGCACCAGGAAGATCACGACGATCGACAGGAAGACGCAGAGTGCTGAGAGGATGAACGTCATCGCTCGGCGATTTTAGCGTCCGCGCCTGTGAGCTGGTCGAGCTCGTGCAGGATGTCGACGGCCTCGGCCCGCAGTTCGCGGTCCAGCCGCCGCCAGTCCTCCTCGGACAGCTTGCCGGTCCGGTGGTCCATCTCGAGGTCGCGGATCTCGCCGTACTTGGCATCGCGCGCGGCTTCCAGGTCCGCGCGCCGTCCCTCGTCCGCGGCGTGTTCGAGCTGCGGCTGCCCGCTGCGCAGCGGCGCCGTCACGAACCAGGCGACCACGCCCAGCAGCAGGATGATGATGATCGGGGCGAGGACGTCCACGGGTCAGGGCAGCCGCGCTACGCGCGGCCGAGGTCCTGTGCGACGCGCGCTGAGAGCCGCGCACGCGCGCGGCCGCGGACGGCGCCGGGAGCGGGCCACAACGCGATCAGCCCGCCGCCGAAGACGATCAGCGCGCCGACCCAGATCCACCCGACCATCGGATTGACGAGCACGCGGAACTGCGCGGGCGGTGGCGAGTCAGCGTAGTCGCGCACGAACTTCTGCAGCGTCAGGTCGCGGACCTGAGCGGCCTGGGTCATCTTGATCTTGCCGGCGCGCACGAGCTGCACGAAGACGGCGTCCGCCCGCTTGACCTTCTTCTGCAGCGCGGCGATGTCGGGCTGCTCGGCGACCCACAGGTCGCGCACGACGCCGGCCTTCATGCCGACCTCGCTCGTGGACTCGCCCTCGAAGTAGCGGCTGAGCACGCTCATCGTCGTGCCGCCGTTCACCGGGTAGTAGCCGCGGCTGGGCTCGAGCAGGGCGACCTGTTTGCCGTCCCTCGTGACGCGGACCTGCGAGCCGAGCGTGATCCGCTCGAGCTCGCCGGCGCGCTGCTCGATCTTGCCGGTCGGCTTCACGTACGTGAACGTGTAGCCCTTGACCGTCGTCGACTGCCCGGGTGCCAGGCGGATGTCACGTTCGCCGTTGAACGCCGACGACGCTGCGACGCCGACGAACAGGACGGCGATGCCGATGTGCACGAGGTAGCCGCCGTAGCGCCGGCGGTTGCGCCGGATCAGCCCGGTGAACGCGGAGAGCGGCCCGGAGTTCGTCATCGCCTGGCGGGCGCGCATCCCGCGCCACAGCTCCTGCACGGCGACGGCGATCGCGAAGGTCGCGACGGCGAACAGCATGAGCGTGAGCGTCTTCGACGGGGCGCCGTCGACCAGGACCAGCACGGCGCCCGTGACGACGAGCGCCGCGATCACCGGCCCGCGCAGGCTGCGCCACAGGCGTGAGGGCGTCGCGCGGCGCCAGGAGATCACCGGCCCGATGCCGGACAGCAGCACCAGCAGCAGCACGAGCGGGACGGTGTAGCGGTCGAACCACGGCGGCCCGACGGCGGCCTTGTCACCGGTCACGGCCTCGGAGATCAGCGGGAAGAACGTCCCCCACCAGACGACGAACGCGATGCCGACGAGGACGAAGTTGTTCGCGAGGAACATCGACTCGCGCGAGAGCAGCGCATCCAGGCGCGCCTCCGAGCGCAGCGCGTTGCCGCTGCGGCTCGTCACGAGGTAGACGGAGCCGACGAGCATCACGACGATCAGCGCCGTGAACGCCCAGGCGATCGTGTTGCCCTCCTGCACGAACGCGTGGATCGAGTCGAGGATCCCCGAGCGCACGAGGAACGTGCCGAGGATGCAGAGGATGCCGGTGCCCAGGATCAGCGACGCGTTCCAGACCTTCAGCATCCCGCGGCGTTCCTGGATCATCACCGAGTGCAGGAATGCGGTGCCCGTCAGCCAGGGCAGCAGCGAGGCGTTCTCGACCGGGTCCCAGGCCCAGTAGCCGCCCCAGCCGAGCTCCGCGTAGGACCAGCGGGCGCCGAGGATGACGCCGATGCCGAGCGCCAGCCAGGCGCCGAGCGCGAACATGCGCGTCGAGCGGATCCACTCGGCGTCGACGCGGCGGACGATCAGTGCTCCGACGGCGAACGCGAAGGGCACGCTGAACAGCGTGTACCCCGAGTAGAGCATCACCGGGTGGATCATCATGCTCGGGTGGCGCAGCAGCGGGTTCAGCCCGATGCCCTCGATCGGGGCGAGCGCGACGCGTTCGAACGGCGAGGCGGTGAACAGCAGCATCGCCGCGAAGAACGCGCCGAGGCCGAGCAGCACAGCGGTCGCGTACGGCGCGACGTCGCGCAGGCGACCGCGCAGCAGGAACAGGCACAGCGCGCTCCACATCGAGAGCAGCCACAGCCACAGCAGCAGCGAGCCCTCCTGCGAGGACCACGCGGCCGCGCCGCGGTAGTACCAGGGGGTCGTCGTCGATGAGTGCGAGCTGACGACGGTGAAGTGGAAGTCCGAGCGCAGGAATGCGATCTCCATGATCACGAACGCGACGGTCGTGACGCCGGCGAGCGCGTACAGCGCGCGGCGGCCCGAGAGCACGTACCCCTCACGGTTCGTGCGCGCTCCGACGATCGATGCGCCGACGCCGTAGACACACAGGCCCAGCGCGATGATCAGGCAGGCCTGGCCGACGACGCCCATCTGGTCAGGAGGGTGTGGCGGGCGACGGCTTCTCGTCGGTGAACTTCGACGGGCACTTGGTCGTCAGCGAGTCCTTCTCACCGACGTAGGTGGTGCCGTGCTTCTTGACGTCGACGATGACCTCACGACCCTCGCGGAACGGATCGGGAACGGCCCCGGTGTAGCGGACCGGGACGGACGCGGCGCCCTCGCGGTCGCGCACGCGGAACGCGATCCCGTCGGCGTGGCGCACGATCGAGCCGTCGACGACCTTGCCCGTGAGCTGGTAGGTCTGGTTCGCGTTCGCCGTCGCGAGCAGCTGGCTCGGCGTGACGGCCGAACTGGCTGCTGAGAAGCTCGTGTAGGCCAGGGCGCCCGCAAGGATGAGGGCGGCACTCAGCGCAACGACGAGCCGGATGCGACGCTTCCGGGCGGGGTCCATGCGCTGTGAAGTATCGCAGGCCGAGCCGCGCGATCGCGCCCGGTATCCTCAGCCGCCCAAGCGGCGGTAGCTCAGTTGGTAGAGCATCAGCTTCCCAAGCTGAGGGTCGCGGGTTCGACTCCCGTCCGCCGCTCTGTCACTGGCCCCGCTACGCGACAGCGAAGCCTTCGAGCGCATAGGGGTGCGGGAACACCCGCCGGAACATCGCCCGGTCGGCGGCGCCGAGGCCGGCCTCGTCGCAGACCTCGTCCCAGCGCTGGTCGATGACGGCCAGCTGCCGCTCGGCGATCTCGCGCGCCTCGACCCCCGTCAGCCCGTACAGGCCGGCGCGTTCGATGCAGCCGGCCACCTGGCTGAAGCGGTACCCCTCGGACGGCAGGCCGATCATCATCGCCTGCGTGGCCTCGCCCCCACCGCGCACGTAGGCGCAGATGTCGTAGGCGGGCGTCAGCTCGAGCTCGTGACCGTCCCAGAACGCCGCGTGGTTGCGCGCGTGATCGTCGGTGTTGCCGGAGAGCACGTTGAAGATGATGCGCCCGAAGAGCTCGCGCAGGGTGGCCTGCGGGTCGCGGAAGCGCTCGCGGATGAGCTCTGCCAGGCGGGCGTAGCTGGCCTCTCGGGGCGCGATCTCGGGGATGCCGAGCAGCGTCAGCGCCGAGACGACGGCGCGGCGCCGGCGAGTGCCGGGAACCCGATCGAAGCGCTCCACGAGCAGCACGTCCTTGCCGTTCGCCGTGGTCCGGCGCACCGCAGCGACGTGCAGCCCGCACAGGTGCGCCAGGCGCATCGCGACGAACTCACCCCGGACGATCGGGTACTCGTCGTTGAGAGCCGAGAACTTGGCGATCAGCGCTGTTCCCGCGTCACTGAGCAGCACCTTGGGACGTGCGCCGCCGACCGAGCTCCCGGCGGTCAGCGCAGCCTCGAGCTCCTGCGGGACGGGCTCGCCGGCCTGGATCAGCTCAGCAGCACGAGCGAGGTCGTCGAGCGACGCGGTCTCGGTGCCGCGCGGCTCGTACTCGGTCGCCGATCGCTGAAAGTCGAGCGCGCCGATGCGGTTGGAGCTGGACTCCAGGAGGTACGTGAGGTCCGAGAGCACACCCGTGTCGGGCTTGCCGGGGCCGAGCAGCCGGTTGAGGATCACGCGCCGCCCCCACGCGTCGGGACCGGCGTCCAGGATGCACCCCGCCACCGTGTAGCCGTCCGGCGGCTCGATGACGCCGGCCCGCAGCGGCAGTTCGGGCTCGTGGATCGCTATCGCCCCAGGCCGTCCCAGGTAGCTCGTGCCGTAGCCGAAGATGACCTGATCCGCGCGCTTGTCCAGCCTTCCTGCCACGACCGGCTCCTGCGCCCCGGGAAGCCAGATCCAGACGAACGCCGTCTGGTGGCGTCCGGGCTCAGAACTCATAGTCGGGCTCCACCGCGACGGGCCGCACGCGGCGCGCCATCAGCGTCGCGCGCTCCGCCGCCAGCGTGGCCTCAGTGGCCAGCCGGCCGCGGTCGTCGTAGTAGAGCGGCACCCCGACGAGAACGGCGAGATCGAAGGCAGTGCCCAGCGCGACGCTGGGCTGTCCGTGCTCGACCTTCAGCACGGTGTCGGTGCTGATCCCTGCGCGCTCCGCCAGTTCCCGCACCGTCCAGCCACGCCGGATCCGGCCCTGACGGACCTGCGCACCGAACAGGCCGGCAGCATGGAGAACGGTCTCCGAGAAGTGACGCTTAGGACGCATCATGTTCGAGTATAGACGATCTTATCGCCATAAGATCGTTTTTTCTAGAACACGAGGGTCCTTACTGCTCGTAGCTCCAGTGGTCAGCTCGACGGGATCGATTGGCTCGTGCACACGATCGGGAACGCGGTACGGCGAACCACCTTCGGGAAGCCGATGCGCAGCTCGGCGGCCCAGCTGCTGCCGCAGCGCCCGGGGTTTCTCAGCAGGTCGTGGCCGACGAGCCGGTGGTCGGGGATGTTCTGGATCCTGTAGCCGCTGAGCGTCCGCACCCGCACGCGGCGCACGAACGCCTCACGCGTGCGCCTGCCGGCGCCGATCGCCAGCTGGAACCGCGTGGGCGTCACGACCGCGGGGCCCGGGACGCTGAGCAGGCCCGGCAGCGCCGGGATGCTGACCTGCGGGCCGAAGGACCCGCCGGCCTGCCGCACGAGGCGCCCGGTGACGCGAGCGACATGCGGGACGCTGACCCCCAGTCGCGGCGCGAGCAGCTGGTCGACCGAAGCGGCGGCGAGCAGTTCCGCGCGCAGCACGAGCGCGGCCGCATCCGCGGAGCGCTCCGGTACCGCCAGGTACACCCCGATCGACCATGCCAGCTCGCTCGTCCCGCCCGGCGGGAGGAACCCGCTCACGCTCTGCACCATGCGCCCGAACCCGACCTTGCTCGCCTCCGGGCAGCGTGCCGCGACGGCCTGCGAGCGGCTGCACAGCCGCGCGACCGCCCGCGTGTCGAGCCGCGTCCCGCGCGGAAGCGCGGCGACGATCGACGTGGGCAGGCTGCCGGCGGAGGAGAGCCCCGCGCCGTCGAGCGCGATCAGCGCCGTGGTCCCCTCGCCCGCGGTGTTCGGATCGACCCTGAGCGACGTGCCCGTCTGCGCCGACGCGACCGGCACGGGCGCGGCGAGGGCCAGCGCGAGCGCGAGCGACGCGGCTGTGCGCCTCGGGCTCAGCCGAGGTGCCCCCGCAGCGCCGCGGTCGAATGCACGACGATCCGGCCGCGCCTGATGCTGATGGCACCCTCGTTCTCGAGCCAGTGCAGCACGCGCGCGGCGTCGTCCTTCGGCGTTCCCGAGAGGCGCGCGAGATCCGCGGTGCTGCCGACCAGCTCGACGTCCTCCTCCCCGGGCTCACGGGCCTGGCGGGCCTCGACCTGCGAGAGCAGCGTCGCCAGGATCCGGCCGTTGACGGTCGAGGTGGTCGTGTCGAAGAGCCGGTCGTTGGCGGTCCGCAGCAGGTCGGCGACGTGGACCGCCAGCGCGATCGCGGCGTCGGCGTTCCCGCGCAGGACGCCCATCAGGTCGTCCGCCGCGATCGCGACCGCAGTCGTCGGCTCGAGCGCCTCCATCGTCGCCGCGCGGCGATCACCCGCGAACAGCGCCAGCTCACCGACCACGCCGCCATGACCGATCTGCGCGAGCGTGATCGGCTGGCCGTCCGTGAGGCGGCGCACGACCTTCACGCGTCCGCTGTCGATCACGAAGCACGCGTCGCCACGGTCGCCCTCCTCGAAGACCGTCGTCCCGGCCTCCCAGCTGACGGTGCCGGCGTTGCGCGCAAGCACGTCGACCTCCTCGCCGGACAGCGACTCGAGGAAGCCGACACGGTCGAGCAGCGCGACGATCGTCTCGTGCGGGAGGTTGACAGCGGCGTTCTCCATGGCGTCTGCGCGATCCTACGCCGGTTGCCCCCATCACGGCAGGCGGATACGCTCGCGCCCGCTTGATCACTCCGATCGCCCGCTTCGCCGTCCGGTATGCCGTGCCGGTCCTGATCGGATGGATGCTGGTCGTCGTCGTGTTCGGACTGATCGGCAGGGGCGTCGAGGACAAGGTGCAGCCGTCGCTGCTATTCATCCCCGGAACCGAGTCCCAGCGCTGGCACGACGCGCGTGAGGGCAGCTTCAACGAGTCGCTGATCGTGCTGCTGGTCGGGCCCGAGCGCGAGCTCGACCGCCAGGGCCCGGAGCTCGTCACCGCGCTCCAGAGCCGCGAGCTGACGCGCGCGATCTCGCCGTGGAGCAGCGACGCCGAGCAGCTGCAGTCGCTGCGCCCCAGCCCGCGCGAGGCGGTCATCGACGTCGACCTGCAGATCCCGCCCGGCGGGAACATCAACACCGTCATCGGGCCGATGCGGGACTTCATCGACGACCACGTCGATGCGCCCGTGCGCGCGCACCTCGCGGGCATCCCGTCGCTCGGCAGCGAGGTCAACGAGGCGTCGATCGAGGCGCTGCACAAGGGCGAGCTGATCGCCGCGCCGCTGCTCATCCTCGTGCTGCTGCTCGTGTTCCGCAGCCCGATCGCCGCCGCCGTCCCACTGGCGATCGCGGTCGGCACGGTCGCGACGGGCTATGGCGTGATCTCGGTGATCCTGCGCTACACCGACCTCGACGCCGTCACGCTCAGCGCCGCATCGATGATCGGGCTCGCGCTCGGGGTCGACTATTCGCTGCTGATCGTCACGCGCTTTCGCGAGAGCCTGGCCGCCGGGCATGCGCCGAAACAGGCGGCGTCGATCGCGGCGAACACAGCCGGACGCACCGCGAACTTCGCCGGGATCGTGCTGCTGGCGATCACGATCGTCGCGTTCTTCCTCTCCCCCGGGACGATCCTGCTCTCGATGGCGCTGGGCATGATCGTCGTGACGGTGCTCAGCATGGTCGGCGCGATCGTCGTCACGCCGGCCGCCGTCAGCCTGCTCGGACACCGCGTGAACATGTGGCAGATCGGCGGCGCGCCGTCGGAGGGCGGCGGCGCGATCGGGCGGATCGTCGCGCGGGCGACGCGGCGCCCGGCGCTCGCCACCGGACTGCTCGCGGCGCTGCTGGCGCTCGTCGCCGCGCCGGTCCTGGCGATCGAGACGACCCCCGCCGATCCGCGCGTGCTGCCCAAGGACAGCGACGGGCTCGCCGCCTTCCACGCGCTGCGCAGGGCGGGCTTCGGCCCCGAGGTCGACGTCGCGCTCGTCGCCCCGGAGGGCACGCTGCTCGGCCCCGCGCGGCTGAAGCAGGTCAAGCAGCTCGAGCACGAGCTGGCCGCAGTCCCGCTCGTGAAAGCCGTCACGGGGCCGGGGCTGATCGCCGACAGGACCGCCGCGCTGCGGCGCGCGCCGACGGAGATCCGCAAGTCGCGGCGCCAGCTGAAGAATGCCGACGGCGAGCTGACCTCACGCTCGCGGCAGCTCATCAGCGCCCAGCGGCGGGCGCGCGACGAGAGCGCCGAGCTCGGCCGCGGGCTGGCCCGCGCCAAGCGCCTGCTGGACTCCGGCCGCAGCCTGCTCGGGGAGACGAGCGGCCGCGTCTCCGACGTCGAGCAGCTCGTCCTGGGCCTGACCGTCGCGCGTGACGGCGCGGCCCAGCTGTCGTCCGGGACGAAGACGCTCAGCGAGCAGGCCGCGCTGCTCGCCGCTGCGCTGCGTGAGATCCGCAAGCAGGTCGACGCGCTGCTCCCGCGCGTGCGCAGCGGGCAGACGGCGCTGCGTGACGCCCAGGCGCGGCTGAACGCGCTGCGCGTTCCCGCGCAGGTCACGCAGAGCGAGCTCGAGAGCGCGCTGGCGGCGCTCGACCGGGCGACCGCCGGCAAGTCCGACCCGGCCGTGCTCGAGGCCCGCCGGCATGTCGCGCTCGCGCTGCAGGCGGCCAGCGGGCGCAACGCCGACACGGGCGCGACCAGCGGCTACCGCGGGCTCGACGCCGCGCTGCAGAACGAGATCACGGTCGCCAACGTCGCCGCCGGCCAGGTCGACGACGCCGTCCGCTCGACGACCCGCTTCGCCGACGTGATGAACCAGGCCGCCGACGGCGCCGGCCGGCTCGTCGATCCCGGCCTCAGCACCGTGCAGGGCGGGCAGGAGCAGCTCGCAGCGTCGCTGGCGCAGGCACGCGACCGGATCATCGCCGTTCAACCGCAGCTCGAGTCGCTCGCCGGCAGCGCACAGGAGCTGTTCGCGACCGGCGAGGACCTGCTCGGCGCGAGCGGGGCACGGGCGGCGCCGCTGCTCCAGGCACTGGACGCCAACCTCGGTGACGGCGCGAGACGGATCACCACGGTGCGCAATCAGCTGCGCGGGCGCACCGGCCCGTTCGCGCCGCTCAGCACGCTCGAGGAGCTGCAGCGCACCTCACCCGGCTTCCTCGGCTCCGGGTACGTCGTCGCCGCCGGCCTCCAGGGCGCGAAGCCCGCGCAGCGCGATGCGACCGCAGGGATCGTCGACAGCGAGAACGGGGGCCGCAAGGCGCGGATCGTCGTGCTGCCCGACGTCCCGACGAACGACCCGCGCCAGGACCGCGTCGTCGACGACGTGCGCGTGCTCGCACGCCGCTTCCAGCAGGCGACGGGCGTGGCGGCACCGGTCGGCGGGACCGCCGGCGAGCTGACCGACTTCGCCCGCGTCAACCGCACCCGCGTGCCGCTGCTGATCCTCGCGATCTGCCTCGTCACCTATCTGGCGCTCGTGCCGATTCTGCGGTCGGTCGTGCTCCCCGCGATCGCGGTCGCGCTGAACATGCTGACCGTCGCCGCCGCCTTCGGCGTGCTGACGCTCCTGTTCGTCGGCGACAACCCGCCGATGGGCGGTGCCGGGAAGCTCGACGTCGTGACGGTCACCGGGATCTTCGTGATCACGTTCGCGCTCTCGATCGACTATCAGGTCTTCCTGCTCACGCGGATGCGCGAGGAGTACGTGCGCACCCAGTCGCACACGTCCGCGGTCGAGTTCGGGATCGCGAAGACCGCGAAGATCGTCACCGGGGCCGCGGCGATCATGATCGCCGTCTTCGTCGCGTTCGCACTCTCGAGCTTCTCGCTGATCCAGCAGCTGGGCATCGGCCTTGCGACCGCCGTGCTGATCGACGCGACGATCGTCCGCCTCGGGCTGCTCCCGGCGATCCTGAGGCTCGTCGGCGACCGCACCTGGTACCTGCCCGCCTGGCTCGACGAGCGGCTCCCGCTGCTCGACACCGAAGGGGCGATGTTCGAGCGCGACGCCGGCCACCTGCAGCGTGCGGCTAGTCCCTCACGAGGTTCGTGATGTGATGGAAGCGCAGGTAGCCGCAGTGCTGGCAGAGCATCGCGGCGGCCTCGAAGCCCTCCGCCGTCGGCCCGGAGAACGCGATCTCGCCGCCGGGCGTCACGGCCTGCACGAAGAAGCTCTCATGCGCGAGCTTGAGCGTCGCACGGTTGCACACGGGGCACGCGATGTCGCTGGCGCCCTTGCGCTGGAGGGCATCGACGAGGACCGCGTGCCGCGGCTCGATCTCGTCGGCGGGGATGTCGTCTGAAGGCATCCGCGGATGATCCCCTATGGTCCAGCGGCGCCATGCCCGGCCATGCACGACACCACTCCGCCGCTCTGCTGCTGCTCGCCGCACTCACGCTCGGCGCGTGCGGGTCGAGCGACGACGATGCGGCCACGACCACCGCAGCAGCGAGGGGGCGCTTCAGCATCGAGCAGGTCGCCGAGCTCGCCGGGCTCAAGCCGTCCGAGACCGGGTCCTGGACCAACGTCACCGGCTGCCGGGTCACGCGGATCATGACGACGCGCGCCGACGTGGCCAAGTATCAGACCGGCGTGGACGCGCTCGTCGTCGTCAACCCGGCCGGCGACGTGGGCGTGACGTTCGACGCGACGCCCGGGTGCCGCGAGTCGCTGCAGGCCAACCTCATCCGTGTGAAGTAGCCCTACGCGAGCGTGGCGACGAGGATCGCCTTGATCGTGTGCAGGCGGTTCTCGGCCTGATCGAACACGATGCTCGCCGGCGACCGGAAGACCTCGTCGGTCACTTCGAGGCCGTCCGTCATCCCCGTGGCCGCGGCGATCTCGCCGCCGACCGTGGTGGATGCGTCGTGGAACGCCGGCAGGCAGTGCATGAACCTGACCCTCGGGTTCCCCGTCGCCGCGAGCAGGCCGGCGTTGACCTGGTAGGGCGTGAGCAGGGTGCTGCGCTCCGCCCACACCTCCTGGGGCTCGCCCATCGAGACCCACACGACGGTGTGGACGAAGTCGACGCCCGCGACGCCCGCGGCCACGTCGTCGGTGATCGTGATCCGCGCGCCGGACGTGCGGGCGAGGTCGTGCGCGAGCTCGACGACGTCATCCGGCGGCCGCAGCTCGGCCGGCGTCACGAGCCGCACGTCCGAGCCCATGATCGCGCCGGTGACCAGCAGCGAGCGGCCCATGTTGAAGCGCCCGTCGCCGACGAACGCGTACGCGATGTCGTCGTAGGGCCGGCTGGTGCGCTCGTGCATCGTCAGGAAGTCGGCCAGCATCTGCGTCGGATGCCACTCCGCGGTGAGCCCGTTGTAGACGGGGACGCCGGCGTGGGCGGCGAGCTCCTCGACGTTCGCCTGGCCGGAGCCGCGGTACTCGATCGCGTCGAACATGCGGCCGAGGACCGCCCCCGTGTCCGCGATCGACTCCTTGTGGCCCATCTGCGAGCCGGTCGGGTCCAGGTAGGTGACGTGCGCGCCCTGATCGAACGCGGCGACCTCGAACGCGCAGCGCGTGCGCGTCGAGCTCTTCTCGAAGATCAGCGCGATCTCCTTGCCCGCGAGCCGCTGCACCTCGTTGCCCGCGTACTTCGCCGTCTTCAGCGCCTGCGCGAGCCGGAGCAGGTGCACAAGCTCGTCGCGGCTGAAATCGATCTCCTTCAGGAAGCTGCGATTGCGCAGGTTGTACATCGCTAGAAGGCCGCGTCGCGGTCGATCGGGCACGTCATGCAGTGCGAGCCGCCGCGCCCGCGCCCGAGCTCGGAGCCGTCGATGGTGATGACCTCGATGCCCTCCTTGCGCAGGCTCGTGTTGGTGTCCACGTTGCGCTCGTAGGCGACGACGACACCAGGCTCGATGCAGACGACGTTGTTGCCGTCGTCCCACTGCTCGCGCGCCGTCTCGGAGCTGTCGCCGCCGGTGGGGATGACGCGCATCGCGTCGAGCTCGAGCGCGTACTTCAGCGCGTCGACGACGGTGCCCTTGAAAGGCTCGACGACCGGCAGGCCGTCGTCGTCGCCCGGCCGCAGCGCCCAGATCCGCACGTCGTCGTTGACGACCCGGGGATACAGCGTCACGGCGTCGCGGTCGACCATCGTGATGACGGTGTCCAGGTGCATGTACGAGCGCGAAGGCGGCAGCTGGACCGCGAGGACGAGACGCGCTGCGCCCTGCGCGAACAGCGTGCGGGCCAGGATCCCGACCGATTGGGGCGTCGTGCGCTCGCCCATGCCGATCATCACCGCCCCGTTGCCGATCGTCTCGACGTCACCGCCCTCGATCGTGCACCGGCCCCACG
The DNA here is from genome assembly GCA_038327125.1 of Solirubrobacterales bacterium. Taxonomy (GTDB): domain Bacteria; phylum Actinomycetota; class Thermoleophilia; order Solirubrobacterales; family Solirubrobacteraceae; genus F1-60-MAGs163. The sequence goes on from JBBQKR010000022.1 coordinate 20,250, forward strand.
CCTGCTCGACGCCGCCGAACCAGATGTTCACGCCCCCGTCGGCCGCGAACATCGGATGGAAGCGGTAGATCGCCTCCATGATCGCGGTCTCGGGCCGGCGCGCGGGCTTGGTCATCGGATTGAGGGTCACGCCCCCGTAGATCCAGGAGGACGGATCGCGCTGGAAGAGGAAGTTCGGCAATGGCGGCAGCACCATGTCCATCGGCCCCGACGCGTTGTAGAACAGCCCTTCGCCACCTGCGAGGTCGTCCTTCGTCATGCCGCCGATGATGAAATTGGAGACGTCGCGCGCGTCCGCTGCATCCGCCCACGCGCGTCCGCTGCGCGCCAGGTACTGGCCGACCTGGCGCTCCTCGAGCACCTGATCCAGGAGCCACTCCTTGCCTGCCGGAACCTCGAGCGTCTCGAGCAGCAGGTCCTCCGCGTCGAAGACCTCCACGCCCCGCTCCTTGAGCACCTGGACGAACGCCGCGTGCTCGACCTTCGCCTTGCGCACCCAGATCACGTCGTCGAACAGCAGGTCCTCGGCGTTCTCGGGCGTCAGGCGGCGATGCTCGAGCCCGGGCCGGTGGACGATGACCTTGCGCAGGCGGCCGACCTCGGAATCGACGCTGAAGGCGCTCATGAGAACGCTGCGGCAATCGACACGAACGCGACGCTCACGATGAGCGCGATGCCGAAGAACGGCAGCACGAAGCGCAGGTAGCGGTCATAGCCCACGCGCGACAGCGCCAGGCCGCCCATGATCACGGCCGAGGTCGGGGTGATCAGGTTCACCAGCCCCGACGCGGATTGGTACGAGGTCACCGCGATCGAGCGCGGGACGTTGGCGAAGTCCGCCAGCGGGGCGAGGATCGGCATCACCAGTGCCGCGTGTCCGGACGACGACGGCACCAGGAACGCGATCGGCAGGTTCACGATCAGCGCGAGCCCGGCGAACACCCCGCTCGAGGTGTTCGACACGGCGTTCTCGGTCCAGTGCAGGATCGTGTCGGTGATGTAGGCGTTCTTCATCACCACCGTGACCGCGCGCGCCAGCACGATGATCAGCGCCGGCCCCAGGAAGTCCGATGCGCCGGCGATGATCGTGGTGACGGTGCCCTCCTCGCCGAGCTTGGCGACCAGCCCGATCACGACGGCCATGACGAAGAACAGCACGGTCGCCTGCGCGAAGTAGAACGACTCGAACGTCGGCAGCGGGAAGCTTGCGTTGAAGATCGTGTCCCAGATGTCGTTCCACGGGACGAAGCCGTAGATCATCACCGCGAAGGCGGAGAAGAACAGCACGAGCACGTACTTCTGGCGCCCGGTGAGCGGCTCGACATCGGCGGCCGCCTCGTCGGCGAGCTTCATCCCGCCGGCCGTGAAGCCCTCCTCGCCCATGACGGACTTGGAGTGATCGGCGCGCACGCGGTGGGCGTAGCGCAGCACGTAGGCGATGGCTGCCCCGACGATCACGAACCACATCGCGACGCGCAGGCCGATGCCGTCGCCGACGCTGATGCCCGCGGCATCCGACGCGACGCCTGTGGCGAACGGGTTCACCGTGGAGGCCAGCACACCCGAGCCGGCGCCGAGGAAGACGATCGCCGCCCCGGTGACGCGATCGAAGCCGAGCGCGAGCGCCAGCGGCACGAGTAACGCGAAGAACCCGAGCGTCTCCTCCCACATCCCCTCGGTCGTGCCGCCGAGCGCGAAGACGGCCATCAGGACGATGATCAGCACCGACGGGCTCTTGCGATATCGCAGCGCGAGCCTGCCGATGCCCGATTGGATCGCCCCCGTCTTCATCGCGACGCTGATGAACGCGCCGATGGCGAGCACGAACAGGAAGATCTGCGCCGAGCCGTAAAGGAAGCCGGAGTTGTCGACGCTGACGTTGCGGGCCTCGTTCTCGATCCCGTAGAGACCGTTCGGCGGCGCGTTCCACAGCTTGTAGAACTGCTGCGGCACCGACTTGTCGATGTCGATCGCCTTGTAGGTGCCGGGCACGGGGCCGCCCGTCTCCGGGTCGACCTTGTAGGTGCCCGACGGGATCACGAACGACAGCAGCCAGACGCCGAGCAGCACGGCCGCGAGCACCGTGAAGGCGGTCGGGAACCTCAGCGGCTTGCGGCCGCTGGGGGGTTCGGCGCTCTCGGGGACGTCGGCAGTCTGCGTCACGGCTCTCCTTGGAAGTCCACGTCTCAACCGCGCCCACGGCCGCAGGCGCCGTCGAAACCCTGCCCGCGAAACCCTCAGCCAACATCAGCACGAACCCACAGGTCACTGCGGACAACTACGCACGACGCGAGTCGTCCCAGCCGCGACAATCGCGGCCATGGCCGACGGTCCCGGGAGCCCGCCCCTCGCCGTCGTGGCGCTTGGCGGAAACGCGCTGCTGCGCCGCGGTGAACCGGCGAGCGCGGCGAATCAGCTGGGAGCAGCCCGCGCCGCGGCGGCCGTGCTCGGCCCCGTCTCCGAGCGGGCGCGACTCGTGATCACGCACGGCAACGGCCCGCAGGTCGGCCTCCTCGCGCTCAAGGAGGACGCCTACGGCGACGGCGCCCCGTATCCGCTGGACGTGCTCGATGCCGAGAGCGGCGGTCAGATCGGATACGTCGTGGAGCTCGAGCTCGACAACGCGATCGACCATCAGGACACGGTCACGGTGATCACGCGCGTCCTCGTCGATGCCGCCGACCCGGCGTTCGCCGCGCCGGCGAAGTTCATCGGCCCGATCTACGACGAGCAGCGCGCGCACGCGCTCGCGGCCGAGCGCGGCTGGGTCGTGAAGCCCGACGGCCGGCACTGGCGGCGCGTCGTGCCGTCACCCGACCCGCAGGAGATCATCCAGCTCGGCGCCATCCGCCGGCTCGTCGAGGGTGGCTTCCTCGTCGTGTGCGTCGGCGGCGGCGGCGTTCCCGTGGTCGCCGTCGACGGCGGCCACGAGGGCGTCGAGGCGGTGATCGACAAGGACCTGGCGTCGGCGCTGCTCGCCGTCGGGCTCGAGGCCGACGTGCTCGTGCTCGCCACCGACGTCGACGCCGTCTACGTGGACTGGGACACCCCCGAGCAGCAGGCCGTCGCGCGGGCGACGCCGCAGTGGCTTCGTGCACGGCCGTTCGCCGGCGGCTCGATGGGCCCGAAGGTCGAGGCGGTCTGCCGGTTCGTCGAGGCGACCGGGCGGCGCGCCGCCATCGGCCGCCTCGAGGATCTCGCTGGTTTGATCGAGGGAACCGCGGGGACTCAGGTGGAGCCGGCCGCGTGAGACGCGCGCCGGGCGCCTAACGAGACATGTGGTGGGTTCGCGCAGCGCCCTGCCCGCTGGTGTTCGCGCCCCAGCAGACCGCGCGGCCGGCGCGCGTGACGCCGCAGGAGTGGAAGGCCCCGGCGGAGATCTGCGTGTAGCGGCCCGCCGGCACGCGCGACTGCCCGCGGTCGTCCGCGCCCCAGCACAGGCCCTTGCCCGCCCTCGTCAGCGCACAGCTGTGGTCGTTGCCGGCGGAGATCTGCGTGTAGGTCCCGGGCGGGACGCGCGTCTGACCGTCGAAGTCGTTGCCCCAGCAGACGCCCTGCCCGGCGTCCGTCAGCGCGCAGGAGTGGTAGGCGCCCGCCGAGACCTGCGTGTAGCGGCCTTCGGGCACGTTCGTCTGGCCGTCGAAGTCGTTGCCCCAGCAGAGCACGCGCGCATCGGTCGTCAGCGCGCACGTGTGGTAGCCGCCGGCCGAGATCTGCGTGAAGCGGCCTGCCGGCACGCGCGTCTGGCCGGTGTCGTTGCGACCCCAGCAGACGCCGACACCGGCGGCGGTGAGCGCGCACGAGTGGACCGTTCCCGCCGAGATCTGCGTGTAGCGGCCCGCCGGCACGCTGGTCCGCCGGTTCAGGCCGCGGCCCCAGCAGACGCCGCGGCCGGACTGCGTCACCGCGCACGAGTGCGCGAAGCCGGCGGAGATCTGGCGGTAACGCCCCGCGGGAACCTTCGTCCGCGCATCGGTGGCATTGCCCCAGCAGTAGCCGAGACCCGAGCCCGTCAGCGCGCACGAGTGGCTGCCGCCCGCTGCGACCTGCGTGGAGGTCGTGGAGACGGCGCCGGGAGCGGCCTGGGCGCAGGCGGCCGCGGCCGTGAGGACCGCGGTCGCCGCGATCATCCCGAGTCTGCGTGTCGGCATCCGTGCCATCACGCGCCTGGAGCGCTCGCCGCCCGCTACCAGCTTTGCGCGGCCCCGCAGGCAGGGCAGGCGACGTCGGTCTGCACGGCCGCGTCGAACGCGGCGCCGCAGCTACAGGTGTAGTAGGCGCGGTCCTCCGGGCCTCCGGCGCGGCGAGCGCGCTGCTCCGGCGTCGAAGCGACGGGGGCGGGGCGGACCGGCAGCGCGGGCGTGACAGCCGGCGCCGGGACCGCAGTCGCTGCGGCGCGCCGCGTGGAGCCGCTCCGGCGCCGCAGCGGGCTGCGGGGCGAGGCTAGGGGTCTCATACGGGGCACATCGACAGGAACGCTCAGCTGCTCAAGAGGTTTCGCGTTCCGTCCATTTCTCCTCCCGCCAGCGCCCCACCGATCACGCGCATCTACCCTTCCCGGTCCGTGAAACGTCCGACGTTCGCCACCGGCGCAGTGATCCTGCTCGCGGCCCTGCTCACCGGGCTGATCGTCTATGGCGTGCTGAACACCGGCGACGACACCTCGCTCGACAGCGCGGTCAAGCGCGGCGAGCAGCCGGCCGCGCCCGCGTCCAGCGTGTCGCTGCCGACGTTGGACGGACGTTCGAGCATGGCGCTGGACGATCTGCGCGGGAAGGTCGTCGTGCTGAACTTCTGGGCCTCGTGGTGTGACCCATGCCGCGAGGAGGCGCCGATCCTCGAGCGCGCCCAGCAGCGCCTGCAGCGCGCGGGCGCGGGAACGGTCCTCGGCGTCACCTACAAGGACTTCGCCGACGAGTCGCGCAAGTTCGAGCGCGAGCTGAAGCTGACGTACCCCTCGCTGCGCGACGACAAGCTGGAGCTGGCGCCGAAGTTCGGCACCTCGAAGCTGCCCGAGACGTTCGTCCTCGATCGCCGCGGACGAGTGGTCGCGATCTCCCGCGGCCAGCTCGAGGAGCAGTTCCTCACCGCAGCCCTCGACCGTGCCCTGAAGGCCAACGCCTCCGCATGACCCGGTTGCGCGTCCTGCTCGGAGTGCTGCTCTGCCTCGCCCTGCTGGCCACGCCGGCAGCCGCGCTCGCGGCCACGCCGCAGGCGTCGTTCACCGACGTCGAGGACGAGGTCATGTGCGACACGTGCAACGTGCCGCTCTACATCGCGGAGTCGCCGCGCGCGGACCAGCTGCGGCGTGAGATCCGCGTGCTGATCGCGCGCGGTGAGACGAAGGCGCAGATCAAGGACACGCTGAAGCTGCGCTACGGGCCGGCGATCCTCGCGCTGCCGGAGCGCTCCGGCTTCAGCCTCACCGCCTACCTGGTCCCGGTCGCCGTCGCCCTCGGCCTGCTCGCCCTGCTGGCCGTGCTGCTCCCGCGCTGGCGCCGGCGCGCCCGCGTGCCCGCGCTCGCCCCACCGCTTCCCACCCTGGATGACGACGACCGCCGCCGGCTCGACGACGAGCTCGCGCAGTTCGACGCGCAGTGATCCTCGCGACCGCCGACACGACCGTCCTCGCCGCATTCGCGGTCGGGTTCATCTCGTTCCTGTCGCCGTGCGTGCTGCCGCTCGTCCCGGGGTACCTGTCGGCGATCTCGGGCATCAGCATCGCGGAGATGCGCGCGGGCGAGCATCGCCTCGCGCATGTGCTCACACCCGCGGTCGTCTTCTGCCTCTCGTTCACGCTGATGTTCGTCGCGCTCGGCATGACCGCGACCGGGCTGGGCTCGACGCTCCGCGACCACAAGCAGACGCTCGACACGATCGCCGGGATCCTGATCATCGCGATGGGCATCTTCTTCGTGCTGACCCCGTTCGTCCCGCGGCTGAACCGGGACTGGCGGCCCGACGCGCTGATCAAGCGCGCCGGAACCGGCGGGCCGATCATCGCGGGGCTCGCCTTCGCGATCGCGTGGACGCCGTGCGTGGGCCCGACGCTGGCCTCGATCCTCGCCGCCGCCTCGACCGCCGACTCCGTCGCCAAGGGCGGCGTGCTGCTGGCGTTCTACTCGCTGGGGCTCGCCGTTCCGTTCCTGCTGACCGCGATCGCCTTCGACAGGGCGACGGAGGCCTTCAGCTGGATCCGCGACCACTACCTCGCGATCACGTTCGTGTCCGGCGCGATCCTGATCGTGATGGGCGTGCTGATCCTCTCCGGTGAGCTGACCCGCCTGAACGTCGAAGCCCAGCAGTTCCTCGAGCGCATCGGGCTCGACGGCATCTACAACCTGTAGGCGGCTGCAATCGGCCGCCCACCGGAAGGGTGGGTGGGGCCCCGGGGCGAACCCAGCCCCGATGGCCACGTTCCGCGGCGAGCTTCCCCGTTCGCCGGCCGGCGCCGCAGCGACCGCTGCGACGCGTGCCGGTCGTGGACTCGCGGGCTCACGCCTGCAGCGCCGGACGGTCATCGGCCTGCTGATCGCGATCGTCGCGCTCGGGCTCGGCCTGCGCGTGGCCACCGCTGCCGATCCCGGCCGCTACCTCTCCTCCGACGAACGCTCGTACGCGCGGATCGCGCTGAACCTCGCCGCCGGCGACGGGTACACGGCGCCGGGCTCCACGGACCCCTGGCACTGGGCTCCCGGAACACCGGTCGTGTTCGCCGCCGCGCACCTGCTGCTCCCCGGCCTCGACGGCGACGGGTCCGCGCGCGAGCTGCGCAGCGGCTTCTGGGCGCAGGCGGTCATCGGGACCGCGCTGATCCTCGTCGCCTTCCTGCTCGCCGCCGCGCTCGGCGGCCCGCTCGCCGGGCTGCTGGCCGCCGGCGCCATCGCCACCTATCCCCCGCTGATCCGCGCGACCGGCGACCTCGTCAGTGAGCCGCTCGGAGCGCTCACGCTGGCGCTCTCGGGCCTGGCACTGCTCGGCGCGTGGCGCAGGCCGCAGGCCCGGCGGATCGCACTGGCGGGCGCGCTGCTCGGGGTCGCGATGCTCGTGCGCGCGGACCTGCTCGTGCTGCCCGCCGTCCTCGGCGCCGTCTGGTTCCTGCTCGCGCTGCGCCCTGCCGGCCTGCGCGCGGCATGCGGGCAGGCGGCCCTGCTCGTCGTCGTCCCGCTGCTGGTCGTCGCACCGTGGAGCATCTACGCGTCCGCGCAGGCCGGCCGGGTCATCCCCGTCGCCGGCAGCGGCCCGTCGACGCTGTTCGTCGGCACCTACCTGCCCGGCGACGGCAAGCTCGGCGGCGTGCGCCGCGAGCTGGAGCTGTACGTGCGCCGCAACATGCCCAACCTCACGGATGTGCGTACGAGCAACCTCAGAGGCGAGTACGTGCTGCGCGCCTACATCCGCGAGCGCCATCCCGAGCTCGTCCCCGGCCCCTACCGCGCGATCCCGGAGGACAAGCTGCGCTGGGCGCTGGGCTATGAGGCGCGACGCAACCTGAAGTACTACGCGCGGCACCGCCCGCTGGCCTTCGCCGCGATGGAGGCCCGCAAGGTCGGGCGCATGTGGGGCGGCTACTACCGCGGCGGGACGCGCAACGCGCGCACCTGGATGACCGGCTGGCACCTGCTGCTCGTCGGGCTCGCGCTGGCGGGGACACTCGCCGGCCTCGCGTTCGCCCGCGGTCGCCGCGCCGAGCTGCTGCTGATCCTCACGCCGGTCCTGACGAGCACCGCCGTCAACGCCTTCTTCGTGGCGCAGGCGCGGCACAACCTGCGCGTGCTGCCGCTGCTCCTCGCCACCGGTGCGGCAGGCGGCGTGCTCGCTGCGGCGGCGCTGCGCGAGCGCCGCCGCGCGGACTTCCCGCCGCCGGAGGCCGATCCGCCCGGCGATCAGATCACGGTCGAGCGCCGCGCCGTCGCGGAGCCCGAGGCGGCTACATCTCCTCCGGAGCCGCGATACCGAGCAGGTCGAGTGCGCGGGCGAGCACGCTCAGCGTCGCGACGCTGAGCCGCAGGCGCGCGGTCTCCTCGTCGTCGGGCACGCCGACGACCTGACAGTCGCGGTAGAACGCGCTGAACAGCTGCGCGGTCTCGAGCGCGTAGGCGGTGATCCGGTGCGGCGCGCGGCGATCGGAGGCCTCGCGCACCTCGTCGGGGAAGTCGAGCAGCCGGCGCACGAGCGCGCGCTCGCTCGGGTGCAGCCCGCCGGCGGGCGCCAGCGGGGGCTGCGCCAGCGCCTGTGCGACCCGCTCCTCGCCGGCCTTGCGCAGCACCGACGCGATCCGCGCGTGGGCGTACTGCACGTAGTAGACGGGGTTCTCGCTCGACTGGCTGCGGGCGAGGTCGAGATCCAGGTCGATCGAGGTGTCGTGCGAGCGTGCGAGCAGGAACCAGCGCGCGGCGTCCACGCCGATGTCGTCGATCAGGCCGTCGAGCGTCACGAACTCACCGGCACGCTTGCTCATCTTGCCGCGCTCGCCGCCCTCGACGAGGTGCACGAACTGCATGATCAGCAGCTCGAGCTGGCCGCGCTCGCCGCCGAGCGCCTGGAAGGCGGCGTGCATCCGCTGAACGTAGCCGTGGTGGTCGGCGCCCCAGACGTCGATCAGCAGCTCGAAGCCGCGCTCGCGCTTCTCCTGGTGGTAGGCGATGTCGCTGGCGAAGTACGTGTGCTCGCCGGTGGAGCGCTCCAGCACCCGGTCCTTGTCGTCGCCGAACGCCGTGGTCCGCAGCCACAGCGCGCCGTCCTTGCGGAACGTGCGTCCCTGCTCGTCGAGCACCTCGAAGGCATGGTCGACGGGGCTCGGCGAGCCCTCGTGCAGCGAGCGCTCGCTGAACCAGTGGTCGAAGACGATCCGAAAGCGCGCGAGACTGCGCTCGGCCTGCTCCACCATCAGCTCCACGCCGAGCCGCGAGACCTCGTCGACGGGCAGGTCGGCGGCCCCCTCGATCGCGGCCGCCAGATCCGTCACGTAGGCGCCCTTGTAGCCGTCGACGGGCGGCTCCCTGCCCTGTGCGCGCGCCTGGATCGACTCCCCGAGCCGCAGCGTCTGGGTGCCGAAGTCGTTGACGTAGAACTCACGATGGACGCGGTGGCCCTGGAACGCCAGCAGCCGCGCGAGCGCATCGCCGTAGGCGGCGTTGCGGGTTCCGCCGACATGCACCGGCCCGGTCGGGTTCGCGCTGACGAACTCGACGTTCACCGACAGCGGCGCGCCCGCGCCCTGCGCACCCCAGGCGTCACCAGCGTCGAGGATCTGCGTGAGCGCGCCGGCGTACCAGCTGTCGTCCAGCACGAGGTTCAGGAACCCCGGACCCGCGACCTCGGCGCTGGTCAGCGACGGGCCCAGCCGCTCGCCCAGCGCACTCGCGAGCCGCGCCGCGATCGCGCGCGGCGGCTCGCCGAGCGCCTTGGTCAGCAGCAGCGCCGCGTTGGTCGCATAGTCGCCGTGCTCGGCCTGCCGCGGGCGTTCGAGCACCGGGGCGCTCGCCGGGGCGCCGGCGTCGCCGGCAACATCAGCCAGAGCGCCGTCGAGGGCGCCGCGCAGGTCTGCCAGCGGCTCGGTCATGCACCCGCCGCGCTCGGCTGCGGACCGAGTGCACCCTCCAGACGGGTCAGCGTCCGCACCTGGCCCAGCGCGAGCAGCACGTCGCCCACGTGCAACTCCGTGGCGCCCGGCGGCTGTGGGAGGAACGTTCCGTCGTGACGGCGCACGCCCACGATGATCGCATCACCGCGCACGTCCACGATTGCGCTGCCCGCGGCAGTGGATCCGGGCTCGACCTCGATCTCCTCGAGGCGGTACTCGGGCGTCAGCTCAAGCGCCCCGGACACCTGCGGCGTCAGGGCAGCCCGGGCCATCTCCGAGCCGCTGGTGCGGTAGGGCGAGATCACGCGCGTGGCGCCCGCGCGCAGCAGTTTGGGCTCGGCGCCCGGGTTCGACGCGCGGGCGATGATCGGCACCTCCGGGTTCAGCCCGCGGGCCGACAGTGCCACGAAGATGTTCTCCGCGTCGGAGTCGATGCAGGCGATCACCGCGCGAGCACGCTCGATACCCGCCTGGACCAGCGAGTCGTCCTCGGATGCGTTGCCCTCGATCAGCGGCACGCCGATGTGCTCTGCCTCCTCGACGTACTGCGGGCGCGCGTCGATCACGACGTACCGCTCGCCGGCTGCGCGCAGGTCGCGCGCGACCTGGCGGCCGACGCGACCGAAGCCGCAGATGATGACGTGGTCGGTGAGGGCGTCGATGGCTCGCTGCTCGCGGCGCTCGTCGAGAAGGGTGCGCAGGTGCCCGGCGACGAGGAGCTCGACCAGCGTCACGAGGGCGTAGAGCAGCGTACCGACGCCGAGCACGATGAGGATCACCCACGTGATCTCGCCGGCGACGGTGTCCGGTGCGTTGCGCGCGCCCTCCGTCGCAATCGTGTCCAGCGACCAGAGGAAGCCATCCCACGGGGACACGTCCTCGAACGCCGTGTACGCGAGCGCTCCGAGCGCAAGCAGCAGGATCAGCGCGAGCACGACGACGGCGAAGCGACGCAGGAACGGGCGCAGCTCGTCCCGCGCGCGTACGTCGCGTACGTAGCGCAGGCCGTCCGGCGCAGCGCTGTCGAGCTTGCGGACGCGACCGAGCATCAGTGGTGGTAGGGCTCGCCCGCGAGGATCTTGTGCGCGCGGTAGAGCTGCTCGAGCAGCACGACGCGTGCAAGCTGGTGTGGAAGCGTCATCGGGCCGAGCGAGATCGTGTGGGTCGCGCCGGGGAGCGCGAGCCCGTACGGGCCTCCGACGACGAAGCACAGGTCCTGCCCGCTCATCCGCCGGGTTTCGAGGAACTCGCTGAAGGCGACGCTCGTGTACGTCTCGCCGCCGACGTCGAGCAGGCACGTGAACGCGCGCGGCGGGATGCGCTTTTCCACCTGCTCGTCCTCGCGGACATCGATCAACTCGACCCGCGCGTGGCGGGCGATCAGCCGCTGGTAGTGCTGGACGTCGTCGACGTACGGTTGGCGCAGTCGGCCGACGGCGACGACGACGATCTTCACGAGGCGAGATACTAGGCGCCACCATGGCAGATACCCCCCACGGCCCCGAGCGGCAGATCAACATCCACATCGAGCCGGAGAAGATGGCGGGTCACTACGCGAACTTCGCGAACGTGAGCCACTCCGACTACGAGTTCACGCTGACCTTCGCGCGCGTGGACCACGAGGTCGAGGACGACGTGATCCCCGGCGTCGTCGTGTCGCGCATCAATCTCTCAGCGCGGTTCATGCGCGAGCTGATCGACGCGATGGAGGACAACTACGGCCGCTGGAGCGCCCGCGAGAGCATCAAGGGGCTGCCCGAGGTCGATCAGGAGCAGCGCGAGGACGAGTACTAGGCACGGCCCCCTGGCAGGACAGAACGCGCCGCAGGCGTGTTCTGATGGTTCTCAGGGGCGGATCCCACGCTCATAGGCGACACCCAAGCCCAGGCGCTGGCGCGTCGTCGGGTGCGTTCCCAGCAGGAGCCGCGCGATCGCGGGCGGATCGGGGTCGCTGACGTTGCGCAGCGCCAGGCGCCGCTGCTGGGCGATGAAGGTCTGCGCCTCACCGGTCAGCCCGAGTGCGTAGCTGTCCGCGCGCGCCTCGACCCGCCGTGTGAGCTGGTTGGACACCGTTCCGATCAGCAGCGCCATCAGCGCCACCGACGCGAACAGCGCCGGGACGCTCGACGGCCCCGCCGGCAGGCCGTCGCGCGGCCCCCACACGCGGGTGAGGCGCGCGGCGGCGAACATCCCCAGCGGCGCCACGAGCGCGAGGAACAGCAGCCCGCGCGGGACGTCGCGGTAGTGCACGTGGCCGAGCTCGTGAGCGACGACGAGCCGCGACTCGGCGGGCGGGAAGTCGTCCAGCAGCGTGTCGTAGAGGACCACCCGCTTCGACGATCCGATGCCGGTGACGTAGGCGTTGGCCGCGGTCGTGCGCTTGGAGGCGTCGACGACGTAGACCTCTCCCACGCGCACGCCCGCGCGGCGCGCCAGGTCGAGCACCTCGGTGCGGACGGGGCCGTCGGGAAGGCGCTGGAAGCGGTTGAAGACCGGATCGAGCACGAGCGGACCCGCGAACACGAACGCCACGCCGACGAGCGCGACCAGGCCCGACGCCGGCAGCCACCAACTGCGCGGGAAGCGCCGCATCAGCGCGACGCCGGTCGCCGTCGCGATCGCGGCCATCAGCGCGCCGATCGCGATCGAGCGCGCCACATCCCAGCTCCAGGCGCCCCAGGAGCTCGTCACGAGGCCGATGTCGATCGAGCGTGAGCGCATCACCGCCGAGATCGGCAGGACCGCGATCGCGAGCAGCGCCGAGATGCCGGCGCCGGCCACGCCGGATACCAGGATCGGATGGCGAAACGACCCGCGCAGCCGGCGGCCGATCCGGCCGGGGCCGATGACGAGCAGGATCAGCACGCCCGCCTCCACCGCCAGCGTCGCGCCGTAGAGCGCGAGCTGCGGACCGCGGAAGTCGGCGGCGCGCTCCAGCTGCACCGACGTGAAGAACGCGCTCAGGTCGACCTGATCGGGGGCGATCACGTCGCTGCGCGGGCGCAGCAGCAGCACGGCCGCCTGCGCCGCGACGAGCGCCCCCGCAACGGCAACAGGGGCTGCAAGCAGGGCCCGGCGCATGGGGCTCACGCTACCGTCGGCACCCGGTCTACGCGCCATGCAGGTTGCCGTCCTCTCCGACATCCATGCGAATCGTCACGCCCTCGAAGCCGTTCTGGCAGATGTGGCGGCGACGGCGGCACGTGAGATCTGGTGTCTGGGCGACGTCGTCGGGTACGGCGCCGATCCCAACGACTGCGTGGACCTCGTGCGCTCCGCGGCGACCGTGACGCTCGCCGGCAACCATGACCTCGGCGTGACCGGCGGGCTTCCGCTCGACGAGTTCTCCCCCGGTGCCGCGCTTGCCGCGCGCTGGACGCAGGACGTCATCGACCCCGCCGGGCTCGACTGGCTCGCCTCACTCGAGCCGAAGGGCATGCGCGAGGGCACCGGGCTGTTCCATGGCAGCCCGCGCGACCCGATCTGGGAATACGTGCTCAGCGCGCTGCTCGCGGACCTCTGCTTCGACGCCTTCGACGAGCCGGTCGGGCTGATCGGACACAGCCACGTCGCCTGTTCGTTCACCCGCCCCGAGGGTGAGCCGGCGACCGGAAGCTCGCAGCCCGCCGACGCCACGGCCGACGTCGCGAGCGGCCGCTGGCTGCTGAACCCCGGAAGCGTCGGGCAGCCGCGCGACGGCGATCCGCGCGCAGCCTGGCTGCTGCTCGACCTCAGCGCGGCGACGGCCTCGTGGCGCCGCACGGCCTACGACGTGGACGGCGCGGCAGCGGCGATCCGCGCGGCCCGGCTCCCCGACTCGCTCGCCGAGCGCCTCCAGTACGGTCAGTGACGATGCGGCGCCCACGCACGATGTCCCTGCTCACGGCCGCCATCGCCGCCGCCGCGGTCGCCCTGCTGAGCGCCTGCGGCAGCGGGGACAACCTGCTGCCGCCGGATCGCGCCAGCACGCTGGACAGTGCGCTGCAGCAGGTCTCGGACGCCACCCGGGCGGGGGACTGCCAGGGAGCCTCCGACGCGCTCCAGAGCGCCCAGCGCGCGTATGCCGCACTCCCCGCGAACGTCGACGAACGGCTGACGGCGCGGCTGAAGGACGGGCTCGAGCAGCTCGTCAGGACGGTTCCCACGCAGTGCCGCGAGGCCGCCGGCCAGACGCAGACGACGACCACCACGACGACCGAGCCGACCACCACCACCACGACCACGACGCCGACGACCACGACGACCACGCCGACGACGACCACCACCACGACAACCACGCCGACGACGACCACGACCACGACGCCGACGACGACCGACCCCAACGGCGGCGTGGCGCCCGATCAGACGACGGCCGCACCCGACCAGGGCGCTCAGCAGTGAGCGCGCAGCTGCTCGCGAGCCGTTACGAGCTGGGCGAGCGCCTGGGCAGTGGCGGCATGTCGACGGTCGTGCTCGCGTTCGACCGCCGGCTCGAGCGGCACGTCGCCGTCAAGCTGCTCGCCGAGCACCTCGCCGATGACCAGCAGTTCGTCTCACGCTTCCGCCGCGAGGCGCTCTCGGCGGCGCGGCTCGTGCATCCCAACATCGTGCAGGTGTTCGACTTCGGCCTCGACGAGGCCAGCGGCCGCCACTACATCGTGATGGAGCACGTCGAGGGCCAGTCCGGGGCGGAGATCCTGCGCGATCGCGGGGTGCTGCCGGTCTCCGAGGCGCTCGGCATCCTCGCGCAGGCGTGTCGCGGGCTCGACTACGCGCACCGCAACGGCGTCGTGCACCGCGACGTCAAGCCCGGCAACCTGCTGCGCTCGACCGACGGCGTCGTCAAGCTGGCCGACTTCGGCATCGCGAAGGCACTCAGCGAGGAGTCCTCGATCACGCAGGTCGGCTCCGTGCTGGGGACCGCTGCCTACCTGGCGCCGGAGCAGGCCACGGGGGTCGAGGCGACCGCCCGCTCGGACATCTACTCACTCGGCGTCGTCAGCTACCAGTTCCTCTCGGGCCGGCTGCCCTATGAGGCGGCGACGCTCACCGAACTGGCGCTGAAGCAGCAGCGCGAGGCGCCGCCGCTGCTGGACCACGTCAACCCGGAGGTCACGCCCCAGCTGGCCGCCGCAGTCGACCGCGCGCTCGCCCTGGAGCCCGCCGACCGCTATTCCAGCGCCGAGGACCTGCGCGAGGCGCTGGTCGCCGGCGCCCGCGGCGTCGGACCCGTCACAGGCGCCACACGCGTCGTCGCGCCGCCGACGAGCGTCGGGCAGCCGGCCGCCGCGCCGCCGACCACGGCGCGGCCCGTCCAGCAGCGCCGGCCGCTGCCCTCCAGCCGCCCGCCGGCACCCGTCGCGGCGGCCGCCCACGCGCCGCCCCCGGCCCGGCCGCGCCGCCGTCGCCGGATCGCGCCGGCCCTCGTCCTGATCGTCGTGCTGATCGCCGCTGCCGCGATCCTCGTCGGGATCGCGACGAAGGAGAGCAACACGGTCCGCCTGCAGCAGGTCGTCCAGGAGCAGGTCGATCAGACCGTCAGCAAGCTGCAGACGATGATCCGCCAGAACACGCGCTGAGCTACGGCGCGTCGCCGCCGAGCAGGGCGGCGGCGGTGTCGTCGAGCGTCCCGTCGAGGATCGCGGAACGCAGGCGCGCGACGACGCGCTGGACGAACGCGAGGTTGTGCAGCGTCAGTGCCCGCGCGGCGGTCAGTTCGCGGTTGCTCGACATGTAGCGCAGGTAGCCGCGCGTCCAGCCGATCGCGCAGGTCGGGCACGGGCAGCCCTCCATGATCGGCTCGTCGGAGTCGCGATGGATCGCCTTGGCGAGGTCCACGCGCCAGCGGCGGGCCGGGTCGGGGACCAGCGCCATGCCGTGGCGGGCGAGCCGCGTCGGCATCGCGCAGTCGAACGTGTCGATCCCGCGCTGCACGCCGGCCACGAGATCATCGATCTCGCCGATGCCGAGGAGGTGGCGCGGCCGCGTGTCGCCGGCGGCGTCCAGTGCGCCGGTCGCCCACCCCACGACCTCATACATCTGCTCCTTGCCCGCACCCAGCGACCCGCCGATCGCGATGCCGTCGCAGGCGCGTGCCGCGACGGCCTGCGTGCTCTCGACGCGCAGGTCCTCGAAGACGCCGCCCTGGACGATCCCGTAGACGAGCTGGCCGGCCGGCCCGTGCTGCTCATGCCACTGCAGGCAGCGGTCCAGCCAGCGGTGCGTGCGCTCGGTCGAGCGCAGCGTGTACTCGCGCTCGACGTGAAAGGGCGTGCACTCGTCGAACACCAGCGCGATGTCGGAGCCGAGGTTCGCCTGGATCTGCATCGAGGTCTCCGGCGCGATGAACCGCTCGCCCCCGTCGATGTAGGAGCGAAAGCGCACGCCGTCCTCGGAGATGTCGAGGATCCGTCCCGCGCGCTCGGAGCCGCTGGGCGCCCGGCCCTTGACCTCGTCGGCGACCGTGCCGTGGCCCATAGAGAAGACCTGAAAGCCCCCCGAGTCGGTGATGATCGGGTGCTCCCAGCGCATGAAGCGGTGCAGGCCGTGCTGGCGTGCGATCAGCTCGTCGCCGGGGTCCAGGTGCAGATGGAACGTGTTCCCCAGCACCATGTCGTAGCCGAGGTCCGCGACCTCGGAGGGCAGCAGCCCGCGGACCGTCGCCTTGGTCGCCAGCGGGACGAACGCCGGTGTGCGCACGTCGCCGTGCGCCGTGCGCAGCACCCCGGCACGCGCCTGCGATCCGGGGTCGCGCGCGAGGATGTCGAGGACGGTCAGTTCCGGTTGCCCAGGAAGATCAGCACGAAGTACAGGAGCTGCGAGAGCGCGGCGAGCGCCCCGGCCACGTACGTCAGCGCAGCGCCGGTGAGGACCTTGCGCACCCCGACCGACTCGTCCGGGTTGGCGATGCCGAGCTGCTTCAGCTGCACGGCGGCGCGGCGCGAGGCGTCGAACTCGACCGGCAGCGTCACGAGCTGGAACAGCACGACCGCCGCATAGAGCACGATCGCGAAGACGACGAGGTTGAAGATGCCCAGCAGCACGCCGATCAGCAGCAGGATCGTCCACGTGCTCGAGGCGAACGCCGTCACCGGCCAGAGGGCGGAACGCACGGTCATCGGCGCGTACGACTTCGCGTGCTGGATCGCGTGGCCGACCTCATGGGCTGCGACCGCGGTCGAGCTGATCGTCGCGGCGCCGTAGACGGGCTCGGACAGGTTCACGCTGCGAGCGCGCGGGTCGTAGTGGTCGGTCAGGGCCCCGGGCACGGCGTTGACGGGGACACTCTGCAGGCCGTTGGCGTCGAGGATCTGCCGCGCGACATCGGCACCGGTCAGTCCCGTGTCCTCGGGCACCTCGGAGTACGTGGCGAACGTCGACTTGACCTTGTGCTGCGCCCAGAGCCCGAACAGGAGCGGGACCCCGAGGCAGATGGCGAGCAGTCCGAGGTTGTTCATGGATCGAGCGAGCCGCAGGCGGGCCCGGCGTCGTGACCGGCCGGCAGCACGCGGTCCCAGCAGTCGCCGAGCGCGTCCTGCTCATCCGGCGTGAGGCGGTCCAGGAAGCGCTCGCGCACGCCGGAGAGGTGCGTGCGCCGCGCGGCGTCGAGCTTTGCGCGGCCGCTGTCGGTCAGCCGTGCGAACGACCCGCGTGCGTCGCTCGGACAGGACTCGCGTGCGAGCAGGCCCTCACGCTCCATGCGGTCCACGAGCCGCGTGAGGCCGCTGCGGCTGAGGATGATCGAATCGGCGAGATCGCTCATCCGCATGTGCTCCCCGTCCGCGTGGGCGAGATGCAGCAGCACCTCGTACGAGCTCAACGGGAGGTCGTGCTCGGCCTCGAGGTCGGCGTCGAGCGCCTTCGTCAGCGACGCATGCGCCCGCAGCATCCCGCGCCACGCGCGCAGCTCACGGTCGCTGAGGCTGTCAGCGGGGGCGCTTGGGCGGCTGGGAGCAGTGGCCATGGTCGAAAGATCAGCGTCCTGCGAGGGCCGGACGACGCGACGGTATCAGCGCGTTCGGCGCTCGCGAAGCTATGGTTGCGCACGCAAGTATAGCAGTGATACGGTCGCCCGCATGCCACTCGAGGGCGTCCATCACATCACCGCCATCACCGCGGACGCACCGGGCAACGTCGACTTCTACGCGCGGCTGCTCGGACTGCGGTTGGTGAAGCAGACCGTCAACTTCGACGAGCCGAGCGTCTACCACCTCTACTACGGCGACGAGATCGGCGCACCCGGCTCGATCCTCACGTTCTTCGAGTTCCCCGGGGCTGCCCGCGGCCGCGCCGGCGACGGGATGATCCACACGATCAGCTGGCGCGTGGGCTCGGCGCCGGCGATCGCCTTCTGGGAGCGCCGGCTGCGCAGCGAACGGGTCGAGGTGGCCCGCAACGGCGAGCGCCTGCGCTTCGCAGCTCCCGAGGGCCTCGTGCACGAGCTGCTGGTCGGCGGCGGGGACGACGCGCCGCTCGCGGCGCACGCGGCCGACATCCCGGACGAGCACGCACTGCAGGGCTTCGACGGCGTGGGCGTGTACGCGTCACAGCCCGAGCGCAGCGCCGAGCTGCTGGTCGCGCTCGGATTCGAGCGCCAGGACCGTGACGGAGCGCGCTGGCAGCTCGGCGGCGCCGATCGGCACGGCCGACTCGCGTACGACGAGGCGCCGCGCGAGCGGGGTGTCCAGGGAGCGGGGACCGTCCACCACATCGCATGGTCGGCCGCCGACGACGACGAGCTCCGGGACGACGCCGCGCGTGCGACCGCGGCCGGAGCGCGGACGACGCCGATCATCGACCGCCAGTACTTCCATTCGGTCTACTTCCGCGAGCCCAGCGGGGTCCTCTTCGAGCTGGCCTCGCGCGACATCGGGTTCACGCTCGACGAGCCGGCGGCGACGCTCGGGAGCGAGCTGCGGCTCCCGCCCCAGCACGAGCACCTGCGCGCGCATCTGGAGCAGTCGCTGACGCCGCTGCCCAACCCGCGGCACGTGGCGCCGGCGTGAGCGACGGGCTTGCGGACACGCTCCCCCACGTCGTGCGGCCCGCGGCCGGCGAGGCGCAGGGCGCGCTCGTCCTGCTGCACGGCCGCGGCGCCGACGAGCACGACCTGACGGCCTTCCTGGACATCCTGGACCCGCGCGGGCGCCTGGTCGGCATCACCCCCGGCGGCCCGCTGCAGCTCCCGCCGGGCGGGCGCCACTGGTACGCGGTGCCGCGCGTCGGCTTCCCCGACCACGACAGCTTCCACGCGACCTACGCGCGGCTCTGCGCCTTTCTCGACGCCGTGCCCGCCGCCACCGGCGTGCCGTGGGAGCGGATCGTGCTCGGCGGCTTCTCGCAGGGCGGCGTCATGTCCTACGCCGTCGGCCTGGGACCGGGCCGGCCCCGGCCGGCCGGGATCATCGCGCTGAGCTGCTTCGTCCCGACCGTCGACGGCTGGGCCCCCGAGCTCGCGCCGCGCGCCGGCCTGCCCGTCTGGATCGCCCACGGCCGCCGCGACCCGGTGATCACGGTCGACTTCGGGCGCGCGGCACGCGACCTGCTGACGGCGGGCGGACTCGACGTGCAGTACCACGAGAGCGACGCCGCGCACCACGTCGATCCGCGGTCGCTCGCGGAGCTGCCTGCGTGGGTCGAGCGGGTGCTGGGGACCTAGACCCGCAGGACGTCCAGGTCGCGCACGACGTCGAAGTCGCTGTCCTGCGTGCATACGCCCAGGGCGTGTGTGATCGCGGTCGCCGCGATCCATGCGTCGTTGACGGGCATGCGCCGGCCGCTCTCGCGCAGTTGCACGCGGAGCGCGGCGCAAGCCGACGCCACGTGCTCGTCGATCGGGAGGGGCGTCGCAAGCTCCCGCGCACGAGTCAGCGTGTCCAGGCGTCGGGCACGGATCGCCGTGTCAGCCGCCGCAAGGACACCTGCCTCGAGCTCACAGAGCGTCACGACGCTGACGCAGACGTCGCCGTCCGGGGTGCCGCCCAGCCGGCCCGACTCTGCGCCGATGAACACCGAGGTGTCGAGCAGCCAGGTCACGCGTCGTCGGTGGTGTCGGGGAAGATCGCCGCGAGGTCGTCCCGGAGCCCGGGATCGGCGAGGTGCCCGTCAAGCAGTGCGCGAAAGCGCTCGGCGGAGGCCCGGTGGGGCCGAGCGGGAACCGGCACGATCTCCGCGACCGGGCGCCCGTTGGCGGTCAGCACCGCAGTCTCGCCTGCTTCGATCCGGCGGACGACTTCGGCCGTGTGATTGCGCAGATCGCGGACGGACACGGTGTAGCTCATCTGCTACACCGTACTACAGAATCAACGAACGCCCCGTCATGTCACCGGGTTGCGCCGTTCCCAGCAGCTCCAGCAGCGTCGGCGCCACGTCCGCGAGCACCCCGCCGTCGCGCAGCCTCAGCCCCTCCACCGTGACCACGCACGGCACGGGATTGAGCGAGTGCGCCGTGTTCGGGGTGCCGTCGTCGTTGAGCATGTGGTCGGCGTTCCCGTGGTCGGCGGTGACGAGCAGCACGCCGCCGGACTCCTGGACCGCGCGCACGACGTCGCCGAGGCACGCGTCGACCGTCTCGATCGCCGTGACGGCCGCGGGGATCACGCCCGTGTGGCCGACCATGTCGGCGTTGGCGAAGTTGATGATCCCGAAGCTCGGGGTGTCGTCGCGCCAGGCGCCGATGAACGCGTCGGCTGCCTCGCGGGCGCTCATCTGCGGCTTGAAGTCGTAGGTCGGCACGTCGCGCGGCGAGGGCACGAGCTCGCGTCGCTCGCCGGTCTCCGGCGTCTCCTCGCCGCCGCCGAAGAAGTACGTGACGTGCGGATACTTCTCCGTTTCCGCGACGTGCAGCTGGCGTCCTCCCTGCGCGGCAATCACGTGCGGCAGCGTGACGCTCGGGCGCTCGGGCGGGAAGGCGACCGGGTAGGGCCAGCCCTCCTCGTACTCGGTCAGGCAGGTGTAGCGCTCGACCACCTGCGCCCCACCGCGGTCGATCTCCGTGAACTGCGGATCGGCCAGCGCGAGCGTGATCTCGCGCATGCGGTCGGGACGGAAGTTGATCGCGATGACGCTGTCGCCGGGGCGGATCGACGCCTCGTCACCGACGCTCGTCGCGCTGATGAACTCGTCGGTCTCGCCGCGGTCATAGGCGTCGCGAGCGGCGGCCGGCGCGTTCGGCGCATGGTGCTCGCCACGGCCGTGGACGAGCAGGTCGTAGGCGCGCTGGACGCGGTCCCAGCGCTTGTCACGGTCCATCGCGAAGTAGCGGCCGATGACGCTGCCGATGCGCGCGTTGCCGGCGGCGGTGCACCAGTCCTCGACCTGCGCGAGATAGCCCTCGCCGCCGGTCGGCGAGGTGTCGCGGCCGTCCGTGAACGCGTGGATGACGAGGTCCGGCACGGCGAGGTCCGCGGCCAGGCGGATCAGCGCGCCGAGATGCTCGAGGCTCGAATGCACGCCGCCGTCGCTGACCAGGCCGATCAGATGCACGCGCCCGGAGCCCGTCAGCGCGTCGCGCAGGACCGGGCTCTCGGCGAGCACGCCGTCGCGGACCGCGTCGTCGATGCGCGTCAGGTCCTGGCGAATCACCGAGCCGGCACCGAGGTTGAGGTGACCGACCTCGCTGTTGCCCATCTGCCCGTCGGGCAGTCCGACGGCGCGCCCGCACGCGGTCAGCTGCGTGCGCGGGTAGCGCTCCCACAGCGCGTCGAACACCGGCGTGGCGGCGAGCTCAACGGCGTTGCCGGGCCCGGGCGGCGCGAGCCCCCAGCCGTCCAGGATCACCAGGACCGCGCCGGGAGCCGGCAGGCCCGGGACCTGGGTCATGACCGTGCGGCTTCGACGATCGCGGCGAACGCGCCGGGTTCCAGCGACGCTCCGCCGACGAGCGCGCCGTCGACGTCCGGCAGCGCGAGCAGCTCGGCCGCGTTGTCGGCTTTGACGCTGCCGCCATATTGCACGCGCAGGGCCTGCGCTGCCTCGGCGTCGAGCCCGGCGACGAGCGCACGCACGAACCCGCAGGCCTCCTGCGCCTGCTCGGGCGTCGCCACCTTGCCGGTGCCGATCGCCCAGATCGGCTCGTAGGCGATCACGACCTCGGCGAGGCGCTCACGCGGAACCTGCTCGAGGCCCTCCTGAACCTGGTACCGCAGTTTGCGTTCCATGTCCCCGGGGGGGGGCGCGCCCCCGGGCGGGGGCGCCGAGGGGGCGGCCCGCGCTGCGGGCCGGCCTGCTCCCGCGCCGCGGGGGGGGTGCCCCCGGGCCCGCGCGCGCGCCCGGGGACATGGAACGCAAACTGCGGTACCAGGTTCAGGAGGGCCTCGAGCAGGTTCCGCGTGAGCGCCTCGCCGAGGTCGTGATCGCCTACG
>JBBQKR010000023.1:0-41946 GCA_038327125.1 Solirubrobacterales bacterium
GAAGACCTGCCCGCACGGGCATCCGATCGAGGTCGGCCAGCGCCACGCGGGCGTCCCGCTCGCCGACGTCGCGATCGGCGCGAGCGTGAAGATCCTGCGTTTCGAGAACGAGGCCGAGGACCTGCTGCACTACCTCAAGGCCGCCGGCGCCGAGCCCGGCATGACGGGCACGCTCGCCGAGCGCAGCGACGACGAGGTGGTCGTCGCAGGTGACGGCGGCGAGCGCGTCGTGCTGACGGCCAGCGTCGCGGAGACGGTCAGCGTCGCCGCCGACCCGTCGCCGCCGCAACGGACCGCACTGCCCGACCAGCTCGTGATCGCGACGGAGCGGTACGGGCGCTGAGGGCGCGCGGTCAGCCGCGCACGACGCGGAGCTCGGGCGCGAGCTCCGCGAGGACATCGAAGTCGGCGTCCTGAGTCCACACGGCAAGGTCGTGTGTGAGTGCGGTCGCGGCGACGATCGCGTCCATCGCGCCCGCCGGCCGTCCCTGGGCGCGCGCGGAGGCGAGCAGCTCGGCGAGGCGGACGGCGACGTTCTCGTCGTACGGCACCGGGATGAACGCGTTGGCGCGCGAAAGTGTCCGCTCTCGCCACTCGCGTGTCGCGCCGTCCGGGGCGCGGTGGACGCCGACGAGCAGCTCGGTCAGCGTGGCGACCGAGAGGCGCGCCTCGCCGTCCGGCTGCGGTCCGAGCTCGCGGCCGTGCTCGACGGCGATGAAGACGCTCGCATCGACGAGGAACCCGCTCATTCGCGGATCATGTCGTCGGTCGTCAAGCCGGTCTCGTAGTCGTCGGCGTTGGGCGTGACCCCGAGCTCCCTGGCCAGCTCCCCGAGCTCTCGCAGCTCCGCCATCAGCACGTCGCTCGACCGTCGCTCGCTGCGCACCCGGCGGGGCACGATGTCTGCGACCGGCTTGCCGTGAACCGTCAGGACGACTGGCTGGCCGGCCTCGATCGCGGCGATGACGCGGCCGGTGTGGTTGCGCAGCTCACGGACCGAGACATCCATGCGGCACAGCGTAGCACGGGCGTGGCACGCCGTAGCACCTTCGTGGTGCTGCTCGGCTACAGCTCCCCGTACGCCGCCGCCAGCCGCTTGATCCCCTCGCCGATCTCCTCGGGCGTGACGCCCGAGTAGGCGAGGCGCAGCGTGTTCTCGCCGCCCTCCAGCAGGAAGTCGGTGCCCTTGACGAAGGTCACGCCGTGCTCGCTGGCCTTCTCGAGCAGGACGTGCACGTCCGTGCCCTCGGGCAGCTCGACCCACATGAAGTAGCCGCCCTCGGGGGCCTGGTAGCGCGCGTCCGGCAGATGCTCGGCGAGCGCCGCGGTCAGTGCTTCCACGCGCTTGGCCAGCGCGGCGCTCACGGTCTTCTTCGACTCGGCGATCCGGCCGCTCACGCAGAACTGGTAGACGATCGACTGCGCGACCATGTTCGGCGAGATGTACGTGTTCGTCGCGTTGCGCGCGATCGTCGCGATCAGCTCCTCGGGGCCGATCAGATAGCCGACGCGGATGCCGGGGCAGACCGTCTTGGAGAACGACGACGCGTACACGACGTGCTCGTCGGCGGGCCCGTCGAGCGACAGCATCGTCGGCAGCGGGTGCCCGGTGAAGCGGATCTCGATGTACGGATCGTCCTCGAAGATCGTGAAGCCGAACTCCGCCGCGAGCGCGAGCAGCTCGACGCGCTTCTCGCGGCTGAGCGTGTAGCCGGCCGGGTTCTGGAAGTTGGGAATGATGTGCGCGAGCTTCGGGCGCAGGCCGCTTTCGAGCAGCGTGCGCAGCGCCTTGACGTCGATCCCGTCGTGCTCCAGCTCGACCATGTGGATGTCGGCGCCGCGCTGGCGCAGGCCCAGCAGCGTGCGGTCGTACGTGGGCTTCTCCACGACGACGGCGTCGCCGGGCTGCACGAGCGCGTCGAACAGGAACGCGTCGGCCTGCATCGAGCCGTTCGTCACCAGCACGCGCGCCTCGCCGACGCCGTGCTGCTCGGCGAGCCAGCGGCGCAGCGGGACGTAGCCGATCGCCGTCCCGTACGCGGTGGTGCCGGCGGCATCGCTCGTGAACGCGCTCTCGGCTGCGATCCGCAGGCCCTCGACGTCGACGATGTCGAGCGAGGGCGCCCCGCGGGCGAGGGAGATCATCTGGGCCATGCACTCAAAACTAGCGCCTTCCGGCGCGCGTTCAGCGCAGGACGATCGCGTACAGCGGGGGCGTCCCGGAGAAGTAGCTGCGCAGTCGCGCGGCGGCGGTGCGGACCTCGTCCGAGTCCGCTGCGGCGGCGGTCGAGTAGAGGATGATCCGCGTGGCCAGCGGGTAGGTGCCGTCGCGCAGCGTCGCGGGCGCCGGGTCGATGCACGGCTCGCCCGGAGCGGCGGCGCCGGCGAGCAGCGTCAGGCCGTTGCGGCGGTCGAACGCGGTCCCGGCGGCGAACGCCCTGCTGCGCGGGGCGCGGCGCACGGCCTGGTCGCGGCGCTCGGTCGGGCCCGGGTCACGGCGGAGCTTGTCCAGTCCCGGAGCGCTCGGGACGCTCACGCAGGTCCGGCCCCGCGTCCCCTTGCGGGCGAAGCCGCTCGCGACGAGCACGGGTGCGGCGACCTGGCGGATGCCGGGGCACTGCCAGACCGGGCCGCCGGGCGTCACGACGTCGATCCCCGCGGCGATCCGCCCGCGGCAGACGTCCTGCTGCACGCTGCCGTCGGTTCCGGTGCGCAGCTGCGGGATCGCGCTGATGCCGCCGCCGGCCGCGGTGATCGCGGAGTCCGTCGCGGCGATCCCGGTGGGGGCGGCGGGCTGCTTGGGCGCGTTGCCGCCGCCGCCGCCGAAGATCAGCGCATAGCCGAGCCCGAGGACGAGGATCGCGACGAGGACGGCGATGATGCGCCGCCAGGGGAGCGGCGGCAGGCTCGGCAGCTCCGGCGGCGGGCCGATCACCGGGCCGTCGGGCGCCGGCTCGGGCTCGGTGGCCGCGGGGGTCGCGGGCTCGGGTTCGGGCGCAGCCGCCGGCTCGGGCTCCGTCCGGGCCGGCGCGGCGGGCGGCACGGCGACCTGCGGTGGCGCTGCCGCGGCCGGCATCGCCGGGATCACGATCGGCGACGCGACGCCCGTGGCGCGCTCGAGCCGCACGAGCGCGCGGCCGTGGTCCTCGACGACGGTCTGTGCGGTCTCGCGCAGGCGGTCGGTCGCGTTCGTCAGGCCGTCAAGCGTCTCGCGCAGGGCGGCGACCTTGGCGCGCGCGTCCTGGGCGAACAGGTCGATGTCCGGAGGGGGCGCGGGCGGGGCGGCGACACCGCCGCCGCCGGTCGACGGGGCGGAGGCCACCGGCTCACGGATCTCGGGGGCGCCGGGCGCGGGCGCGGCGGGCGCGCCGCGCGCGACGGAGGCATCCTCGGACGCATCGGTGCGCAGCTCGCGCTCGAGGTCCAGCAACCGTCGCTCGAGGTCCCCGAGCGACTCGCGAACGTCGCGCTGTTCGCCATCGCCGGCCATGATCGGCGAACGGTACGGGGCGCGCCGGAGGTCACCGCGTGATGCGGATGCTGCCCGCTATGCGGGCAAGATCCACATCGAGTGCTCAGCCGCCGAGGATCTCGACCGCGAGCTCGGCGACCTCGGCCGGGGTGCGGCCCACGCGCACGCCCTTGGCCTCGAGCGCCTCGGCCTTGGCGACGGCCGTGCCCGAGGAGCCGGAGACGATCGCGCCCGCGTGGCCCATCTGCTTGCCGGCGGGGGCCGTGAAGCCCGCGATGTAGCCGATCACCGGCTTCGTGACGTGCTCGGCGATGTACTCGGCGGCCTCCTCCTCGGCGGAGCCGCCGATCTCGCCGCTGAGGACGATCAGCTCGGTCTCATCATCGGCCTGGAACAGCTCGATGATGTCCACGAACGAGCTGCCGGGGACCGGGTCGCCGCCGATCCCGACGATCGAGCTGTTGCCGAAGCCGCGCTGGGCGATCTCGTTGCCGATCTGGTAGGTCAGCGTGCCGGAGCGTGAGACGACGCCGACGTTGCCCTCCTTGAAGAACGACGCCGGGATGATCCCGATGTTCGCCTTCCCCGGCGACAGGATGCCCGGGCAGTTGGGGCCGACCAGGCGCGTGCCCGGGAAGTCGCGCTTCAGCGTGTTGTAGACGCGCAGCTCGTCGTGGGCGGGGATGCCCTCGGTGATCGCGACGATCAATGCGACGCCCGCGGCCGCGGCCTCGAGGATCGAGTCGGCGGCGAAGCGCGGCGGGACAAAGATCATCGCCGCGTTCGGCTGGGAGGCCTGCGCGCACTCGGCCCACGAGTTGAAGACGGGGATGCCCTCGACGTCCTGTCCGCCCTTGCCGGGCGTGACGCCGCCGACGACGTTGGTGCCGTAGGTGCGGTTGTTGAGCGTGTGGAACGAGCCCTCGCGGCCCGTGATGCCGGCGACCGCCAGCCGCGTGTCGTCGTCGACCAGGACCGCCATCAGCTCTGCTCCTTCGCGAGCGCGACGACCTTCTCGGCCGCCTCGTTCATCGTCTTGGCTGCGTGCACGTTCGGCAGCGCGGCCTGCTCCAGCAGTTCGCGGCCCGCGACGTCGTTGGTGCCGTCCAAGCGCACGACGAACGGGACCGTCGGCGTGATCTCGGCGAACGCCGCGATCAGCCCGCGGGCGACCTCGTCGCAGCGCGTGATGCCGCCGAAGATGTTGAACAGGACGGCCTTGACCTTCGGGTTGCCGAGGATCACCTCGACGCCCTGCTTGATCGTCTCGGCATCCGAGCCGCCGCCGGCGTCGAGGAAGTTCGCGGGCTTCCCGCCGGCCTGCGCGACGACGTCGAGCGTGCTCATGACGAGACCCGCGCCGTTGCCCAGGATGCCGATGTCGCCGTCGAGCGCGACGTACTGGAGCCCGTGCTCGGCGGCCTTGGCCTCCTGCGGGTCCTCGTCGCCGTGCACCTGGAGCGCCGCGTTCTCCGGGTGGCGGTAGAGCGCGTTGTTGTCGAGCGTGACCTTCGCGTCGAGCGCCTTGACCTTGCGGTCGGGCGTCACGATCAGCGGGTTGATCTCGGTCAGCGTCGCGTCCTCCTGCGTCCAGACTTCGTAGAGGCTGACGAGGATGTCCGCGACGCCCTCGGCGAGGTCGGCCTCGACGCCGCCCTGCGCGGCGATCTGCAGCGCCTCGTCGCGCGAGAGCCCGTCGAGCGCGTCGATGTGGTGGCGCACGAGCTTCTCGGGGGTCTTCTCGGCGACCTCCTCGATGTCGATGCCGCCCTCCTTGCTGAACATCAGCAGCGGCGCCTTCGCCGAGCGGTCGAGCAGGATCGACGCGTAGTACTCGTCGGCGATGTCCGAGGCCTTCTCGATCCACAGCTCGTGGACGATGTGGCCGCGGATGTCGAGGCCGAGGATGTTCGCCGCGTGCTCGCGCGCCTCATGCTCCGTGGAGGCCAGCTTCACCCCGCCCGCCTTCCCGCGTCCGCCGATCAGCACCTGTGCCTTCACGACGACGGGGTATCCGAGCTCGTTCGCGGCGGCGACGGCGTCCTCGACGGTCGTGACGGCGCGGCCGTCCGAAACGTCGAGTCCGTGGCGCGCGAACAGCTGCTTGCCTTGGTATTCGAGCAGGTCCATAGCGGCGGCTGAGGCTAGCGGAGAGGGTCAGCGCGGCGACGGTTGGTGTTTGACAGGCGGGGGCGTGGTCGTGACTCTCGGTGGGTGCGACGACGTGTTCTCAGAGCGTTGGGGCTGGCTGCGGGAGCGCTCGCGGCAGTCGCCGCGTTGGCGCCTGCGGCGTTTGGCTACAGCGAACTCACGCTGACGGTGAGTGGGGCTCCTGCGCGGTTCATCGCGGGGGACAGCGCCACACTGGTCGCGAAGATCACCAATGTCGATCCGCTCATGCGAACAGGAAGCAAGCTCCAGCTGAACGCGAGGCCGCTCGGCCCGGACCCGGAGATTCTTCCCACGCTCTCGGGGATCGATTGCGCCCCCTTCGTCGGGCCCGCCGTCACGTGTCAGCTGCTCGGCGACCTGCCATTCGGCGCGTCGCGGGAGCACACCCTGACGGTCACGTCCAAAGTCCTCGGCGAGCTCATTCTCGAGATGGGTGCCAGTGCCCAGGTCGGCGAGGACTTTCCAGTGGTGCTCCTCGCGGCGCCGCAGCTCCAATGGAAAGCCAACGTCGAACCCAAGGCCGACATCAAGCTCGACTTCAGCGCGGGCGCGGAAACCGTCGCCAACGGCGCGAACGTGACGCTCCGGGCGCTCGTGACCAACAAGACGGTGGGAGGCGTCGCCTACGGGACGGTTGTCAAGTTCTCGATTCCGCCTGAGCTTCAGGTCGTCGATCGCCCGCAGGACTGCACGGGGACGCAAATCAACCTCACGTGTCCGGTCGGTGACCTGGACCCAGAGCTCACAGCCCAACGGCTCGTGACCGTGCGCTCCACACAGGAAGGGTCCTTCACGGTCAACGCAGGCATCGCATGGGCGCGCCCCGACGCGACGCCGGTCGACAACCAGGCCGACGCGCGCTTCAGCGTCCTCGCACCATTCGAGCTGCCGGGCGGCGCCGAGCCGACACCGGCGCCCAAGCCCGCGACGAGCCCGGCCACGCTCAAGCCGAAGGCCGTCAGCCTCGGCACGCTCGTGGACGGCGTGCCCGGGACGCGCCGCTGCATCCGCACCCGCAGGCTCAACGTCGTGCTGCGCGCGATCAAGAACCTCGACCCGGTGCGCGCGACGATCCGCGTGACCGGCCGCAAGCGGGCGCTGGTGCTCAAGGGCTCAAGGGCGCAGCGGCCGTTCGTGCTGAAGCTGCCGCGCAGGGGGAAGGCCGTCGTGCGCCTCGCCGTGACGCTCGAGAACGGCCGGCGCTACACGGCGACCCGCACCTATCGGCGCTGCTGAACGCCCCGCACCGGCGTCCCTTCCTAGAATGGGCGCCATATGCCGCTTCCCGCGAAGGTCACCTGGGTCACATTCGATGTCTACGGCACGCTGATCGACTGGGAAGCGGGCATCATCGACGCCTTCCACCGTGAGGCGCAGCGGGAAGGCTTCACCCTTCAGGAGCCGGAGAAGATCTTCCCGCGGTTCCTCGAGCTCGAGCACGAGATCGAGAGCGGCTCCTACGAGCTGTACGCCGAGGTCCTGCGCCGGGCGGCCGTCACGATCGCGAAGGAGATCGGCTGGCCGCTGGAGCCCTCGCGCAGCGGATTCCTGCCCGACTCGATGCCGCGCTGGCGCCCGTTCAAGGAGACGAACACGCAGCTCACGCGGTTCGGCAAGAAGTTCTCGACGGGCCTGATCACGAACATCGACGACAAGCTGCTCGGGGAGACGCGCCGCCACATCCCGCACGTCTTCGACCTCGTCGTCACCGCGCAGCAGGTGCGCTCCTACAAGCCCGACTCCGCGCACTTCACCGAGTTCGCCCGGCGCGTGGGCAGCAAGAAGAACTGGGTCCACATCTGCAGCGGTGTGCACACCGATCTCGAGCCGGCGCTGAAGGCGCGGGTCCCGGTGATCTGGGTCAACCGCAAGAAGGAGCAGCTCGACCCGAGCGCCAAGAAGCCCACCGCCGAGGTCAAGAACCTGCTCGAGGCGGCGAAGCTGCTCGGCGCGGCGTAGGGCCGGCCGGGGCAGGGCGCGTGCGGGTCATCGCGCTCCACGAGGACGTCCTGGTCTGCACGTCGGCGTTCTGGCAGACGACGTGCACCGTCGTCCGCGGTCCCGACCGCGAGGCGCCCGAGGCGTTCGTGATCGACTCGCCGGTACTGCCGGACGAGCTCGAGGCGCTGCCGAGCGTGCTCGAGCACGCGGGCTGGCCGTGCTCGGGCCTGCTCGCCACGCACGGTGACTGGGATCACCTGCTCGGCCGCATGGCGTTCCCGGGCGCCGCGCTCGGCTGTGCGGAGACGACGGCGGCACGGCTGACGGGCGAGTTGGGCGACGCCGTCCGCGAGCTGCGCGAGTTCGACGACGAGCACTACGTCGAGCGCGCGGGCCCGCTGCAGCTCGGCCAGGTCCAGGCGCTGCCGGTGCCGGGCAGGCTGGAGGTCGGCGGCGGCGAGCTCGAGCTGCACCCGACCGAGGGTCACGTGCCAGAGGGGATGGCGATCTTCGCTCCGTGGGCGGGCGTGCTGGTCGTCGGCGACTACGTCTCACCCGTCGAGATCCCGTGGATCAGCGAGGGCGGATCGCGCAGCGCCTACCGGGCGACGCTCGAGCGGCTGGCGCCGCTGATCGAGGCGGCCGACCACATCGTCCCGGGGCACGGCGCGGTGCTCGACCGGGTCCGCGCCGCCGCGATCGTGCGCGAGGACCTGCACTACCTGGAGACCGGTGACCTGCCGCTCGCCCGCCGTTCACCCGCGCAGCGCAAGATCCACGCGGAGAACCAGGGGCGCTGGTGATCCACCACGCCTCCCTGGAGCTGCGCCGCGAGGATTGCCACGCGGAGGTCGCGTTCTGGGAGCTGCTGGGGTTCGCGGAGGTCGTGCCGCCGGCCGTGCTCGCCGAGCGCGGGCGCTGGGTTCAGCGCGGCGAGGTTCAGGTGCATCTCGTGTTCTCCGCCGACCCCGTCATCCCGCGGGACGGCCACGTCGCCGTCGCGCTCGCTGACTACGACGCGGTGCTCGCCCGGCTGCGCGGCACCGGCCACGAGGCCGCCCCGCGCACCGAGCACTTCGGCTCCCCCCGCACCCAGGTGCACTCGCCTGCGGGGCATCTCGTTGAGCTGATGGCGCCACCGCCTGCGCGGTAGCGCCGGCGCTCACCCAGCTCGGTCTGCCGCCCGCCTGAGCCGCAGCAGCCGCTGATCGGCGGTGAACAGCCGTCGCGTCCCGGAGAGGGCGGTGGTCGCGGTCGTGACGACGACGGCGCCGAGGATGATCCACATCAGTGCGAGCTGGACGAGCACGGCGTCCAGCGGGTCGACGCCCGCGAGGATCAGGCCGGTCATCGCGCCCGGCAGGAAGACGATCCCGAGCGCCTTGGTGTTCTCGATCTGCGGCGAGATCGCCAGCCGCAGCGCGCGGCGGACCAGCGGACGCGCCGCGTCGACGCCCGGCAGGCCGAGCGCGAGGCGCGCCTCGATGTCGGCGCGGCGGTCGGCGACCAGCCCGGCGAGCGCGGTGACGACGACGATGCACGACTTCATCGAGTTGCCGACGATCATGCCGGCGACCGGCACGACCGTGCGGCCGCTCACGGGGAAGATGCCCAGGCCGAACGTGAGCCCGAGCGCGACGGCCGCCGTCAGCGCGTTGGCCGTCAGCGCGACCTGCAGCACGCCGGGCAGCTGCGGGGCGCGGCGGCTGACCGTGAACGCCGCGAACAGGACGATCCCGATGACCCACAG
Source organism: Solirubrobacterales bacterium (assembly GCA_038327125.1). Classification (GTDB taxonomy): domain Bacteria; phylum Actinomycetota; class Thermoleophilia; order Solirubrobacterales; family Solirubrobacteraceae; genus F1-60-MAGs163. The sequence goes on from JBBQKR010000023.1 coordinate 9,336, forward strand.
CCACGACCAGAACAGCGGCGTGCCGGGGTCGACGACGATCTGCAGGGCGAGCGCGACGAGCAGCAGCTGCACCGCCGAGCGCAGGACCGCGACGACCATCTCGCGGCCGAGCCCGAGGCGCTCGCGATAGGACACGCCGACCGCGACGGCGACCAGGCTGAGCGAGAGCACGAGCCCGATCCAGGTGACGTCGCCCTCATTCATGACGGTGCTCCAGCGCGCCCTGCAGGTGCCCGTCGCGCAGGCGCAGGACGTGATCGGCGACGCGCTCGAGCTGGGCCTCGTCGTGGGTGACGAGCAGCACCGGGATGCCGTCGCCGGCGAGTTGCCGCATCAGCGCCTCGAGCTGTGCGGTGGCGTCCTGGTCGAGCGCGGAGGTCGGCTCGTCCATCAGCACGACCTGGGGGTCGGTGGCGAGCGTGCGCGCCAGGCAGACGCGCTGCCCCTCGCCGCCCGACAGCGTGTCCGCGTCGCGGCCCGCGAAAACCGCCGGGTCGAGCGCCGCGCGCTGCAGCAGTTCCGCGATCCGCTCGTCGCTCGCCTGCGGGTCGGCCACGCGCAGATTGTCGGCGACGCTGCCGGGGAACAGGACGGGCTCCTGGAAGACCATGCCGACCTGGCGGCGATGGGCGAGCGGGTCGACCGTCGCGACGTCGCGTCCGCGGTAGCTGACGGTGCCCGCGTCGGGCGCCTCGAGCCGGTTGCAGCAGCGCAGCAGCGTCGACTTGCCGGCGCCGGAGGGTCCCGCGAGCGCCGTGATGCCGCTGTCCGGCAGCACGACGGTCACATCCTCCAGCCGCGGGCGCTCGTCGCCCGCGACGCCGACGTGCTCGAAGGAGAAGAGCGCGCCGCTCAAGACCGTCCGCTCAGTCCAGCCGGATGTTGATGAACAGGTCGCGCCCGTCCCAGGGCGTCGACTTCTTGCCGAAGCCGAGCGACTCGTAGAGGCGCAGCGCGGGCTCGTTGGCCTCGTTGACGTCGAGCTCGGCGCGCCGGCAGCCGCGGGCGCGGGCGCGCTCCAGCGCGAGTTCGACGAGCGCGCGGCCCAGTCCGGTCCCGCGGGCGTGCTCCTCGACGAAGACGTCCTCCAGCAGGCAGTCGTCGGATGCGGTCCAGAGGCTGTGGCGGTAGCGCAGCGCGACCACGCCCGCGGGTGGCGCGTCGGCATCGGGCGCGCCGATCACGAACTCGGTGTTGCGATCCTCGATCAGCTTCTCCACGCCGGCCAGGAACGCGTTCTCGCTCGGCCAGTCGTGCGCGAGGTGGTCGCGGAAGGCGACGAGCAGCCGCGCGACGGTCTCGGCCTCGTCGGGCTCGGCGACCCAGACGTGCGGACCTCCGGTCACGCGCGTCAGGCGGCCTTCGCCCGCACGTACCAGTGGACGGTCATCTCGGCGACGAGCTCGTCGTCCGGATCCGTCAGCGCGACGGCGATCGGGAAGCGCACGCGACCCTCGCGATCGAGCTCGGCGTGCAGCGCACCCGGGTCCTCAGCGAATGTCCCCGTCGCGGTGATGTCGCCGCGCGCGATCTTCAGGTAGGCGATGTCCGCCTTCTCCGCCAGCGGCGTGATCTCGCCCATGCGCTCGGCGAACGCGCTGATGAACGCCGCGCCCGACGCCGCCTCGCCGGCGGTGAACAGCGCGCCGGCGTGCTGGGACTTCACGTGGTTCATCGTCCTCGGGTCGGCCGGCAGCACAACGCGCCCCAAGCCCGGTCCCAGCTCCTGGACCTGCAGGCCGATGTGGATGTTGAAGGGGATCGCCTGGCCGTAGCCCGCGGCGAGCGCGACGTAGTCCATCGTCAGCACGCTACCGATCCACGATCCGTCGGGCTTGGTCCCGCTCAGCGGGCTTGAACGCCACCGATCTCGCGCAGGCGCCGGGCTACGCGGCCGGGGCCGCGCTGACGATCCGGGCGATCGGGTCGCCGGCGTTGATCGCGGCGCCCTCCTTGATCGGCAGGTCCGCGATCACGCCCGCCTTGTGCGCGGTGATCTCGTTCTCCATCATCATCGCCTCGATGATGCAGAGCAGCTGGCCCTCCTCGACGCTCTGGCCCTGCTCGACGACGACCTTCCACATGTTTCCCTGCAGCGGGGCCTCGAGCAGGTCCGGTCCGCCGGCGCCGCCGGCCTTGCGCTCGCTGCGCTTGGCCTTCTTGGCGGGGTGGCCGGCGGCGCTGCCGGCGATCACCGCGCCGGCGAACGCGGGACCGACCACGTTGACGTCGAAGCGCCGTCCGGAGACCTCGACCGTGTAGCTGTGCTCGACCGTGTCGAGCGGCTCGTCGTCGTCGCCGACGGGCCTGGCGGGGGCGGGGTCCGGCGCCGTGGACTTCAGCCACGCCTTGTCCTCGACGAGGTCACGGCAGGTCTCGGCGTTGCCCCACTGCTTGGTCTTCAGCAGCGCCGTGTGGAACGGGATCAGCGTCGTCAGGCCCTCGATCTCGTACTCGCCGAGCGCGCGCAGCATGCGGCTCGTCGCGGCCTCGCGGTCGACGTCCCAGACGATCAGCTTGCTGACCATCGGGTCGTACGTCGGTGAGACCTCGCCGTTCTCGCCGACGCCGGAGTCCACGCGCACGCCGGGGCCGGAGGGCTCCTTGTAGCGGCCGATCTTCCCGGGGGCGGGAGCAAAGTTCTTCGCCGCGTTCTCGGCGTTGATCCGGCATTCGATCGCGTGCCCGCGCAGCTCGACCTGCTCCTGGGTGATCGACAGCGCCTGGCCGGCGGCGGCGCGGATGCCCTCCTTGACGATGTCGATGCCGGTCACCATCTCGGTGACGCAGTGCTCGACCTGCACGCGCGTGTTCATCTCCAGGAAGAAGTACTCGCCGTCCTGGAACAGGCCCTCGATCGTCCCCGCGCCGACGTAGTTCACGGCCTTCGCGGCGTTGACGCCGATCTCGCCGATCCCGGCGCGCAGGCCCGGTGAGGCCTCGACGACCGGCGCCGGCGCCTCCTCGATCAGCTTCTGGTGGCGGCGCTGGATCGAGCAGTCGCGCTCGCCCAGGTGGATGCAATTGCCGTGCTTGTCGGCGAGGATCTGCACCTCGACGTGGCGCGGGTCCGGCAGGTAGCGCTCGAGGTACACGCGTCCGTCGCTGAAGAACTTCTCGCCCTCCCGCGACGCGCCCTCGAAGGCCCCCTCGAGGCCCTCTTCGGCCATCGCGACGCGAAAGCCCTTGCCGCCGCCGCCGCCCACTGCCTTCACGGCGACGGGGAAGCCGATGTCCGACTTGGCGATCTTCATCGCCTCTTCGACGGTCTCGATCGTCTCGGTGGTGCCCGGCACGATCGGCACGCCCGCAGCCTGCATCAGCTCCCGGGCCCGCGTCTTGGAGCCCATCGCCTCGATCGCGCTCGCCGGCGGGCCGATGAAGGTGATGCCGGCGTCCTCGAGCGCCTTGGCGAAGTCGGCGTTCTCCGCCAGGAAGCCGTAGCCGGGATGCACGGCGTCGGCGCCGCAGTCGGCGATGACGTCGAGGATCTTCGGCACGTTGAGGTAGCTCTCCGCGGCGGGGCCGGGACCCAGCAGGTAGGCCTCGTCGGCGGCCTTCACGTGCAGGGCGTCGCGGTCCACCTCCGAGTACACGGCGACCGACGGGATGCCGAGCTCCTTGCAGGCGCGGATCACGCGGATGGCGATCTCGCCGCGGTTGGCGATCAGGATCTTGCTGAACATGCGGCGCTGGAGGTTACCCGCGCCGCGCCGCTTCCCGCCGCGTCGTTCCGGGAGACTGCCGGCTGATGGGCCTGGATCGCCAGCGGATCACCGACGAGCTGTTCTTCTGGCTGCGGCCGGACTTCCTGCTGCGCTGCCTGCGCCGCTTCCAGACGCTGGAGGGATTCGACCGCGCGATCGCGCTCGCGTCGAGCGCCTTCACGGCGATCGTCCCGCTCGCGATCCTGTTCGGGACGCTGGCGCCCGGCAACAACGGCTCCAACGCCGCAGGCAGCGTGATCAGGCGCTACGACCTGACCGCCGACGGAGCCCAGGCCGTGCGCGACGCGTTCGCGCCGCCGGACGGCGTGGAGACCGGCCTGGGCATCATGGGAGCGCTGCTGCTGCTGATCGCGGCGCTCAGCTTCGCGCGGGCCGTGCAGCGGCTGATCGAGCGCGCCTGGGGGCTGAAGCCGCTGAGCCTGCGCAACACGCGCAACGCGGCGGTCTGGATCCCGGGCCTGGGGCTCTACGCGCTCGCCACGGGCTGGGTGACCACCGCGAGCGATGGTCTGCTGCAGCTGATCGTCCTGCTGATCAGCGAGGCGCTCGCTGCCGGCTTCCTGATCTGGACCGGGCGGCTGCTGTCCGGGCGCCGCGTGTCCTCGCGCGACCTGCTCCCGTTCGCGATCCTCGTGGCCATCGGGCTCGGCGTCTACGGGGTCGTGTCCGAGCTCTGGGTTCCACAGCTGTTCAACACCTACGCGGCCCGCTACGGCGTGATCGGCGCGACGTTCGCGATCATCTCGGCGCTGTTCGGGGCGATGTTCGTGATCGTCGTGATGACGGCGATCGGGCGCGAGGTCACCGTCGAGCTGGACCGCCTGCGGCGCGGCGAACGGCCTCCGCCGGACGCGGTGCGCAGGGAATGGGACGCGACGATCGCCGACCTGCGCCGGCGCCGCGATGAGCTGCGGGCCCAGCGTGACGAGTGGCGCGAGGACCGGCGGCAGCGCAAGGCGGAGCGCGCTGCGCAAAAGTCGCAGGAGCCCTAGTTCGCGAGCGCTCTGCGGCGTGCCTGCAGTTCGTCGAGCTCCACGGCGTTTGCAGTCAAGGTGATCGCGCGCGCGTAGGCCGCGACCGCGCGGGCGACCTCGGCGGTGCTCAGCCCGCCGAGCATGCGCAGCGTCAGCGCGACCCGCGCGTCCATCATCAGCGCGGCGTGGCAGCACGTGAAGACCAGGCGCAGGCGGTCGATCGCACGGCGACGCGCGGTCGTGGTGATCCAGGCGCCCGGAACGCGCGGGACGCCGTCGCGCGGCCAGCTGGCCAGCGCGACGGCGAAGGCGTCCTGCAGCGCGTCCTCGGCGCCATTCCCATTCAACCGGACGTCGAACGGCTGCACGCGGAATTGACGCCCTGCGCGGATCTGGCGCGTTGGCGCTCTACCAGGGGTGCGGGTCGCCCCAGGGGGACGGCTCGTCGGGCTCGCGGCCGACGCCCTCGAGCAGCGCGGCACGAAGCCACGGGCTCATCTGCGGCGGCTCGGGCTCGAGCACCGGTGCCGACTCGCGCATGAAGCGCTCGAGCGCCGCGACGACCGCCGCGGCCTCCTCCGGCGACGCGGACGGAGCGACGATGCGCAGCTGTGGGCGGCGGTTCGGCACGCGGCGAAGGCTACCGAGCGGGCCGCATCCTAGGCTGACGGGATGCACGGGATTCCCGCCTATGACTACGACGCGGTGCTCGAGGCGGTGCCGCCCGCCGAGGCGATCGCGCGCACCCGTGAGGCGTTCCTGCGCCACCGCGCCGGCGACTGGGTGATGCCGCCGAAGGTCTATCTCGACTCCCCGCCGTTCGGGGACTTCCGCGCGATGCCCGCACGCGGCGACGGCTACGCGATGCTCAAGTGGATCAGCTCGTTCCCGGGCAATCCGGCGCGCGGGCTGCCGACGGTGATGGGCGTCGTCGTGCTCTCCAGCGCCGAGACGAGCGAGCCGCTGGCGCTGATCGACGCGCGCTCGGTCACGGCGCTGCGAACGGGAGCGGTCGCGGCAGTCGCGGCGCGCGCGCTGGCGCCCGCCGACGCGCGGACCTGCGGGATCGTCGGGTGCGGGCTGCACGGCGCCTGGGCGGCGCGCTGCCTCGTCGCCGAGGGCTACGGCCCCGGCGTCTGTCACGACCCGCGCGCGCCGATCGCGCAGGCGCTCGCGGACGAGCTCGGCGACGGCTGGCGTGCGGGCTCGCTCGCCGATGCGCTCGCGTGCGACGTCGTCACCTGCGTGACGCCCGGCGCGACGCCGGTCATCACGGCCGCCGACCTGCGTCCCGGGCTGCACCTGAGCATGCTCGGCGCGGACGGGCCCGGCAAGGCCGAGGCGACGACGGACGCGGTCGCCGCGTGCGCGCTCTACTGCGACGAGTGGGCGCAGGCCGCGCACGGCGGCGAGCTGACCGGCGCGGTCGAGGCGGGGCTGGTCACGCGTGAGGACGTCACGGACCTGGGCGCGGTGCTGGCGGGGGAGGTGGCCGTCGCCCGTGACGAGCGGGCGACGCTGTTCGACTCGACGGGCCTGGCGATCCAGGACCTGGCTATCTGCCTGGCCGTGCTGGAATCCGGCTCCTAGAGCGGGATGTTGCCGTGCTTGCGCCGCGGCTGGGCGACGCGCTTGGTCTGCAGCGTCTCCAGTGCCCGCACGAGCGTGGGCCGCGTCGCGTGCGGAACGATCACGTCATCGATGTAGCCGCGCTCGGCGGCCGTGTACGGGTTGGCGAAGCGGGCCTTGTAGTCGGCGATCAGCTTCGCGCGCCGCTCGTCCGGCGTCGGCGATGACGCGAGGTCCTTGCGGTAGATGATGTTGACCGCGCCCTCCGGCCCCATCACCGCGACTTCCGCCTGCGGCCAGGCGAAGTTGAAGTCGGCGAGCATGTGCTTGGAGGACATGACGTCGTAGGCGCCGCCGTAGGCCTTGCGCGTGACGACGGTGATCTTCGGGACGGTCGCCTCGGTGAAGGCGTAGAGCAGCTTCGCGCCGTGGCGGATGATCCCGCCCCATTCCTGGTTGGTGCCCGGCAGGAAGCCCGGCACGTCACAGAACGTGATGATCGGGATGTTGTACGCGTCGCAGGTGCGCACGAAGCGCGCGCCCTTGCACGAGGCGTCGATGTCGAGCACGCCCGCGAGTGCGGCCGGCTGGTTGCCGACGATCCCGACGACGTGGCCGTTGAGCCGCGAGAAGCCGACGATCAGGTTCTTCGCCCAGTGCTCGTGGATCTCGAAGAACTCGCCGTCGTCCATCACGAGCCGCAGGACGTCGCGCATGTCGTAGGGCTTGTTCGGGTTGTCCGGGACGACGCTGTCGAGTGCGGCGTCCTGGCGATCAGGATCGTCCGTCGCGATGACCCGCGGCGCCTTCTCGAGGTTGTTCTGCGGCAGGAAGCCGAGGAAGTAGCGGGTGTCCTCCAGCAGCGCGTCCTCGTCCTGGGCCGCGAGGTGCGCGACGCCCGACTTGGAGTTGTGCGTCATCGCGCCGCCGAGCGCCTCGAACTCGACCTCCTCGCCGGTGACGGTCTTGATCACGTCGGGGCCGGTGATGAACATGTGCGAGGTCTCCTTCACCATGAAGATGAAGTCGGTCATCGCGGGGGAGTAGACGGCGCCGCCGGCGCAGGGACCCATGATCAGGCTGATCTGCGGGATCACGCCGGAGCACTGCACGTTGCGCACGAAGACGTCCCCGTAGGCGCCGAGCGAGACGACGCCCTCCTGGATCCGCGCGCCGCCCGAGTCGTTGATGCCGATCACCGGGCAGCCGATCTTCGCGGCCAGATCCATGATCTTCACCATCTTCTCGGCCATCACCTCGCCGAGTGAGCCGCCGAAGACCGTGAAGTCCTGGCTGAAGACGCAGACGCGGCGGCCGTCGATCGTGCCGTGGCCGGTGACGACCGCGTCACCCCAGGGACGGTTCTTCTCCAGGCCGAACTCGTGGGTGCGGTGCCGCACGAAGGTGTCGAGCTCCTGGAAGGAGCCCGGGTCGAGCAGCTTCTCGATCCGCTCCCGGGCCGTGTACTTGCCCTTCGCGTGCTGCTTCTCCTCGGCCTCCGGCGAGGAATGCGCCGCCTGCATGCGCAATTCCTCGAGGTGGGCGAGCTTGTCCTCGAACGTTTCGGGATGCGTGAGCCGTGCCATGGGGCGCCGGAGTGTACGAGAGGGGCGCCCTCAGCTGACGGCTGCGGCGCGTGTCAGGCGCGTGTCAGGCGCGCGAGAACGGCCGGTGATGCGCGGAGCCCAGGTCGTCCAGGACGGCCACGAGCAGGCCCTCGAGCTCGTCCGCGGCCGGGCCCGTGGGCACGGGCTCGGGCGCCGGCTCGGGCGCAGCGTGGACGACCGGCTCGACCTCGGGCGCGGCGATCGCGACCGGTGGCGTCTGGTCCCGCTCAGCGGGCTCAGGAGCGGCGGGTGCGGCTGCGGGCGCGGGCGGCTCCGCGGGCAGTGGCGCCCAGCGGCCGGTGTGCCACCAGCCCGTGAGCCGCGCGAGGAAGCCCTCGCGCGGCGCCCGGGCGGTGTCCTGCGGCGGGATGTCGGTCCCGGTCGCCTCAGGTCGGGGGGAAGTCGTCGTGGCCGGCTCGGGCTCGGGCTCGGGCGTCGGCTCGGGCATTGCCGTGAAGGCCACGGTGTCCTGCAGCTGCGCGTCGTCGCTTGCGAGCGTGGTGGCGGTGATCGTCACCTTGGTGCCCCACCCGGAGGCCTCGAGCTCCACCTTGCCGCGTACGAATGCGCCCTCCCAGGCGACGGCGGTCTCGGGCTCCATCCGGGTGATGCGCACCTCACCGAACGCGGACAGCCGTCGGGCGAGGGTCTGCGCATCGCTGATCTCCGACCACAGTTCGGGCGGGGACTTCACGAGGGTGCGCTGCGCACAGGTCTCGGGCATCCCGGACGGTTTCGGCACCCGGTGGCCGCCCTCCTGCCCACGCCCGCGGTCTTGCAACAGGTCTGGCGCAAAGCGAGTGCCACGGGCAACACCGAGTCCGTCAGCGTGGGCGCCATGGAGCGATCGGTCGGGATCAAGCCCGCTCAGCGGGACCAAACGCCACGGATCGGTGAGCGGGAGCGGAATCTCCTGGTTGCGGCGCTTGCTGGGGAGCAGGGGGGCGTCGTGGCGTATCGGCAGCTTGTGGCGCTTGGGTACAGCAGCTCTGCGATTGCCCGGGCCGTTCAGGCCGGCCGGCTGCATCGCGTCTTTCGCGGCGTGTATGCGGTCGGGCACGTTGCTCTGACGCGTGAGGGACGGTGGCTCTCGGCGGTCCTTGCGTGCGGGCCGGGTGCGTTCGTGTCGCGTCGGAGTGCGGGGGCGCTGCTGGAGCTGCGGCCGAACTCGCGCGCCGTGGTCGACGTGACGACGACGCATCGCGACCGCGCCGGCCAGCCGGGAATCCAGCTGCACGGGACGACACGATTGGCGGCGCAGGAGGTGATGACGGTCCGCGGCATCCCGGTGACGACCGTCTCTCGCACGCTCGCGGACCTTGCCGCCGTCCTCAGGACCCGCGATCTGGAGCGGACGTTCGAGCGCGCCGAGGCGTTGCAGGTCCTCGATGTGCGCTCGGTGCTCGAGAGCGTCCACAACCGCCCAGGAGCGCCGTCCGTCCGCCAGATCCTCGGCGCCTGGGAACCGGTCCGCGAACGCAGCGAGATGGAGATCGCGCTGCGCCGCCTCGTCGTCCACTCCGGCCTCCCACGCCCCGAGGTCAACGCAATCGTCGGCGAGTTCGAGGTCGACCTCCTCTGGCGCCAGGCCAGGCTCGTCGCCGAGGCCGACAGCCTCCAGTTCCACCTCACGCGAGCAGCGATGGAACGCGACCGCCGGCGCGACGCCCTCCTGGCCGGCCTCGGGTACCGCGTACTGCGCTTCACCGACCGCCAGGTCCGCCGCCGACCCAGCGAGGTGATCGACGCCCTCGCGTCAGTGATCGGTGGCGTTCAGTCCCGCTGAGCGGGACCGAACCCGACCGATCAAGAAAAAGGCTTCGCCACCATGCAGAAGATCGCGAACAGGATCAGCAGGGCGGACAGGCCGCCGACGACCCCGACGATCTTTGCTCGTGCGTGGTACTCCTCGCTCAGGGTGCCGCCGGCGTCCAGGTCGCGGCGGGCGAGCTCGGCGAGCTCCTTCTCGCGCGGGCCGAAGAATGCGCCGCCGAGGCCGAGCAGGACGATCAGGATCACGAGCGGGATCGTCACCCAGACCTCGCTGAACAGGTCGCGGTCGGCTGCCAGGTAGATCCCGGTCAGCAGCGCGAGCGTCGCGAACGGCGTGATGATCAGCCGGCCGATCCGGTCCTGCATCTCATGGAACGCCGGCAGCGCCTGCGGGTGCTTGGACGTCACCCACGGCACGATCACGGGGTAGATGAACGTCACGCCGAACGCGATCACGATCGCCATGACGTGCACGGCGACGATGACGTCGTAGAAGATGACGGCGGGAGTCGTGACCATGCCTGAAACGCTGGTCAGGCGACCGGCTGGTATTTGCCGAACACGTCCTGCATCGCGCCGCAGACCTCGCCCATCGAGCAGCGGTCCTTCAGCGCTACGCGGATGAAGGGGATCAGATTCGCCGTCCCGCGCGCGGCCTCGCGCAGCTCCTGCAGCCGCTGCTCGACCAGCGCGTGGTCGCGGTCGGCCTTGAAGGCCTTCAGCCGGCCGACCTGCTCGGCCTCGGACTCGGGGTCGACGCGCAGCAGGTCCGGGACCTCGAGCTCGTCCTCGACGTACTCGTTGACGCCGATCACGACGTCCTGGCCGATCCGGTAGCGCTCCTGGTAGCCCCAGGCGGACTCGTCGATCTCACCGGTGATGAACCCGATCGCCTCGGTGGACCCGCCGAGCTCGTCGACCTTCGCGATCAGCTCCAGCGCGCGCGACTCGATCTCGTCGGTCAGCGCCTCGACGAAGTACGAGCCGGCGAACGGGTCGACGGTGTCGGTCGCACCCGACTCCGCGCCGATGATCTGCTGCGTGCGCAGCGCGATCTTCGCCGCGCGCTCACTGGGCAGCGCGAGCGCCTCGTCGAAGCCGTTGGTGTGCAGTGACTGGGTGCCGCCGCAGACGGCCGCAAAGCCCTGCAGCGCAACGCGCGCGACGTTGTTCTCCGGCTGCTGGGCGGTCAGCGTCACGCCGCCGGTCTGCGTGTGGAAGCGCAGCATCAGCGACTTCGGGTTCGTCGCGCCGAACCGCTCGCGCATGATCGTCGCCCACATCCGCCGCGCCGCACGGAACTTCGCGACCTCCTGGAAGACGTTGTTGTGGCCGTTGAAGAAGAACGCCAGGCGCGGAGCGAAGTCGTCGACGTCGAGGCCGCGCTCGACCGCCGCCGTCACGTACGCGATGCCGGACGAGAGCGTGAACGCCACCTCCTGGACCGCCGAGCAGCCCTTCTCGCGGAAGTGGTAGCCGGAGATCGAGATCGTGTTCCACTTCGGGATGTGCTCGTGGCAGTACTCGAAGATGTCCGTCGTCAGGCGCATCGTCGGCTGCGGCGGGTAGATGTAGTTGCCGCGCGCCATGTACTCCTTGAGCACGTCGTTCTGCGTCGTCCCGCGCAGCTGCGCGCTCGGCACGCCCTGCTCCTCGCCGACGAGGTCGTAGAGCATCAGCAGCACCGCGGCCGGCGCGTTGATCGTCATCGACGTGGAGATCTTGTCGAGCGGGATGCCGTCGAACGCGGTGCGCATGTCGTCGAGCGTGTCGATCGCGACGCCGGTGCGCCCGACCTCGCCCAGGCAGCGCGAATTGTCGGAGTCCAGGCCGAGCTGCGTCGGCAGGTCAAAGGCCATCGAGAGGCCGGTGCCGCCGCGTGAGATGAGGTAGCGGTAGCGCTCGTTGCTCTCCTTCGCGCTCGCGTAGCCCGCGTACTGGCGCATCGTCCAGAGCTGCTTGCGGTACATCTCGCGGTGCACGCCGCGCGTGTACGGGAAGTCGCCGGGCTCGCCGAGGCGCAGCTCGTCGGGGAGGTCGCGCTCGTCGTAGAGCTCCTTGACCTCGATGCCCGAGTCGGTGAACCGGCGGGGGTCGTCCGGTCCGACGATCGGGGCGATGGTCAACCGCTCATCCGGGGTGGTGGCCATGCCCCGAACGGTAGTCCTTACGCGCACACCTTGATCGTCACCGTGATCGACTTCTTCGGCGACCTGCCACTCCTGAGCTTGATGTAGGCGCGGGCGCGGAGCGTGAGCGCCGACCCGAGCTTCGCGGTCGACGGAACGCGCAGCGTCTGGGTGAACGGCGCCTTCTTGTCGATCTTCGTCCGCTTGGAGCCCACGTAGAAGTCGGTGCGGGTGATCTTCACGAAGACGTTGCCCTTCTTCTTCTGCTTCTTCCAGGTGAGCGTCGCCCGGAACGGGCCGCCGCGCTTCACGCAGCCGGCGGGCACCCTGAAGCTGATCGTGGCCCCGGAGACCTTGACGGTCTTCGTCTTCGTCTTCGTGCTGGGCGCCCCGCCCCCCGCCCCGGTCGTCGCGGCGAGCGAGGAGGCGTCGACGCGCATGACGCGGATCGGCGCGTCGGCGCTGCCCTGCCAGAGCGCCCAGCCGGTGCCGTCGGGCCCGGCGCCGACCTCCGGGTTGATGAAGGCTTCGCCGGTCGCGAGCGTCACGGGGCCCGCGAACGTCGCGCCGCTCGCGTCCGAGCGGGTGTAGCGCAGCACGTTGCCCTCGAGGTCGGTGCGCCAGACGACGTGGACCTGGCCGGCGCCGTCCTGGCCGGATGAGACGTCGTCGACGACGGCGTCGGTCTCGGCGCTCGACTCGAGCGAGCGCGGCGTCTCGAACGTGTTCTTCGCCGGGTCGAACCTGCGGATGCGCACGTGGTCGTCGAGCGGGATCTTCTGCGAGTAGGTGAGCCAGACACCGCTCGGGCCGCTCGTCAGCCGCGTGTCGCGCACGCCCGACTCGGCGGACGGCAGGCCGGCGTCGGTCGCCCAGTGGCCGGCGTACATGAGCGCGGTCGCGGACAGGTCGGGCCCGCGGTAGACGCCGAAGCGGATGTTGAAGAGATCGCTGACCGCATAGACGAGCCGCGTCTGCCCGGGAACCTGCACGATGCTCGGGGTCTGGACGAAGTCGGCGCCCACGGCCATGTCGAGCGCCTCCAGGTCGCCGGTGCCCGGCCGCGCGATCAGCTTGTCGCCGTCGGCGGGCGTGACGTAGACGCCCGAACCGACCGTGATGCCGTCGGGGCCCATGCCGGCGTTCGTCGGTGTCCCACCGAGGCTCGGCTCGCCGGCGAAGGTCGCGCCCCCGTCGGCGGAGTCCCAGCGCTGCAGGCCCTCCTGGGCGTCGCCGACCGCGCAGCCGTAACAGGCGGACGTGATCCGCAGGTTGCCGTCGCTCACGGCCTCGACGGTGACGTCGCCGCCGGACTTGGCGAGCCCGCGGTTGGACGGGAACTGCAGCACCTGCTGCCGGTCGCAGGCGCTCGCGCCGGCGGGAAGCCGGCAGTAGCCGACGGCGGCGCTGTCGGTGATCCGCGAGGGGATCGACCAGACGACGTGGCCGGTGCCGTTGGGAGACACCGCGATCCGCGGGTTCACGCCCTGCCCGACGGTGAACGGGGTCGCGGCGGCGGCGGGCGATGACGTGGCAGCCACCGCGATCAGCGGAGCCAGGGCGGCGATCATCCGGATCGTCCTCACGCCCTGACCATAGGAGCGGGCCGCGGGGAACGCAACGTTGAACCGGCGGGCGGCGGCGCGTGTCGTAGGTTCTGGGCATGGTGACCGTCCGCGTGCGCCTCTTCGCCATGCTCCGCGAGCGCGCGGGGCGTGACAGCGTCGAGCTGGAGCTGCCCGACGGCGCCCGCGTGTCCGACGCGCTCGCCGCGCTCGCCGACGTGACGATGGGCATCACCTGCGTGCTGGCGGTCAACCGCGACTACGCCGACCCTGATCTCGTGCTCACGCAGGGTGACGAGCTGGCGCTGATCCCGCCGGTCAGCGGCGGCAGCGCGGCGGCCGACCCGCATGTCGCGATCAGCGCGGAGCCGCTGTCGCTCAACGCGCTGGTCGAGCGCGTGCGCGATCCGCGCGCCGGCGCCGTCGTGACGTTCGCGGGCGTCACCCGCGACGTCGATCAGCTCGAGTACGAGGCCTACGCGGAGATGGCGCTCGAGGCGCTGCGCGAGATCGTTCAGGCGGCGATCGAGCGCCACGGCCTGTGCGCCGCGGCCGCGGAACACCGCGTCGGGACGGTGCCGCTCGGCGAGCCCAGCGTGCTCGTGGCCGCGAGCGCCGCGCACCGCGGCGAGGCGTTCAACGGTGCCCGCGAGATCATCGACGCGATCAAGGCGCAGGCGCCGATCTGGAAGCTGGAAGTCGAGGGTGAGGAGCGGCGCTGGGTCGACGGGACGGTGCCGGATACCTAGCCCCCGGCCGGAGGAGGCGCCGTCGGATCCGCGCCCTCGCCGCCGCCGGACTTCTCGCGTGTGAGCCAGTCCTCGGCGAGCATCGGGTTCTCGCGTGAGCGCTCGACGACGGTCAGCAGCGCGCTCATCGAGGAGACCTCCTCGACCTGCTCCTTGATGAACCACTGCATGAACTGCTCGCCGGCGTAGTCGCCCTGCTCGCGCGCCGACCCGGCGAGCGCGTTGATCTGCGCCGTCACGCGCTTCTCCTGGTCGAGCGCGAGCTGGACCGGCTCGACGATGTCGCCGAAGCCGTTCTTCGGCGCCTCGATGCCGGGGATCACGGGATCCACGCCCTGGTCGAGCAGGTACTGCACCATCATCATCGCGTGGCCGCGCTCCTCGAGCGCCTGCGCGTAGAAGAACGCGGCGAGCCGCGGCAGCGTCTGCGCGTCGAACCAGACCGCGTTGGCGACGTACTGCTGGTGCGCGCCGTATTCGTAGGCGATCTGCTCGTTGAGCTTGTCGACGAAGGTCATGCACGCATGCTACGTGCCTGCATCTGACGCGGCGTAGACGATCGGCCCGGTCATCGGCTCGATGTCACCGAGCTGGCGCCAGACGAGCTCCACGCGCGTTCCGGGCCCGGTGATCATCGTGGCCTGCAGGCCGTCGCGGTCGTCGCCGACCAGCGTGCCGGAGACCTTCGAGGAGGTGCCGAACTTCGCCTTGGTCGACGTGACGGCCTGCCAGCCGGCCGGCGCGGGCCAGGCGATGGCGGCCCCGCCGTCGGGGCGCGGAGCGATGACGGGGCGCCCGAGGTCGGCGCCCGTCGCGAGCGTCACGACGGTGAACGAGCCGCCGATCGGCGCCTGTGCGACGAGCACCCGCTTCGTGGCGCCCTGCGTCTCACGCCAGGTCACGAACGCGCGGCCGAGCGGGTCGACCGCCGCCGCGAGGTTGCTGACCTGGATGCCCTTCACCTTGTGGATCGGCAGCGAGGCGGAGAACGCTCCGGGGGCGCTGCGGCGCACGAGGCGCAGGTAGCCGTCGGTGTCGATCCAGGCGACGACCCCGTCGCCACCATGGCCGACCGCGGCGACGACCGGGCCCTTGCGGCGTGAGGCGCCGATGCGCTGCGGGGCGGTGGCGCGGCCGACGGTGTCGATCCGTGCGACGTAGGCGGTCTTCTGGTTCGTCCAGGCGATGACGGGCCAGCCGTCGTCCGCCTGCGTGGCGGAGGGCGCGGGCCCGTCGGACGTCGCGAGCGCGTTGACCTTGGTGAACACGCCGCCCTGCGCGCGGAAGCTGTAGTGGACGCGC
Source organism: Solirubrobacterales bacterium (assembly GCA_038327125.1). GTDB lineage: Bacteria > Actinomycetota > Thermoleophilia > Solirubrobacterales > Solirubrobacteraceae > F1-60-MAGs163. The sequence goes on from JBBQKR010000023.1 coordinate 24,732, forward strand.
CCGGAGCCCGAGCGGCCCCCGGCGGCGTGGAAGGCGACGAGCGTCGAGCCGTTGTCGGCGATCGAGACGGCCGGCTCGTCGATGCGCCCGACGTTGCCGCCGGCGATCACTGCGGGGTCGGAGAACTCGGTCAGCGGCTCGCGGACGATCGCGGTCAGCAGCGAGGCGCCGTAGCGCAGCGCGATCGCACCGGCGCCGTCGCCGGAGGCGGCTGCGGTCGCGGCGCTCAGCGCGGGCGCGGAGTTCGTGAACAGGTCGACGTTGCCGGGCACCGGCCGCGGCGAGGACCAGGCGAGCGACATGACGTCGGAGGCGGCACCGCGGACGGCGCGCTCGCTCAGCAGCAGCGGCGTGTCGAGCGACCCGCCCTCATAGATGGCGAAGGCGTTGCCCTGCGGGTCGCCGGCGACGGCGAGCACCTGCGGGGCGGCGTTCGAGTAGATCGCCGAGGGCGAGGACCAGGCGCCCGCGCCCGCGGCACCGACGCCCGCGACTGCGGAGGCGGTGAGCAGCAGCGCCCCCAGCCTGGGGACGACGCGAGCGGGGAGGCGCGCCATGCCCCCTGTATCGACAGAGTTGGGCGCGGACGAAACATCCGTCCGCCCCGCCTGGACGCCTGATCAGGGGTCGACTTCGGCGGTCTGCATCACATCGAAGCCGGGGCCGCCCTCACTGGGCTCCAGCCAGGTCATGTCGGCGCGCGCGCCGGGCCCCGCAGCGAGGAACGGGCGGGTCAGCGGGACGGCCGTCGAGGTGCCGGGCGCGGAGACCGTCGACTGGATCGGGAGCCCGCCGGACGTCGGGACCTTGCGCGCCTGCCACCCCGCCTTCGCCGCGTAGCCGACGATCGCGCCGCCGATCGGCCGCGGGATCACGGTGGGCTTCCCGAGACCGGCGCCGCTTGCGACCTGGTCGACCTTGAACCTGCGGCCCGCCTTCGCGCGAGCGACGAGGATCCGCGTCTTCGAGCCGCTGCCCTCGCGCCAGACGACGTAGGCGATGCCGTTGTCGTCGAGCGCGGCGACCATGCCGCTGAGGTCGGCGCCGCTCGCGCGTCGCGCGGTGACCGTCCTGCCGAAGCGCAGGGTCGAAGCGCTGCCGCGGCGGATGATCCGCACGGCGCCGCGCGGGCCCTCCCAGGCGACGATCGCGCCGCCCTTCGCCCCGGCCGCGGCGATGTCACCGCTGCCGGCCGCGTTGCCGATCACGCGGTAGCGGCCGGCGTTGCCGGCCTCGCTCAGCACGCTCACCTCGGCGCGCCCCGCGCGCGTCCAGGCCAGCAGCCCGGCCTCACGCGGCCCGACGGCCACGGCGACGGGTCCCGCCCCGGTCAGCGAGATCACGCGCGGCTTGCCGAAGTCGTTGCCCGACAGCCGCGCGGCGTACGCGGCGCGGCGGCCGAGGCTGCGCGTGGCGTCGAACCCGATGACGGCCGTCCCGTTCTGGGAGATCGCGACGGAGGGGTTGCTGAGCCGGTCGAAGTTCGCGGGCACGATCGTCGCCGGCTCCATCGGGAACGGCTCGCCGGCGTCGCGCACGAGCGCTGCGAAGCGGTCGGTGCCGTCGACGCGGTAGCGGACGACGGCGGCCGCGGCGCCGTTCCCGCCGGCCGCCGCGCCGGCGCCCTCGGCGAGCGGCGTGCTGGTCGTGAAGGTGGGGACGCCGCCGGGGAACGGAGTCGCGGAGCCCCAGGCGAACTTGACGCCGTCGGGGATCCGCGCGACCGCGTCGCGCTGGAGCAGCAGCAGCGGCGCGTCGCCCGTTGCGCCCGAGAAGACGGCGACGCCGTTGCCCGCAGGATCGCCCGCGAGTGCCAGCGGCTGCGGCTGCGCGCCGGTGTAGATCGCGGTCGCGGGGCTCCAGGCGCGGGCCCCCGCAGGCGCCAGCAGTCCGCACAGTGCGGCCACGAGCGCTGCAGCGATGCCTGCGGCGCGCCGGTCCCGCGGGCACAGGCCGTAGGCTTGATGGTCATGACCACGTGCCTTGTGACCGGCGGAGCCGGGTTCCTCGGGTCGCATCTGTGCGATGAACTGCTGCGTCGGGGTCATCGTGTGATCTGCGTAGACAATCTGGAGACGGGGTCGCTCGTCAACATCGAGCACATCCGGGTTCCCGAGTTCGTCCACATCAATGCGGACATCACGGAGCCCTACTTCGTCGACGAACCGGTGGACGTTGTGTACCACCTTGCGTCGCCCGCGTCGCCGATTGATTACCTGCGGCTGCCGCTGCACACCCTCAAGGTGGGCTCCCACGGGACCCATCACACGCTCGGTCTGGCGAAGCTGCACCGCGCGCGTTTCCTGCTGGCGTCCACCAGCGAGGTGTACGGCGACCCCAAGGAACATCCTCAGAAGGAGACGTACTGGGGGCATGTGAACTCGGTCGGCCCGCGCGGCGTCTACGACGAGGCCAAGCGCTACGCCGAGGCGCTGACGATGGCCTACCACCGCCAGCAGGGCGTGGACACGGCGATCATCCGGATCTTCAACACCTACGGCCCGCGGATGCGCCCGCACGACGGCCGCGCGATCCCGACGTTCCTGCGGCAGGCGCTCGCGGACCGTCCGATCACCGTCTTCGGCGACGGCAGCCAGACACGCTCGTTCTGTTACGTCGACGACCTGATCCGGGGCATGATCGCGCTGTCGGAGTCCGGCGAGCACATGCCCGTCAACGTCGGCAACCCGGATGAGTTCACGCTGCTCGAGCTGGCGCAGGCGGTCATCGAGGTGACCGGATCGCGCTCGGAGATCGTGCACGAGGCGCTGCCGACGGATGATCCCCAGCAGCGCCGGCCCGACATCACCCGTGCGACCGAGCTGCTCAGCTGGGCGCCGCAGGTGAGCCTGAACGACGGACTGCAGAAGACGATCGACCAGGCGGGCGCCGAGGCGCTGCTCGGTCTCGGGAGGTAGAGGCGCACCTTTTGGTGCGCCCAGCCGTTTCAACCCAGGTGAGGATGGCAAGCCCGCCGCGACAGCTCGAGGACCCGCCCGCAATCGATCCCGGGACCGCGGAGTCGATGCCGCAGTCGGCGCGCGCACTGCCGGCGCTTCCCGTCGGGGAGCTCGAGCACGACGTTCGCCGCCGCCGTCCGCCGGGCCTCTCGTTCCTGCTGCGGCTGGACACGCTGCGGCGGCTCGCGCGGATCGTGCTGCTGCTGTCGCTGGATGCGATCGGCGTGTACTCGGCCCTGCTGGGCGCGCTGGAGCTGAAGTCGGCCCTGCGCGGCGGCGCGACGCTCTCCGAGAACGCCGAGCTGGCCTACCACTACGCGACGTTCTCATTCCTGCTGACCGCGCTGCTGTTCGCGCGGTCGGGTCTCTACGCGGACCGCGCCTCGCGCCCGGGCCTGCGTGCCGTCGTCTCGTCGCTGTTCTGGGTGATGGTCGTCGCGATCCTCTACGCGAAGGTCGACGGCCAGGAGTTCTCCAGCTACTACATCTTCTGGGGCTCGCTGGTCTTCGGCGTGTTCATCGTCAGCGGCCTGCGCTGGTGCTACGACCGCGTCAGCGGCGCCCTGCTGCGCGCGGCCGGCTATCACCGGCGCGCCGTCCTGGTCGGCACCGGCCAGCACATCGAGGCGGTCGCGCACGCGCTCGACGCGGCGCCGGGAACGGTCTCGCCGATCGACGTCGTCGGGTTCATCTCGCTGACGCCGCGCCCGGACAACGGGCTGCGCTCGCTCGGTGAGCTCGGTGACCTGCGCGACATCATCGAGCGCGAGCAGATCGACGAGGTCATCATCGCCGACCCCGCGTTTCCCCAGCAGGAGGCGGTGGAGCTCGTCGACGAGTGCCACCGCCGCGGGGTGCGCGTGCGGATCGCGCCGTCGACGATGGAGATCCTCGTCCATCGCGCGGAGTTCGTGCCCGGTGAGGCGGTGCCGCTGTTCGAGCTGCGCGCGCCCGTCTTCGAGGGCTTCGACTGGTTCGTCAAGCGCGCCTTCGACGTCGTCGGGTCGATCGCCCTGCTGATGGTCATGAGCCCGCTGCTGGCGCTGATGGCGCTGGCCGTGAAGCTCACCTCACGCGGTCCCGTCCTCTACCACTCGATGCGCCCGGGGATCGGCGGCTCGCCGTTCGCGTGCCTGAAGTTCCGCACGATGTACGAGGGCGCCGACGAGCGCCAGGCGGGGCTGGAGCAGGACAACGAGGCCGACGGCGCGCTGTTCAAGATGCGCGACGACCCGCGCGTGACGGCGGTCGGGCGGATCCTGCGGCGCTTCTCGCTCGACGAGCTGCCGCAGCTGTGGAACGTCGCGCGCGGCGAGATGTCGCTGGTCGGGCCGCGGCCGCTCCCCCAGCGCGACTTCGACCAGCTCGAGGACTGGCATCGCAAGCGCTACCTCGTGCTCCCGGGCATCACCGGCCTGTGGCAGGTCTCGGGGCGCTCGGAGCTCGACTTCGACGACCTCGTGCGGCTCGACTTCCTCTACCTCGAGCACTGGTCGGTCTCCCTCGACCTCTCGATTCTCGTGAAGACGATCCCGGCGGTGCTGCTGCGCCGGGGCGCGTTCTGAGCGTGATCGGTCGGGGTTTGTCCCGCTCAGCGGGACCGGACGCCACCGGTCGCCGGCGTTAGCCTGCCGGGCCGTGGACGACTGGCGCGACGCGGTGTGGATGGCGGTGCCCGCGGGCGCCGTGCCGGAGCGGTTTGCGGAGCGGCGGGCGTTTCTGCTGGGCCGTGTCGCCTCGGGTGACCGCGTGCTGGACGTGGGCTGCGGGGACGGCGCGTTCGCGGCGGAGCTCGTGCAGCTGGGCGCGGTCGTGACGGCGATCGACGTGTCCGCGGAGGCCGTGCGGCGCGCGCGTGAGCGCGCCCCCGGCGCGACCGTCGAGCAGGTGACCGAGGGTGCCGGGCTGCCGCTCGCCGAGGATGCGTTCGACGTCGTCTGGGCCGGTGAGACGCTGGAGCACGTCGCCGACGTCGTGGGGCTGCTGGCGGAGCTGCGGCGCGTGCTGCGCTGGGGCGGCACGCTGCTCGTGACGACGCCGAACCTGCCGCGGCTGGGCGTCGCGCTGGAGGCGCTGCGCGGCGCGCCGCTCGAGCGCCGGCTCGATCCGCGCGCGGACCACCTGCGCTTCTTCACCGCGCGCACGCTGCGGGCGATGCTGCAGGACGCGGGGTTCGCGGAGGTCGAGGTGCGCGCCACCGGCGGGCTGCCCGGTGCGCGCCGCGCCCTGACAGCCGTCGCCCGCTAGGGCTTCGACTGCTTCTTCGCCGGCTTCTTCGCCGGCTTCTTCGCGGCGTTCAGCTTGCGCGTCGCCTCGAGGAAGATCGCCTGTGCGGGGGCCGAGCGCGGGTCGAGGTACAGCGCGGGACTCACGGTGCGCCGCGCGGCGACCGCGTTGCCCGCGAGCAGTTCGAACTGCGCGAGCCGGATCCAGGTCTCCGGTGTCGCCGGCTGCAGCTGCACGGCGCGCTCGAGCGCGGCCTTCGCGGCGGTGGGCTGGGTGGCGGCGGTCTCGATCTCGCTCAGCGCGAACAGCGGGTCGACGGACAGCGGATCGATGTCGCCGGCCTCCTGCGCGAGCGTGCGCGCCTGCGGGATCTGGCCTTCGGCCAGGGCGGAGAGCGCCTCGTCGGTGCGGTCGACGGCGGCCTGCGGCTGCTGGGTCGACCAGGCCGCGGTGGCGGCGATCACGACGACGGCGACGGCCGCGAGGATCCGCGGGAGCGAGCGCGTGACGCGCGGGCCGAACGCCTCACGCGCGGGACCGCGCCCGGCGACCCAGCCGGCGCACAGCAGCGGCGGCACGACGGTGCCCGGGATGAACCACGTCCAGTCGACGAGCGAGTGGACGCCGAAGACGACGACGACCATCCCCAGCGCGAGCAGGCCGAGGCGCTCGGCGTCGTCTCCGCGTGCGCCGGGCCCGCGCCAGGGACCGGTCGCGCGCTGCGCGCCCGCCAGCCAGGCGGCGAGCAGCGCGAGCGTCAGCGCCAGGCCGGCGATGCCCAGGTCGGCGGCGGTCTGCACGAGGTAGCCGTGCGCGTGGAGGACGTCCAGGTCGTCCTTGCGAAAGCGCAGGCGCGCGACCTGATAGCCGCCGGCGCCGACGCCCACGGCGGGCCGGGCCTTGAAGATGGAGATCGCGTCACGCCAGTAGCGGGCCCGCACGCTGCCGATCGCCGTCAGGCGGCTCGGATCGTTGCTGGGCGTGTTCGCGTTGGGGTCGGTGAGGCTCTTCCAGCCGTTCGAGATGCTGCCGGTCAGGCCGCGGTCGGTCGTCGCCAGGCCAGCGGCGAGGGCGACCGGGACGAGCGCGAGCCCGACGAGCAGCACGATCCCCCAGGTGCGCCGGGTGTCGCGCGACCAGGCGCGGCGGTCGCGCAGCCAGCTCGCGGTGAACCCGGCCACGAGCAGCAGCACGATCAGCACGCAGACCAGCACGCCCAGCTCGGTGCCGGCGTTGGAGCGGATCGCGAGCGGGATCTGGTCCTTGCTGAGGCCGTCCTGGTTGAACGCCCACCACGCCGCGATCCCGCCGAGCAGCACGCTCGGCAGCAGCACCATCGCCGAGCGCAGCCGCAGCGGCGCGACGATCAGCCACAGGCCGATGCCGATCCCGGCGGCCAGCAGCGCGCCGCGCGAGTACGCCAGCAGGATCGTCAGCACGAGGACGCCGGTCGCGGGGTAGGCGAGCGCGGCGAGCCCGGCGTGGCCGTCGCGCCGCGCGCCGAGCCAGATCGCGGGCGGCAGCCCGAGCGCGGCCATCAGCCCGACGGCGTTCCAGTACTCGAACGGCTCGCGCAGGCGCCCGTAGGTCTCGGTGGACGCCAGCCAGTCCGGGAACACCTTCGTCAGCAGCGCATAGCCGCTGACGATCAGCGAGGCGATCAGCACGCCGCCGAGCAGCGCTCTCCAGCGGCCCGGCAGCAGCCGCACGAGCGCGATGCCGCTCGCGAAGACCGCGGTCGCGGTGATCGTCCGGTTCGCCTCGATCCACGCGGTCGTCGGCTCGATCGCCCAGACGATCGAGACGCCGGTGAGGACCGCGAACGCCGCGAGCAGTGCGAGCGTGCCGCCGCCCCACGCACGGCGCGCGCCGTAGCCGATCAGGACCGCCGTCGCGCACAGCACGCCGGCGATGAGGTCCAGCGCGATCTGGACGGTCGTCACCGGCTGCAGCTGCAGGCCGCCGGCGGCGCCGAGCGCCACGGCCGCGAACACCGCGCCGAACGCGATCGTCAGCAGCGGCTCGACGGCACCGCCCAGCCGCCCGCCGAGGGCGGCCGGCGCAGCAGGCAGCGGCGGCGCCGCCCGGCCCAGCTCAGGGTTTGCGACGGTCGCGGACACGTGGGACGAGGACGAAGGCGATCGCGCCGAGGCCGAGCAGCACGATCAGGGACAGCGCCGCCAGCAGTGGCGCGGGGAGGTCGGACAGCCCGGCGGCGACGGCGCGGCCGGCGCCCAGCGTCGAAGGCTCGAGCACCTCGCCGCCGACGGTCACCGGTTCGGATCCTGATTCGGAGGCCTGGGTGACCGCCTGCTTCTCGGCCGGCGTCGCGGTCGCGAGCGGGTCGGGCGCCGTCAGCGCGACGATCGTCCCGTTGCTCACGGGCGCCGAGCCCGAACGGCCTGCGGCCTGCGCGCCGGCGGCGGCGAGCTGGGCGGCGCTCAGCACGTCGCGGCAGTTCGTGTACTGGTCGGCGTCGGCCGGGATGTTGGCGAGCGCCTCGCGGTAGTCCTTCTGCGAGTACGTCCCGTTGACGCGCTCGTCGCGGCAGGCGTCCTTCAGCAGCTCCTGGTAACCGGCATGGGCGACCGCCGGCGTGAACAGGCACGCCAGCAACAGCACGGGCACGAGGAGGCGGCGCGGCACGTCGGGCAACGCTAGCGGCCCGTCCCGCCGGACGCCGCAGTCGCCAGTGCCTGCGAGACGGCCTGCGCCCAGGCTGTGGGCGTGTAGGCCCGGACTGCCGCGGCGCCCGCCGCGCCCAGGCGGTCGCGCAGTGCATCGTCCCGGTGCACGCGCGCGATCGCCGACGCGAGCGCGGCGGGGTCGCCGGCAGGGACAACGAGGCCCGTCTCGCCGTCGCGCACGAGCCCGCCGGCTGCGGCGCCGACGGAGTCGGTTGCGATGACGGGTGTGTGCTGGGACATGGCCTCGTTGACCACCAGCGCCCACGGTTCGCGAAATGCTCGCGTGGGCACCGATGGCACGACAAGAACGTCGGCGGCGGCGTAGAGGTTGCGCAATTGCTCCGGCGTGCGCTGCCCGAGCGCGGTGACCCCGGCGGGCGCCTGCCCGCCCGGCAGGTCGGTGACCGTGACGCCGGCGAGCGCGAGCGCGGCGTCCGGCGGCGTCAGTCCGGTGGCGGCCCACGCCTCGAGCAGGACGTCGACGCCCTTTCCGGGCGTCGCGCGGCCCGCGTAGAGCGCCAGGAAGGCCGGCCCACCTGCGAGCGCGCGAGCGTGCGCGATGGCGCCGGGGTCGACGGGCGCACCCCAGAACTCCCCGTCGACGGCCTGCGGCGCGACGACGACGTTGCGCGAGCCATGCCCGCGCGCGTAGGCGGCGACGTGCTCGCCGTAGGCGATCGTGCCGTCCGCCGAGCGCTCGATGTGGCGCATCAGCGGGGTGCCGATCAGGTGCGCGGGAGTGGCCACCCGCGCCCAGATACCCGTCCAGTAGAGGAAGGGGAGTCCGGCGCGCCGCGCTCCGTAGAAGGCGGCGGGGAGCGCCAGGCGGCCCGCGCTCGTCGCGATCACCGCGCGGTGGCGCCCGCTCGCCGCGAGCGCGTGGACGCCGCGCTGGGAGACGCGGCGATGGGGGACGCCGGGGTCGGCGACGCCGCCCGTCGCGTGGTGGCGGCGGCCGTCGTAGATCGCGACCTCGAGCCCCTCACGCGCGTGCAGCGCCTGCAGCGAGGGCACGCGGTCGGCGGGGACGAGGTTCGTCACGAGCAGGACCGGCCGGCCCGTCATCGGCCCAGCGCCTCCTCGTAGGCGGCGACGGTCGCGCGGCCGCAGGCCTCCCAGGTGAACGACGTCGCAACGGTCGCGCGGGCGCGTCGGCCGAGATCCGCGAGGAACTCGGGATCGTCGACGAGCGCGTCGATCGTCGCGGCGAGCAGCTCGACGTCGCCGGGCGGGACGAGGCGGATGCCGTCCCCGGCGTGCGCGATCTCCGCGGGGCCGGGCTCGCCGAGCGCGCCGATCGCCGGCACCCAGCCCGCCATCGCCTCGACGTAGGCGACGCCGAAGGCCTCGTCGACGCTCGGCATCACGAACGCGTGGCACTGGCGCGCGCGCTCGAGCGCGGCGGAGTGCTCGAGCTGGCCGGTGAACTCGACGCGGTCCTCCAGCTGCAGGTCGCGCGCGAGCTGCGTGAGCGGCTTGCGCTCGGGGCCGTCGCCGATGATCACGTAGCGCAGGTCCGGCCGGCGCTCGCGCAACACCCACAGCGCGCGCAGCACGTCCGCGTGGCGCTTGCGCGCGACGAGGTGGCCGACGGTGACGAGCGTCGGCGGCCCGCCGAGCTGCGTGCGCGCGGGTGGCAGGTCGCTGCCCAGGTGCACCACGCGCGTGCGCTGCGCGCCGAGCTCCTGCGTCGCGCGCGCAACGCCGTCGCTGTTGGCGAGCACGAGCCTCGCCGCGCCGAACGCCTGCTCGATCGCCCGGCGCCCGTCGCGGTGCTGCACGGCGGTGTGGAAGACGTCGGCGCCGTGCTCGGAGATGACGAGCGGCGTCTTCACGCCCGCGCGCAGCACCGCGTCCGCCGCGGGCACGGCGTTGTGCGCGTGGACGAGGTCGAACGGGAAGCTGTGGCGCAGGCGCCGCAGCGTGCGCCACAGCGCCGGCGCCGCCCACGTGCCCCAGCGCCCGTAGGCGCGGGCCTTCGGCGGTGAGACGTAGCGCACGTACGTCACGGGGATCTCGTCGAGCGTCAGCCGCCGCGGGTGCCGCGCGAGCGCCAGCATCGCGCCCGGCCGCGCCGGCCACGGGGTCGCCGCGGGCGGGACGATCCGGTGCAGCACGACGACGTGGACGTCGGCTCCGGCGGCGCGCGCCGCGCGGGTCTGCTCGTGCGCCCAGATGCCGAGCACCGGGTCGTCGGCGCGCGGGTAGAACTCGGCGACGACGAGCGCCTTCACCGGTGGCCTCGCAGCGTGCGCACGTCGTCGCGCGTCACGTAGGGGCGGCCGTCGAGGAATGCGCGCGCCTCGGCGATCGCCTCCTCGCGGGGATAGGTGGCCGCGGCGGGCCGCAGCGTGTGGCCGACGGGCGTGGCGTCGACGATGCCGATCGGCCAGCGGTGCTGCGCGGCGACGGCGGACCAGTGCGCGTCCAGTCCCCAGCCCATCCGCAGCCCGGCCGGGAACGGCAGCAGGACGCCGAACGTCGCGGGCGCGAACGCGGTCACTGGGCCGATCTCGACGAACGTCGTCTCGCGGACGCCGGAGCCGGGGACGCGCCGCGTGATGTCCCAGGCGGCGTGCGAGCGCAGCCGGTGCGCGGGCTGGGCGAGCTGCAGCCCGGCGCGTTCGGCGGCGGCGATGAAGCGGTCGAGGAACCCGCGCGGCAGGTCGACGTCGTCGTCGAGCACGACCAGCCAGTCGTAGGCGCTCAGGCCGGCGGCGCCGCCGCGCTCGTCGAGCAGCTCGTTGAGGCGCTCGAACTTGCCGGCGCCGGTGGCGGGCGCGACGACGTGCTCGACGTCGTGCCGTGAGGTCGCGAGCTCTGCGCGAGCCTGCGCGACGCGGTTCTCGACGTCCTCGCGGGCGACGGTCAGGACGAGGATGCGCCGGCGCGGGAGCGCGCGGGCCGCGTCGTCGAGCCGCCGGCGGACCGGCGACAGCACGGCGCGCGCGTCGAGCCAGCGGTCGCGCAGGCCCGCGAGCTGTGCGCGGCGCCCGCCGGCGGTGCCGCTGCGGCCGGAGAGGAAGTCGTCGACGCCGGGCGTCGGGCGCGGCGGCGGGCCGGGACGCAGCGCAGCCTGCAGCCGGCCGAGGCTGTGCCAGGTCGTCACCGGGCCCATGAAGCAGCGCCGCAGCGGGCCGTGCAGCGCGCAGCGCAGCAGCGTGCGCAGCTCGCCGAGCACCGGCGGCGCCGCGCCGCGCCGCTCGTCGAAGGCGCGCGCCTCACGCCCGCGAGCGCGGGCCGCGCGGCACAGTGCGCGCAGCCGCGCATCGTCGCCGGCGCGGCGATGGTCGACGCCCGCCGCGGCGATCGCGCGGATCCGCCCGCCGGATGCGAGCCAGCGGCGCTCCCACTCCTCCTCGTCACCGCCGCCGGACAGCGCGGGGTCGAACGCGCCGACGCGCTCCAGCGCGCTGCGGCGGATCGCGAGGTTCGCGCCCCAGGCGTGCGGGGCGTCGGCGTCCTGCGGGCCGAAGTCCTGTTCGGTGACGGGCCCGCGCTCGCGGCCGCAGCGCGGGAAGCGGTGATCCTCGACGCGCGCGTGGATCGGCCCGGTCAGCACGCCGACGTCGTCCGGCAGGTCGGTCGCGGCGTCAAGCAGCGCCGCGAGCCAGCCGTCCCACGGGTCGACGTCGTCGTCGGTGAAGACGAGCAGGTCCGCGGCCGTCGCGTCGATCCCGGCGTTGCGCGCGACGTTCAGGCCGTGGCGCCCGTCCGGCGGCTGGATGCAGCGCGCGCCGTGGCGCTCGGCGACGGCCCGCGTCGCGGCGTCCGGGCCGTCGTCGACGACGACGATCTCGGCGCCCGCGGCGCGGGCCTGTGGAGCGATCCCGGACAGCGCGACGTCGAGGTACGCCGGGCGCCCCCGTGTTGGGATCACGATGGCGGCGGTCGGCGGCATCGGGCGCGTTCACGGTAGCTTGGCCACAGGCCGCCACCGCGGCGCCGCGCCCGTGATCCTCCTTCTCCACAACCGCTACCGCACGCTCGGCGGCGAGGAGCGGGTCGTGCAGGACCTGGCGCGGATCCTTCCGCGGGTGCTCGGCGAGGACGTCGAGGTGCTCGAGCGCGGCAGCGACGCGCTGTCCCGGCGCGGCGCGGCGCGCGGCCTGATCCGCGGCGGGCTGGATCCGCAGGACGTCGCCGCGGCGGTCCGCCGCACCGGCGCGCGGGTCGTCCATGCGCACAACGTGCAGCCCTCGTTCGGCTGGCGCGCGCTGGCCGCGGCGCGGTCCGCGGGGGCACGGACGGTGCTGACGCTGCACCAGTACCGGCTCGTCTGCGCGGTCGGGACGTGCCTGGACCCGTCGGGGAACGACTGCACCCGCTGCCACGGGCGCGACACGCGGCCCGGCGTGCGGCTGAACTGCCGCGGCAGCCGCCCGGACGCGCTCGTCTACGCGGCGTCGCTGGCGCGCTGGTCGGGCCGGCTCGTGGAGTCGGCGGACGCGCTGACGACGCCGAGCGCGTTCACGCTGCGGCGCCTGCAGCTGCTCGGCGCGCCGCTCGGCGGGCGGGTCGTGCACGTGATCGCCAATCCGGTCGAGGCGGTGCCTGTGGAGCTGCGCGCGCAGCCGGCGGCTGGGACCTACGCGATCTGCTCGGCGCGCCTGGCGCCCGACAAGGGCGTCGACGTCGCCATCCGGGCCTGCGCTGCGGAAGGGTTGCCGTTGGTCGTCACGGGGCATGGTCCAGACGAGAACGCCCTGCGCGGGCTGGCCGCCTCGCTCGCCGCGGACGTGCGCTTCGCCGGCCGCGTGCCGGACGCCGAGCTGACCCGGCTGCGCGCCGGCGCCGCGCTCGCGGTCGTCCCCTCGCGCTTTGCCGAGACGTTCGGGCTCGCGGCCGCCGAGGCGATGGCGGCGGGCCTGCCGGTCGCCGCCGCCCGCGTCGGCGCATTGACAGACCTGCTGCCGGACGCCGACCTCGCGCCAATGGGCGACCCGGTGGCGCTGGGAGCGGTCGCGCGGCGCCTGTGGGGCGACACCGTCACCGGCGAGCGCAACGCGGAGTTCATCGGCGCGCACGCCGCGCCGGACGCGGTCGCGCACGCGCTGGCGGCGGTCTACGACGCGCCCGCGCACGCCTGAGCGCCCCGGGCCGGCGGCGCGATCGGTGGCGTCTGAGCCCGCTCAGCGGGACCAAACCCGACCGATCCGCGCCAGCGAGGCGCGTACCCTCACCCGCCATGCGCGCAATCGTGACCGGCGGAGCCGGCTTCATCGGCTCGAATCTCGTCGATGCCCTGCTCGACCGCGGTGATGAGGTGACCGTCGTCGACAACCTCAGTTCCGGGAAGCGGGAGAACCTCGCGGGCGCGCTGCAGCGCGGCGCGACGCTGCACGAGACGGACATCCGCGACGCCACCGCCGTCCGGGCGGCGTTCGACGCCGCGAGCCCGCAGCTCGTCTTCCACCTCGCCGCGCAGGTCGACGTGCGCAAGTCGCTCGCCGATCCCGCGACGGACGCGGCGATCAACGTCGTCGGCACGATCAACGTCCTCGAGGCCGCGCGCGAGCACGCGGTGCATCGCCTCGTGAACACGTCGACCGGCGGCGCGATCTACGGCGAGACGGACGTCATGCCGACGCCGGAGACGGTGCCGCCGCTGCCGATGGCCGCCTACGGGCAGAGCAAGCAGTGCGCCGAGCAGTACTGCGCGCTGATGGCGCGCGTGTACGGCCTGCCGACGGTGACGCTGCGCTACGGCAACGTCTACGGCCCGCGCCAGGATCCGCACGGCGAGGCGGGCGTGATCGCGATCTTCGCCGGGCGCCTGCTGCACGGGGCGGGGCCAATCGTCTTCGGCGACGGAAAGCAGACCCGCGACTACACGTTCGTCAGCGACATCGTCGCCGCCAACCTTGCCGCCGCCGAGCACCCGCACGTGCACGGCGCCTACAACATCGGGACGGGCGTCGAGTCCTCCGTGCTCGACGTGCTCGACGCGCTGCGCAGCGCCGCCGAGCTGCCCGCCGACGGCTTCCTCCCCGAGTTCCAGCCGGCCCGCCTCGGTGAGCTCGACCGCTCCTCACTCGACGTCTCCCGCGCCCGCGACGAGCTCGGCTTCACCGCCGGCACGCAGCTGCCGGACGGGATGCGCGCGGTGCTGCAGGCGCTGCGGGACGCGGGGTAGCGCGGCCCTACGGCAGGAGCTGCAGCGGCTCGCCCGCGGCGGTCTTCAGCGCTCCGAAGTGACGCCGGTCGAACGTCACCACAGTGGTGGTGCCAAGGCGTTCGGCGAGCGCGACGACGGAAGCATCGGCACCCCCGAGCGGCCAGTCGGCGTAGCGCTCGACCAGGTCGGCCATGCGGGCGAAGTCGTCCGGGCTCGGGCCGGCGACGTCCATCGCCGCGAGTCCTGAGAGGAAGGCGTGCTCGGCGTGAGCGCCGAGGCGGGCCTGGACGAGGTAGGTCACCTCGGCGACGACGAGCGCCGGGATGACGAGCTGCAGCTCGGCTCGCTCCAGCACGTCGCGCGCCTCCCGGTGGTGACGGTCGTCGACGTCCAGCGCTGCGTAGAGCGGTCCGGCGTCAACGATCGCCAGCATCGGTGCCGCCCCACTCGCGAGCGAGGATCTCCTCGACGCGGTCGGACGTGTCAGCGACGCCGCTGCCACCCAGCGCCGGGAACGGCAGCGGCCGCCGCGCGCCCTCGGGTCCCGCGCCGAGCGCGTCGGCGAGGGCGGAGCGCACCACTGCGGACGCGGAGACCGAGCGGCGCGCAGCCTCACGCTCGAGTCGCGCTGCGAGGTCGTCCGGAAGGGAGATGGTGGTGCGCTTCATACGTGCATCGTATCATCAGTATCGCGATGAACATCTGCCTGAGTAAGGGTCAGCGCCCGCGCTTCATCCCCCACCACTCACGCGCAAAACCCACCGCAAAGCGCGGGTTGTAGCGGGCGTAGCGCCGCCACAGCCGCCGCGGCTCACGGGTCAGGCGGAACAGCCACTCCAGGCCGGCGCGCTGGATCCAGCGCGGCGCCTGCTTGACCGTCCCGCTGAGGAAGTCGAACGCCGCGCCCACACCGACGAGGACGGGCGCGTCGAGCTGCCCGCGCATCGTCGCCATCCACTTCTCCTGCCGCGGCACACCCAGCCCGACCCAGACGATGTCCGGGCGCGCGGCGTTGATGACACTCGCGACCTCGCGCTGCTCGTCGACGCTCAGCGGCCGGTAGAGCGGCTTGTGGCTGCCGGCGATCTGCAATCCGGGATGGCGCTCCAGCAGCTGCGCACTGAGGTCCGCGAGCGCCTGGTCGTCGCGTCCTCCGTAGAGGAAGATGCGCGCGCCGCTGCGCGCGGCGCGGGCGCAGGCGCGCTCCATCAGCTCCGGCCCGTAGACGCGGTCGCCGAGCGGGTGCCCGTACGCGCGCAGCGCCCACACGAGCGGCTGGCCGTCGGGCACCGTCAGGCTCGACCCGAGGACGGCCGCGCGCAGCTCCGGGTCCTCCCGCGAGGCCATCACGGTGTGCGTGGCGGCGACGCAGACATACTCGCGGCTGCAGGCGGCGATCGCGGCGTCGATCCAGTCGAGCACGCCCTCGTAGCCGTCGAGCGCGAGCGGGATGCCCAGCACGGGCGCGCTCGGCGGGCGCGGCGGGGCGGCCGGTGCTGGCGTTGCGTCGGTCATTCCTCGCGGCTCAGGGTAGGGTCCGCCGCCGATGGCCCGCCGCGTGCTGATCACCGGAATCGCAGGACAGGACGGCTCCTACCTGGCCGAGTTGCTGCTCGCGCGCGGCGACGAGGTGGCGGGGCTGGACCGCCCGGGCGCGTTCGCCTCACCCAACCTCGACGCCATCCGCGGGCAGATCACAGCGATCGACGGGGACCTGCTCGACACCGCGGCGCTGAAGGCGACGATCGCGCAGGCCCGGCCGGACGAGATCTACCACCTCGCGGCGCCGACCTTCGTCCCCGACTCGTGGGATGACCCGACGCAGACGATCGCCGCGATCGCGGGGGCGACCGGCACGGTGCTGGCGGCCGCGCTGGCCGCCGATCCGCGCCCGCGCGTGTGGGTCTCCACCTCGAGTGAGATCTTCGGCGACGCGCCCGAGAGCCCGCAGGACGAGGACACCCCGATGCGCCCGCGCACGCCCTACGGCGTGGCGAAGCTCGGCGCGCACGGCCTGGTCCGCGCACTGCGCGAGCACCACGGCCTGTTCGCGTGCAGCGGCATCACCTACAACCACGAGTCGCCGCGCCGCCCGCACCGCTTCCTCCCGCGCAAGGTCACGCGCGGGGCCGCGGCGATCGCGCTCGGGCTCGAGCAGGAGCTGGTCCTGGGTGACCTGAACGCCGCGCGTGACTGGTCGGACGCGCGCGACATCGTCCGCGGGGCGGCGCTGGCGCTGAGCGCCGACGAGCCGGGTGAGTACGTCCTCGCCAGCGGGCGCGCACACACGGTGCGCGAGCTCGTCGAGGCGGCGTTCGCGGCCGCCGGCGTGCAGGGCGGCGTCGACGACCGGGTGCGCGTGGATCCAGCGTTCGTGCGCCCGCCGGAGCCCGTCGTGCCGGTCGGCAACGCGGCGCGGGCGCGTGAGGTCCTCGGCTGGGTCCCCGAGATCCCGTTCGAGCAGATGATCGCGGACATGGTCGCCGTCGACCTGGCCGAACTGTCCGCCGATCCGGCGTGACACGCGTCTTCGGCGTGATGGTCGTCCGCGACGCCGCGGACGTCGTCGGACCGGTCCTGCTGAACACGCTCGCGCTGGGCGTCGAGCGCGTGATCGTGCTCGACAACGGGTCGACGGACGGGACGACGCGCGTGCTCAGGCGCCTTGCGCGGCGACACCCGATCCAGTGGTCGACCGACGCGGGACCGTTCGATCAGGCGCAGCTCACGAGCGGCCTGATCGCCGACGCCGTCGCCGCGGGCGCCGACTGGGTGCTGCCGGTGGACGCCGACGAGTTCTGGTGGTGCGGGCGCGGGCTGCTCAGCGTGCTCGACAACACCGACGCCGGCGCCCTCTACTGCCCGTTCCTGCAGTTCGTGCAGCGCTGGGACGTCGAGCAGCCGTCGCCGCGCGGCCTGCTGACGATGAGCCGCCGAGCCGTCGAGCGCGAACCGGACATCGACCCCCCGGCGGTCGTCGAGCGCGGGGAGGCGTCGGTGGTGGAGATCCGCCAGCCGCGCAAGGTCATCGTGCGGGCGGGGCCGGGCGTCGCGGTCGGAGTGGGCGCGCACGAGGCCGTCAGCGCCGCAGGCCCGCTGGCCCCCGCGGACGACATCGTCGTCCTGCACGCGCCGCTGCGCGCACGCGCCACGCTGACGGCGCGGGCGAGCCGCGGGCCGCGCTCGGGCCAGACCCGCGATCCCTTGGAGAGCTGGCACGCGAA
>JBBQKR010000024.1:0-38234 GCA_038327125.1 Solirubrobacterales bacterium
TTAAGTTGTTGACTTGCAACAGATTCTCTTTATTGTTGAAAATTAAATTGGCCAGTTTTCTGCGGTCGAGCGTCGTCGCGGCGCCCGTTCCCGCGAGCGTCAGGATCAACCTTGCGAAGACCCGGTTCACACTGCCCGCCCCGGGCGCTCGCATCACGGGCGTGGTGCGCCGCGCCGACGGCAGCCCCGCAGCCGGCGTGCCGTTGCTGATCCGCAACGCGCGCTTCGGCGACGGCGATCCGGGCTTCCGCACCGAGCGCAGGGTGACGACCGACGCAGGTGGCGCGTTCACGGCGCCGGTCGGCACCACTCCGCGGCGGCTCGTGGTGCACGTCGAGGGCGCCGCCTACATCCCGGCCGAGTCGGCCGAGGTGCGCATCTTCGGGAAGCTGAAGATCTCGCTCGAGGCGCGCGGGAGCAACCTCCACAACGGCTCGCGCATGACGCTGGCCGCCCGGATCACCCGCGCCGGCAGCGGCGCCGCGGTCGGGCGCACCGTGCTCGTGCAGGCGCGGGTGGGTCGACGCTGGGCCACCGTCGGCAGCAGTGAAGCCAACTCGCAGGGCCGCGCGACGTGGCGCTACCGCTTCCGCGGCACGACCCGCCCCGCGCGCTACCAGTTCCGCGTGCGCGTGCCGCGTGGTGGGGCGAACTGGCCCTGGCCCATCACGACATCGTCCGTGGTCGCCGTTCGTGTGAGCCCGTAGTGGCCATCCTGCGCGACCGATCGGCGACGCGCGCTGAGCGCGTCCTGCAGAGCGAATACGAGGAGCTTCGCCGCCCGACGGTGACCGCATTGCGCTCGCGCCTGGCCGCGCAGCGGATCCGCTTCGACGACGCTGACCTCGACGCGTTCTACAACCAGGCCTGGCACGGGCTCTACGAGCAGCTCGTGCGCGGCGAGGAGATCGACAACCACGCGGGCTTCCTCGTGCAGGTCGCCTACCGCCGCTCGATCGACGAGCTGCGGCGCCAGCGCCCGGACCAGGTGGCAGACGACGTCGACACCGACGCGGCCGCCCAGGAGGTCGACCTCGCCCAGCGTCTCGACGACCGCCGCCGGATGACGGGGCTGATGGCGAGCATGCGCGAGCGCCTCACCGAGCGCGAGTGCCAGGCCGCTGCACTCTGCTACCTGCACGGCTACAGCCGCCCCGAGGCCGCTGAGGCGCTGGGTGTCGCGCCGCGGCGCATGGAGAAGCTGATGGACGGCGTCTCCCAGAAGATGGGTCCGATCGTCGCGGAGATCGAGGCCGGCGACTGGTGCGAGAACCACCAGTCGCTGATGAAGGCCTACGCATTCGGGGTGCTGGACACCGACGGCGAGCGCCACAAGCTCGCCGGCGAGCACCTGAGCGACTGCTCGGCCTGCCGGCGCTACGTGCGCAACCTGCGCGGCATTGGTGCGATCGTCCCGCCGGTCATGCTGCCGCTCGCCGCGCTCAGCGCGCTCGGGATCGGTGGCACGGCCGCGTCGGGCAACGGCACTTCCGGCGGCACCGGCGCCACCGGCGGGACCGGAGCAGGCGCCGGCGCCGCAGCGGGCGGCGGGTTCGGCGGGCTCGCCGGGGGCTTGGCGCTTGCCGCCGGCGCGGTCGTCTTGGTTGCGGGCGGCATCGGCGCGTATGCGCTCGTCAACAACAGCGGTGGGGATGGCAGCTCGAAGTCCGTGGCGCCGGCGTCGCGGCCGGCGGCCCAGGCCACCTCGCCGTCCGGTTCGGGTTCGGGTTCGGGCAGCGGTTCGTCGACCACGACCACGACGACGACGACCACGACGACGACGCCGGGCCGGTCGGCCGGCGCAGCGTCATCCAACCAGGGATCGGGGTCCGGCGGCTCAGGCAACTCCGCGCAGGGAACCAGCCCGGCAGGCTCGACGACCCCGGCGGCAGCCCAGCCGACCGAGCCGGTGAGCCAGGCGCCCGCTGCCCAGGCGCCGGCTCCGGCAGCCGCGGACCAGGAACCGACCACCGACGGAACGCAGGAATTCGGCTTCGAACGCTGATCGCAGAAGTCGGAGGGGGGAATGGGCCCCCGCCGCGCGACATAGGGGTGCATGGCTCTCACCAACCACCCGAGGAGCACCCCGTGAAGCAGCACGATGCCCCGGCCGGGCATGTGGATCTGTACCCGGCCGACCTCTACCGCCAGCTTGCTGAGTCGCGAGCGGCGGTCATCGAGGAGGCGCTCGCCAACGCGGCCGAGCTGCCGGAGGCGCCCGCCGAGACGCTCACGCTCGCGGCGGCTGCACTCGCGCACTTCGCGGGTGTGTCCTCAACGGGGACCGCGCGCGGAGCGCTGGTCGCCCGGCGCCTCACCGCCGAGGCAGGACGCCTCGACGCGAGGGCCGGAGCGCTCGCTGAATGCTGGCTCGAAGAGCTGGAAGCGATCGAGCCTGCGCAACGCACCGGGCTGCTCCAGGAGGCCGCAGACTCGCTCTCTTGGGCGGCAGCGGTTCTGCGTCACCTGGCAGCAGGGCTCGTCGATGCCGATGACGGCAACGCCGAGCAGCTCGAGCTCGCTTGGCTCTGCCTCGCAGAGGCCGGCGAGCTGCTCATGGCCGGTGACCGCGCAGCGGTCGACGGACGAGGGGCCGAGGTGTAGCCAAGCCAGGGGGGAACAAGCGGCGTGCGCACGCTCGGGGGAACGGGTGCGCGCCGGCGACGGCGGGAGGCCGAAGGCTCAGTCCGGGGGGAGGGTCCCTTTCACAGGGACTCGCCTACGGCCTCCCGCCAGTCGCTTGTCAGCGCGGCGCCATGCGGATGGCGCCGTCAAGGCGGATCGTCTCGCCGTTGAGCATCGTGTTCTCGACGATGTGCGCGGCGAGCTCGGCGTACTCGGCGGGACGGCCGAGACGGCTGGGGAACGGCACCTGCCTGCCGAGCGAGGCGCGTGCATCCTCCGGGAGCGCGCTGAGCAGCGGCGTGTCGAACAGGCCCGGAGCGATCGTGCAGACGCGAATGCCCTTGTCCGCCAGGTCGCGCGCGGCCGGGAGCGTCATGCCGACGACGCCGCCCTTGGTCGCCGAGTAGGCGATCTGGCCGATCTGGCCGTCGAACGCGGCGACCGACGCGGTGTTGACGAGCACGCCGCGCTCACCCTCGTCGTCGGGCGTGTTCGCCGTCAGCATCTTGAATGCGGCGAGGCGCATCACGTTGAAGGTGCCGACGAGGTTGATGTCGACGAGCACCTTGAAGGCCTCCAGCGGATGCGGGCCCTTGCTCGAGGCGACCTTCACCGGAATGCCGGTGCCGGCGCAGGAGATCGCGATGCGCAGGCCGGCGTCGGCCTCGGCGGCCTTGTCGACGGCCGCCTGCACCTGATCCTCCTCGCGCACGTCGCACTGGACGAAGTCGATGCCGAGCTCGGCGGCGAGGGCCTCGCCCTTCTCCGGGTTGACGTCGGCGATGACGACCTGCGCGCCGCCCGCGTGCAGACGTCGCACCGTGGCCTCTCCGAGGCCCGACGCGCCACCCGAGACGACTGCGCCTGCGCCTGCGATCTTCATGCTGCTCCAGCTCCTTGGCGGTGGGGATCCGCCCGGACTCTATGCAGCCTCAGGCGGCGAGCGGGATCACCCATCCGGCGATCGCCACGGCGTGCACGACCGCTGCGGCGATGACGAACGCGTGGAAGAGCTCGTGGAAGCCGAACACCTGCGGCCACGGATCGGGCCGGCGCCCGGCGTAGACCGCGGCGCCCGCGGAGTACAGGAGCCCCCCGAGCGCGAGCAGCACGAGCGGCGTGACCGGCAGTCCCGAGATGAGCTGGGGCATCGCGATCAGCGCCACCCACCCGAGCGCCAGGTAGCTGCCGGCGACGAGCACGCGTGGCGCGGTGATCCAGGCCACGCTGAAGGCGACGCCGGCGAGCGCGCCCGCCCAGACGAGCGCCAGGACGACGATGCGCAGCGGTCCGGTGAGCACCAGCAGCGCGATCGGCGTGTAGCTCGCGGCGATGAAGACGAAGATCGTGCTGTGGTCGATGCGCCGCAGCAGCGGGCGCCAGCGCGGATGCCAGCGCCAGCGGTGGTAGAGGCCGCTGCCCGCGAACAGCGCGCACAGGCCCGCGCCGTAGACCGCGGCCGCGACGCGCGCCGACGGGGTCGCCGCGAGCGTGACGAACGCGATGGCGGCGGCGAGCGCGGCCCAGAAGGCATACGCGTGCGAGACGCCGCGCAGCCGCGGCTGGGTGGTGCGGACGTCGTGCGCCTCGAAGCTCATGCCGCGACCTCGCCGAGCAGCAGCGCTCGCATACGCTCGGCGTTGGCCGTCGCGGGCCGGGTCTCGGCCATGAACTGCGCCAGCACGGCGACGAACCGCTCCGGGTCGTCACGGAACGGGAAGTGGCCGGCGCCCTCGAAGACCTCGAGCCGGCTGTGCGGCATCAGCTCATGCGCTGCGCGGCCGTGGGCGACCGGGATCAGTGGATCGCGCTGGCCCCAGATGATCAGCGTCGGGATGTCCTGGGCCAGGTAGAGGCGCCCACGCGCGCTCACGCGCTGGCCGCTGACGTCCATGATCGAGCGCGCGGTGTGCAGGAACGCGCGGCAGGTCTCGGGGTCCTCGAGCGTTGCGAAGCCGTCGGCGATCCCGCTGAAGTCGGCGCTGGGATGGATGCCCACGCGATCGAGCAGCCGTGCTGCGGCCGCCCCGGCGCCGAGTGCTCCCGTCCAGGCGAGCGCCGGCAGCACCCAGTCGGACCCCGGCAGTGTCGCGGCGCGCAGCATCGGGTGAACCTCGTGACCGAGCCCGCCGCTGGAGACGAGCGCGAGGCGGTCGACGCGCTCGGGGAACTGGTAGGAGAACTGCATCGCCACGCCGCCGCCGAGGGAGTGCCCGACGACGGTCGCGCGCTCGTGCCCGAGTGCGACGAGCAGGTCGCGCAGGCTGCTCGCGAACGCGCCGAGCGAGTAGTCGCCGCGTGGCTTGGCCGAGGCGCCGTGGCCGAGCAGGTCGGGTGCGATCACGGTGTGGCGCTCACTCAGGCCCGGCAGGACGTCGCTCCAGCTCTCCGAGCTCGAGCTGATCCCGTGGATCAGCAGCAGGGGCGGGCCCTCGCCGAGCACCTCGTAGCTGATCGCCTCGCCGTGCAGATGCAGTGTCTCAGACGTCATCGGGTAATGGTACACCGAATCACGTCACATGGAACAGCGTAAGATGTCGGTGTGTCCGACGCCGATGCGGCAATGACGATCGACGAGCTCGCGCGCGAGACCGGCATGACCGTGCGCAACATCCGCGCCCACCAGTCGCGCGGACTGCTGCCACCGCCGCAGGTGCGGGCCCGCACCGGCTACTACGGCCCGGAGCACGCGGCGCGCCTGCGGCTGATCCAGGAGCTGCAGGGGAATGGCTACAACCTCGCCGCGATCAAGGACCTCGTCGACCGCTCGGGCGGATCGGCAGAGCAGATCCTCGGCTTCACGCAGACGCTGCTCGCCCCGCAGGACGCCGAGCAGCCGGAGGTCGTCGATCTGCGTGAGCTGACCGAGCGCTTCGGCGCGCACGGTGACCCGAAGCTGCTGGCGCGCGCGGAGCGGCTGCGCCTCGTCGTCCCGCTGGGCGGGGGGCGCTACGAGGTCCCGAGCCCGACCGTGCTGCGCGCCGGCGAGGCCGTGATCGCGCTCGGCGTGCCGCTGGAGAAGGCGCTCGACATCGTCGAGCGCCTGACAAAGAACGCCGATCGCGTGAGTGAGACGTTCGTGCGCCTGTTCTTCGAGCAGGTCTGGAAGCCGTTCGACGAGGCCGGCCGGCCGGAAGCCGAGTGGGCCGAGGTTCGCGAGGCGCTCGAGCGCCTGCGCCCCCAGGTCAGCGACGCCTACGTGGCGATACTCGAGCAGCGCACCGCACATGCGGTCGAGAAGGCGTTCGGGCGCGCACTCGAACGCCACGCCAAGCGCTGACCCCGCCGGTCTGTACAGTTCCTCCTGTCCGGGCCACATCGCCGGACACAAAAGCCCCGTGGAGTGCGACCGCCGGGGAGAACGCCCGTGGAGTGCGACCGCCGGGCATACATCCAGAAAGGACTCACGTCCATGCCACAGGCCGTCATCGTCGACGCCGTCCGCACCCCTGTCGGGCGCGCCTTCAAGGGCTCGCTCGCCACGCTGCGCCCGGACGAGACACTCGCATTCATCATCGACCAGCTGCTCGAGCGCAACCCCGGGGTCGACCCGGCGAGCGTCGAGGAGGTCATCTCCGGCTGCGGGCTCCCTCAGGGCCTGCAGGCCAACAACATCGCCCGGATCGCCGTCCTGCTGAGCGAGAAGCTCGGGCAGGAGACGAGCGGGATCACCGTCTCGCGCTACTGCGCGTCCGGTCTCGACGCGATCCGGTACGCGGCGAACAACGTCGTCGCCGGTCAGGGCGACGTCTACATCGCCTCCGGCGTCGAGTTCGTCAGCCGCTACAACGCAGCCCAGGAGGCCGCGCACCCGGAGGACCAGAACGAGTCGCTGCAGGGCAAGGAGCCCGGCCAGCCGGACGCATACATCGCGATGGGCCTGACGGCGGAGAACGTCGCCGACAAGTGGGGCGTGACGCGTGAGGACCAGGACGCCTACGCCCAGCGCTCGCAGGAGCGTGCGGTCGCAGCTCAGAACGACGGGTTCTTCGCCCGCGAGATCGCTCCGGTCACGCTGGCAGACGGCACCGTGGTCGACAAGGACGACGGCCCGCGCGCGGACTCGACGGTCGAGCGGCTCGCGTCGCTGAAGCCGGCGTTCCGCGAGGACGGCACCGTCACGGCGGGCAACGCATGCCCGCTCAACGACGGCGCCGCCGCCGCGCTGATCATGAGCGACACGAAGGCCGCCGAGCTGGGCCTGACACCGCGTGCGCGGATCATCACCGCGGCGACCTGGGGCAACGAGCCCGAGTACATGGGCGTCGCTCCGATCGGTGCGATCAAGAAGGCGCTGGACCGCGCGGGCCTGAAGATCGGCGACATCGACGTCGTCGAGCTCAACGAGGCGTTCGCAGCGCAGGTGCTGCCGATCGCACAGGAGTGCGGGATCGACCTGGACAAGCTCAACCCGCACGGCGGCGCGATCGCCCTCGGTCACCCGTTCGGGATGACCGGCGTGCGGATCATGACCACGCTGCTCAACGACCTCGAGACGATCGACGGCCGCTACGGCATCGAGACGATGTGCGTCGCGCAGGGTCAGGGCGAGGCGATGATCGTGGAGCGCGTAGGCGCATAGACTCCCGGGCCGATGTCCGGTCCTGCTGACGAGAGGCCCGCGGCATGCGACCCATGCCGCGGGCCCTTCGCCGATGCGGCGCCCGCCGCAGCTGCGCGCCGGCGGCGACGAGCACCGCCACGCGAGCTGGCTCGAGCTGTTCTTCGACCTCGTCTTCGTCGCGGTCGTCTTCCAGATCGGCCACGGCCTCGCCGAGCACCACGACGCCGAGGGCTTCGGTCTGCGGTGGGCAGTCGCCGGTGGGGCAGCGGTGCTGCTGACGGCGATCACCGCGTTCCACGTGGCGTCGGCGCGGCGCGAGCCCGGCGTGCTGTCCGTGGGCCGGCTCGCATGCATCGCCGCGCTGCTCGCGCTGGCGGCGTTCGGCGCCACGCTCGAGTTGCCGACGTTCACGATCCTCGTCGTGCTCGTCGGCGGGCGCACTGCTCGTCGAGGCGGTCAGCGTTCGCGATGCGGGCGGCCGGGTGATCGCGTTCGCCGCGGCGGCCGCCCAGCCTCCGGAGCAGCCGTTCCGCCGGCCCGGGTCCTCGCCGGCCGAGTGATCAGCCGGGCGGGGTCGACAGCGACAGCCGACGGGCGTGGTCTCGAAGGCGCGCTGGCCGAGCTGCGGTGGGCCGTCGAGCGGGCCGGTGAGCTTGCGTGGCTGGGTCCAGGTCGCCGCCGCCTCCCATTCGGCCTCCGTGGGGAGCCGAGCGTCATGGGCGCGGGCGAAGGCGGCGGCCTCGAACCAGCTCACGTGGCACACGGGACGGTCGGGGTCGAGATCGCGCGGCCCGCAGGCCGTGAGCTCGCACCAGGACCGGTCGGGCCGGCGCGCCCAGTGCAAGGGCCCGGTGATGTCCCACTGCTCCTTCCACGCCCAGGCCTCGTCACTCCACCACTCGCGGCGCTCGTAGCCGCCGCCCTCGGCGAAGACCAGCCAGGTCGCGTTGGTGACGGGCGTGCGGGCGATCCGGAACGGGGCGAGCGTGACGACATGGCGGGGGCGCTCGTTGTCGTAGGAGAAGCGGCCCGGCCCGGCGCCGAGCCCGATCTCGCCGCCGGCGACGGGGACGAACTCGAGGCCGCTGTGCGCGCCGGGGACGGCGGCGGGCCCCGGCGACTCGCGCAGCTGCGGGTCGAAGCCGTCCAGGTGCGCGAGCGTGAGCGTCTGCAACATCGTCTCGACGTGCTGCTGCTCGTGCTGCAGCACCAGCTCGTGGATCACGGGGTCCACGCCGCGCGTGGCGGCTGCGGCGAGCGCGCGCTCGCGCGCCGTGGCGAGATACGCGCGAGCGCCATCGGCGTCGAGCAGCTCGACCTCGCCGCGGACCGCGCGGGGCGTCTCGAAGGCATCGTAGGTCGCGGCCAGGTCGGCGCGCAGCAGCGGCCCGCCGGTTCGGCGGTGCACGAGCCAGAGATCCTCGTAGGCCGCGATGTGCGCGAGGTCCCAGACGAGCGGGCTCATCAGCGGGTCGATCTGCCGCTCGAGGTCGTGATCGCTGATCGCCGCCGCGAGCATCAGCGTGCGCTCGCGTGTCTGCTCGAGCGCCTCGAGCAGGTCTTCGCAAACGTCTGATGTCGCTGGTGCACCAGGCATCGCAGCGGACGGTCTACCCATCCCGCCCCGACGTTACACGCTCGCCTGCACCGGCCTGTGGGTCCACCAGGACGGGGGATAACCCCACCCGCATCTGCCAGGTGTCGTCATTGGCGTGGCGCCGCTCGACGGGCAGCCTTCCCGGCGGCGGTCCAGAACCCGTCAACACGCTTCCAGGAGACCTTGAACATGCAGTCGAAGACCACATTCGCGGCGCGCGCCGGACGCTGGAGCGCGCACCACGCCAAGACCGCCCTCGGCCTCTGGGTCGTGTTCGTCGTGGCCTCGGTCATGATCGGCCAGGGCGTCGGCATGGTGAACACCGACGACAACGACGGCTCCGGCGATTCAGGCCGGGCCGACCGCGTGCTCCAGCAGGCGTTCCCCAAGAAGGACGCCGAGGAGACGGTCCTCATCCAGGGGCCGAAAGGCTCGACGGTGTCGAGCGCCAAGCTGCGCGCGGCGGTGCGCGACGTCGCCTCGACGCTGCGCGCCCAGCCCGGTGTCGAGCAGGTGCGCTCGCCGCTGAGCGCCGACGGCGGCGACCTCATCTCCGCCGACCGCCGTTCCGCACTCGTGACCTTCAGCGTCCCCGGTGACGACGACGCGACGCAGAAGGCGATCGTCCCGATCGAACGTGCCGTCACCACTGCAGCCGAGCGCCATCCCGGGCTCTTCATCGGGCAGTTCGGCGACGCGAGCGCCGACCGCGCGCTCTCGAAGTCGTTCTCCGACGACTTCCGCAGCGCCGAGACGCTGTCGCTGCCGATCACGCTGGCGATCCTGTTCCTCGCGTTCGGATCGCTCGTGGCGGCCGGCATCCCGCTGCTGCTCGGCATCAGCGCTGTCGCCGCGACGCTCGGCCTGGTCGGCATCGTCAGCCACATCCTCCCGATGGGCGAGGAGATCAGCTCGGTGGTGCTGCTGATCGGCCTGGCCGTCGGCGTGGACTACTCGCTCTTCTACCTGCGGCGCGAGCGCGAGGAGCGCCGCCGAGGCGCGTCGGCAGCCGAGGCGGTGGACGTCGCAGCCGCGACGTCCGGCCGCGCGATCCTCGTGTCCGGGCTGACGGTGATCGCGGCGATGGCCGGGATGCTGTTCGCCGGCGACAGCACGTTCGTCTCGTTCGGCATCGGCTCGATGATCGTCGTCGCCGTCGCGATGATCGGCTCGATCACCGCGGTGCCGGCGGCGCTCGCGCTGCTGGGGTCGAAGGTCGACCGCGGGCGCCTGCCGTTCATCGGCAAGCGCCTTGCTGCACGCGAGGAGGGCGGGCGCTTCTGGCGCGCCGTCGTCGACGGGTCGCTGCGCCGCCCGTTGCTCAGCGTCGTGCTGGCGGGTGGCCTGCTCGTGACGATGGCGATCCCCGCGTTGACGATGCGCACCGCGCTCAGCGGGACCTCCGATCTGCCGCAGGATCTCCCCGCCATGCGCGTGTACGAGCGCATGCAGGCGGCGTTCCCGGGTGGCCAGATCCCCGCCGAGGTCGTCGTCCGCGCGAGCGACCTGCAGTCGCCGCGGATGCGTGCGGCGATCTCCGGCCTGGAGCGCCGCGCGATCGCCTCAGGCGCCTTCAACGGGCCGGTCGACGTGTCGGTCGCTCCCGGCGGCAAGGTCGCGTCGATCCAGATCCCGATGGCCGGCGACGGCAACGACGCCGCGTCGATGCGCGCGCTGGAGCGCCTGCGCGGGACGCTGATCCCGCAGACGGTCGGCAGGGTGCCGGGCTCCGAGGTCTACGTCACCGGCATGGCCGCCGGCACGAAGGACTTCAACGACGTCATGACCGGGCGCGCGCCGTTCGTGTTCCTGTTCGTCCTGACGCTCGCGTTCGTGCTGCTGCTCGTCACGTTCCGCTCGATCGTCGTGCCGGTCAAGGCGATCGTGCTGAACCTGCTGTCCGTCGGCGCCGCCTACGGTGTCCTCGTCTGGATCTTCCAGCGCGGGCACCTCGAGGGCGTGCTCGGCTTCAACAGCAACGGCGCGGTCGTGTCGTGGCTGCCGATGTTCCTGTTCGTGATCCTGTTCGGGCTGAGCATGGACTACCACGTGTTCATCCTCAGCCGGATCCGCGAGGCCGTCGATCGCGGCAAGAGCACCGACGAGGCGGTCCGCGAGGGCATCCTCGCCACCGCCGGAACGGTCACGAGCGCGGCGTTCGTGATGGTCGCCGTCTTCGGGGTCTTCGCGACCCTGAGCTACATCGAGTTCAAGCAGATGGGCGTCGGCCTGGCCGTCGCGATCCTGATCGACGCGACGATCGTGCGCGCCGTCCTGCTGCCCGCGACGATGAAGCTCCTCGGTGAGCGCAACTGGTACCTGCCGCGCCGGCTGCAGTGGCTGCCGCGCGTCTCGTGGGAGGGTCAGCCGAGCGCGGCGCGGTCTGCGACCACGGTGAGCCCGTCGCGCTCCAGCAGCGAGCAGGGGACGTGGCGCGAGGGTGGGCCCAGCGCGAGCCCGAGCGCCTCGGCCTTCCCCGAGCCGGTCACGAGCAGCAGCCGCTGACGGGCGCCGTCGAGCGTCGCGCGCGTGAGCGTGATGCGGTCGGGCGGGGGCTTGGGGCTGTCATGCACCCCGGCCACCCGCCCGGGCGCGTCGAGCACCGGGTTGTCCGGGAACAGCGACGCGGTGTGCCCGTCCTCGCCGATGCCGAGCAGGGCGACGTCCAGGACGACGTCGCCCAGCTCGCGCTCGTAGGCGCGTGCGGCCGCCTCGGCGCCCAGCTCGCCGGCCATCCGGTGGGTCACGGCGCGCGGGGCGACGAGCGTCTGGCGGAGGAGCAGGGCGTTGGACTGCGGGTCGTCGGGGCCGACGCAGCGCTCGTCGGCGAACCACAGGTGCACGCCCTGCCAGTCGGCGACGAGCGGCCCGAGCAGCGCGTAGGCCACGCGCGGGGTGCCGCCGCCGGACAGCGCGATGTGGGCCGCGCCGCGCTGGGTCAGCGCTTCGCTGATCGCCCCGGCGAGGATGTCCGCGGCGCGCTCGGCGGCGGCCTGGGCGTCGGGCTCACACTCGACACGGGGGCCGTCGCTCACGCGGTGTTCTCGACGCGGTAGAGCCCGCCGCGGGAGCCGGGCGGCGGGACGACCTTCCCCGGCGAGGGCGTCGCGGCGAGCATCTCCTCCTCGGCGGTGATCAGCTTCATCACGGCGTTGATCAGCGCGAGGTGCGTGAAGGCCTGCGGGAAGTTGCCCAGGTGACGGCCGGTGTCGGCGTCGATCTCCTCGGCGTAGAGCAGCAGCGGGCTTGCGTAGGCGAGCAGCTTCTCGCACATCTGCCGGGCGCGATCGAGCTCGCCGATCTCCACGAGCGCGGAGACGAGCCACCAGGAGCAGATCGCGAACGTCCCCTCCTCACCTTCGAGGCCGTCGTCGGTCTCGTCGACCTTGTAGCGCAGGATCAGGCCGTCCGCGCCGAGCTCGTCGGCGATCCCGGCGACCGTGTTGCGCACGAGCACGTCGTCGCCGGGCAGGAAGCGCACCAGCGGGATCAGCAGCAGCGCCGCGTCGAGCGCGTCGGTGTCGTAGTGCTGGACGAAGCGATTGCGCTGACGGTCGACGCCGTGTTCCAGCACGTCCGCGCGGATCTCGTCGGCGACCTCCTGCCAGCGCATCGCGGTCTTGGTGTCGCTGCGCAGGCGCGCCAGCCGCGCGCCGCGGTCGAGCGCGAGCCAGCAGAAGATCTTCGACGAGGTGAAGTGCTTGGGCTCGCCCCGCACCTCCCAGATGCCCCTGTCGGGCTCGCGCCAGTGCGCGATCGCCTCCTCGACCTGCCGGGCGAGGATCGGCCACGCCGACTCGGGCAGCTGATCGCGGTTCTTGGTGTGGATGTAGACCGAGTCCAGCAGCGTGCCCCAGACGTCGTGCTGGTTCTGGTTGTAGGCGGCGTTGCCCACGCGCACCGGCCGCGAGTGCTCGTAGCCCTCGAGGTGGTCGAGCTGGGACTCCTCGATGTGACGCTCGCCGCCGATGCCGTAGAGCACCTGCAGCTCGTCGGCGGCGGCGACGTCCTCGATGAAGTAGTAGTAGTCGCCGGCCTCCTGCGTGAAGCCCAGCGAGTGCAGGCCCCAGAGCATGAAGGCCGAGTCGCGGATCCAGGAGTAGCGGTAGTCCCAGTTGCGCTCACCGCCCGGGGTCTCCGGCAGCGACGTCGTGGACGCCGCGCACATCGCGCCGGTCGGAGCGTAGGTCAGGCCCTTCAGCGTCAGCGCGCTGCGCTGCAGGTACTGGCGCCAGGGATGGTCGGGGAAGTCACCGTGGGCAAGCCAGTCGTGCCAGAAGTCGGCGGTGAAGCTCATCCGCCGGTGCGCCTCGTCGAAGTCCGTCGGCGCCGCGTGCTCGGTCCAGCTGAGCGCGACGAACGCGCGGTCGCCCTCGCGCAGCGTCGAGCGTGCGCGCGCGCGGCCGCGCTCGAAGCCCAGGCGCAGGTCGGTCGTCAGCCGCAGCTCGATGTCCTGATCGGGAGCGCGCGCGATGCCGATGCCGTAGCCGTCGTCGCCGTAGGCCCAGGTCACGCCGTGACGCCCGTAGTCGAGCTTGGGCTCGCACTCGACGTGCATCTCCACGTGCCCGTTGATGCAGTGGATCATCCGCAGCAGCACGTGGTCGGCGTCGGTGTCGGTGGGCGAGCGCCGGTGCGAGGTCGAACGGTCCTGGTCGTGATGCCAGGGTCCGATCAACAGCAGGTCCACGACGGTGACCCAGCCGGTCTTCGTCGCCCATGTCGTCTCGAGGATGTTGGTGCCCGGCAGGTAGCGGCGGCCGGCGGGCACGCGCTGCCCCTGGGGGGAGATGTTGAAGCGCCCGGCGTCGCGGTCGAGCATCGCGCCGAAGATCGACGGTCCGTCCATGCGCGGCAGGCACATCCACTCGACGCTGCCGCTCGGAGCGACGAGCGCCGTGACCTCGCAGTCCGACAGGAACGCGTAGTCGCCGATCGGCGGGTATGGCGAGCCGGCGAGCGCGCCGTCGTGAGACGGGAGAGCCTCCATTGCGGGGGAAGGTAGCGGGCGGGGAAACCGCCGTGGACGGCCTGCGTTCAGACCGTGCTGCCCGGTGCCAGCCCGCGGATGACCTCGTCGAGCCGGTCGGGGCCGCACATCGGCGTGAGGATCGCCGTCGTGATGCCGCCGTCGGCGAACTCCTGCAGCCGGGCGCGCTGCTCGGCGAACGAGCCGAAGATGAAGATGTCGCGGACCAGATCCTCGGGCACGAGCTCGAGTGCCTTGGCGCGGTCGCCCTCCTGCCAGGCGGCGATCATCGGGTCGATCTGCTCGCCCCAGCCGAGCCAGCGGAAGAACTCGCTGTAGACGGGGACGGTCGCGTAACCGGTGAAGAGGAACTTCGCCGTCTGCAGACCCTCGTCGGCGGGCTGGGGGATGCAGAAGAAGCGGCAGACCAGCTCGCTGCTGCCCGGCTCCTTGCCTGCGGCCTCCTCGCCCTCGCGCACGCCCTCGACGACGCGCGGCAGCCCGCTCAGCGGCAGGAAGTTCGTGAACGCCCCGTCGCCGATCTCCGCTGCGAGCCGCAGCATCTTGCCGCGCAGCGCCGCGAGCACGATCGGCACCGGCGCTGCGGGCGGCGACTCGAGCCGGAACCCGCCGGCGCCACGCTCGCCTGCCAGCACCGGCCGCAGGTACTCGACGGTCTCGCGGATCTTCGACAGCGGCTTCTCGAACGGGATGCCGTTCCAGCGCTCGACGATCACATTCGACGACGCGCCCAGGCCCAGCACGAAGCGCCCGCCTGAGGCGTCCGCCATCGCCGCCACCTGCTGGGCGAGGATCGCGCGGCCACGGGTGAACGGGTTGACGATGCCGGTCGCCAGCCGGATCCGCTCGGTCTGCGCCGCGGCGAGTGCGAGTGGGGTGAACCCGTCGGCGCCGGCGGTCTCGCCGGTCCACAGGTCGTCGTAGCCGAGCTCCTCTGCGAGCTGGAAGAACGGGCCGTGGTCGGCGAGCGGGACGCCGGCGAACGGCAGCGTCAGGCCCCAGCGGGTGTCGGTCATGTCTGCTCCAGCCATTCGGAGATGCCAAAGGATTCGTGCCCGAGCCACTCGAGCCGGGTCAGGCCCTCGCTGACCGTCGTCAGTTGCTCGTCGCGGCGCTGCCGCAGCGGCGCGATGCTGATCGCGGCGCCGCGCAGCGTGGCGGTGCGTCCGAGCGCGTCGGTCGCGTGCGCCACGAAGTCGCGCTGGGAGCCCTCGGTGCGCCCGTCGACGATCGGCGCGAGCTCACCGCCGAGCATCAGGCAGCCGCCGACGATCTCGCCGCCGTCCCGGCCGACGTTGTTGACGAGCAGGAAGTGGTCGGGGTCGACGAGCATCCCCATCCAGCGCCAGTACGGAACGCCCTGCCAGTCGCGCACACCCCACGAGTGATCGCGCATCCCCGCGCCGCGGATCGGGAACCGCTCGTCGCCCACGACGAGCGCGCCCGAGATGGAGCCGGGCTGCTCGTAGTGGCGGGCGGCGACCGCGCTCGTCAGGCCGGAGTGGAACTCGAACGGCGGCACCCACGCGGTGAAGCGCAGCTCGCCACCGACGTGAAGCTGCTGATGGGCGTCCGGGTGCTCGCCGAGGTCCTCCGCGCGTGCCCACATGCGCGCCTCGCCGTCGACGGCGATCGTCCAGTGCTCGAACGGGACGGCGCACGTCAGGCTGAGCGGGCCTGCGGCGAGCGGCGCGCCGGCCAGTTCGCCGGCCGCCGGCGCGGCGCTGCGGGAGAAGGCGAGCAGGAAGCGCGGCGGCAGCCCCGGACGCGTCGGCGGGAGCCAGACGCCGAGCGCCGCCTCGATGATGCCCTCGTTCGGCCGTGCGCCGATCCGCGCGTAGAACGCGAGGCCGCTGCGCGCATCAGCGCCGCCGAAGTAGAGGGAGTCCGACCACTGCTGCTCGGGCCCGGCGGCGTGGAACGCTTCGTCGCGGACGTCGAGCGCGGGCGAGGCGGGTCCGGGGGGCATCGCGGCGCACCCTATCCACGGCCGCCCGCTGTTGCGATGATCGCGCCGTGACCGACCCCCCCGACGGCATCGCCGGCGCCGACGCGATCCTCGGACGCCCGTTCCCGCTGCCCGCGGCTCCGCTGCCGCTGGCGCGCTGGGTCGACGTCGCGCCGGTCGGGGATGGCGCCGAGGTGGTGTGGAGCCTCGACGACTCGCGTCCCGGATCACCCGGGCGGCTCGCGCTCTATGCCGGCCGGGCACCCGCGCCCC
Organism: Solirubrobacterales bacterium; assembly: GCA_038327125.1. Taxonomy (GTDB): domain Bacteria; phylum Actinomycetota; class Thermoleophilia; order Solirubrobacterales; family Solirubrobacteraceae; genus F1-60-MAGs163. The sequence continues at coordinate 15,998 of JBBQKR010000024.1, forward strand.
AGCGCGAAGCGCTCGCGGGCGCCGGCACGGAGACCGTCGAGCTGGGAAACGTCCCGGCGCGCCTGCGCGAGCTGCCGCTGCCGGAGGCCCAGCCATCGCTGCGGCCGGTGCGCGAGCTGACCTGGGAGGCCGGCGATCTCGCGCTGCGCCTGACCGCTCAGGGCCCATGGGAGATCGACGACCTGCTCGCGGTCGCCGCGTCGATCCCGACGGCCTGACCGCGCCTCGCCGGACGGCGCACCCGCGGTAGGCTCGCTGCGCCCCGACGCCCCCGACCCGGAGGCCGCCATGCCTGCCGCCCCGCCAGATCGCAACCTCGCCCTCGAGCTCGTCCGTGTCACCGAGGCGGCTGCGCTGTCCGCCGCGCGGCTCGTCGGCCGCGGCGACAAGGAGGCCGCCGACCAGGCCGCCGTCGACGGGATGCGCGTCGTCCTGGGCACTGTCGCGATGAACGGCATCGTCGTGATCGGTGAGGGCGAGAAGGACGAGGCGCCGATGCTCTACAACGGCGAGCAGGTCGGCGACGGGACCCCGCCGGCCGTCGACATCGCCGTCGACCCGCTGGAGGGGACGACGCTGACCGCTCGCGGCATGCCGAGCGCACTGGCCGTCATCGCGATCTCCCCGCGCGGGACGATGTTCGACCCGGGCCCGTGCGTCTACATGGAGAAGCTCGCCGGCGGCACCGACCTCGGCGATCTGCTCGACCTCGACCGCCCGATCGGCGAGACGTGCGCGCTCGTCGCCGAGCGGCGGAACGTCAGCATCGGCGACGTGACGGTGGTCGTGCTCGACCGCCCGCGGCACGAGGAGGGCATCGAGGCGATCCGCGCAGCGGGCGCCCGCGTGCGCCTGATCAGCGACGGCGACGTCAGCGCCGCGCTGCTCGCCGTCAGCTCGCGGTCCCCCGTCGATCTGCTCTGGGGGATCGGCGGAACACCGGAGGGCGTCATCTCGGCGGCGGCGATCAAGTCGATCGGCGGCGGGCTCGTCGGCCGGCTGTGGCCGCGCAACGACGAGGAGCGCAAGGCGGCGCTCGACGCCGGCTACGACCTCGACCGCCAGCTCACGCAGGACGACCTGATCCGCGGCGAGGACTGCTTCTTCTCAGCGACCGGCGTCACCGACGGCGACGTCCTCCAGGGCGTGCGCTACGAGGGCTCCGGCGTGGCGACGACGGAGTCGCTGGTCATGCGCTCGCGCTCGGGCACCGTCCGCCGGGTCCGCGCGACGCACAACCGCGGCAAGCTGCGCCACCTGATCGGCGGCGAGCGCTACGGCTGATCACAGCGCCGTCGCGGTGGGCTCGCGCCCGCCCGTCCGCTCGCTGGGCGCCGGTCCGCTCGGATCCGGCAGCTGGTCGATGTCGGCGAACCGGCCGATCTTCGACTCCTCGAGGTCGAGCTTGGCCAGCGAGCGCAGGAAGCCGTACGTCACGAGCACGTGGATGCGCGACTGCGTGACCGCGTAGGCCCACGACGTGAGCGCCGAGGCGATCGACGGGTAGTAGTTGGCGACCTCGACCTCGACGTGCAGGTCGACCCACTCGGGATCCTCGGCCGGCGTGCGCTGCATGTCGATCTCCAGGTAGCCGTCCGCGCCGACACCGGTCGGGGCCACCAGCACTCCGCTGTCGATCCGCCAGCGGACGATCCCGCGCCCGGCGTCCATCTCGTATTCGGGTGCCTTGAACGAGAGCAGCACGAATGGGCGGCGCAGCAACACGACGAAGCGCCCGGCGTCGGTGTACTCCACGCGCACCAGGCCGAGCGTGCAACGGCTGAGGAAGCGCCAGTAGGTGCGCGCGAGGCGCTCGAGGTGCTTCGGCGTCCAGATCGCCTCGAGCGCCGCGCTGGGCATCCGCAGGTCCGCCGACTGCACCGAGCGGCACGCTCCGGTCGGGTCGATCGACGTGTCGTCGTGCAGCGGCCCGATCGTGGCGGGCCCGACGGTCGTCGGGCTCCCGAGCACGCGCTTGAGCACGCGGGAGGCCACCGCATAGGCGACGATCAGGAGCGCGAGGGGCTGCAGCAGACGCCTCATCAGCGGGTCGATGGTAGGGGCGCGGTCGCCTCCAGGGCCTCGCGAACGGCGGCGTCGAATCCGAGCGGGTGGTCGTTGATCCCGGGAGGCGGGGGCGTGCGAACGAGCAGCTCCTCGCTGAGCCCGTCGACGAGCGGTCGTGCGAGCGCCGGGTCGACCGAGGTCACGAACCGGATCCAATAGGACGAGAGCCGCGGGGACAACAGTGGCACCGGGACGATCAGCGGCGGCCGGCGGCCCTGCAGCACGGCGAACCGGCGCATCATCTCGCGGTAGGTCAGGACATCGGCCCCGCCGAGCTGCACGTCGGGGGGCGGCGCGGGGAACGTCACGAGCCGTGCCAGCGCGCCGGTGACATCGCGCGCGGCGATCGGCTGCGTGCGCGTGTCGATCCACTTCGGGCCCACCATCGCCGGCAGCCGCTGGACGAGCTGGCGGAGCATGGTGAACGACGCGCTGCCCGCGCCGATCACCATCGCCGCCCGGGCGTGCACGAACTCCGGCGCCCCGCCCGCCAATGCGAGGGCGACCTCCTCGCGGCTGCGCAGGTGCGCCGAGCCCGGCCCCGGCGCCTGCAGGCCGCCGAGGTAGATGAGGCGCGGCAGCCCGGCCGCGCGGGCGGCCGCGGCGAACGTCGTTGCGGCGAGGCGGTCCTGCGCCGCGAAGTCGCTCCCGGCCCCGCGGCCCATCGAGTGCACGAGGTAGTGGGCGACGTGCGCTCCGTCAAGGGCCTGCGCGAGCCCCTCGCCGGTCAGGACGTCACCGCGGACGACGCGCACAGCGGCCGGCAGAGCGGCGCGTGCAGGGTCACGGACGAGGCACGTGACCTCGTGCCCGGCCTGCAGCAGCAGCGGCAGCAGCTCGCCCCCGACTGCGCCGGTGGCCCCGGTCAGCAGGACGCGTCTCGTGTCGGTCACAGCGTTGGTACGCGCCGAGCCGGGGGTCGCGATGACCGCTGGCGGGTGATCGTCCGTATGGCGTTCGATGGGAGGGAGCTTCAACGGACTGTTGAATGATCCTTCCGTACCGCCCATGAGTGAACTCGCAATCAAGGACGTCGCCGCGCAGACCGGGATCGCCGCCGGCACGATCCGCATGTGGGAGCAGCGCTACGGCTTCCCGAACCCCGGTCGCACCGCGAGCGGCTACCGGCGCTACCGCTCGGAGGACGTCGAGGCGCTGCGGCGCGTCCAGGCCTACCGTCACCGCGGCCTGTCGGTCCCGGCGGCGATCGAGCGCGCGCGTGAGGCGGGCGGTCCCGGGGAATCTCCTTCGCTGTACGCGGCCGTCGCCTCCACGGGCGCGGACCTGCGTCCGCAGGTGCTGCGCAAGTCCACGCTGATCGCGCTGAGCTGCGCGATCGAGCATGAGGCGCTCGCCCGCGCGGTGTCGCCGGTGCTCGTCGGGGCCTTCCAGCACGAGCCGTTCTATCGCGCCGTCGAGCCCCGGTACCGGCGGCTCGCGCGCAGCGCCGATGCGGCGGTCGTGTTCGCCGACTTCGCAAAGGAGCGCAAGCCCAGCGGCGGCCCGGTCGAGATTCCGATCGCGCCGGAGGATGTCCTGGGCAACGAGTGGGCCGTCGTCGTGGACGCCCCGGGGTACGCGGCCTGCCTGCTGGCCTGGGAGCAGCCCGGCGTGACCGAGCCGGGTGACCCGGACGACCGCGACCGGCGGTTCGAGGCGATCTGGACCGTCTGCCCGTCTGCGACGCGGCGCGCCGCGATCGTCGGGGCCCGGCTCGCGGGGCGCGTGGATCCCGAGTACGGCCGCAAGCTCGAGGAGCTGCTGGCCGACCGCCCGATGGCGCTCGAACAGCCCGCACCCGCGCTGACCGCGCTCACGAACCGCCTGGTCGCCTACCTCGAAGCGGCCTAGACCTGGATCAGCTCGACCTCCGTGCCGGCGGCGAGCGCGTGCCCGGCGCCGCGCGGGACGACGACGAGCGCGTCCGCGAGCGCCATCGATCGCAGGACGTGTGAGCCTTGCGGGCCGGTCGCGAACGCCCTGCCGTCCTCCAGCCGCACGCGCACGCACTCGTCGCGATCGGGGTGGCACATCAGCCGCTCGCCGAGCACCGCGCGCCCGCCGGCCGCCGGCTCGGCCCACTGAAGGGCGGCGAGCGCGGGGCGCACGAAGAGCAGGAAGGTGACCATCGCCGACACCGGGTTGCCTGGAAGCCCGAACACGAGCGTGCGCCCCTGGGCGCCGAACCACGTCGGCTTCCCGGGACGCAGCGCGACGCGCCAGAAGCGCTCCTCGACGCCGAGCTCCGCCAACGCCGGCTTGACGTGGTCGTGCGGGCCGACGGACACGCCGCCGGAGAGGATCACGACGTCAGCGCGCGTCAGCGCCTCGCCGATCGCCTCGCGGGTCGCGTCGGCGCGATCGGGCACGTTGCGCGCGAGGACGACCTCGCCGCCGTCGCGCTCGACGAGCGCCGTCAGGGTGACGCGGTTGGAGTCGTGGACCTGGCCCGGCTCGAGCGGCTCGCCGGCCGTCCGCAGCTCGTCCCCGGTCGCCAGCACGGCCACGCGCGGGCGCCGCGCGCAGCTCAGCGTCGCCCGGCCGGCGTTGACGGCGACGCCGAGCGTCGCCGGACCGAGCCGCGTGCCGGCGCCGAGCACGTGCTCGCCGGCGCGCAGGTCCTCGCCCGCCTCGCGGATGTTGCGGCCCGGCTGCACCTCGTCGAGCAGCGTGATGCGCTCACCGCGGTCCTCGACCAGCTCCTGCTGGAGCACGGCGTCGGCGCCGTCGGGCACCATCGCGCCGGTCGAGATCCGGATCGCCTCGCCGTAGCCGAGTGGGAATGCGGCCGGACGACCCGCGCGCGACTCGCCGATCACGAGCAGGTCGCGGCCGGACTTGCCGGAGCGCACGGCGAACCCGTCCATCGCGCTGTTGCGGAAGCCCGGCACGTCGTGGTCGGCCCGCAGCTCCTGGGCGAGCACGCGCCCGAGCGCCTCGGTGATCGGAACATCCTCAGCGGGGAGCGGGGCCGCGGCGTGCAGCACCAGCTGGCGTGCGTCGGCGATATCCAGCAGTGGAGCGGTCATCGCGGGGCAGCATGACGGACCCAGGCTGTCCGCAACGGCTGGTATTCACCGCACATGCTTGCGGGCTCCACTCCCGCCCGGGCCGCCCGCCCGGTCGCCGACGCGCCGCTCGAGGCGCTCGCCGACGCCGACGGGCTCGCGAAGGGCTGGCTGCTCACCCTGATCGCCGACGTGCCCCTCCAGCAGGCGGCGAGCGTCCCGGCTGCCGAGCTCGCCCGTGACGCTCCGCCGCTGTGCGCGGCGATGAGCGCCGCGCTCGCCTCCGGCGATGCGCTCGACCGGCTGCGGGCCGGCGGCGACCTGGCGCCGCTCGCGGCGCGCGCCGGCCGGGTCGCCGGTGCCGTCGACCCGGCCGGGACCGCCGGCGCCCTGGCGGCGCTGCGCACGGTCCTGTGGAACGCCATCGCCGACGGGCTGCGGGCACCCGACCCCGAGCTGGTCGCAGCGCTGGCCGCCCGGCTCGCGCTCGTCTGCGACGTCGTCGCGGCGTCCGCGCTCGCCGCCGCGCCGGTGGCGGCTGCCGCTCCCGATGTCGCCGAGGCCGATGACGGGCCGCATCTCTCCGCCGTGCCTGCTGAGGAGCCCGCGGCGCCCGTCGAGCGCGCGCCGGCGCCCGCGGTGCCGGCCGACGTCTTCCCGTCGGTCACCGCGTCTCCGGCGATGGAGGACCGCCACGAGCCGTGGGCGACCGCGGTCGTGCGGCGGGTCGATCGCATGCTGCTGCAGGGCTCGCCGGTCGCGGTGCTCGCCGTGGACGTCGAGGGCGCCGAGCGGCTGCTGGCCGCCGACCTGCACGGCGAGGCGCGCACCGCGCTCGATCGCGTGGAGCGCGCGCTGCGCGACGAGCTGCGACCCGGCGACGCCGCCGTGCGCGAGCGCGACGGGCGCCTGTGGATCATCGGTGGGGGCACGACGCTCGAGGGCGCGCGCGCTCTCGGCCGCCGGCTGGCGACCGCCGCGGGCACGGCCGGCACGGTCGCCGGCGTGCCGCTTCAGATCGCCGTCGGGATCGCGGTCAGCCCGGACGACGGAACGGATGCCGCGTCACTCGTCGCGCACGCCGACGAGGGCGTGTTCGCCGCGCGTGCGGCCGGCGTCGAGCTGGCCTAGTTCGCGGCGATCCCGCCGCCGCCTGCGGCGAGCGGGGGAACGGCGGTGATGGGGCTCGGCGGGGCTTCGGTGCCGGCCGGCAGGACGCCGACGCGCACGCGGCCCGCGGCGACGAAGCCGAGCGCCTTCGCGGCGGCGAGCGTCAGGTCGTAGTGCACGCCGGCGACGAACGGGCCGCGGTCGATGACGGGGACGCTGATCGAGCGCCCGCCCCAGGTGACGTCGACGAGCGTGCCACACGGGAGCGTGCGGTGGGCGACCCCGATCGTGGAGCGCCGCAGGCGAACGCCGCAGGCGGTGCGGTTGCCCGGCAGGCTGTACCAGGTGGCCGTCGCCCGGCGGTAGACCGTGGCGGTCGCGGTCGGCGTGACGATCGACTGCGCGGCGCCGGCGGCACCGGCGGTCTGCGCGCGGATCGTCCAGCGGCCGGTCTTCGTCGCTCGCCAGGCAGAGGCGAAGGAGCCGTCGTCACTCGCGCGCGTCGTGGCGATCGTCGCCCACGTGTCGCCCGCCCCCTGCGCCTGGATCTCGACCGAACGGCCGCCGGCTGCGCTGCCGAGCGATCCGCTGACGCGCTGCTGCTGGCCGAGGAGCGCAGGCCCGGCGACCAGCATCGGCTGTCCTGGGGCGACGCCGCCGGTCTCCTGCGCCAAGGCGGGAGCAGCCGCCAGCGGCGCGGTGAGGACGAGCGCGGCGCACGCCGCGGCCAGATGTGGGGTCGGAAAACGAATGGTGATGCTCGTTCGACGGCCTACGGGGTGAGCTGACGGGCTCGCGCCGAACGACGGCGCTACGCGACTTCTCGCGATTCGCCCCGGCGGACCAGAAGGTCCGCAATGGGTCCCCCGTCTCCCACGCGCATGACCCGCGGGAGTTCGGCAGTGCAGGAACCCTACCGGTTCGCGCCGTCACGACGCCCGCGGAGACCGCCCAGAGGGTGGGTCGGCAAAGCCGACCCACCAGGTACGGCCCCCTGGCAGGACAGGTCGGCAAAGCCGACCTGATGGTTCTCAAACGCGCCCAACTGGGCTCGGTCACCACCATCACGCCCCGGAACCCAGCTGCGCACCTCCCAGCCGGCAGAACTGGGTTCGGCGGTAAGGGCCCGCAGCGGAACCCAGCTGCCGGGCGCCCGCGCCGCCCGGGCCCCGCGCCGCCCGGCCCCTAGAAGGGCAGTCGCCGCAGCACGCCGCGCAGGAGCCCGGCGAGCGCTGCGCGCGGGTCGGCGCTGCCGTGCCCGCTGTGACTGCTCGGCGTCGCGTATCCCGCGGGCGGGATCGCGGAACTCGGCTTGGGCGCTGTCTTGCGTGCGCGCGGCTTGGCCGCAGCCGCCGCCCTCGGCTTCGCGGCGGCTTTCGGCTTGCTCCGCGCCGACGGCTTGGCGGCCGTCGGCCTGGTGGCGGGCTTGGGCTTCCTCGCGCGGCCGGCGCGGGCCGCCTCGCGTCGTGCGCTGGGCCGCTGACGACGGCTGCGCGGGAGGCTCGAGAGGACGTCGCGCTGCTCGGCCGGGTCGTCCGGAGTCGACATGCGGCCATTGTCGCATCAAGGGACTGATCTCGGGTGCTCGGGCGGCCGATGATGTGAAACCGAACAACCCCGGCCACGTATCACATGCAGGCGACCCCGGTCCGCGGATCGGGCGCCCTTCAAAACCAGATTCGGACGGCAGTACCCTGAGGTGCAGCCGTCTCATGGACGTTCGGGCGCGATCGACGCGACCGGCTCCGGTTGGACGAACACAGCGTCAGCAGTCCCGCGTGCGAACGCCGGGAAAACCGAACGGATCCCAATGTCTTTGACCGATCTTCAGGAGCTCGAAGAGATCAAGGCCCTCGTGGCCCGTGGACAGGCGACCGGCGTCGTCTCGCACGGCGACATCGCGACGGCGACCTCAGAGCTCGACATCGACGATGCGGACCGCGAGGAGCTCACGCACTGGATCGAGAGCCAGGAGATCGAGCTCGTCGACGACGACACGACCGCCGCCGGTCCCGAGGCCGAACGTGCGCCCGACAAGCGCGGTCGCCGCGCGAAGAAGTCCACGGCGCTGGACCTGCGCCCGGACATGACGACGGACTCGCTGCAGCTGTTCCTCAAGGACATCGGCAAGGTCCGCCTGCTGACCGCCCAGGAAGAGGTCGATCTCGCCAAGCGGATCGAGCGCGGCGACCTCGACGCGAAGCAGAAGATGGTCGAATCGAACCTGCGCCTGGTCGTCTCGATCGCGAAGAACTACCGCAACCAGGGCCTGCCGTTCCTGGACCTGATCCAGGAGGGAACGCTCGGCCTGGTGCGCGCCGCGGAGAAGTTCGACTACCGCAAGGGCTTCAAGTTCTCGACGTACGCAACCTGGTGGATCCGCCAGGCGATCGCGCGTGCGCTCGCCGACAAGGCGCGCACGATCCGCATTCCCGTGCACGTCGTCGAGAAGCTCAACAAGATCGGCCGCGCCGAGCGCAAGCTCGTCACCGAGCTGGGCCGCGAGCCCACCGCCGACGAGATCGCCGAGGTCACCGGGATCGACCCGGAAGAGGTCGACTCGATCAAGCGCTCCGCGCAGGCCCCGGTCTCGCTCGAGAAGCCGGTCGGCGACGAGGAGGAGTCGGAGTTCGGCCAGTTCATCGCCGACGAGCGCGCCGAGTCGCCGTACGAGCGCGCCGCCGAGATCCTCACCAAGGAGGCGCTGCGCGAGGCGCTGGAGAACCTCTCCTACCGCGAGCGCCGTGTCCTCGAGCTGCGCTACGGCCTCGGCGGGGAGCATCCGCGCACGCTGGACGAGGTCGGCAAGACCTTCAACGTCACGCGTGAGCGCATCCGCCAGATCGAGAATCAGTCGCTGAAGAAGCTGCAGTCGCTGGCTGAGGCGCAGAAGCTGCGCGACGTCGCGTAGCGGCCTCGCGTCGCGCGCTGCGCGGCAACTGTCGCATCGGTCATCCGTCCAGCCACCCCTGCCGGGTCGCGCCGATAGCGCCGATGCGGAACTCAATGCCCCTGGATCTCGATGCTGCCCTCCGCTACCTCGTCCACAACGACGGGTCCGACCTTCACCTGAAGGCCGGCGCCCATCCGATGGCCCGCATCGACGGCGCGCTGCGCCCGGTCGAAGGCCTCCCGGTGCTGCAGCCCGAGGAGACCGAGGCCGCGGTCCATCAGATGCTGCACGACCCCACCAAGCTCCGCGAGTTCGCTGAGGAGAACGAGGTCGACTTCAGCTACGCGATCGAGGGCGTCGCCCGTTTTCGCGTCAACGCGTTCCGTCAGCGCGGCGACGTGTCGATCGTCGCTCGTGCGATCCCGATGAGCATCCGCTCGATCGAGGACCTCTCGCTGCCCGAGGTGGTCGCGACGCTCGCCGAGGAGGAGCGCGGCATCGTCCTGCTCACCGGCACCACCGGCTCCGGCAAGTCGACGACGCTCGCCGCGATGATCGACCACATCAACTCCACGCGGCCCCGCCACGTCGTGACGATCGAGGACCCGATCGAGTTCCTGCACGCGGACAAGCGCTCGCTGATCAACCAGCGCGAGGTCGGGCAGGACACCGCCTCCTTCAAGCGCGCGCTGCGCCGCGTCCTGCGTCAGGACCCGGACGTGATCCTGATCGGGGAGATGCGAGACGAGGAGACGGTCCACACGGCGCTGTCGGCTGCCGAGACCGGCCACCTCGTCTTCTCGACGGTCCACACCGTCGACGCGTCCGAGACCGTCAACCGCCTGATCGACTTCTTCCCCCCGCACATGCACCAGCAGGTGCGCGCGATGCTCGCGGGCACGCTCAAGGGCATCATCTCCCAGCGCCTGGTCCCGGCCGCAAACGGGGGTCGCATCGCGGCCTGCGAGATCTTGCGGATGACCGGGCGCGTACGCGACATGATCATGGATCACGAGCAGACCGGCCGGCTCCCCGAGGTCATCGCAGACGGCGGCTACTACGGGATGCAGACCTTCGACCAGGCGCTCTTCGGCCATCTGAAGTCCGGCCGGGTGACGATGGAGGAGGCGGTGCTCGCCGCGTCGACGCCGCACGACTTCAAGCTGCTCGTCGCCGCCGACGGCAAGAAGGGCACGACGATGGAGGACGTGGCCGACGCCGAGGCGCGCCGCGCTCCCGCCGCGCCGCCGCTCGCCGCCTGAGCGTCCGCAGGCCTTGACGCCGTCCGCTCCGGCGGACAGTCTGCGGGTCATGAGCATCAAGACCGATCTGCAGCAGTACGCCGAGACCACGGGCGCCGACGCCTTCGCGCTCCAGAACTCCAAACTCCTGAAGGTCCGCCTCGGCGAGGGCGAGATCCAGGCCAAGCGCGGCTCGATGGTCGCCTACCAGGGCGACGTCAAGTTCGAGCACGCCGGCTCCGGCGGGATGGGGCGGATGCTGAAGAAGGCCGTCAGCGGTGAGGGCACGACGCTGATGAAGATGGCGGGCAGCGGTGAGGTGTTCCTCGCCGACACCGCGCAGGACATCCACCTGCTCCACCTCGACAACGACTCGGTCACGATCAACGGCCCGAACCTGCTCGCGTTCGACGCCGACATCAGCTGGGACATCCACCGGATGAGCGGCGGCGCCGCCTCGGCGATGGCCGGCGGCCTCTTCAACATGGAGCTCAACGGGACCGGGTGGGTCGCGCTCCTGTCCGACGGCCCGCCGGTGTTGCTGGACGTCGCCTCGGCGCCGACCTTCGCCGACGCCCAGGCCGCGATCACCTGGTCCTCCGGCGTCAGTGCGTCGCTGAAGACCCAGATGAGCGCGAAATCGCTGATCGGCCGCGGCTCCGGCGAGTCGCTGCAGATGGCGTTCACCGGTCAGGGCTGGGTGCTCGTCCAGCCGTCCGAGGGGCGGGTCGTCCCGCAGTCCGGGGGCGGCGGCGGGATCATGGGCAACGTGCTCGGCGGCTAGGGCGCCACCCGCTCCCAGGGACACTTCAGTTGGTAAAGTAAGGGCCGATGCCCGTCGACCCGTCGTGTCCCGTCTGCCGCACCGCAGACATCGTCTGCGCGAAGTGGACGCTGCTGATCGTGCGCGACCTTTCCGAGGGTGGGGCGCGCTTCTGCGAGCTCGAGCGTGCACTCACCGGCATCAGCCCGCGCACGCTGTCGCTGCGCCTGCGCGACCTCGAGCACGAGGGCGTCGTCGAGCGGCAGACGTTCCCGGACGTGCCCCCGCGCGTGGAGTACGCGCTCACCGAGAAGGGACGCGCGCTGCTGCCCCTGATCGAGGACATGCGGTCCTTCGGTGAGCAGTGGCTGGACGCGACCTGCGCCGAGGCCGGCGCGCAGCGCCCTGCGGCGACGCCTGCGCTGGCCTGACCGCCGGCCTGCACGACCGCGTGCAGGGGAGACCGCATCGACTGATGCGCTGACGCGTTCATGCCACCATGGGAGGCCCCCGATCCGTTCTCCCGAACGGTTCCCCGATGGATGACGAACGCCGCAACGGACTGACCCGACGCGACGCGCTGGCGCTCGGCGCCCTCGCGGGCGCCGCCTCGCTCGCCCACGGCGGCGCCGGACCCGCGAGCGCGCTGGCCGCGCCGCGGTCGCTGCAGCTCACGATCGCGCCGGATGCCTTCGGGCGCGGCTCGCTGACGGCGGTGCTGCGGGCGCCGCGGCGCTTCGTGCTGCTCGGGGTGCGCGATCCGGCCGGCCTCGACGCCGCGCTGCACGTGCGCGCGCGGCGCGCGGGTGGCCGCTGGACCGCGTGGCATCCGCTGCACGCGCATGCCGCTCACGGCCCGGACCGGCCCGGCGCCGGTCCCGCTGCGACCGACCCGCTGTGGACCGGTCCTGCCGACGAGCTCCAGCTGCGCGCCTCGCGGCGGCCGCGGCGACCGGTCCGCGTGGCGCTCGTCGCCGTTCCCGCCACGACCCGCGCGCTGGTGGCGGCGCACACCGCGGCGGCGCCGTCGGGCGGCCGCGCCGCGCAGCTCGGCGTGCGTCCGGACATCGTCCCGCGCGCCGCGTGGGGCGGTGACCTCGTGCCGCCCCGGGTGCTCCCGTCGTACGGCGCGTTGAACCTCGCCGTCGTCCACCACACCGAGAGCGCGAACGAGTACGCGCAGAGCCAGTCGGCGGCGATCGTGCTTGCGATCACGAAGTTCCATCGCGACACGCGCGGCTGGAACGACGTCGGCTACAACTTCCTCGTCGACCGCTTCGGCACGATCTTCGAGGGGCGTGCGGGCGGCGCCGACCTCCCCGTGATCGGCGCGCACGCGCAGGGCTTCAACAGCATCTCGACGGGCATCTCGATCATCGGCTCGTTCACCGCCGCCGAGCCGCCGGCCGCGGCGCTCGAAGCGGTCGCGCGCCTGATCGGCTGGCGCCTGCCGCTCGCCGGCATCCCCGTCACCGGCCAGGTCACCGTGAAATCGGGCGGCGGGTCGCAGAGCCGCTACCGGTATGGCGCGCTGGTGACGCTCCAGCGGATCAGCGGCCATCGTGACGTGGGCAGCACCGACTGTCCGGGCGACCGGCTGTACGTGGACCTGCCCGGTCTGCGCAACCGCACGCAGGCGCTCGCGGGCAAGCCGGTGGTGCGGCCCGAGGTGACGCTCGCCGCCGCCGCGGCGCGTGTGCGCTACGGCGGCGAGGTGCGCTTCGACGGCTCGGTGCTCTCGCCCGACAAGACACCCCAGCCGGGCGTCGCGGTGCGGATCCAGAAGCGCGGGCCGTCGGGCTCGTGGGTGACGGTTGCGCGGACGACGAGCGACGCGGACGGCGCGTTCGCGGCGAGCGCCGCATGGACGCGCGGTGGACTGGCGCGGGCGACGGCGCTGGAGGCGGTCTCGCTGCCGGTCAGCGTCGGCGTGGTGCCCGCGCTGGACGTCACGGCCGACTCCGCCGTCCTGCCCGCTGCGGGCCTCGTGACGCTGCGCGGGACGATGCGCCCGCCCGGCACCGTGAAGATCGTCGTGCAGCGCCGCTCGGCCGGGCGCTGGCGGCGCGTGGAGACCGTCAGCCGCAAGGCCCGCAGCTCGTTCGCGATCCGCGTGCGCCTGCGCAGGGCCGGCAGCTACCGGCTGGTCGTGAGCGCCGGCTCCACGGGCCAGGTCGCCACGGCGAAGCCGATCGCCGTGCGCGTCGGCTCGCAGAGCGGTGGCCAGCCCGCGGGCTGAGGCTCAGGCGCTGCCGGACAGGAGCGTCGCGCTCAGGACGACCGCAGTGCCGAGGAGCCCGATGGTGACGGCGCGCAGGCGCTTGGGAGTCAGCCAGATCGGGGCATAGGCGGCCAGCCAGGCGCGGCTGCCGGTCGCGGCCGCTCCCGCGGTCATGGCACCCATCATGCACTGCACGCACATGCGACGAGTATCGCAGCGCGCCGTCAGTGGGCGTGCAGGTGGCCGGTCGGCAGCGCCCGCGCCGGCACCCGGACGGCGAGCAGCGCCGCCAGGATCGTGGTCAGGGGCACAGATGCCATGAGCGCCATCGATCCCACGAGGGTCGCGACAGCCGGCTCGGCGAGGAACTGGCCGTTGAGTGCGTCGGTGAGGCCGACGTCAGCCGCTTCGAGAACCAGCAGCAGCGGGAGGAGTGTCCCGACGTAGGCCATGACGAGCGTGTGCATCGTCGCGGCAAGGTGATCGCGCCCGACGATGAATGCCTGCGCGTACAGGCCGCGCACGCCGAGCGCCGGGTTGGCGTGGCGCAGCGTCATGACAGCGGATGCCTGGGTCACCGCAGTGTCGGTCAGGACACCGAGCGCACCGATGACCATGCCCGCGAGCACGATTCCCCCAAGGGAAAGGTTGCCGGCGCCGGACTGCTGGAGCAGCGGGTAGAGCTCCCCCCCGCGTCCCTGCAGGTGGGCAAAGTCGAGCGCGACCTGGCCGACCAGCGTCGCGAACAGGAGGCAGACGCCGATCCCGGTGGCCGCGGCGAGACTCTGCGCGCTGACACCGTAGGTGAGCCCGAGCGTGACGAACATGACGGCGAGCGACGCGACGATCGACACGAGGATGGGGGAGGAGCCCTCGAGGATCGCGGGCACGAGGAACGTCGTCACGAGTGCGAGGCTCGCGATCAGCCCGAGCAGCGCCAGCGCGCCCTGGCGCCGCGCGATCGCGACGCCCATCGCGGCGAAGGCGACGAACAGCCACACGAGCGGCATCCGGCGATCGACGTCGGTGAACCCGTAGGCGGGGGTCCCGGTCGGGGCGCCGACGGTCTTCGCGACCCGGATCGCCTGGCCGGCGTCCACGCTCTGCGTCGCCTCGACCGGGCCGAGGTCGAGCATGACGCGGTCGCCGCGGTCGGGGCCCTCCTCGACGACGGCGACGACGCGCCGGCAGTCCTGGCCGACGGGCCCGCACGGCACGACCTCGACCCGCTGGGCGGTCGCGGCGATCGTCTCGCCGCCGAGGGCGCCGCCGGCCCCGGTGGTGTCCCCGGACGGCCACAGCGCGAGGAGCGCCACGAGCGTCAGGAGCAGGAGGGCGCCCGCGACGCCCGCGAGGATGCGGCCGGCCGGTGCGCGTAGAAGCTCTCGCAGCTCGCTGCGCGGCCGTCGTCGTCGTCCTGGCGTACGCGGCTCGGCAGTCGCCGGGGCGGAGGGCATCAGGCGGACGTTCGGTGCCCCGGTGAGCGCTCCTGCCCGGAGGGGGCTCAGCGGGATGCGCCGGTACCCGCGGCCCGGCACCCGGATACACCTGTTGCCGCGAGACACCCCGCCCCATTCCGAGAACAGTTCTCATTCCGATATGCTCGGCGGCGTGCTCGACCCGTTCTCCCTGCCGTTCTTCCAGCGCGGCCTCCTCGAGGTCCTCGTCCTGGCCGTCGTCGCAGGGTTCCTGGGCACCTGGATCGTCCTGCGCGGGATGGCGTTCTTCGCCCATGCGGTCGGTACCGCGACGTTCCCGGGGTTGGTGCTGGCGGACGGACTGGGCTTCGCGGCGCCCCTGGGGGCGTTCGGCGCCGCCCTGGTCGCCGCGGCGCTGGTCGGCCTTGCGGCGCGCCGGCGGGGCGTCGGCACGGACAGCCTCACGGCGCTCGTGCTCGCCGGCTCGCTCGCGCTCGGGGTTGTGCTCGCCAGCGACGTCTTCGCCTCGCAGGCGAGCGTCGACCGACTCCTGTTCGGGAGCCTGCTGACGATCGACGGCGGCGACCTCGCGCTCGCGTTGGCCGTGGCGCTCGTCGCGGTGCTCGCGTCGTCCGTCGTCGGTCCGCGCTGGCTGGCGACCGGGTTCGCCGGCGAGGATGGGTCGCGTCCGGCCGGCCGCGCGGCGGAAACCGGCCTGATCGTCCTCATCGCCCTGGCCACGGTCGTCGTGCTCGCCGCGACGGGCGCGCTGCTCGCGACGGCGATCCTCGTCGTCCCAGCCGCGACGACCCGCCTGATCACCGACCGTCTTCGCGCCTGGCAGTTCTCGACCGTCGCGCTGGCCGCGGCAGAAGGAGTCTTCGGCATGTGGTTCGCCTATCAGCTCAACGTCCCGCCGGGTGCCGCGATCGCCGTGCTCGCGGGCGCCGTGTTCGCCATCGTCGCGGTCGCCAGCGTCGTCATCCGCCGCCGGCCGCGGGTCGCGCCGGCCGCCCTCGCGCTCGTGGCGCTCGCCGCGCTCGGCGTCGCCGGGTGCGGCAGTGAAGACGACGGTCCGGCGTCGCCGTCGAGCGACGCGCCGCAGGTGACGGTCGCAGCGACGACGACGCAGGTCGGCGACCTCGTGCGCCAGATCGCCGGCGACGCCGTCAGCGTGAACCAGATCCTCAAGCCGAACTCCGAGGCGCACGACTACGAGCCGCGGCCGCAGGACGTCGCGTCCGTGGCCGACGCGCGCGTCGTGTTCACGAGCGGCTTCGGGCTCGACGCCTGGTCGGCGGACCTCGTGAAGGACTCGGGCACCGAGGCGAAGGTCGTCGACCTCTCGGCGCGCCTGCCCGTCACCCACCCGGCGGCGGACGAGGAGGAGGGCGACACCGATCCCCACTGGTGGCACGATCCGACGAACGTCGCCGCCGCCGCGACCGAGGTGGAGGCCGCACTGATCGCGGCCGACCCGGATGCGAAGACGCAGATCTCGGCGAACGCGGACGCCTACCGCGCGAAGGTCGCGGCCGTGGACAAAGCGATCCGCGCGTGCGTGGACCAGGTCCCCAAGGCCGACCGCAAGATCGTCACCGATCATGACGCGTTCGTGTACTTCACCGAACGGTACGCCGTGGAGTCCGTCGGCGCGGTGTTCCCGGCGACGTCCACCCAGGGCCAGGCCTCCGCCGGCGACCTCGCGGAGCTCGAACGGACGATCAAGGATGAGAAGGTGCAGGCCGTGTTCCCCGAGAGCTCGCTGAACCCCAAGCTCGCCCAGCGCCTCGCGGTCGACACGGGCGTGAGCTCCGACCGGACGCTCTACGGCGACACCCTCGGCGCGACGGACACGCCCGAGGCGACGATCCTCGGTGCGGGCGCCGCGAACGCCACCGCCTTGGTCGAAGGGATGACCGGCGGGAAGGAGACGTGCGAGATCCGGGTCTGAGCGGCGCCGTGCTGGCCGATGCCGACGACGTCGCCGCCTCCTATCCGGGGGCGGTGATGCCGGCGGTTGCGAGCCTGACGTTCGCCGCGCGCGCCGGCGAGCGCACGGCCGTGCTCGGCCCCAACGGAGGCGGCAAGACGACGCTCTTCCGACTGCTCACGGGTGAGCTGAGCCCGTCGTCGGGCCGGCTCGCGCTGCCCGCCGGGCGCGTCGCGCTCGTTCCGCAGACCGAGCGCTCGCGGCTCGACTACCCGGTGAGCGCGCTCGACGTCGCACTGATGGGCGCTGTGTCGAGGATGCCGTGGTGGCGGCGCCCGTCCCGCGCCGACCGGGAGCTCGCGCGCGAGGCACTCGGGCGCGTCGGGCTCGCCGACCGCGCGAGCGCGACGTTCGGCGACCTCTCTGGCGGCCAGCGCCAGCGCGTGCTCGTTGCCCGGGCGCTCGTACAGGACGCGCCGCTGGTGCTGCTCGACGAGCCGTTCTCGGGCCTCGACGCGCCGAGCGCCGAGCGCCTCGACGCCCTGCTGAACGAGCTCGCGGCGGAGGGACGCGGCCTCCTCATGGCGACCCACGACATCGAGCAGGCCCGCGCGTGGGACCTCGTCCTGTGCCTCAATCGGGTGCAGATCGCGTTCGGCCCGCCGGCGAGCGCTCTGACTCTCGAGGTGATCGAGCGCACCTACGGCACGGCGCTCGTGCCGCTGGACGGCAGCGGGCGGACCGTGCTGCCGCCCCACCATCACGCCCACGAGCACGGCCGGCCATGATCGAGTGGCTCACCGACCCGCTCTCCCAGCGCATCGTCGTCCGCGCCATCGTCGAGCTGACGCTGCTCGGCGTCGTCTCCGGCGCGCTCGGGTGCTGGATCGTGCTCTCCGGCCGCTCGTACAGCGCCGAGTCGCTGGCGCACGCGATGCTGCCCGGCCTCGTGGCGGCCGCGCTGCTGGGCGTCCCGCTGCTGCTCGGCGGGGCGGTGGGCCTGCTCGTGGGGGCGGTGTTGATCGGGCTGGTCGGCCGCGTCCCGCGGCTCGACGACGATGTCGCCGTGTCGGTCGTCATCACCTCCCTCTTCGGGCTCGGCGTGCTGCTCGGGCTGGCGCCGGAGGTCCCGGCGGGCCTGAATGGGATCCTGTTCGGCGACCTGCTCGGCATCACGGACCTCGACATCGCGCTCGCCGCGGGCCTGGCGGTCGTGGCGCTCGCGGTCCTGACCGTTCTCCACCCGAGCCTCGTGGCGGTCGGCTTCGACCGGCTGAACGCCCGGGCGCTCGGCAGGTCCCCCGTCGGCTTCGACGTGGTGCTCGCCGTGCTGCTCGCGGCCGCCACGCTCGTCGCCGTCCAGGCGCTCGGCAACCTGCTGGTCGTCGCGATGCTCGTCGGGCCCGCGGCGACCGCGCGCCTGCTCACCCGGCGCATCGTCCCGATGATGGTCGTCGCGACGACGGTGGCCGCCGGCGCCTCGGTCGCGGGCCTCTACCTCTCCTACCACGCGAAGGTCGCGGCCGGCGCCTCCGTTGCACTCACCCTCGTGGCGCTGTACGTGCTCGCGCTGGTGGCGAGGGTGATCACCGACGCGAGCGGCCCGCAGACTGCGAGGACCGCCCGCGCATGAGCGAACGCGGCCGGGCGTGGGCCGAGCGCGCGTACCGCGAGCTGGCCATCACGTCGTCCGCGACGGACGGTCGCGTTCGCCGACCCCGCGCTCGAGTAGGCGGTCAGTTCCGGCAGTTCGCGCAGGCGCCGTGCAGCACGATCTCATGCTCGCTGACGTCGAAGTCCACGCGTCGCGAAAGCGCTGCGATGGCCCGCTCCAGCTGGTCGTCGTCGAAGGGCACCACGTCGCCACAGGTGTCGCAGACGAGATGGTGGTGGTGGTGCTCGGCGCGCGCCGGCTCGTAGCGCGCCTGGCCCTGACCGAGTTCGACCTTGGTCACGAGTCCGAGCTCGTGCAGCTCCTCGAGGACGCGATAGACGCTCGCGCGGCCGACCGCCCGCCCGCGCTCGCGCAGTCCGGTCTCGATGTCGTATGCGGTGAGCGCGCACGCCTGGTCATCGAGCAGCTCGAGCACGGCGGCGCGCGCTCCCCCGCGCCGATAGCCGGCGTCCGCGAGCCGGACCGCCGCGGCGGCGGCCCAAGAGGTCTCCTCGTGCGTCTGCTGCGCCATGACCACGAGGCTAGACCACGGTCAGCGGTCCGTGGTCGTCGCAGTGGCCGTCGTGCTGGTGGTGGAGGCGGCCGTCGACCAGATAGTCGACGTGACCCCCGTGCGGGACGGCGTCGTGCCCGCACTCCGGCCCGTGGACATGGTGGTCCTCGTGGCCGGCGGCTGCGTGGGCGCCGGTAGACCCGTTGGGGTGCTCGTCGTCGACCGCGATCACGTGGTCGTGGACGTGATCGCCGTGCGGGTGATGCAGGTGCCCGTCGTGGAGGAAGTCGATGTGGCCCTCATGGACGACGGCCGTGTGGCCGCAGCCGGGGCCGTGGACGTGCTCGTGGTTGCCGCACTTCTCGTTCATATGCGACAAAAGGTAGCTACAGCCCAACCGGATGGCGCACCCGGAGTCCGCGGCTGGAACGCCTGGCGGACTGCCAGCGGCTGCCTGCCTGACGCTGGCCGGAGGTGTCGAAGCGCAGGCCGGCGACGATCATGTAGACGTGACCGGCATTGGCGTAGATGGTCACCCAGCGTCCGGGACCCCCATCGCCCCAGCGGCCCAGTTCGCCGCTCACCAGCGGCGCGTCGAGCAGCCCGGCGCCGCGGAGCGCGTAGCTGACCGACCCCGAGCAGTCGTAGCCGCGGTCCTCCCAGCGGCGGTGGCCGCCACCCCAGATGTACTTCTTGCGTGCGATCCGGTTGCCGGCGGCGATGATCTGCTGCACCGCGGCGGGAGCGCCGGCGGGCGCCACGGCGATGCCGCTGGGCAGCACGCGCGCGACGTCCCCGGGCAGCGGCGCGGGGACGGGGGTCAGCGGCGCGGGAACGGGCAACGGCTGTGAGGGGTCCACGCCGCCGGGGTTCACACCCGGATCCGGCGTGGGGTCCTGGACGGGCGCCGGAACCTGGCTCGCCGCGCCGAAGGACGTGCCGCCGGTCTGGTCGGCGAGTGCGGGCGCGGGCGCGGCGGCGAACGCCAGCAGCACCGGCAGAACGAGCAGTCTCCGGTGAACGGATGGCCTGACGGGCGGCATGCGGTGCCCATCGGCGGGCGCCCGGACGCGCTGGGCGCCGGTGTTCACCTGCCACCGGTTCGGGCTGCGGAACCTGCGACGAAGCTGCAGGCGACGGCTCGCTGCAAGCGCTGGTGCGCGGCAGGAATCCCGCGCGCAGGCAGCGAACCGCCCCCATATGCGCCTTCGCCAGCTTCGCTCCGTGCTGCACGACCACTGCGCCGAGGCGGCCGAGCAGCTCGCTGCCGACACGCTCGAAGGCCACGAGGTGCCGTTCGAGGTCGTCCAGGAGGGGCGCCGCGACGCGCCGCTCTACTGCTACCGGCCGCTGACGGCGCAGTTCATCCACCAGCGCACCGGGGCGCTCTCCCGCCTGCCCAGCTATCTGCCCGCGGCCCACGCCCTGGTGGCCGCCGGCCATCTCGACGCCTGGCTCAGCGCGCAGGGCGTGCACGCGCCGCCGGCCGGCCGTGAGCGCGCCGACGCGGCGCTGCACTGCTTCCTGGCACGGGTCTTCGAGGGCTCCAGTGACTTCGCGTTCACCGAGGAGCGCTTCGACGCGGCCTTCCTCGATCTGGAGCGGGTCGTCGGCGAGGGCCGCAGCGAGACGGTCGTCGTCGTTCCGCTGGTCGGCCTGGAGCTCGCCTCCGACGAGGTGCCGATCGGCGACGGGCTGACGCTCGCCCGTGGCGATGCGTGTGCCGAGGCGCCCGACGACGCACGCTGGGCGCGCGGCGACGGTCGCCCGCAGGCGCTCGCCGTGCTGCGCTGGGAGCCCGCTCCGGGCGACGAGGCGCCGCTCGGCCATGCGCGCGTGCGGCTGCGCCGGCTGCTCGTCGGCCTGCACCTGTTCGAGGGGACGCGTCTGGCGTTCGCGTCGCTGGCGTGGACGCGGACGGGCGGTGGGACGTGGCAGCCGTTCGCGCTGGGCGTCACGTCCGGAGGCGACGGCGAGCTTGCGATCGCTCCCGAGCAGGAGGATGAGCTGCGTGCGTTCCTGAGCCTCGTGGCCCGGCGCACGCCGCGACACGGCGAGGTCGCCTGGGCGCTGCGGCGACTGGAGCTCGCCTGCGAGCGGCCGGTCGCGGCCGAGGCGCTCACGGATCTGCTGCTCGCGCTGCGCGCCCTGCTGGAGCCCGAGGGCGTCGCCTCGGACCGGCTCGCCACGCGCCTGGCGGTGCTGTGCGCCGAGCCGCACGACCGCGCGCGCCTGGCCGAGCGCGTCGCCCACGCCGCGTCACTC
Organism: Solirubrobacterales bacterium; assembly: GCA_038327125.1. Taxonomy (GTDB): domain Bacteria; phylum Actinomycetota; class Thermoleophilia; order Solirubrobacterales; family Solirubrobacteraceae; genus F1-60-MAGs163. The sequence goes on from JBBQKR010000024.1 coordinate 37,085, forward strand.
GAGCGCGCGATCACCGCCGGGCTGGCGGTCGACCCGCAGCTCGAGTCGCTCACCGACGAGCTGTCCACGCACCTGCGCGCGTTGCTGCGCGACGTGCTGTGCGGGCACCTGGACCCCGACCTGCGCGGGCTCGCCGACGCGATCATCGACCGGGACGCCGCGCAGCCGGAGCCTGAGCCCGCGCCGGATCCGCGACAGCCCGAACGCCATCACCCCGCCCACCCCGAGCGCGAGGCGCTGGAGCAGGACACGTTCTTCTGAGCTACGGCCCCCTGGCAGGCCAGAACGCGCCGAAAGTCCGCGAACGTCCCGGACCGCGCCCCCCAGCGCCCACTCCGGGACGTTCGGCGCGAGATCGGGACCGAGGTTCAGGCACCGCTGCGGTGCCTACACGGCAAACAGGTACCGGTGCACCGCCACAAGCCCCGCCACGTCATGCACGTCCCCGGGCAGCTCCGGCACGATCACGGGGTCGCGGTCGCCGGTCTCCTTGCGCAGCCGCTGGATCGCGGCGGCGTCGCGGTCGGCCATCGCCAGCGCCTCGCCGTAGGTCCGTGCGACCTTCGCGGCCAGCTGCGGGCCGAGCTCGTCACTGAGCTCGGCGGCGACCGACTCCGGTGAGGGCAACCGTCCCGGTCCGGCCTCGAGCTCGTGGACGCGGTTGACGATCAGCGCCCCGAACGGCATTCCCGACTCGCGCAGCTTGCGGCGGAAGAAGATCGCCTCCTCGACGGATTCACGCTCCGGCGAGGTGACGACGAGGAACGTGGTCGACGGGTCCTGCAGCAGCGCTTTGACGCCCTCCGCGCGCTCGCGGAAGCCGTCGACGAGACCGCCGAGCGCACGGAAGAACACCGACAGGTCGTCGAGCAGATCGACTCCCGTCAGCCTGCTCAGCACGCCGAAGACGACGCCGGTGCCCCGTCCCATCGCACGCGCGGCGAGCCCGGTCGGCGCGAGGAACAGCTTCAGCGCGCGCCCGTCGAAGAAGCCGGTCAGCCGGTCGGGAGCGTCGAGGAAGTCGAGTGCGTTGCGCGACGGCGGCGTGTCGAGGACGAGCACGTCGAAGCGCCCCGAGGCGTGCAGGTCGTAGAGCTTGGCGACGGCGGTGAACTCCTGTGACCCGGCGACGGCGCCGGACAGCTGCTGG
>JBBQKR010000025.1:0-36386 GCA_038327125.1 Solirubrobacterales bacterium
GATCTCGTGGCGCCTGAGGCTCCCCGGCTGCGGCGGGCGGTGCCTATCGGCACAGCACCCCCTTGCCGGTGAACCTCATGCATCCACGATCTCTCGCTCCTGGTCTGGCCGGCGAGGTCCTTGTAGACCGCTGCGGGGTGCGTTTGGGCTCAGGCGTGCTGGTCGGGGTGTCGTAGCCCCACTGCCGAAACCGCTGCACCGTAGGCGTTGGGGGAGACGCTCGGCATGGCCGAGCGTCTCTGCCACCAATGGAACGGCCGGCGGGCGGGTAGGGATCGACAGAACGCGCCGTAGGCGTGTTCTGATGGGCATCAACGCCACGCCACCACGCCAACAGCCACCGGGTAGGCTCGCCGCGTGATCGATCGCTACACGCGTCCGGCGATGGGCGCGCTCTGGACGGACCAGGCGCGGATGGAGGCGTGGCGCGCCGTCGAGGTGGCGGCGTGTGAGGAGATGGATGGTCCCACGGCCGGCGATCTCGAGGCGATTCGCGCCGCGACGTTCACGGTGGAAGCGGTGGCCGAGCGGGAGGCCGTCACCGATCACGACGTTGCGGCGTTCGTCGACGTGCTCAGTGCGAGCGCCGGGCCGCCGGGCCGCTGGATCCACTACGGCCTGACGTCGAGTGACGTGCTCGACACCGCGCTGGCCGTGCAGTTGCGCCTCGCGGGCGAGATCGTCCTCGTGGGCGCGCAGGATCTGGTCGAGGCGCTCGTCGCGCAGGCGCGCGCGAACGTGGACACGGTCTGCGTCGGGCGCACCCACGGCGTTCACGCCGAGCCGACGACGTTCGGCATCAAGCTCGCCGGCTTCGCGATGGAGGCCGCGCGCAACCGCGATCGGCTGCGCCGCGCGTTCGACGAGGCCGCCTTCGGCGCGATCAGCGGCGCGGTCGGGACCTACTCGGCGACCGATCCCGACTTCGAACGGCGTGTGCTGGTGCGGCTGGGGCTGCAGCCGGAGCCCGTCTCCACGCAGGTCGTCCCGCGCGACCGTCACGCCCAGCTGCTGCAGACGGTCGCGCTCGCGGGCGCGGGGCTCGAGCGCCTGGCGACCGAGATCCGTCACCTGCAGCGCACCGAGGTGCTCGAGGCGCGCGAGCCGTTCCGCTCCGGGCAGAAGGGCTCGAGCGCGATGCCGCACAAGCGCAACCCGATCACCACGGAGCGCATCACCGGGCTCGCACGCGTGCTGCGCGGCAATGCGCAGGCAGCCGTCGAGAACGTGGCGCTCTGGCATGAGCGCGACATCAGCCACTCGGGCGCCGAGCGGGTGATCATCCCGGACTCGCTGATCCTGCTCGACTACCTCCAGCACCTCGCGATCCGGGTCGTCAGCGGTCTCGTCATCGATGCCGAGCAGATGCGGGCGAACATCGACCTGACGCACGGCGCGCTGTTCAGCCAGCGCGTGCTGCTCGCGCTCGTCGCGGGGGGGCGCACGCGCGACGAGGCCTACCGGATCACCCAGGAAGCCGCGCAGGAGGCCTGGGACTCAGGCACCCAGTTGCGCGATCTGCTCGCTGCGCGCGACCTCGACCTCGATCTCGATGTCGTCTTCGACCTCGCGCACTACACGCGCCACGCACACGAGATCGTGGCGCGGCTCGACACCATCTCCTGAAGTCCCCTTTCCGGTTTCTTTGCGCGACGCATCGTACGTTCGCGGGCATGAAACGCATCCTCGGCTGGGTCGCCCTCGGCGGCCTCGGTCTGTTCGTGCTGATCCAGCTCGTGCCCTACGGGCGCGACCACAAGAGCCCACCCGTCACCAAGGCCGCGGTCTTTCAGAGCGCCGCGGTGCAGCAGATGGTCACCGACTCCTGCGCGGACTGCCACAGCAACCTGACCGAGTGGCCGTGGTACACGCACGTCGCGCCGGCCTCGTGGCTCGTCCAGAACGACGTCGATGGGGGCCGCAAGATCATGAACCTGTCGGAGTGGGACAAGCCGCAGCCGCCGCTTGACGAGGTGGTCGAGAAGATCGAGAGCGGTGCGATGCCGCCGCTGAAGTACAAGGTGATGCCCAACCACAGCAAGGCCCGGCTCTCGTCGAAGCAGAAGCAGCAGCTCGTCGCGGGGTTCCGGCAGCTCTATGCCACGCAGCCGACCGCCGTGCGTCAGGGCGGTGGAGGCTGACCCGTAGCATCGGCGCATGCCCGCCGAGCGCCGCCCGCGACCTCCGCTTCGCCGGATCGCGTTGTATGGCGGCGCCGGACTGCTCGCGCTGCTGCTCGTGATCCAGCTGGTCCCGTACGGACGCGATCACTCCAACCCGCCGGTCACGAAGGCCGCGGCCTTCGATCCGGGTGCGCGCGCGATCGTCACCGAGACCTGCGCCGACTGTCACAGCAACCTGACGCGCTGGCCGTGGTACGCGAGCGTCGCGCCCGCGTCATGGTTCACGCAGTCGGATGTCGACGGCGGCCGCAAGATCCTCAACTTCTCCGAGTGGGATCAGCCGCAGCCGGCGCTCGGCGAGCTCGTCGACGTGATCTCGAGCGGGCAGATGCCGCCGCTCAAGTACCGGGTGCTCCCCAACCACGCGAAGGCGCGGATGTCGGACGCCGAGAAGGCACGCCTGATCGCGGGCCTGCGCCGGCTGTATGCGACGGATCCGCCTGCGGCGATCAAGGCGATCGGGACGCAACGCCGCCAGTAGCGTTGCTAGCGTCCAGATGGTGAGCCGCCTCGCCGACCTCCCCCTCGTCGCCAGCGGGAAGGTCCGTGAGATGTACGACCTCGGCGATCGCCTGCTGATGGTCGCCAGCGACCGGATCTCGACGTACGACGTCGTGCACCCGACGCCGATCCCGGACAAGGGGAAGGTGCTCACCGGGCTGTCGGTCTTCTGGTTCGACAGGCTGGCCGGGATCGTCCCCAATCACCTGCTCTCGTACAGCGACGGCGTGCCCGCGGAGGCGCGCGGCCGCGCGCTGGCGGTGCGACGCCTGGAGATGCTGCCCGTCGAGTGCGTCGTGCGCGGGTACATCACCGGTTCGGGCTGGAAGGACTATCAGGCGACCGGCTCCGTCTCGGGGATCGCACTCCCCGCGGGACTGCAGGAGTCCGAGCAGCTGCCCGAGCCGATCTTCACGCCCAGCACCAAGGCCGAGGTCGGGCACGACGAGGCGATCGACTTCGAGCAGGCCGCCGCCCTGGTCGGCGACCGTGCACTGATGGAGCGCGTGCGCGACGTGTCGGTCGCGCTGTACTCCGCGGCCGCCGATCACGCCCGCGAGAACGGCGTGATCCTCGCGGACACGAAGTTCGAGCTCGGCCTCGACGGCGACGAGCTGGTGCTCGGCGACGAGGTCCTCACGCCCGACTCCTCGCGCTACTGGCCGGCCGAGGGCTACGTCGTCGGCCAGGGCCAGCCGAGCTTCGACAAGCAGTACGTGCGCGACTGGGCGTCGCAGAGCGGGTGGGACAAGGCGCCCCCGGCCCCCGCGATCCCCGACGACGTCATTGCCGGCACCCGGGCCCGCTACGTCGAGGCCTACGAGCGGATCACGGGCGAGCCGTTCCAGGCCTGGCTGGACCGGGCGGCGGCCTGATGCGCGCGCGCGTCCTGATCCGGCCCAAGGCGGGCATCCTCGATCCGCAGGGCGTCGCGGTCGAGCAGGCGCTGCCCGCGCTCGGCTTCGCCGGCGTCACGAACGTCCACGTCGGGCGGATCGTCGAGCTCGACGTCGAGGACGCCTCGCAGCTCGACGAGATGTGCCGCCGGCTGCTCGCCAACCCGCTCGTCGAGGACTACGACGTGCAGCTCCTCGGCGACGACGGCCACGCTGCTCCGTGAAGTTCGGCGTCGTTCAGTTCCCCGGCTCGTGCGACGAGGTCGACGCGCAGGCCGCCGCGGCGCGCGTGGGCGAGGCGGTCCTGCTCTGGCACCGCGACCGCGACCTGCAGGGCTGCGACGCAATCGTCGTGCCGGGCGGATTCTCGTACGGCGACTACCTGCGGGCCGGGGCGATCGCGCGCTTCTCCCCGGCCATGGAATCGGTGATCGAGTTCGCCGATGCCGGCGGTCTCGTGCTCGGGATCTGCAACGGCTTTCAGGTGCTCTGCGAGGCAGGCCTGCTCCCCGGCGCGCTGCTGCCGAACGCCAACCGCCGCTTCACCTTCCGGCAGGTCGACCTCGACGTCGTCAACGGCGACACCGCGTTCACGCGGGCGTGCGCGCCCGGCGAGCGCCTCAGCATCCCGGCCAAGCACTCGTGGGGGCGCTACTACGCGCCCGAGGACCAGCTCGACGAGCTCGAGGCGGCCGGCCACGTGGTGCTGCGCTACGACCCCGCCCAGAACTTCAACGGCTCGCTGCGCGACATCGCGGGCGTGACGAACGCGGCCGGGAACGTGTTCGGCCTGATGCCGCACCCTGAGCACGCGGTCGACGCGCTGACGGGCTCGACCGACGGCCTGCGGATCTTCGAATCGATGGCGCTCAGCGCGCGTGGCGTGCATGCCTGAGGCGGCCGCGCCGCCGACGGTCGACGAGGCGGTCGCCCTCGGGCTCACCCGTGACGAGTACGCGCTGATCCTCGACAAGCTCGGCCGGGCGCCGAACCAGGTCGAGCTGGCGATGTTCTCGCTGCTGTGGAGCGAGCACTGCGCCTACAAGCACTCCAAGAAGCTGCTGCGCACGCTCCCGACCGAGGGTGAGCACGTGCTCGTCGGGCCCGGCGAGAACGCCGGCGTCGTCGATGCGGGGAACGGGCTGGCCTGTGCGTTCAAGGTCGAGTCGCACAACCATCCCAGCGCCGTCGAGCCGTTCCAGGGGGCGGCGACGGGCGTCGGCGGGATCCTGCGCGACATCTTCGCGCTCGGCGCGCGCCCGGTCGCGATCCTCGACTCGCTGCGCTTCGGTGAACCGGCGACGAGCGAGCGCTCGCGCTACCTGCTGGACGGCGCGGTGCGCGGCATCGGCCACTACGGCAACTCGATCGGCGTGCCGACGATCGGCGGCGAGGTCTACTTCGAGGAGCCCTACGAGCAGAACTGCCTGGTCAACGCGATGGCGCTCGGGCTCGCCGAGCGCGACAAGCTCGTGCTCAGCGCAGCCGTCGGCATCGGCAACCAGATCGTGCTCTACGGCGCCTCGACCGGCCGCGACGGGATCGGCGGCGCGTCGGTGCTCGCAAGCGCCGAGCTCGGCGATGCCGACGAGGACAAGCGGCCGACGGTTCAGGTCGGCGATCCGTTCGAGGAGAGCAAGCTCGTCGAATGCTCGCTGCAGCTGCTCGAGCAGGGGCTGATCGTCGCGCTGCAGGATCTCGGCGCCGCCGGCATCACCTCGAGCGCGAGCGAGATGGCCTCCAAGGGCGGCGTCGGCATCGACCTGCACGTCGACCGCGTGCCGCTGCGCGAGGCGGACATGGAGCCGTTCGAGATCATGGTCAGCGAGTCGCAGGAGCGGATGCTCTGCGTGGTCGAGCCGGGCCGCGTCGACGAGGTGATCGCGCTGACCGACCGCTGGGAGGTTCACGGCACCGTCGTCGGCGAGGTCACCGACAGTGGCCACATGCGGATCTTCGACGGCGGCACGCTCGTCGGCGACATGCCGGTCGCGGCGCTCGTCGACGACTGCCCGATCTACGACCTCGCGCCGGAGAAGCCCTCGGAGCCGATCTACGCGCCGCCGGCGGCGACGCTCGCGCCGGGCGCGTCGATGCGGGTCGCGCTGCTCGAGCTGATCTCGAGCCCGAACATCGCCTCGCGGCGCCCGCTGTTCGACCAGTACGACCCGATCGTGCAGTCACGGACCGTCCGCCGGCCCGAGGAGTGCGACGCGGCGGTCCTGGTGCTGCCGGGCGGCGGCGGGCTGGCCGCGAGCATCGACGGCAACGGGCGACGGGTCGCCGCCGATCCCTACTGGGGCACGGTCGGCGTCGTGCTCGAGTGCGCGTCGAACCTCGCGTGCGCCGGCGCCGAGCCGCTCGGGACGACGAACAACCTGAACTTCGGCAACCCCGAGAAGCCGCACATCGCGTGGCAGCTGACCGAGGCCGTGCGCGGGATCGGTGACGCCTGCCGCGCGCTCGAGGCCCCGATCATCGGTGGCAACGTGTCGCTCTACAACGAGGGCGCGGCGGCCGGCCCGATCTACCCGACGCCGGTGATCGGCATGGTCGGACGGCTGCCGGACGCCGAGCGCGCCGGTCGCCTGGGCTTTACGCAGGAGGGCGACGCGATCGCGATTGCGGGTCATTTCCACCCGTCACTCGCCGCGAGCGAACTCGCCAAGCTCCGTGGCGAGGCGCTCCCCGACGGGCTGCCGGAGGTCGACATCGCGGCCGTCCGCGCAGCGCAGGAGGCGATCCGTGAGGGCGTGCGCGAAGGCCTGCTGTCGTCCGCGCACGACATCGCCGAGGGCGGCTTCGCGGTCGCGGTCGCCGAGTGCTGCCTGGAGGGCGGCATCGGTGCCACGCTGGACCTCGGTCCGTCGGATGATCCCTGGACGCACCTGTTCGGTGAGGGTCCCGGCGGCTTTGTCGTGTCCGGTCATCCGACCGCGATCGCCCAGCTCGCCGAGCGCGTGTCGCTCGACGTCTTCGGCGTCGTCGGCGGCGACGACCTGCGCCTCACCATCGCCGGCGATGAGGTCGACGTCCCGCTCGCCGAGTTGCACGACGCGCACGACGCGCTGCGGCGCTTCTTCCCGTAGACGCCCGGCGACGGCCTGTCACCCGGCGCCGCTGCTACGCTCGGCAGAGTCTCTCGCTCCCGCTTGAGAGACCCCGCGATGACGGCACCTGAGCCCTTCGACGACCGCGAAGGCCCGCGCGACGAGTGCGGGGTTTTCGGGGTATACGCGCCCGGTCACGATGTCTCGCGGTTGGCGTACTTCGCGCTCTACGCGCTCCAGCACCGCGGGCAGGAGTCGGCGGGCATCGCCGCCGCCGACCGTGACGGCTACATCATCACCCAGCGCGCGCTGGGCCTCGTCAGCCAGGTCTTCAAGGAGCACGACCTGCGGGCGCTCGGCGGCGAGCTGGCGATCGGCCACGTGCGCTACTCGACGACCGGCTCGAATGAGTGGGAGAACTCGCAGCCCGTCCACCGCTCCGCGGGCTCGAACGGCAACCGCCGCGAGCTGGCGCTGGCGCACAACGGCAACCTGATCAACGCGGTCGAGCTGCACGCCGAGCTGCGCGAGCAGGGTGTCGGCTTCTCGTCGACGAGCGACAGCGAGATCATCGCGGCGCTGCTCGCGACGCACCCGGGGCCGACGATCGACGACGCGATCGCCGAGGTCCTGCCGCGGCTGCACGGTGCCTTCAGCACCGTCGTCATGACGAAGGACCGCGTGTTCGCCTTCCGCGACCCGGCCGGGGTGCGCCCGCTCGTGATCGGCCAGCTCGGCGAGCGCTACTGCGTGGCCAGCGAATCCTGCGCGCTCGACATCATCGGTGCGACCCTGCTGCGCGACGTGGCCCCGGGCGAGATGATCAGCATCGGCGAGGACGGCATCCGCACGCGCCAGGTCGTCGAGGGCGAGCGCGAGGCGTTCTGCATCTTCGAGCACATCTACTTCGCGCGCCCCGACTCGAAGATGGGCGGGACCGTGCTGCAGGCGGCGCGCGGCCGGATGGGCGAGATCCTCGCCCGCGAGAGCCCGGCCCCCAGCGCCGACCTCGTGATCGCCGTACCCGACTCCGGGAATCCCGCGGCACGCGGATTCGCGCGCGCCGCGCAGCTCCCGCAGGACGACGGCTTCGTCAAGAACCGCTACGTGGCTCGCACGTTCATCCAACCAGGCCAGGAGCTGCGCAAGCACGGCCTGCGACTGAAGTTCAACCCGCTGCCGGAGATCGTCGGCGGACGCCGGCTGGTCGTCGTCGACGACTCGATCGTGCGCGGCAACACGACCCGCCAGATCGTCCAGATGCTGCGCGACGCGGGTGCGCGTGAGGTGCATCTGCGGATCTCCGCGCCGCCGATCCGCAATCCCTGCCACTACGGCATCGACATGCACACGCGCGAGGAGATGGTCGCCCACGGGCGGACCGTCGCGGAGGTCGCCGAGCACCTCGGCGCCGACTCGCTCGCGTACCTGTCGCTCGCCGGGGTCTACGAGGCGATTCGCGGAGACCGCGACGGGCACTGCGATGCGTGCTTCTCGGGCGACTATCCGCTCAAGGGGACCGAGGAGGCACAGGGCAAGTTCGCCCTCGAGGGCACCCTGCCGATGGCACCCGCGTAGCCGCTGCAGGCTGCGCAGCACCCCCTGAAACCGCAGTTTGCGGCGACATCGCGGCGCGCTTGCGCAGTGCTGCAAGACGGCGACCGAACGCGCCGGGCCCGCCGCTACGGTGAAGGCGGTGATGGACGAGCCCCGCCGCGCGCTGCGCGAGATCTTCGGCTTCGACGACTTCCGCCCCGGTCAGGCGGAGGCGGTCGCCGGGGCGCTCGCCGGTCGTGACGTGCTCGTCGTGATGCCGACCGGCGCCGGCAAGTCGCTCTGCTACCAGCTCCCGGCGCTGCTGCGCACGGACCTCACGATCGTGGTCTCGCCGCTCGTATCGCTGATGCAGGACCAGGTCGAGGCGCTCGAGCGACGCGTCGGCGGCGCGGTCGCGCTCGTCAACGCCCAGCAGGACGCCGAGGCCAACCGGGCGGTGCTGGACCGCGCGCGCTCGGGCGAGCTGCGCCTGCTGTACGTGGCCCCCGAGCGGTTCTCCTCGCCCGGGTTCCTGGAGGCGCTGCGCGAGGTGCCGATCGGGCTGTTCGTCGTCGACGAGGCGCATTGTGTCTCGCAGTGGGGCCACGACTTCCGCCCGGACTACTTCCGCCTGGCCGACGCCGCGCGCTGGCTCGGTGCCGCGGCGGTCGTCGCCTCGACGGCGACGGCGACGCCGCAGGTCGCCCTCGACATCGAGCGGCGCCTGGGTCTGCGTGAGCCGGTCCGCGTCGCGACGGGCTTCGACCGGCCGAACCTGACCTTCGCCGTCGTGCCGTGCCGCGCGCCGGCGGACGTCGCCGCGCGCCTCGCGGGTGCGCTGGCCGACCCCGGCGCCCGCCCCGCGATCGTCTACGGAGGCACGCGCGCGCAGTGCGAGCAGGTCGCCACCGACCTCGGTGCGGCGCTCGGGATCGACGTCGGCGTCTACCACGCGGGTCTCGCCCGCGATCGCCGCGCCGGTGTCCAGCGACGGTTCATGGCCGGCGAGCTGGATGTCGTCGTCGCGACGAACGCCTTCGGCATGGGCGTCGACAAGGCGAACGTGCGCACCGTCGCGCACGTCAGCGTTCCACCCTCGCTCGAGGCCTGGTACCAGGAGGCCGGACGAGCCGGACGCGACGGGCTGCCGGCCCGCGCGCTGCTGCTCGCGCAGGCCAAGGACAAGGGCCTGCACGTGTTCTTCATCGAGCGCGCGGAACTGTCGGGCGACGAGATCGACCGGGTCGCTCAGCGGTTGCTCGCGACCGCGAGCGAGGGGCGCATCGACGTCGACGCCCGCTCGCTCGGCGCTGAGCCCGACCAGGTGCGTGCGATCGTCGGCCACCTCGTCCGCGCCGGGGTGCTGCGCCCGGCGCCGGCGCCCGTCGATCGCGTGCGCGGACGGATCGAGGCGCCCTACGACGGTCGCGCCCGCGCGACGTGCCGGACGTCGGCCGCCGACGGCATCAAGGCCCGCTGGGCGCAGTACCGCTCGATCTGGGCGTTCGTCGAAGGAGCCTCGTGCCGGCGGGCGGCGATCCTGCGGCACTTCGGGGATCCTGCGGCGCCGAACCCGCAGGTGCCGTGCTGCGACGTCTGCGCTCCGGAGTCCGTCGCCGACATCACCTCGATCACGGTGTCCCGCGGAGCGGGCGGGGGCAGGGGGCGCGGGCCTGCCGGGCGCTCGGCGAACATCCCGCCGGCGGATCTCGGGGACCTCGACGCGGCGATCCTCGACGTCGTCGAGCGTGCGCAGCCCGCGGTCGGTCGCACGCGGACCGTCGAGATCCTCCGTGGCGGGCGCTCGAAGGTCGTCGCGCAGCACGGCTATGACGGGCTGCCGGCGTATGGCGCCTTCTCGGGCGCACGCGCGGATGACGTGCTCGCCCGCGTCGACGAGCTGATCGCCGAGGGCCGGCTCGCCTCGACCGGCGGGCGCTTTCCGAAGCTCACAGCGGCGGCGTAGCGCTCCGCCGTGCGCGTCGCCGTCCTGGTCTCCGGGCAGGGATCGAACCTCCAGGCCCTGCTGGAGAGCGTCCACGGGCGTGAGGCCCAGATCGTCGCCGTCGCCTCCGACCGCGCGGACGCCGGGGCACTGCAGCGCGCCGGCGCCGCGGGCGTGCCCGCACGCGTCTTCGCGCGCGACGACTACGCCGAGCGTGCGGAGCGCGACGCGGCGATCGCCGACTGGATCGCCGATCAGGGCGCCGAGCTGGTCGTCCTCGCCGGCTACATGGCGCTGCTCACCCCGCAGTTCATCGCGCGCTTCCGGGACCGCATCGTCAACGTCCACCCGTCGCTGCTGCCGGCGTTCCCGGGGATCCGTGCGATCGAGCAGGCGATCGAGCGCGGCGTCCGGGTCGTCGGCGTCACCGTGCACCTCGTCGACGAGGGCGTCGACACCGGCGCGATCCTGCTGCAACGCGCGATCGCGATGCCCGACACGCGCGATCCGGCGGTCGTCCATGCGGCGCTGCAGCCGCTCGAGCATCAGCTGCTCCCCGAGGCCGTCCGGCTCCTGGCCGCCGGGCGCGTGCAGCGCGATCCGCTGGGCCCCCGCAACGTGCGGATCCTCCCGCCCGACGGTGGCTAGAGCCCGCCGAGCGGTTCGGTAGTGTCGCGACCATTCCCGAGCAAGCTCCCGCCATGAATGAGCCCTTGACCCGGCCCGGCGCCGTCCGCGTGCGCCGCGCCCTGCTCTCGGTCTCCGACAAGACAGGCGTGGTGGACTTCGCCCGCGGGCTGGTGGACCTCGGCGTCGAGCTCGTCTCGACCGGCGGGACCGCCACCGCGCTGCGCGACGCAGGGCTCGATGTCCGCGCCATCGACGATCTCACGGGCTTCCCGGAGATCATGGACGGCCGCGTCAAGACGCTGAACCCGCGGCTCTACGCGGGCCTGCTCGCGCTGCGCGACAACCCCGAGCACCTCGCCCAGGCGTCCGAGCACGACATCGAGTTCGTCGACCTCGTCTGCGTCAACCTCTACCCGTTCGAGCGCACCGTCGCGCGTGCCGACGTGCCGGACGCCGACGCGATCGAGAACATCGACATCGGCGGGCCGACGATGATCCGCGCTGCGGCGAAGAACCATGGGTTCGCCGCCGTCGTGACGAGCCCCGAGTCCTACGACGCGGTGCTCGAGGAGCTGAACGCCGCCGGCGGGACACTCTCGGTCGAGACGCGCGAGTCACTGGCGGCCGAGGCGTTCTCGTACACCGCCCGCTACGACACCGCGATCGCACGCTGGTTCTCCGAGCGCCGCGACGACTTCCCCGATCTCTACGTCCGCGCCCACGAGAAGGCGATGGACCTGCCGTACGGCGAGAATCCGCACCAGCGGGCCGCGTTCTACACGCAGGTCGGCGCACGTCGCGGCGTCCTCACGCGGGTGCGCCAGCTACACGGCAAGCAGCTGTCGTTCAACAACATCCTCGACCTCGACGGCGCCCGCGCGGTGCTGGCTGAGATCAGCGACGAGCGCGCCGCGTGCGTGATCGTCAAGCACAACAACCCGTGTGGCGCCGGCCTCGGCGACGACGCGCTCGAGGCGTATCGCAAGGCGTTCGCGGGCGACCCCGTCAGCGCGTTCGGCGGCATCATCGCGCTGAACCGGACGGTCGACCGCGCGCTGGCCGAGGCGCTGTCCCAGCAGTTCATCGAGGTGCTGATCGCACCCGGCTACGACGAGGACGCGCTCGCGCTGCTCACGGAGAAACCGAACGTGCGGATCCTCGAGGACGAGGAGCGCCGGCGCGAGCGCAACGCCGAGTTCGACGTCCGTCAGGTGGACGGCGGGCTGCTCGTCCAGGATCGCGACGTTGTCGTCGTCGACCGTGCGCAGATGGAGGTCGTCACCGCGCGCGAGCCGACCGACGCGGAGTGGCGCGACCTGCTGTTCGCCTGGGCGGTCTGCCGCCACGTCAAGTCCAACGCGATCGTCGTCGCACAGGGTGAGGCGACGCTCGGGATCGGCGCCGGCCAGATGAGCCGCGTCGACTCGGTGAAGATCGCGATGAGCCGCGAGTGGGTCCAGGGCCGTGAGGGCCTCGTCCTCGCCTCGGACGCGTTCTTCCCGTTCCCGGACGGTCCGCTCGAAGCGATGGGCGGTGGCGTGCGCGCGCTGATCCAGCCCGGCGGATCGATCCGCGACCAGGAGGTCGTGGACGCCGTGAACGAGCGTGGTGGGGCCATGGTCCTCAGTCGGCGCCGCCACTTCCGCCATTGATCGAGCGCTTCGCGTCCGGTGCGCCATGGGAGCCGGTGGCCGGCTACTCGCGCACCGTGCGGGCCGGAGACCGGGTGCTCGTCGCCGGTACGACGGCGACGCTCGCCGGCGGTGCGATCGCCGGCCTCGGCGACCCGGGAGCGCAGACGCGCCAGGCGATCGCGAACATCGCGAGCGCCCTGGCGCTCGCGGGCGCGACGCTGGAGGACGTGGTGCGCACGCGGATCTACGTCACCGACATCACGCGCTGGGAGGACGTGGCGCACGCACACGGCGAGGCCTTCGGCGCGCATCCTCCGGTGACCACGATGGTGCAGGTCGCGGCGCTCATCGATCCGCGCATGCTCGTCGAGATCGAAGCCGAGGCGGTGCTCTACCGTCCGGGGATCACGAACGAAGGAGACGCACCATGATCGGAGCACTCATCCTCGGCCTGTTCGCCGGGTTCATCGGCCGGGCACTGATGCCGAACGACATCTTCGCCGGGATGCGCGGACCGAAGTCGTGGGCGATCTCGGTGATCCTCGGCCTCGCCGGCGCCTTCGTCGGCTACCTCATCTTCACGCGCGGGCTGGGCATCGGCGACGACGACGCGTTCGATCTCGGCGGCATCCTCAGCGCCATCATCGGGGTTCTGATCGTCCTGGGCATCGCGACGTTCGCCGGCCGCCGTTCCGGCGGCAGCGCGCCGAGCGGCACGACCTGACGGCTGCCTGGCATGCGGCGTGCGCCGGTCCGTCCGGCTCATGCCGCAGCATGCCGCGCCCCGATGCCTTCGCCCTCCGCCGTCCATGCCCCCTCCTCGCTTCGGGGCTGGCAACAGCGGGCGCTCGTGGCGATGCGCACCTGGGACGCGGCGCCGGACCGTCCGCCGTTCCTGATCGCCGCCGCCCCGGGCTCGGGCAAGACGCGACCGGCGCTGGAGCTCACGCGCGAGCTGCTGACGGCGGGACGCATCCGCCGCGTCGTCGTGGTCTGTCCCACGGGGCCGCTGACGCGCCAGTGGGCGGCCGCCGCAGCCCAGGCCGGCGTCCACCTCCAGCCGGGCGGGGCGACGCCGCGTCCGCCCGGAGATTTCCACGGCATCGCCGTGACCTACGCGCGCGTCGCGCAGGCGGGCCTGCGCTGGGCCCGGCACATCGGCCCGGACACGCTCGTGATCGCCGACGAGGCGCACCACCTCGGTGACGAGCTGGCGTGGGGCGAGGGCTTCGAGGCGGCGTTCGGACCGGCTCGCGACCGCTGGCTGCTGCTGTCCGGAACGCCCTTTCGCTCCGACCAGGCTGCGATCCCCGGCGTGCGCTACGACGCGGGCGTCGCCGAGGCGGACATCTCGTACACGTACGCGGACGCGGTGCGCGACGGCGTCTGCCGGCCCGTCACGTTCATCCCCTACGACGGCAAACTGCAGTGGCGCAGCGGCGACGACGTCGTCGAGGCCTCGTTCTCCGACGTGCTCGTCGGCCGCGAGGCCGGCCGGCGCTACCGGACCGCGATCAGCGTCGAGCTTCCTGACGGGCTGCCGCGCATCCTGCAGCAGGCCCACGAGCGGCTGCAGGGTCTGCGCGCCGGTGGTCACCGTGACGCGGCGGGGCTCGTCGTGGCCGCCGACGGCGAGCATGCCCGCGCGATCGCGAAGGTGCTGCGCGACGTCACGGGCGCCGCGCCGCTCGTCGTCGTTCACACCGACGCCCGTGCGTCCGAGAAGCTCGCGCGCTTCACCGCTTCGCGCGACCCGTGGATCGTCGCCGTCAACATGGTCAGCGAGGGCGTCGACATCCCGCGCCTGCGCGTCGGCGTCTACGCGACCGCGGCGAAGACGCCGCTGATCTTCCGCCAGATCGTGGGGCGCTTCGTCCGCACGATCCCGCGCCGCCCGGTGGAGTCCAGCTGGGTCTATCTCCCCGCCGATCCCGTCCTGCGCGTGCATGCCACCGAGGTCGAGAGCGAGCTGCGCCACGTGCTGCGGCCCCCGTCCGAGGATGATCCCGGCGCGTTCGACGAGCTGCGGGTCACGCGCCAGACCGAGCCCGATGCGCCGCTCGAGTTCGTCCCCGTTGCGGCGGACGTGACCCCGCAGTCGCAGATGGCGCTGTTCGCGGGCGGCACGCCCGTCGCCGCCCCCGCGGCGCCGGCGTTCCCCGCCGCGGTCCCGCCGCCGGAGTCGACGCGGATGCCCGCGTTCGAGCGGCGCAAGCTGCTCCGCGACAAGCGCCGGCGCCTGGTCGGTGAGCTGTCGCGGCGCGACCGGCGCACCCACGCCGAGATCAACGGCTGGCTCAACCGCGCGACCGGGGTCCAGCGCGTGGAGGACGCGACGCTCGACCAGCTCGACCGCTCGTGCGAGCTGCTGCTGCAGGCGCTGACGAAGAACCGGCCTCGGAAGTGAGCCGGGGGTCGTAGGGCGATCCGTCGCCGCGAGGACACGATCCTGCGGCCGCCGGCCTTCTGAGACCGGTTCCTAGACGGCGCTGATGATCATGCCGGCGGCCAGCGTCGCGTGGTCCTGATCGTCGATCAGGACGAACGCGCCGGTCTCGCGGCATTCGCTGTAGGCGTCGGCGACCAGCGGGTCGGCGACGCGCAGCCGGACATGGCCGAGGTCGTTGAGACCAAGGCCGTCCGGCGCCGGAACCGATGCGAGCGTCTCGAGCTCGAGGCGCTCCCGGATCTCGCCGACGATCGCGCGCGTCGTGCGCGCGCCGTGCTTGAGCAGCAGGCGGGCGCCGGGGCGCAGCGGGCGCTCGTGCATCCAGCAGACCGTCGCCTCGATCTCGCGCGCCGGGGCGGGAGCCTCGCCGACGCGGCAGAGGACGTCCCCGCGTGAGAGGTCCAGCTCGCGATCCAGGCCGATCGAGACCGACCGCGGGGCGGCGGCCGTGTCGAAGTCCTCATTGAGCAGTTCGACGGCCGTGACGACGGCCTCCTGCCCGGACGGGAGCGCGACGACCTCGTCGCCCACTCGCACGGTTCCGCGCGCAATCCGCCCGGTGTAGCGGCGTCCGCCTCCGTGCTCGCCCTCGGGGCGGACGACCCACTGCACGGGGAGCCGCAGCGGCCCGTGCGCGTCCGCGCCGTCGATCGGCAGGTCCTCGAGCCGGGTGACGAGCGACGGGCCCTCATGCCACGGCGCGATGTCGCCGGCCGGCTCGACGACGCCGGTGCCCTCCAGCGCGCTGATCGGGACGCAGACCAGGTCGGGAAGGCCCAGGCCGTCGGCGAGCGATCGAAGCTCGTCGGCGATCTCCGTGAAGCGCGCCTCGTCCCAGTCGACGAGGTCCATCTTGTTCACGGCGACGAGCACGTGCGGCACGCGCAGCAGCGCGGCGATCGCCAGGTGGCGCCGGGTCTGCCCGACGACGCCCTGGCGTGCGTCGACCAGCAGGACGGTCGCGTCCGCGGTCGAGGCGCCGGTGACCATGTTGCGCGTGTACTGCTCGTGGCCCGGGCAGTCGGCGAGGATGAAGCGCCGGCGCTCGGTGAAGAAGGAGCGGTAGGCGACGTCGATCGTGATGCCCTGCTCGCGCTCGGCGCGCAGGCCGTCCGTGAGCAGGGCCAGGTCGAACGTGCCGCCGCCGCGCCGGGAGGAGACGTCGCGCACATGCTCGAGCTGGTCGTCGGCGATCTGGCGCGTGTCGTGCAGCAGCCGGCCGATCAGCGTGGACTTGCCGTCATCCACCGAGCCCAGGGTCGCCAGACGCAGCAACGCCGGGGCGTCGTGGTCCAGCAGCGTTTCGGACTGCACTAGAAGTAGCCCTCGCGCTTCCGGTCCTCCATCGCCGCTTCGGTCGCGCGGTCGTCCGCCCGCGTCTCGCCGCGCTCGGTGATGCGCGTCGCCGCGATCTCCTCGACGACCTGCTCCATCGTGACGGCGTCGCTGAGGACGGCGCCGGTGCAGGTCATGTCGCCGACGGTGCGGTAGCGGACGCTGGTGGTGAACGGCTCCTCGCCGGGGAGCCGTTCGATCAGCGGGTCGTCGGCGTAGAGCATCCCGTCGCGCTCGAACACGGACCGCTGGTGCGCGAAGTAGATCGAGGGCAGCGCGAGCCCCTCGCGTGCGACGTAGCGCCACACGTCGAGCTCGGTCCAGTTGGAGATCGGGAAGACGCGGACATGCTCGCCGGGCCGCACGCGCGCGTTGTAGAGGTCCCAGACCTCGGGGCGCTGCGCGCGCGGATCCCAGCCGCCGAAGTCGTCGCGCAGGCTGACGATCCGCTCCTTCGCGCGTGAGCGCTCCTCGTCGCGCCGCGCACCGCCGATGCACGCGTCGAGCCGGTGCTCGGCGATCGCGTCGAGCAGCGTGACGGTCTGCAGGCGGTTGCGCGAGGAGCGCGGGCCGGTGACGTCGCTGACGCGCCCGGCGTCGATCGAGTCCTGGACGGACGCGACGATCAGGCGCTCGCCCAGCTCGGCGATGCGGCGGTCGCGGTACTCGGTGACCTCCGGGAAGTTGTGCCCGGTGTCGACGTGCATGATCGGGAACGGGAACTGCCCGGGGCGGAAGGCCTTCTCCGCGAGGCGCAGCAGGACGATCGAGTCCTTGCCGCCGGAGAACAGCAACGCCGGGCGCTCGCGCTCCCCGGCGATCTCGCGCATGACGTGGATCGCCTCGGCCTCGAGCGCGTCGAGCGCGCTGAGCGGCGGGGCGGGGCGGACGGCGGTGATCGTCATACGTGGAGCCCGCATTCGGTCTTGTCGTCGCCCGACCAGCGGCCGTCGCGGCCGGCGCCCGGGAGGGTGCAGTGGGTGCAGCCGATCGAGGCGTACCCCTGGTCGTGCAGCGGGTTGTAGGGCAGCTCGCGCTCGTGGATGCGGCGCCACACGTCGCGCTCGGTCCAGTCGGCCAGCGGGTTGATCTTCCAGAGGCCGTGGCGCGCGTCCCACTCCACCTTGCGGGTGCCGGCGCGCGTCGGCGACTGCTCGCGGCGTACACCGGTGATCCAGGCGTCCAGGCCGGAGAGCGCCTCGTTGAGTGGCGCGACCTTGCGGATCGCACAGCAGGCGGTCGGGTCACGCGCCCAGAGGGCGTCGCCGTGCTCGGCGGCCTGCTGGGCGAGGGTCGGTCCCTCGAAGCGCTCGATCGTCGTCGCGTAGCGCTCCTCGGTCCCGGCCCAGAGCGCGTAGGTCTCCGGGAACAGGACGTGCGTGTCGAGCGCGAAGACGCGGGTGTCCGCGCGCTCCGCGAACAGCACATCGAGCAGCACGCTCTCCTCCTGCTGGAACGAGCATGCCAGCGCGACCTGCGGGTGGAAGCGATCGAGCGCCCAGGCGATGACCTGCTCGGCGCTCAGATCCTCGAGATCCGGCGGGTGAGCGGGGTCGAGCGCATCCTTGGTGAGCGGCGACACACAGGGAAACTACCAAATCCCGGTCGGGGTTCGGTTATTTTGCCGAGCCGCGTGCAGTCCACTATGGGCCGCCCGGGATTCGAACCCGGATCTCAACGCTTAAAAGGCGTGTGCTCTGCCATTGAGCTAGCAGCCCGGAGGGGCGATCGTAGCCGCGGTTCAGGCAGCCGGGAGGTCTCCTGGCCGCACGAACCGCTCGCCGTTCCCTCGGTCTCCGGCCACGCCCCGACGATGCCCCGGCCTCGTGTCACACGCAACTACACTGCGGCGGGTCCGCTCGCCCCCATGGTGTAGCGGTTAGCACGCCAGCCTTTCACGCTGGTAGCGGGGGTTCGATTCCCCCTGGGGGTACTCCGGGCGACGGCGCACCCGCGCCGCGCAAAGCCCGAACGTCCCGCGGTGCGTGTTGTGGCGCGTGATCCGGGACGTTCGGCGTTGTGGGGCGGTAGCGTCGCGGTCGATGGGCGCGCAGCGGCACGGGACGCGGCCGAGCGCCACTACGACGTCTCGACCGCGGCGATCGGCTGGCTGGCACAGCTGTTCGTGCTGCTCTACGTCGTGCTCGCGATCCCGGCCGGCATCGCGCTTGACCGCAACCTGCGACGCACGCTGCCGCCGGTGCCCTGCTCGTTGCCGTGAGCGCCGGTGTGCGCGTCGTCAGCGACGCCTACGTCCTCGTGCTGGCGGGGACGCTGCTCGCCGCCGTCGGCCAGCCGTTCGTCGTCAATGCCGTCACGCCGATCGCCGCCGGGTACCTCGACGAGCGCGATCGGCCGCGCGGCATCGCGCTGATGTCGGCGAGCCTCTTTGCCGGGATGCTCGTGGCGTTCGCGCTGGGCGCGGTGCTCTCCAGGAGCAGTCGGATGCCGACGCTCGTGGCGATCCAGGCGGCCCTCGCGGTGGTTGCCGCCGGCGCGCTCGTGGTGGCGCTGCGTGCCCGGCGCGTCCACCGGATCGAGCGCGCGCCCGCCGGGGTCGGCGCGTTCCGTGTCGCCTGGGGCACGACGCTCGTGCGGCGCCTGTGCGTCTTTCTGTTCCTCCCCTACGGCGTCTTCATCACGATCTCGACCTGGACCGAAGCGCTGCTCGAGCCTGCAGGGGTGAGCGATGTTCAGGTCGGGCTGATGCTCGCGCTGCAGGTGGTCGCCGGCATCGCCGGAGCGGCGCTGCTGCCGGTCTGGGTTGCACGGCGCCGGATCGAACTGCGCTTCGCGGTCGGCGCGATGCTCGTGAGCGCCGGCGCCTGCCTCGCGCTGGCCGTCGCCCCGGGGTTCATCACCGGGATGATCGTGTTGCCCGCACTGGGGTTCGTCGCGCTTGTCGTGCTGCCGGTCGTGCTCGAGCTGACCGAGCGCGGATCCGAGCAGGCAGAGGGCACGGCGTCGGGCCTGATCTGGCTGGCCGGGAACCTCGGCGGGCTGATCGTGGCGAGCATCATCGGCGTCACGGTCGACGCGCCGGCAGCCTCGTTCGTGCTGCTCGCCGCGTCCGTGCTGGCAACGCTGCCACTGGTGCGGCGTCTGCGCGAGCCGGTTGGAGAGCTGCCGCCGATCCCCGGGCTCGGCGCTGAGCTCGCCGCGACCTGCGCCCTGAGCTTTCGGTCATTGCGCGGTGACGAGCAGCGTGCGACGATCGCGTTCCGTCCTGCCACCGCCTCGAGGTCTCATGCCCAAGTCCAGCACGCTGCTGCTCGCGAGTGCCGCAGCAACTCTCGTCGTCGCGGCTCCCGCCGCTGCGGCCACCAAGTCGTGCGGCACCGCAAAGGGCGTCAGCGGCGCGTCGGTGACGAGCGTCAAGACGACCAGCGGGACGTGCGTCGCGGCGAAGACCGTCGCCAAGGCGTTTGCGCGTACGCGTGTGGCCCCGAAGGGCTACACGTGCAAGGAGAAGTTCACGGGCACGACGAGCGCGGGAGTGACGTGCAGCCGCACCGGTCGGAAGGTCACGTTCAAGGTCGCCTGGACCGGCTCGATGCCGTTGCCGGCGGCGCCGGCCCTGCCGATTGTCGGTGGCAGTTGACCTACTCGCTGATCTCGACGGTCTGCGTCATCGACTGCGCCTGACCGGCGCCGTCGCGTACGACCAGTCCGACGTAGAACGTCCCGGGCTGGGTGAAGGTGTGCTGGACCGTCGCGCCGGTCGCCTCCTGGCCGTCGTCGCTGAACGACCACGCGCGCGAGGCGATCGGACCGCGGTCGTCGGTCGACGTGTCGGCGAACGTCATCGTGTTCGTGCCGCCCGAGATCGAACCGCTCGCCGGCGCGATCGTGAACGCGGGGACGGGGCGCCGATCCATGCGCCAGCGCAGCGTGAAGATCGGACCGGGGCGCTCGCCGCCGGAGGAGAACGACATGAGCTGCAACCGCACCAGACCGCTGTCGGAGACGCCATCGCCGCACACCCGCAGCGGGTACGTCCCGGTGCCGCCCCGCTTCACCTTCTCCGAAGCGCCGTCAGCGCCGCTCGGGCTGGTGACGTTGTAGAACGTCGCGGGGAAGCAGGCGGCGATCGGCGCCTGCTTGCCGCCGGCGTCGATGACGCGCAGCTGGACAGTGCCCGTGACGTCGGGGAACGCCACGCGGCTGCCCCATGCCCAGCTCGACCGGTTGCGCAGGATCACGTCGACGCTTGTGCCCAGCGGTCTGCCCGACTCGAGGATCGTCAGTTCGTCCGTCGGCGCGACGAGGTCGGCAAGCGCTGCCGGCGGTTTGGGGTAGGGGTACGGCGGGCACCAGCCGAGCCGCTTCGCGCTGCGCGGCTTCCCCCCATAGAGGCGCACGAGCGCCCTGGCGTCCGTCGGCTGCGGACCGCAATGAGCCCACGTGGCCTGCGGCGGGCGCCGCCGGTCGACGGGGCTGCAGTTGCCGTTGCTGAGCGGGTTGACCGGATACATCACGCCGCACTTGTCGGTGTGAACCAGCCCCAGTCCATGTCCGATCTCGTGCGCCACGAGCGCGGCGAAGAGCCCGTCGTCAGGCCGGTCGCCCGCCCGCGTCCGAGCTCCCCCGCCGATGTAGACGCGGCCGTCGGGCGGGTAGTAGCCGCAGAACCCGCCGGTGGCCGGACACTTGCGCGCGATGATGCGCATCCGGGGGCGTTGCCCACGCCGCGCCTTCACGAGCCGGACGCGGGTGGTGGCGGCATTCCACTGGCGGACCGCCTCGCGCACGGTGACGGTCGCCTTCGTTTCATCGCGGTAGGTCACGACCGCCGAGGGCCAGCGCGACGGGCGCTGTGCCTGCGCAGGCATGGGCAGGATGGCCAGTGCGGCGATCGCGAAGGCGATGACCTGGGCTGGGCTGACGCGCACCGGGCTCCCTACACGTGATCCACGAACAGGTCGACCTGCGGCTCGGCGCCGGGGACGTACCCGTACTGGTCGAAATCGGTCACGCCCTCCTCGCGCAGGACGTCCTCGCACAGGTAGGTGTTCCCGGTGCACGCGCGGCTCGGGCGCGTGATCACCGCGTAGGCGGCGTCGGCGTACAGCTCCGGCTTGCGTGAGCGTTCCATCGCCGCTTCCCCGCCGAGCAGGTTCTGGACGGCTGCGGTCGCGATCAGCGTGCGCGGCCACAGCGCGTTCGAGGCGATGCCGTCCTCGCGCAGCTCTGCGGCGAAGCCGAGCGCGCAGAGGCTCATCCCGTACTTGGCGAGCGTGTAGCCGATGTGCGGGCCCAGCCACCGGTCCTCGATCGTGATCGGCGGCGACAGCGTGAGGATGTGCGGGTTCTCGCGGCCGCGCAGGTGCGGGATGCAGGCGCGGCTGACGACGAACGTCCCGCGCACGTTGATGTCCTGCATCAGGTCGTAGCGCTTCATGTCCAGCGCCTCGGTCCCCGAGAGGCTGATCGCCGAGGCGTTGTTCACGCAGACGTCGATCCCGCCGAAGCGTTCGACCGCCTGGGCGACGGCTGCGCCGACCTGGTCCTCGTCGCGGATGTCGCCGACGATCGGCAGCGCCGACCCGCCGGCCGCCTCGATCTGCTCGGCCGCGGTGAACACGGTGCCCTCGAGCCTGGGGTGCGGCTCGGCGGTCTTGGCGATCAGCGCGACGTTCGCCCCGTCCCGCGCGGCGCGCAGCGCGATCGCGAGCCCGATGCCGCGGCTGGCGCCGGAGATGAACAGGGTCTTTCCGGAAAGGCTCATGGCTGCAGCATGCCGCAACCCCGGTGACAACGACCGCGGACCGCCACCCTGCCGGGTGACGGCCCGCGGCGCATCGGACGTGCCCGCTGACTACTGCAGCGTCATGTTCGGCTCGCCATCGGCGTTGAGCCCGTTGGCCGTGCGAGTGCACGTACCGCCGCGGGGTGCGCCGCCGTTGTAGGCCTGCCGCACGCAGTTGCGCAGCGCCTTCTGGCCCCAGTTGTTGGGGTGCAGCGACTCCTGCACGTAGTACGGGCCGAAGACCGTCGAGACGGTGCGGATCTGCTCGATCCACTCGCTGTTGTCGACGGCGCCCGCGCTCTGCCAGGTCGCCAGGCCCTCTTCCTCCAGCAGCCCGACGGTGTTCTCGCACAGCCGGCGGCCGTTGAACGTGGCCTGCAGCTCGAGCACCTTGATGTTGCTGAGCCCGGTCTGCGTGACGGCGTTCTTCACGGCGTTGTTGATCGTCGGGAGCGCCGTGTTGTTCGCCCAGTTGGCGTCGTTGTTCCAGAAGCCGCAGCCGCCGGTGTTCTGACGCGTGTAGCCCGACTCGCCGTAGCGGAAGCCCGAGCTGTTCGGGATCGGCGACGGGTAGTCCTGGACGACGATCGTGTACTGCGAGCCCGAGTACCCGGCGTTCGTCATCGCGTTCCTGACGTTCAGGATCGCGTTCTTGATCAGCGTCGTCTTCGCGCTGACGTTCGCGGTCGTGAAGTTCGCCTTCACCGACGAGTCGTCGTTGCAGTAGTCCTTCCACCACGACGGCGACAGCAGCCAGTCCTGGACGCAGGTCTGCACGACGGACGCGAAGTTGAAGTCGTTCCCGCCGATCGACAGGTTGATCATCTTCACGTTGTTGCCCGCTGCGAAGCCCTGCAGCGCGAGCGCCTGCCCCTGGCCGGCGGACCCGTTGTAGAAGTCCAGGCCCGGCTTGAAGTCGCCGCCGGTCGCGGTCGCCGTCTTGGCGCCCGAGCAGGCGAGGTTCTTGCCGTTGACGCCGCCGCCGATGAACACCTCGGCCGACTTGGACCGGTGACAGCCGCTGATCGTCTCGGCGGTGTCCGCAGCGTTGTCGTAGTAGGCGGTGGACCCGAGCGCATCGGTCTTCGAGGAGCTCTGGTTGGTGTTGCCGGCCCAGCGTCCGGCTTCGCCGGAGATGTAGGAATCACCGACGGACACGACCCACGGGGTTCCTACCCCGGGCCCATCGGCGATCGCTGCCGGGACGGACAGCGCGGTTGACACGAGACAGGCGCCCAGTACAGCGAGCGCGGCACGGCTGGAGCGGCGCGCGGAATGGCGCGCCACAGCGAGGTGGTTCACGTCTCCTCCAGGAAAGCGTGCGACAGGACAACGACGACGCTGGACCATCGCCAGGACGGTGCCCACCCTCTCCGATCGCCCGGACGCCCGTCAAGGCGCGCGGTTGTCGTTTGCCTTCCGGCCCCGCCCGCGAGTACCTTGGACACGGAGTGAGGGTCTTGTCGCGCATCGTTCGCCACGGATCGGCAGCGGCCGTGCTGGTCGCCGTGCTGCTCGCTGCCCCGGCGCTCGCGACGTCGGGCAACCTCAACACGTTCATCACCTCGATGACGCCGGCGCAGAACGCCAAGCTCAACCTCGGCGGGTCGCCGTCCTTCCAGGTGATCTCCTCGTGCAAGGGCATGGGCCTGCAGGCGTACGTCAGCCGCAGCTCGACCGTCGACGGTGACGGCCAGTTCCTCGGCGGGGATGTGCAGGACCAGTTCCCGATGCCTGAGACGACCTTCGGCTCGGGCATCTACAACGGGACGCCGCAGGGCACCTGGCTCCAGCAGGCCGGCCAGTACTTCTGGCAGGTGCGCGCGGTCGCCCAGTGCGAGGGCGACACGACGATCCCGTGGGCCTCGCAGCCGGTGTACGTCCAGGTCATCGGGCAGAGCTCGTCGGGCGACGGGACGGTCGACGTCACCGAGCAGGAGAACGGCGACCTGCTGACGATCGCGCAGGCCCGCGCGGCGATCTCACCGGCCGTCAAGAAGGCCAAGAAGCGCGCGGCGCGCGGGCTCAAGCGCACGTGCACGCGGCGCGGCTCCGGCAGCATCCTCGCGGTTGTCTGCACGTCGTCGTGGACCGACAACAAGACCTACCGCTACAACGGCTCCTGGCGGATGGCGCTGAACGACGACGGCACGATCGAGGGAACCTTCAACGGCCGTCGAGCGCTGATCTCGTGCGTGAAGAAGCGCGTGGCCCAGCGCAAGTCCTCAAAAGGCTGTTACAAGAAGCACAAGTTCACGGCGACCGTCGAATAGCGCGCGAGCGCGGGACGCTCAGATCGAGCGCATCATCCCGCCGTCGACCGCGAGGGCGACGCCGGTGATGTAGCTCGCCTGCGCGGAGCACAGGAACGCCGCGGCCGCTGCGAACTCCTCGGGGCTGCCGAGCCGGCGCGCCGGGATCTCCTGGATCGCGACCTCGTCGGCGGTGTCGCGCGAGCCGTAGAGCTCGTAGAGGCGGTCGGTGGAGATGCGCCCGGGCAGCAGCGTGTTGAGCGTCACGCCGTCGGGGGCGACCTGCCGCGCGATCGTCTTGAACGCGGCGAGCGTCGCGGCGCGGTTGGCATTGCTGAGGACGAGGTTGGCGATCGGCTCGCGCACGGCGATCGAGCCGACGTTGATGACCCGGCCCCACAGCCGTTTGCGCATGCTCGGGATCACCGCTTCGACGAGCGCCATCGGAGACAGCACGAGCGCGTCGTAGGCGGTCTGCCACTGCTCGCGCGTGAAGCCGAGCGCGTTGGCGTCACCGGGCGGGCCGCCGGTGTTCGTCACGAGGATGTCGATCGGACCGAGGAAGTGCTCGACCTCGTGCACGAGGATCGGGACCGCGTCGAGGTTCGCGCTGTCGTGGACGAACCCGGTCGCCCCGATCGACTTCGCCGCGGCCTGGACGCGCTCCTCGTCGCGGGAGGTGATCGCGACCTTCACGCCCTCGGCGACGAGCGCCTGCGCGATCGCGAAGCCGAGTCCCTTCGAGGCTCCGGTGACGAGCGCGACGCGTCCCTGCAGACCGAGATCCATCAGGCGATTCTCGCAGTCAGGCCGCGGGCGCCCATCCCGCCACACCACAACGCGAACAGCACGATCGCCAGCGCGGCGCCGAGCCAGTGCAGGCCGAGCAGCGTCGCGATGCCGCTCGGGATGCCGGCGAGCGCGGCGCCGAGCAGCGTCGTCGCAAACGGCAGGCGCAGGATCAGCGCGGTCGCGGCGGCGGCGAGCATCCAGGCGCCCGGGCCGACGAGCCAGCCCCAGTCCTCGAAGAAGCTGTGGCTGAGCGCCAGGCCAGTCGCGAGGCCGAGGACGAGCACCGCGGCCGCCTGCACGAGCGCGACCCGCATGCCGAGATTCGTGTCGATGCGCATCGCCTTGGAGCCTACCCATGCGATCATCGCGGCGGGGCGCTTAGCTCAGCTGGTCAGAGCGCCGCCTTTACACGGCGGAAGTCCTCGGTTCGAGTCCGAGAGTGCCCATCCCCCCTCAGCCCTGCAGCGCCTCGAGCGCCCGCCCCGGGTCAGGAAACGGGCGAATCACGCCGTCCTCGCCGAGGAGCAGGAAGCGGTCGAGCTCGGCGAGGAACGTCCGGTCGTGCGACACCGCGATGACGGTGCCCTCGAAGCCGTCCAGCGCGTGCTCGAGCGCCTCCGAGGAGTCGATGTCGAGGTTGTCGGTCGGCTCGTCGAGCAGGAGGAGATTGTGACCTTCAACTTCGAGGCAGAGGATCTCCAGGCGCGCCCGCTGCCCGCCCGACAGCGTCTCGGGGGTGCGTCGCGCAGCCTCCTGGAGCCCGTACCGGGCGAGCGCGTTCATCGCTCGCTCGGTGGTGTTGACCCGCTGCATCACGAGGTCGAGCAACGGGGCGCCGGACAGGTCCTCGCGTGAGCCGAGCTGCGTGAACAGGCCCGGCGAGACGCGCGGTCCCAGCACGACCCGCCCCTCGTGCGGGATGTCCTCGCCGGCGAGCAGCCGCATCAGGTGGGTCTTGCCCGTCCCGTTGGGCCCGATCAGCCCGACGCGCTCACCGAAGTGGATCTCGGCCTCGAACGGCTCGACGAGGCCGTCGATCGCGACGTCGTGGAAGGCGACGACACGCCGCGCCGAGTCGCCGCCGCGCAGCCGCACGCGGATCGCCTGGTCCACGACCGGCGCGGGCGGCGGGCCCTCGTCGACCCAGCGCTTCCAGCGCGTCTCCATCGCGTCGGCCTTCTTGGCCCAGTCGCTCGAGTACTTCGCCCGCTCCTTGAAGGTCCGCACGAGCTCGCGCAGCCGGCGCTCCTCGTCCTTCCAGCGCTGGAGCCGGTCGCCCATCAGCGCGCGGCGGTGCTCGCGTGCCTGCGGGTAGGTCGCGTAGGACTCACCGTGGACCCAGCAGCCGTCGCCCTCGAGCGTGATGATCGCGTCGCACGCGGCGCTCAGCAGCGTGCGGTCGTGGCTGATCAGCAGGATCGTCTTCTTCGTGGCCTTGATCCGCCGCTCCAGCGCCAGCTTGGCCGGGACGTCGAGGAAGTTGTCGGGCTCGTCGAGCAGCAGGATCTCCGCGTCGGACGCGAACAGCACCTCGAGGACGAGCTGCTTGCGCTCGCCGCCGGAGAGCGTCACCGCAGGACGGTCGCCGACCGCCGTCAGGCCGTCGCCGACGATCCGCCGGCAGGCTGCGTCCCACGCTCCCTCGAGCTCGTAGCCGCCGAGGCCCGACCACGTCCCGATCGCCTCGCCGAGCCGGATGCCGGCGCTGTCGTCACCGGCCGCCAGGTCGCGCTCGGCCGCGAGCACGGCGCGGCCCGCGTCGGCCAGTCGCGCGGGCGCAGATGCGAGCAGCAGCTCGCGCACGGAGCCCTCGCCGGTGCCGACGTCCTGTGCCATGTAGAGCATCCGCCCGTCGCGCGTCACAGCGCCGTCGAGCGGATCGAGCAGCCCGGCGGCGATGCGCATCAGCGTCGTCTTCCCGGCGCCGTTGGCGCCGACGAGGCCCGCGTGCCGGCCGGACGTGACGCGGAACGACACGCGCTCGAACAGCAGATCTCCACCCGGATGGGCGTACGAAAGGTCGCTGACGGCGATGGCGCCCACGGGTGGCGAGCGTACCCGCGAGGGCCAGAGCACTTGACCTCGCGCCCCCGGCACTGAAAGGGTCACCCTGCAGGAAGGGATAATTCGGTCCCGAACAAGGAGGAGTTCGCATGCTGTTCAAGTCTCGGCGCAGCCAGCGGCGCTTGCTGCTCGCGGTGGCGCTCTGCGCCGGCGCGATCGGTGTAGTGCCGGCTGCTGCGCAGGCAAGCGGGAGTTCCAATCTCGCGCTGCCGAAGGTCATGACCCGCAACCTGTACCTGGGCGCGGACCTCAACCCGGCGATCGGGGCACTGGGCTGCAGCCCGGCACCGTTCTGCACCCTGGCCACCAACCAGGGCATCTGGAACCAGGTCGTCGCAACGAACTTCCCGGCGCGCGCCAAGGTGCTCGCCAAGGAGATCGACAACGACGATCCGTACATCATCGGCCTGCAGGAGGTTGCGCTCTGGCGCAGCGGCCCGGTCGACGGTGTCAAGAACGCGACGACCGTGGAGTACGACTTCCTCGCGACCCTGCTGAGCGAGCTCTCCGCCCGCGGAAACAAGTACAAGGCGATCGTCACCCAGGAAGAGGCGGACATCGAGAGCCCCGCCGGCAGCGCTCCCACGTTCGCTGATGCCAAGGACCGTCGACTGACGATGCGTGACGTCATCCTCGTGCGGACCGACCTCCCGAAGTTCATCGTGTCGTTCTCCAACCCGCAGAGCGCAAACTACGCGAACTTCATCTCGCTCCCCACCGGGTCGACGTACGGTGCGATCGACTTCAAGCGCGGCTGGACGTCCGTGGACATCAAGCTCCTCGGGCACCCGGTGGCGCGCTTCGTGAACACGCACCTGGAGTCGGCCTCAAGCGGCTTCCGCCAGGCGCAGGCCGCGGAGCTCGTCGGCGCGTTCGGCACCGGCCCGCTGCTCAACCCGAGCCTCGCCGCGATCCTCGTCGGCGACCTGAACTCCGATCCGAGCATCCCGTTCGGCGGGGATCCGGCTTCGTCGGTCTCCGACGGCGCCGCGTACGCCATCATCGCCAGCGCAGGGCTCGTCGGGTCGGGCAATACGACGAACACGTTCGGGCACAACGCGTTCGTCAACGAGTTCCCGTCGAACATGTTCGACGAGCGGATCGACCATGTGCTGACCCGTCCGGGCTTCGGCTATCTGACGAACAAGGTCGTCGGCACCGATCCGGCCAACCGCACGCCGGGCGGCCTGTGGCCGTCCGACCACGCTGGGCTGATCGTCGGAATCGGCTAGGCGTACGGCGCCGCTCGCCGGCGCGACCATGTCTGGCGCGGGGCCCCCGGATCGGGGGCCCCGCGTCGTTGTGGGCCGGCCGCTCGCGGCGGAAGACACGAATCCCGACAGGGATTTGTATATTTCCTCCCATGGAACCGTCTGCCACGGAGCCCCGTGCCCAGGGCCGCGCCGGATCGCTGACCAATCCCGAGGTCGTGGAGAACGTTCCCGGGCACATCATCCCGATCCTCGAGCACGAGTTCGACGACTTCGACGGTGAGGCGGGCAAGTTCCTCGCAGGCGAGACGCCCGAGGACCAGTTCATCGGCTTCCGTCTGAAGCAGGGCGTCTACGGTCAGCGCCAGGCGAACGTCCAGATGGTGCGCGTGAAGCTGCCGTTCGGCGGCATCACGCCCGAGCAGATGGACACGTTCGCCGACGTCACCGAGCGCTATGCGCCGCTGAACAAGTCGCACATCACGACGCGGCAGAACATCCAGATCCATCACGTCCCGCTCGACCAGATGACGAAGCTCATCCGCGAGATCTCCGCGGTCGGGCTGTCCTCACGCGAGGGCTGCGGGAACACCGTCCGCAACGTCACCGCCGACCCGCTGGCCGGGATCTGCAACGACGAGGTCTTCGATCCGACACCGTACGTCGGCGCCTACGTGCGCTACTTCGTCCGGCATCCGACGACGCAGCTGATGCCGCGCAAGGTCAAGACGGCCTTTGACGGGACCGCCGACGAGCGTGCGATCTCCGGCATTCACGACATCGCCTTCCTCGCGCGTGAGCGCGACGGAGTACGCGGCTTCGAGGTGCGCCTGGGCGGCGGCACGTCGATCATGCCGCGCGTCGCTCCGACGCTCGTCGACTTCGTCACCGCTGACGACGGCGAGTACCTCAAGGTCGCCGAGGCCTGCTTCCGCATCTTCGACAACCAGGACTGGCTGCGCGTCAACCGCGCACGGGCGCGCATCAAGGTGCTCGTCGATCGTGACGGCATCGACGCCGTGCGGGCGATGGTCGAGGAGGAGCTCAAGGGTGACTGGGTCAGCGAGCGCGACTTCACGCCGGACCTCTTCATCCACGACGAGGCGCCGGGTGCTCCCGGTCCCTACGCCGGCGGCGCCAGCCCGAACGGCGACCGCAGCGCGTTCGACGCGTTCGTGCGGGCGAACGTCGTCGCGCAGAAGCAGGACGGCTTCTCCGCCGTCACCGTCAAGATCACGCGCGGCGACCTGACGCCCGAGCAGTACCGCGGCCTCGGGCAGATCATGCGCGACTTCACCGGCGGCTACGCGCGCACGACCGTGCAGCAGAACCTCGTGCTGCGCTGGGTGCGCGACGGGGCGGTGTACGACGTCTGGGAGCGGCTCGGCGACCTGGGTCTCGGCGACGCCGGCGCGGACGAGATCACCGACGTCGTCAGCTGCCCCGGCACCGACAGCTGCAAGCTCGGCATCACCGCGTCGATGGGCCTCAACAATGCGGTCCAGGAGCGCGTCGAAGCCCTCGCGATCGAGGATCCGCTGGCGAGGCGCATCCACATCAAGATGAGCGGCTGCCCGAACGGCTGCAGCCAGCACCACATCGCGAACATCGGCCTCTACGGCGCGTCGATCAAGGTCGGCGACCACACGATCCCCGCCTACGTGACGCACATCGGCGGGCGCTACGAGGGCGGCGAGATCGCGATGGGGACGCGCCTGAAGGTGCGCCTGCCGGCCAAGCGCGTGCCCGACGCCGTCGAGCGCTTCATCAACTTCTACCTCGAGGGTCGCGCGGGCGACGAGGCGTTCAACGCGTTCGCCGACCGCGTCGGGGCGAAGGAGTTCGAGGACCTCGTCCGCGACCTCGCGATGCCGGTCGAGTTCGGGATCGAGTCGATGAACATGTTCATCGACTGGAACCGCTCGGGGCCGTTCGAGGTCATCCGCGGCGAGGGCGAATGCGCGATCTGATGTATCCCTGAGCGCGGGTCGCGCGTCTGTCCTGTACAGACCCGATCCCCACGCACAGGAGCCCGTCATGACGCACAACACCGGAAACGCCGACCGCATGGTCCGCGTCGTCCTCGCCATCGTCCTCGCCGTCGCCGGCATCGCCATCGGCGGCGCGCTCGCGATCGTCTGCTTCGTCCTCGCCGCCGTGATGCTCGTCACCGCAGCCGTGGGCTTCTGCCCGCTGTACCGCCTCGTCGGCATCGACACGTGCAAGGTGAAGGGTGCGAGCGCCGCGTGAGCCGTAGGCTCGCCGGGTCGTGACGGCCGGAGAGCGTGAAGCGGATGCGATGCAGGGCCTCGATGCCACGCGGCTCGAGGCCCTCGCCGTGTCCGAGGGCCCGGCGCTCTACCGCATGGCCCGCTCGCTCGTTCGCGATGACGATCGAGCCCACGACCTCGTCCAGCAGACGTTCCTGCGCGCGCTGGAGCGCGGCGACCAGTACCGCGGCGAGGGTGACGCGGCCGCGTGGCTGCGCCGGATCCTCTGGCGGCTGTCGCTCGACCACGTCCGCCGCGGCAGCCGCGAGCTGCCGGTGGAGTCCGTCGAGGAGCGCTGGGCGGACGACGCCTACACCGTCGATGCCGCGCGCGTCGTCGAGCGCTCGGAGACCCGCCACGAGCTGGAGGACGCGCTCATCCGCCTGCCGTACGCCTACCGCTCGGCGGTCGTCCTGCACGACGTCGAAGGCTGGACGGTGCAGGAGATCGCCGACGCGCTGGAGCTCGGCCTGCCGGCGGCCAAGCAGCGCCTGCGGCGCGGGCGGATGATGCTCGTGAGCGCGCTCGCCCACGGGCATGAGCGTCAGGAGGCGCTGGTGGGCGTGCCGCTGCGCTGCTGGGACGCGCGCCGCGAGGTGTCGGACTACATGAACGGCGAGCTCGAGCCCGCCCAGCGCGCCGCGCTCGAGCGCCACCTCGCCTCGTGCCCGACCTGCCCGCCGCTGTATGCGTCGCTCGTCGGCGTTCGCGCGTCGCTCGGTGGGCTGCGCGACCCGGACAGCGTCGTGCCGCCGGGCATCAGCCGGGCGCTCGTCGAACGCCTCAGCCGCTGACGAATGCACGGGCCAGCGCCCGCCCGCGGTGGAGCGCATCCGGGACGCCGGGACCCGCCTGCATCGGCACGCACGTCCAGGTTCTGCGCGAGCGTCCTGGGCAGCGCGCTCATGCGCGGGACGGGCACCTCGCCGTGGGCGAAGTCGGCGAGCTCCAGCCCGAGCGGGGCGAACTCCAGCAGCCATGACCCGCGCGCCAGCACCGGGCAGCCGTGATCGAACGTGCCGTGGTCGGTCCGCCGGCTCGATGTGCGCCCGCCCGCACCGCGCGCCTTCTCGAAGACCGCGACCTCGTGCCCGGCGGCAGCCAGCTCGACCGCGCAGGCGAGGCCCGCGACCCCCGCTCCGATCACCGCGATCCGCATCGCCCGCCAGCGTACCCGTGGGTAGGATCGCCGCCATGGCCGACCAGACGAAGTACACGCTCACCGAGGACCGCATCCCGACCCACTGGGTCAACCTGATGGCCGATCTCCCCGGCGACCCGCTGCCGCCGCTGAACCCGCAGACGAAGGAGCCGGCCGGGCCACCCGACCTGCTCGCGATCTTCCCCGAGGCGCTGATCCTCCAGGAGGTCTCAGCCGAACCGGAGATCGAGATCCCCGAGGAGGTCCGCGAGGCGTACAAGCTCTGGCGGCCGACGCCGCTCTACCGCGCACGCCGTCTCGAGCGGGCACTGCAGACCCCGGCGCACATCTACTACAAGTACGAGGGCGTCTCGCCGTCCGGCTCGCACAAGCCGAACACCGCGATCCCGCAGGCGTACGAGAACGCGCGCGCCGGCATCCGGAAGCTCACGACGGAGACGGGCGCCGGCCAGTGGGGCTCCTCGCTGGCGTTCGCGTGCGGCATGTTCGGGCTCGAGTGCGAGGTGTTCATGGTCGGCTCCTCGTACGACCAGAAGCCCTACCGCCGCTCGATGATGGAGACGTGGGGCGCGAGCGTCCACCGCTCGCCGTCGCCGCTCACAGGATCGGGCCGCGCCAACGCGCAGCACCCGACCGGCTCGCTGGGCATCGCGATCTCCGAGGCGGTCGAGATCGCCGCGCAGCACGACGACACCAACTACGCGCTCGGCTCCGTGCTCAACCACGTGCTGCTGCATCAGACGGTGATCGGGCAGGAGACGATCGCCCAGATGGAGATGGCCGGCGAGGAGCCGGACGTCGTGATCGCCTGCGTCGGCGGCGGATCGAACTTCGGCGGCCTCGTCATCCCGTGGCTGCGGCGCAACCTGCGCGAGGGTACGACGACGCGCTTCGTCGGCGCCGAACCCGCCGCCTGCCCGACGCTGACCAAGGGCGTCTACGCGTACGACTTCGGCGACACCGCCGGCTTCACGCCGCTGATGCCGATGTACACGCTCGGCCACGACTTCGTGCCGCCACCGGTTCACGCCGGCGGCCTGCGCTACCACGGCGACTCACCGCTGGTGTCGGCGCTCGTGCACAACGGCCTCGTCGAGGCGCGCGCCTACCGGCAGTCGGAGACCTTCGCCGCGGGCGTGCAGTTCGCGCGCTCAGAGGGCATCATCCCCGCGCCGGAGCCCACGCATGCGATCAGCGCCGTGATCGAGGAGGCGCAGGCGGCCAAGGAGGCCGGCGAGGAGCGCGTGATCCTGTTCGGGCTGTGCGGGCACGGCCACTTCGACCTCTCGGCCTACGACGCCTACCTGGCCGGCACGCTGGAGGATCCGGAGTTCTCACAGGAGGACATGGACCGCGCGATCGCAGCCCTCCCGGAGGGCGTTCCGGCGATCTGACCGGCGCACGCGTGACCATGCGCTGATGTCCACGACCTCGTCCGCACCGCAGAAGATCGATGTCGGCGCCGTCCTGCAGACGGTGGCCGACACCTATGGCAAGACGTTCGGGGTGCTGATCCCCGCCGCGCTGATCGTGTTCACGCCCGTCGCGCTGATCGCCGCGCTGCTCTCGGACAACGCGATCGGCGGCATGCTCTCCAGCCTCGTCGCGCTCGTGGCCTCGGCGTGGTACGCCGGCATGGTCGTCCGGACCGTCCAGGACGCGCAGGACGGGCGCGTCGACGCGACCATCGGCCAGCTCTTCTCGTCGGTCGCGTCCGTGATCGTGCCGCTGATCCTCGTCGGCTTCATCGTCGGCCTCGGCATCGTGATCGGGCTGATCCTGCTGATCGTGCCCGGCCTCATCGTGCTGACGTTCTGGGCGGTCTCCTCGCCGGTCGTCGTCGTCGAGAACCCCGGCGTGTTCGCCGCGCTGTCGCGCAGCCGCGAGCTGGTGCGCGGGAACGGCTGGCAGGTGTTCGGCGTGATCGTCTCGGTGTTCGCGATCATCCTCGTCGTCAGCATCGTGATCAGCTCGATCGGGGCGATCGGCGATTCGTTCGTGCTCTTCTTCCTCGTCCAGCTCGTCCTGAACGTCACCGTCGCGCCGATCTACGCGCTGGCGGCTGCCGTCCTCTACTTCGCGCTGCGCAGCGCCCACGGCCAGCCGGTGACCAGCGACGGGGTCGGTGGATTCGCGCCGCCGCAGCCGCCGCAGCCGGCGCCCGCACCGGTCTCGGAGACCGATGCTTTCGGTAATCCGGCGGCCCCGGGACCCAGCGCACCGCCGCCCGGCCAGTCGTAACCTCGTAGGAACCCGCGGCTTTTTGCGGAACCTTTCAGATGGTTCCCCGTTACAGCTGTGTCACGGTCGCTCCAGGTTCCAGGCGATCCGGTCCACCCGTCCCGAAAGGACCACGTCAGATGCCACGCTTCGCCCGTTCCCTCGTGCCCGCCGTCCTGCTGTGCGCGCTCGCCGTCGCCGCGCCGGCCGGCGCCGGCGTCCAGGTGGGCTCCGCCGCCTGGCAGTGGGGCAACCCGCTCCCCCAGGGCAACACCGTCCGCAGCCTCGCCTTCTTCGCAGGCAGCGGCTATGCCGTCGGCGACTTCGGCACGGTGCTCGCCACCGACGACGGCGGCGCGACCTGGCGCGGGCTCGTCTCGGGCACCTTGCAGAACCTCGGCGAGGTGCAGGCGATCGACAAGGACTCGCTGTTCGCCGGCGGCGGCTGCGTGGCGCGCCGCTCGGATGACGGTGGGCGCACGTTCCAGCGCGTGGCCTTCACGCCGGTCGAGACCAACTGCCGCCAGCCGCTGGCGGCATCCTGGTTTGCGACCGAGCAGATCGGCTACATCGTGCTCGCCGACGGAACCACGATCCGCACCGACAACAACGGCCAGAGCTTCGCATCGCGTACGCCGCTTCCGGGCACGGGTGCGGCGGGCGGATCCGCGGCGCCGACCGACATCGTCTTCACCGGCCCCGACACCGGGCTCGCAGCGACGACCGGCGGCAAGGTCTACAGGACCACCGACGGAGCCAACACGTGGACGCTGGCGGTCGAGTACAACCGCACCACCAAGGCCTTCGCGCTGGCCGGCGCGACGGTGATCGCCGCCGGCGACCAGGGGCTGCTGCGCTCGAGCAACGACGGCGGCGTGACCTGGAGCGGAGTCGACAAGGCGTCGACCACCGCCAACCTCTCCGGCGTGAGCTGCGCAAGCGCCGACCTCTGCGTGCTCACGACGGCGGCCGGCAACGGGCAGCCTGGCAATGACCTGATCCGCTTCGATGCGGCGCTGACGCCCTCGACGAGCCAGGTGACCCCGTCCGGGTCGCCGATCGCGGCTGCCGCGTTCGCCTCCGCAACGAGCGTCGTCGCGGCCGGAACCGCCGGCGTGACGGCGATCTCCGCGGACACCGGCAAGACCTTCACGCCCGTGGGCAGCAAGCTGACCGGCGCGTTCAGCGGCGTCGTCGCGGGCGCGGCCAAGACCGCATTCGCCTACGGCGACAACGGCGCGATCGCAAAGAGCGTCAACGGCGGCCAGGCATGGTCGGCCGCCAGCGTCCCGACCTCCGAGCTGCTCAGCGGTGTGTCGTTCCCGACGCCCGGCGCCGGGTTCGCGCTCGATGTCAGCGGCGGGATGTTCGCCACTGCCGACGGCGGGGCGACCTGGCGCACGCTCGACATCGGCACGACCGCCACACCGCGGTCGGTGTTGGCGCCGACTGCCACGACGGTTCTCGTCGCGGGGCCGCGCAGCGTGCGGCGCTCGGTCGACGGCGGCACGTCGTTTACGGCGGCAGGCGGCAAGATCGCCAAGAAGTCGGTCTCCCAGCTGGATGCCGGCGGCTCCGCGATCTTCGCATGGGGCGGCGACTCGCTGTGGCGTACCACCGACAAGGGCCGGACGTGGACGTCGGTGAAGTTCCCGACCCGTCTCATCAAGCTGCGCAACGGCAAGAAGCGCAACGCCTTCTTCATCGACCTCGTCGACTTCGTGAATGCGAAGACCGGGTACCTCGAAGGCGACAACGGCCGGGTGTTCCGCACGGCCAACGCCGGCAGGTCGTGGACCGAGCTGTTCAGCGTCGGCACGGCGAACCTCACCGATCTGGCGTTCGGCTCCGCGTCCAAGGGCTACCTCGTCAGCCGTGACGGCCGCGGGCCCAGCACGATCCTGCGGACCACCGACAACGGCGCGACCTGGGCACCGCAGGTCGTCGTGAGCGACGCGATCGCGCGCGGCGGCATCGCCACCGGACCCGACGCGACGGACTACCTGCTCGCGGGCAGCACGAACCTGCTGTTCACGACCACGGGCGGTGCGACGGGTTCCAGGTCGACGCTGACGATCACGACGCCGAAGACGAAGCTCAAGAAGGCCGCGTCGATCAACGTGACCGGCAAGCTCACGCCGGCGCAGGCCGGGCGTGTCGTCACGGTGGCGTTCCTGCCCGCCGGCTCGCGGGCCTGGCAGCGCACCACCGTCAAGACCGCGTCGACCGGCTCGTTCACGACGTCGTTCAAGGCACGCAAGGGCACCAACCGGTTCGTGGCGCAGTGGCCGGGCGACGAGCTGCGGGCCGGCGACGGCACGACGGTGCTGACCGTCACCGCGAAGAAGTAGGGGTCAGGCAGCCCGCAGGGCGGGCGCGGGGGGGAGGGCCCCGGGGGCGGGGCGCCCGGCCCCCACCCGCCGGGCGCGGGGCGGGGGGTTAGGGGGGGGGGGGGGGGGGTCGGGCTCGGATCCCGGGGGGTGGTCGAGCCCGGGGCGCGCGCGGGG
>JBBQKR010000026.1:0-36364 GCA_038327125.1 Solirubrobacterales bacterium
ACGTCGGGCTGACCCTGCAGCAGCGCCTCGCGCTCCCCCATGTCGATGACGCGCAGGACGAGCGCGTCGGGGTCGGTGCGCAGCCGGCACAGCAGGCCGCGGCCGGTGAACTTCAGCGCCGGCGTTCCGTACGACGTTCCCTCCTCGACGCCGGGAAACCGCATCCCGGCGGCGACGACCTCAGCCCAGCTCGGCATCGGCCGCATGGTACGCCTCCGGAGCGCCTGCGACCCTGATGGTGTGCGTCCCCCCGCTGCACTGTTCGCCGTTCCCTGCGCAGCGCTCGTGATCGCCGGCGCGGCGCTCGCCGCCCCACCGCAAGCGGCCGCGCCGAGCGGGCCACGGATCGCCGGATGCCCGGCGTTCCCGGCGGGCAACGCCTGGAACCGCGACGTCTCCCGCGATCCCGTCGACCCGCGCTCCGCCGCCTACCTGCGGTCGATCGGCAGCGGACTGCGCCTGCACCCGGATTTCGGCTCGGGCCGCTACGGGAACTACGGGATCCCGATCACGATCGCCTCGTCGACGCAGCCGCGGCGGCAGCCAAGGTTCGTGGACTACCCCGACGAGAGTGATCGCGCCGGCTACCCGATCCCCGCAACGGCGCGCGTGGAGGGCGGCTCGGACCGGCACGTGCTCGTCGTCCAGCGCGGCACCTGCCGGCTCTATGAGCTGTTCGGCGCGCGCCGGCAGAACGGGCGCTGGGTCGCGTCCAACGGCGCCGTCTGGAACCTGCGGTCCAACCGGCTGCGGCCGAAGGGCTGGACCTCCGCCGATGCCGCGGGCCTGCCGATCATGCCGGGGCTTGCGCGACCCGACGAGGCGAGCGCCGGCGCGATCCGCCACGCGCTGCGCTTCACCGCGTCGCGCACGCAGCGCGCCTACGTCGCGCCCGCACGCCACTTCGCCAGCTCGGACCGCGACCGCGACCTGCCGCCGATGGGCCTGCGCGTGCGGCTGAAGGCGTCGTACGCGCTCGGCGGGTATCGCGGGCAGTCGCTCGCGATCCTGAACGCGCTGAAGCGCTACGGGATGATCCTCGCCGACAACGGCTCGAGCTGGTACCTCAGCGGCGCCGCCGACAGCCGCTGGAAGGACCAGGACATCGAGCAGCTCAAGCGGGTTCCCGCAGCCGCGTTCGAGGTCGTCAGGAGCGGGCCGATCACGCGCTAACGTCGCCGAACGTCCCGGGATGCGCCCTCCCGCGCGCAGTCCGGGACGTTCGGCCGGTAGCGTGGCGGGAATGAGCGCTGAGAAGCCGCAGGTGGATGTCCCCGTCGGCACCGACCCCTCCTACCAGCTGGAGCTGGAGGACATCGTCGCCGGCGACGGCGACGAGGCCGCCGCAGGCCAGATCGTCGAGGTCCACTACGTCGGCGTGTCGTGGGCGACGGGCAAGCAGTTCGACGCCTCGTGGGATCGCGGCGACACCTTCAAGTTCGGCCTCGGGCAGGGCCAGGTGATCGCCGGCTGGGATCAGGGCGTCGCCGGCATGAAGGTCGGCGGGCGCCGGCGGATCACGATCCCGCCGATGCTCGCCTACGGCAAGCGCGGGGCCGGTGGCGTGATCGGGCCCGACGAGACGCTGGTCTTCGTGGTCGACCTGATCGGCGTGCAGTGACGACCCCTCTGCGTCGCGGTCACGGGAAGTAGTGCACTGAGCGGCGGCCCCAGACGCCCGTCAGCCAGCCCGGGACGAACGCGTCGAGCGCCCGCTCGAGCGGACCGCCGGCCTCCTTGTCCACGACCCACCAGGACGCGACCGCGTCGCTGCCCGGCGGCGAGCGGTCGTCGGGCGGATCGATGTACACGCACCCGAGCAGCTCGCTCTCGGCGGCGTCGAGAACGGCGTAGTTGAACGTCTCGTGAGCGGCGATCTCCGCCTCGTGACGGGCAAGGTCCGCCTGGTCGGCTGCGTAGCTCATCGTCTCCGGCGGCCAGCCCCACGCGGCCCCGTACGTCGCCCACAGCCGCTCGCGCGAGCCCATCACCGCCGGATAGTCGATCGCGACGTCCGACTCGCGGATCGGGCGCAGGTGATGTCCGGTCTCCAGGTCGACACGGACGGGATGGGTGAAGCCAGCCGGCAGCCACGTCATGTGCGGGCACGATAGTCGCGGGTGAGAAGCGGCGGCGGCTGCTGTAGGTTGACCCGTGGTGTGCCGGGAAGACTGGTCGGCGACCTCGTCGTCGACCCCTTTCGCCTCGCTCTTGCGCTCCCGCCCAGCCAGCTCTCACACCGCCACCTGCGTGTAGCCCGTGCTTCTCGCGATCGCGATATTCGTCGCCGCGCTGGCGGTGATCGCCTCCGAGCGTGTCGACCGCACGAAGGTCGCGCTGCTGGGGGCGACGATCGTGCTGCTCACCCAGACGCTCGATCAGGAGCAGGCGATCGACGCGATCGACTGGAACACCATCGGCCTGCTCACGGGCATGATGCTGATGGTTCGCATCACCGAGGCCACGGGCGTGTTCACCTGGCTCGCGATCCGCTCGGGTCAGTGGTCGCGTGGCCGTCCTTTGGCGGTGGTGCTCGCGTTCAGCGTCACGACCGCCGTGCTGTCGGCCTTTCTGGACAACGTCACCACGGTTCTGCTCGTCGTTCCCGTGACGTTCCTGCTGGCCGACGCGCTGGACATCGACCCGATCCCGCTGATCATCATCGAGATCATCGCCTCGAACATCGGCGGAACGGCGACCCTGATCGGCGACCCGCCGAACATCCTGATCGCGGGACACACGGGACTCTCTTTCGGCGCCTTCATCACCAACCTGGCGCCGATCGTCGTCGTGACACTGATGGTGATCATCCCGGCGCTCTACTTCTTCTATCGGTCTCGGCTGCAGGTGACGCCCGAGGCACGCGAGCGGCTGCTGGCGCTGGACGCCGCCAGCTCGATCGAGGATCCCGCCGAGGCGCGGCGGACCGTGCCGATCCTCGTCATCACGATCCTGGCGTTCTTCCTGCACAAGGCGCTGCACCTGGAACCGGCGACGGTCGCGCTGACCGGAGCCGCCGTGATGCTGCTCGTGACGCGGCAGCCGCTCCACGAGGCCATCGGCGGCATCGAATGGCCGACCCTGTTCTTCCTGATCGGGCTGTTCGTGCTCGTCGGGTCGCTCGAGGAGACGGGCGCGCTCGGAGAGGTCGCAGACGGCATCGCCTCGCTCACCGGGGGCGACCGCGTCGCCGAACTGCTCGGCATCCTCTGGACCGCGGCCGTGGGCTCGGCCGTCGTCGACAACATCCCGTTCACCGCCGCGATGATCCCCGTCGTCGACCAGCTCGGCGGGGCCGGCGACGACGCCTACTGGTGGGCGCTCGCGCTCGGAGCCTGCTTCGGCGGCAACGCGACGATCATCGCCGCCGCTGCAAACGTCACGGCCTCCGGCATGGCGGCGCGCGCGGGGTCACCGATCAGCTTCGTCGGCTTCATGAAGATCGGCATTCCCGTTACGTTCGTCTCGCTCGTCATGAGCACCGTCTACGTCCTGTTGAGGTACGCATGAGTCGCGAAGTCATCGAGGAGGTCGTGCGACGCGACCCTCCGCTCCTACGGGTTGACGAGCTGATCGAATCGGCGGTCCGCCGGCTGCTCGACTGCGCGCTGCCGGCGCTGCCGGTCATCGACGACCGCGAGCGCCTCGTGGGCATCTTCGGCGAGCGCGAGTTCATCGAGGCCGTGTTCCCCGGCTACCTGGGACAGCTCAGGCACACCGCATTCGTTCCGCGCTCACTCGACGACGTCCTGGAGAAGCGCCAGTCCTGCCGGCTGGAGCCCGTCGGCAAGTACATGAACCGCGAGCACCTGCTGGTCGGTCCGACGAGCTCGGACACGCAGATCGCCGAGATCTTCCTGCACCACCGGGTGCTCATCATTCCCGTGGTCGCTGACCACAGGGTCACGGGACTGATCACCCGGCACGCCTTCTTCAACGCCGCTGCGGAGCGCTTTGTGAGCAGCGACTGACGCCTCTCGAGGATGTGAACGACCCGCTGGTCCACGCGACATCGGCCCCATCGTGGAGTATTCCGTCGTACGTGCTGCGCGGGTGCAGCGGACCATGGACCCGATCGTCTCCATCTCCCCTGCACCGGCGCCCGCGCGCGTCGACGAGCAGCTGTACCTGCGGCTGGGCGACGGTCGCTGCACGACGCTGCACGTCGCCCGCTGGGACCTCGCGCGCACGCGCTTGCAGATCCGGCGGCTCCCGGGACAGCAGCGCCTCGTCGACTGGTGCGCCCGCAGCGGCTGCGGGGACGCGCTCGTCGGCGGCTTCTACACCCGCCCTGAAGGCCTCCCGCTCGGTGAGCTGCGACTGCGCGGCAACGCGATGCCCCACGTGCCGTTCACCGCGCCGTGGGACGCCACCCGCGCAAGCCTGCACGTGGAGGGCGCGGCCGTGACGATCGCCCGGCGCGACGAACTGCCCGCCGACCCCGACGGCGATCTCCTGCAGGCCGGGCCGCTGCTCGTGCAGGGCGGCGCGATCGCCTACGAGGACGGCGTGGACTCCGAGGGCTTCTCGGCGGCAGCGCAGCAGTTCGACTCCGACATCACCGCCGAACGTCACCCGCGCGCCGCGCTGGGCGTCGGCGGGGGCGCGCTGCTCGTGGTCGTCGCCGACGGGCGCTCGGAGGAGGACGCCGGCCTGACACTCGGCGAGCTGGCACAGGCGCTCGTCAGCCTCGGCGCGCAGTCGGCCCTGAATCTCGACGGCGGCGGCTCCGCTAGCCTCGTCTGTGACGGTCAGCTGCGCAACCGTCCCCGCGAGCGGCATGGCATCGAGCTCGCCGGGGGCCGCGCGGTCACCACGGTGATCGGGTTCGGCGCGGCCTGATCCGCCGCGTCTGCGCCCCGCTCGGGCGCGCCGATCGAGAGGGGCGCCATGACAGACCACGGGACGGTCGTCAGCGCGATCCTGTTCTCACCCCGCGGTGGCTCGGCGCACGCTGCGCGTGCCCTGGGCTTGCGGCTGCCGGCCGAGGGCTGGACCACCTCGCTGGTCGCCGGATCGCGCTGCGACGCCGGCCCTGACCAGGACGCCCGCTCGTTCTACGCCGGGCTCGACGACCTGCACGTCGTCGACTTCACGGCCGCCCTGCAGACCCCTGATCCGATGGCGCCCGGCGCCGGGATCACGCCGATGCACCCGTCCTTCGAGGACCGGCCGCTCGCGCCGGACCGCTGCTTCGCCACCCTGGACGCCGCCGCCCTCGAGCGACAGGTCCGCGCATGGAGCGAGGCGTTGCGCCACGCCGGCGCAGCGAGCGCCGACGTGCTGCACCTGCACCACCTCACGCCGCTCGACGCCGCCGCCGCACGCGTCGCACCGCTGACGCCCGTGGTCTCGCACCTGCACGGCACCGAGCTGCTGATGCTCGAGGCGATCGACGCCGGGCGCGGCGCGACCTGGCCGTACGCCGAGGCCTGGGCCGAGCGGCTGCGCGAGTGGGCTGCGCGCGCCACGCGTCTGGTGGTCGCCACGCCCGGCGGGCGGATGCGCGCACAGGCGGTGCTCGGCGTCGACCCGGACCGCGTCGACGTCGTCCCCAACGGCGTCGACGCCGGGCGCTTTGCTCCCGCAGCGGTCGACCGCGCCGCGACCTGGCGCCGCGTGCTGTCCGCCCGCCCGCTCGGCTGGCGGCCCGGTGCTGCACCGGGCAGCTGGCGCGCCGAGCCTGCGGCCATCGAGGCGATCGCCGGCGACGTCACCTTCCTGTACGTCGGGCGCTTCACCGAGATCAAGCGCGTGCCGCTGCTGATCGACGCGTTCACGCGCGCGCGGCGGCGCATGGGCGGCGGCATCTCGCTGGTCATCGTCGGCGGTCATCCCGGCGAGTGGGAGGGCGAGCACCCGGCCGACGCGATCGAGCGGTTCGGCGCCGACGGCGTGCAGCTCGCCGGCTGGCACGAGCAATCCGCGCTCCCCGACCTGCTGCGCGCCAGTGACGTCGTGGTGCTGCCATCGGTCAACGAGAGCTTTGGCCAGGTCCTCGTCGAGGGCATGGCCTGCGAGCTGCCCGCGATCGCCGTCGACCGCGGCGGCCCCGCCGAGATCATCGAGCACGGCCGGACCGGCTGGCTGGTCGCCCCCGACGACGCCGAGGCGCTCGCGCGTGCGATCACCGAGGCGGCGACCGACGGCGCCGAGCGCCGGCGCCGCGGGGCGCTCGCGCGGCGGGACGTGCTCGAGCGCTACACGTGGCGGGTGGCGGCG
The DNA here is from genome assembly GCA_038327125.1 of Solirubrobacterales bacterium. Lineage (GTDB taxonomy): Bacteria > Actinomycetota > Thermoleophilia > Solirubrobacterales > Solirubrobacteraceae > F1-60-MAGs163. The sequence continues at coordinate 6,223 of JBBQKR010000026.1, forward strand.
GGCGAGCTCAGCGCAGTGCTGCAGGCCGCAGCGCTGGAGCACGGCTCCACGCGCGGCGAGCCGATCGCGGCCTGAAGTAGGGTCCTGCCATGGACGCGCCGGGGGTTCGCCGCGTCGCGATCGGGCTGATCGCGGTGCTGGCCATGTCAGTGGTGGTCGTCGCAGCAGCGGGGGGCGCCGTGAAGCGCAACCCGGAGAACGACAAGCGCCTGGGTCCGGGTGACACGCTCGGGTATTTCCTCGGCTTTCCTTCGCCGACCTACTCGTGGCACGGGTGCACGAAGTCGGACACGTACGACTGGCCGGTGTCGCTCGTGACCGGGGCGCCGCAGAAGGGCGGCGGCACGAGCAGGTACGTGCGCTTCGTCGTCAACCGGACGGGCTATCCGCGTTTCAGCTGGAAGGCGAAGCCGGGCTTCCGCATCTGCGGTGTGCAGGCGGCCGTCCAGATGTCCAATCCCAGCGTGGACAGCGACCTGCTCGGTGAAGCCTCCTACCCGTCAGGCCCGACGTCGGGTTCGACCGCACTCGACGGTCGCGAGAAGGCCAAGGTGACGATCCCGACGAAGGGCATCCGGGCCCGGGGCTTCGAGCAGTTCGAAGGCAAGACGTTCTCGATCGTCGCGTTCCAGAGCGTCAGCGTCTTCATCAAGAAAAAGAGCTAGGCGGCCGCGCCGGCGTTCGCCGGATGCGCCTGCGCCCACTCGACGATCTTCTGCGACTCGCCGATCACCTCGCCGTCGTCGAGGACGAGCAGCGGGACCCACGACTCGCCGCTGAGGCGCTTGACCTCCTTGCGCCCGCGCGTCATGTCGGGGAGCTGCGCCAACCCGTAGGACTTGATCACCTCCGGCTCGTGGCCGGCCTCCTTCAGCGCGAGGTAGGCGTTGCGGCACGGGTGCTCGCGCACGAGCGGAACCTGGAACGTGCCCCAGCAGACATAGAGCTTCATGGCGCCATCCTCGCCGATCTTCAGCCGGACTTCCAGATCACGAACGTCTTGCGCACCGTCGCGCGCACATGCCAGGTGCCGCGCCACCCGTCGGGCGTGAACAGCAGCGTGCCCGGGCCGATCTCGTGCAGCGCGCCGTCGTCCGCGAGGATCGCCGCCTCGACGGGAGCGCCGGCGAACGCTCCCGGCTTGGGACCGATGACGTCGAGCGCGACCGTCCGCGGGTCGAGGTCTCCGCCGGAGAAGATGTCGCTCATGCCGGCGCCGCCCGGGCAACGGCACCCGCGGGCGCGGCCGGCGCGATCCGGGCCGTCACCGCGTGCGCGCCGCGAGCAACCCGCCCAGCGCGAGCACCGGCACCGGCCACCACACTGGTTGGTCCTGAGGATCTGCGCCGGATCCGGCGCACCCTCGGCAGTCGCCGCGCCCGCCGCTCCCTGCGCGTCCTCAGACGTTCCGCCCGACGATGTCATCGGCGGCACCTTAGGCGAACACGATCGTCTTGTTGCCGTCGACGAGGACGCGGTCCTCGAGGTGCCAGCGCACCGCGCGTGCGAGGACGAGGCGCTCGATGTCCGCGCCCATGCGGGTGAGCTCGTCGACACCGGCGCGGTGGGAGACGCGCACGACGTCCTGCTCGATGATCGGCCCGCCGTCGAGCTCCTCGGTGACGTAGTGCGCCGTCGCGCCGATGATCTTCACGCCGCGCTCCATCGCGCGGCGGTAGGGGTCGGCGCCCGCGAAGGCGGGCAGGAACGAGTGGTGGATGTTGATGACGGGCACGCCGACGCGCTCGAGGAATCCGGCGCTGAGGATCTGCATGTAGCGCGCGAGGACGAGCGTGTCGCAGCCCGCCTCCGCGACGGCGGCCGCGATCGCCGCCTCCGACGCCGGCTTCGTCTCGGCGCTCACGGGCACGTGCAGGAACGGGACGCCGAAGGCCTCGACCGCGCGGCGTGCGGTCTCGTGGTTGGAGACGACGACGCCGACCTGCGCGTCCAGGTCACCGCGGCTCGCACGCCAGAGCACGTCGAGCAGACAGTGGTCCTCGCGTGAGGCGAGCACGGCGAGCCGGCGTGGGCCGCTGATGCGCGCCAGGCGCCAGTCCATCCGGCGCGGCGCGGCGACGAGGACGCCGAAGTCGCGCTCGAGCGCCGCCCAGCTCTTGGCGCTGGCGTCGAGGGTGAACGCCATCCGCATGAAGAAGCGCCCGCCGGACGGGTCGGTCGAGTGCTGGTCGGAGGTCACGATGTTCGCTCCCTGCTCGAACAGGAACGCGGAGACGGCGGCGACGATCCCGGGCCCGTCCGGGCAGGAGATCAGCAGGCGGGCAGTGGCGGGCGCAGGCATCAGCGAGGATTGGAGCAGATGCGCCGCGCCCTCATGACGCGGGCTGTGCCGCCGAGTGGCGGGCGCTACTCGCTGAAGCGCCCGCTGCGGATCCGCTCGGCCTCCATCAGCACGATCTCCTGGGCGGCCGGCACGACCACGTCCGGGTCGGGCACGAAGTCGACCTCCGGATCGCGGCCCGCGTAGTCGACGCTGTTGAGGATCACGCGCATCGCGTCCAGGCGGGCGCGGTGCTTGTCGAGCGAGCGCACGATCGTCCACGGCGCGTGGGTCGTGCTCGTGCGCTTGAGCATCGTGTACTTCATCTCGGTGAAGTCGTCCCAGTGCTCCTGGGCCTGGACGTCGATCTCGCTGAGCTTCCACTGCCGCAGCGGATCGTCACGGCGGCGGTCGAACCGGCGCTTCTGTTCCTCCTTGGTGACCGAGAAGTAGAGCTTGACGAGGATCGTCCCCTGCCGGACGAGGTCCTTCTCGAACCCGACGACCCCGCGCATGAAGTTGCGGTACTCCTCGTCGCTGCAGAAGCCGAAGACCGGCTCCACCATCGCGCGGTTGTACCAGGAGCGGTCGAACAGGACCATTTCGCCGCCGTGCGGGAACTCGGCGACGTAGCGCTGGAAATACCACTGCCCGCGCTGCTCCTCGGTCGGCTTGCCGAGCGCGACGACGCGGTAGTGCTTGGGGTTCATGTAGCGCGTGACCCGCCGGATCGTCCCGCCCTTGCCGGCAGCGTCGCGCCCCTCGAACAGGATCACCATCCGCCGGCCCTCGGCCTCGAGGTGCTTCTGCAGCTTCAGCAGCTCCGCCTGCAGCGGCTTCAGCGAGGCCTCCTCGCGGCGCTTGCGCACGGCCCGGCGCTCCTCGCGGCGGCGCCCCAACTCGTCCGTGGACCGGCCGTCCGTGGGAGCGCTGCGTTCGGTGTCCATACCCCAGAAGCTAGAGGGTCGCCGCCGCGTCCGGTGCACGCTGTTCGCGCACCTGCGAACCGGTCTCGTGTGCAAGCCCGCGCCCCTCGTCCTCCGGCGACCAGCCGGGCCCGGCGAACATGTAGCCCAGCCGCTCACGCCAGCTGCGCGCCGCCCGCACGTCCCGCATGACCGCCGACCACTCGTGCGTGACCACGGTCACCGGGTGGTGGGTCTCGAGGTTCTTCGTCAGGCCATAGCGCACCCGCTCCCGCTCCCGCGCGAAGGTGCCGAAGAGGCGGTCCCAGATGATCAGGATGCCGCCGTAGTTGCGGTCCAGGTACTGCTGCTGGGATCCGTGATGCACGCGGTGGTGCGACGGGGTGTTGAAGAGGTACTCGAGCGGTCGCCACAGCGTCCCGATCCGCTCGGTGTGCAGCCCGAACTGGTAGATCAGGCTGACCGCCTGCATCCCGAAGATCATCCACGGCGGGAAGAACAGGGCCCCGGGCGCCCAGAACGGCAGCGCGGTCATCGGGAAGACCGGCTGGCGCAGCGCCGTCGAGAGGTTGAAGTGCTGCGAGGAGTGATGGACGACGTGCGCCGCCCAGAAGACGCGCACCTCGTGACCAACGCGGTGGTACCAGTAGAACGCGAGGTCGTCGGCGAGGAACAGCAGCGCGTACGTCCACCACTGGTCGGTCGGCAGGTGCCACGGGCTGGCCGAGTAGATCCCCGCGTACACGAGGATCGCGACGAGGCCCCACGCCGCGCCGACGAAGACGCTGACGAGCCCCATCGTCAGGCTCGTGGTGGTGTCCTTGGTCTCGTAGCCGATCAGGTCGTCGTCCTCGTGGGCATGGCGGAACGAGACGATCTCGAGCACGAGGAAGAGCACGAAGAACGGGATCGCCGGGAGGATCAGGTCGTGCATCAGGCGAGCGCCTCCAGCGCGGCCGCCAGCGAGCGCGACAGCAGCCCGTCGGCCAGGGTCGCGGCACGTTCGCCGTCCCCGTCGGCGATCGCCGCGATCAGCTCGGCGTGTGCGGCGACGTCGCGCGCCTCGTCCTCGAAGACCTCCTGCGAGGCCTCCTGTGCGGCGGCGCCGGCGGCGAGCAGGCTGTTGTACCCGAGCACGTACGCGAGGTTGTCGGCGGCGACGACGATCGCGCGCCAGAGGTCCTCGTAGCGCTGGGAGATGACGTCGAGGTCGTCGCCCGGGCCGGCGCCGTCGGTCAGCCGGCGCTGCAGGCCGGCGACCTGCGCAGCGGTCGCGCGCATGGCCGCCAGCCGCGCGACGTCGATGCCGATCCAGCGGCGCGCCTCGACGACCGAGCGCAGCAGCTCCGGCCCCGCGGCGCGGTCCCCGGCGAACGGCACGTGGGCGAGCAGATCCAGCCCGCCGTCGGCGCGCCAGTCGAGCACGCGTGTGGCACCGCCGTGACGCACCTCGACGAGCCCCGCCTGCTGCAGGCGCTTGAGCGCCTCGCGGACCGCGTGGCGGTTGACCGCGAACTCCTCCGCCAGCAGGCGCTCGGGCGGGAGCGCGTCACCGGCGGCGTAGCGGCCGCCGAGAATCGCGCTCCGCAACTCCTCGAAGACCGCCTCGGAGACGGGGCGACGGGGCACAGGTTCGAAGCTCATCACCGGAGAGGGTAACTGATTGGACCAGTTGCGGCAACTCCGTCCTGGCGCGCGAGCCGGTGCCCTAACCTCGTACGTCGATGCCGGCTCGAGCCAAGCCCTTCGCCGCGCGCCGCGTCCGCGTCATCGGCGCGGGCGGAACGATCGGCATGAACGGCTCCGGCGGCGCTCGCCCCGAGCTCGAGGCGGACGCACTGATCGCCTCGGTTCCCGGCCTGGCCGGGCATGAGAACCTCGAGGCGCAGACCGTTGCCAACCTCCCCAGCGCGCACCTGACGCTCAACCAGCAGCTGGAGATCTGCCGGGCCGCACGCGACGCCGCCCGCCGCGGGATCGGCGTAGTCGTCACGCACGGCACGGACACGCTCGAAGAGACCGCGATGCTCTGCGACATCATCGACGATGCCGAAGCCCCGGTCGTCTTCACCGGCGCGATCCGGCCCGCCTCGGCACCCGGAGCCGACGGCCCGGCCAACCTCGTCGACGCCGTCGCCGTCGCCGCCAGCGACGACGCAACCGGCCTCGGCGTGCTCGTCGTCTTCGGCGGGGAGATCCACCACGCGCGCGTCGTGCGCAAGACCGACACGACCTCGCTGACCGCCTTCTCATCACCGCAGATGGGGCCGCTCGGCCGCGTCACGGAGGGCCACCCGACGATCTGGTCGCGGATCCCGCGCAACCCGACGCTCGATCCTCCGCACCTCGACAAGCGCGTGTTCATCATCCCGACCGCGGCCGGCGACGACGGCTCACTGGCCCGCGCAGCGCTCGCGACCGAGCCCGACGGCGTCGTGATCGGCACCCTCGGAGCGGGGCACATGACGCCCGAGCTGCTCGCGCTGTGGGCCGAGGCCGCGGAGCGCATCCCGGTGATCGCGTACTGCCGCCCGGAGCGCGGCGTGATCCTCAACTCGACCTATGGGTACGCCGGCTCGGAGATGGACCTGCGCCTGACGGGCCTGATCCCCGCAGGCTTCCTGTCACCGCAGGCGGCGCGCATGAAGCTGCTCGCCTGCGTGGCGAGTGGCCTCTCGATCGAAGAGGTCCGCTGGGCCTTCAGCCAGGACGACGGATGACGCTCGCATCGGCGCCGCCCCAAGGGACGCCGGTGCAGCGCGGAGGTGTCGACGAAACCCGCGGTGAGGTCATCCGGCGCAGGCTGCGCACGATCCCTCCGATGGTGCTGGGCACGATCGTCGTCACCGCACTGCTGCCCGCTCTCGTCATCGCGGCCCTGCTCGTCGACGTCGTGCGGTTCGCGACCCGCCGCGTGCCGTTCATGACGGTTCGCATGCTGCTCGTGCTCTGGGTGTACCTCGTCGGCGAGGCGCTCGCGATCATGGTCTTCGGGTTCGCATGGCTGTTCGCGCTGGGCCCGCGCCGCCGGGAGTGGCTCCAGAGCAGCACGTGGCACGTCCAGCAGGCGTGGGCGGGCTCGATCATCCGGGCGACGCGCGTCCTGCTCGGCCTGCCGGTGCACGTCGAAGGTGACGACGTCGTCGCTCCGGGTCCCGTGATCGTGCTGGCCCGGCACGCGAGCATCATCGACAACCTGCTCCCCTCGGTGTTCATCGCGCGGCCGCACCGGATCCGCCTGCGCTACCTGCTCAAGCGCGAGCTGCTGAGCGATCCGGGACTGGACATCGGCGGCAAGCGCCTGCCGAACTACTTCGTGCGCCGCGGCACCGGCTCCGAGGTCGAGCGCGACAACGTGCGGCGGCTCGCCGAAGGCATGGACCCTGACGAGGGCATGCTGATCTTTCCCGAGGGCACGCGCTTCACACCGGAGCGGCGCGCGAGCGCGATCGCGAAGATCACCGAGCGCGACCCGGCGCTCGGAGCGCGCGCCGAGCGCATCAAGCACCTGCTTCCGCCCAAGATCGGCGGCGTCCTGGCGATCCTCGACGGTGCCCCCGATGCGGACGTCCTGGTTCTCGGCCACACGGGGTTCGACGGGCTGCGGCGACTCTCGGAGATCTGGGATGGCGTGCTCGTCGGCCGGGAGATCCATGTGCGCTTCCGGCGGATCCCGCGCGCCGCGGTTCCCACGGATCCCGACGGCCGGGTCGCCTGGCTGTTCGACGTCTGGCAGGAGCTCGACGGCTGGGTCGGCGCGCAGCTCGCGGCGGCGCAGCCGCTTCCCGAGCCCGTCACGCCCTGAGCGCCGCCTTCGCTGCTCCCCGGCATACGATTGCCGGCGATGGCCGGACTGCACCTCGCGCAGCTCAACATCGCGAAGGCGATCGCGCCGCTCGACAGCGCGACGCTCGCCCCACCGCGCTCGGCGAGTCGCACCTGGTGCTGTGGTGGCTGCCGGCCGGGGAGATCCCGACGGTCGAGCAGTCCGTCGAGCGTCTGGACCACCTGGGCGCACACGGCCCCACGCCCTACGCGTTCACCTTCAAGCAGCCGTTCACGGCACGTACCAGCGATCCATGTACTGCTCGAGAAATCCGCTGACGAGCGTGCGGTCCGGAACCGACGCGGCGAGCCCATAGATCGGCGCCATCCCGCCCTCGGACTGCGGCTGCGCGCGCACCGCATCGACGGCCTCGCGCAGGTCGGCGGCGAAGCGCGCCGGCAGCTCCGGCTGCGTGTGGCGCAGCGTCACGCACAGATGCACGCAGGCCGGGCGGTGCAGGCCGTTGAGGCTCCAGCCGCGCGCGGCCATCTCGTCCATCACGCGGTAGACGTCGAGCCCCTCCTCGGTGGTGCGGAAAGCCAGCACGTAGAGCGGGTCGCCGAGCAGTTCGAGGCCATCGACGGTGCGGATCCCCTCCTTCAGCTCGGCGGCGGCGGTCAGGATCCGGCTGGTCGCGTCGAGATAGCCCGACTCGCCGAACGCGACCATCGCGGCCCAGCATGCCGCGCTGAGGCCACCCGGGCGCGAGCCGGCGAACGTCGGCGTGGCGTAGAGCCCGCCCGGCCAGTCGGTGAAGGTGAAGTACTGGTGGTGGCGCAGCTCGTCGCCGCGGTAGAGGACGACCGACGTGCCCTTCGCCGCGTAGCCGAACTTGTGCGTGTCGGCGCTCATCGAGGTGACGCCGGGCAGCCGGAAGTCGAACGCGGGGATGTCGTACCCCAGCTTCGCCGCCCACGGAAGCAGGAAGCCGCCCAGGCAGCCGTCGGTGTGGAACCCGACGCCGCGCTCGCGCGCGATCTCGCTGAGCTCCTCGATCGGGTCGATCAGCCCGTGCGGGAACGCGGGGGCCGATCCGACGACGACGACGGTGCGCTCGTCGATGGCCGCGGCGACGGCAGCGGCGTCGGCGACGAACCCGTCGGTCACCGGCACCTTGCGCTGCTCGATGCCGAACGCGTCTGCGGCCTTGTCGAACGCCGCGTGCGCGGTCTCGGGAAGCACCATCACGGGCTGCTCGATCCCCGCTGCACGACCGCGCTCGCGGTAGGCGCGCATCGCGAGCATGATCGACTCGGTGCCGCCCGAGGTGACGGTGCCGGAGACCTCGTCGCCCGTCAGGTCCGCGCCGAGCATCCCCGCCGTCATCGAGACGATCTCGGCTTCGAGCTTGGCGGCGCTCGGCCACACGTCGAGGTGCAGCGGATTGCTCTGCGAGTGCAGCGCATAGGCCTGATTGAGGAACGCGATGTGGTCGGGCTCGCCCTCGTAGACGGCGCCGGAGACCTGGCCGCTCTGCCAGCGCTCGCGCTCGGCGTCGGCCATCAGCTCGAGGTCCGCGAGCACCTGCTCGCGCGGCACGCCCTCCTGCGGAAGACGCGCGTGGGTTGCGAGCCGCCCACGGTAGGGCTTCAGCGCACGGTCCATGTCGGCGAGCGGGTCGTCGCTCATTCGCTGCTCCTCGTGCCGCGGTTCAGGCGGGCGTAGATCGGCTTGGTGGCCTTGTAGATCTTCACGAATTCCTTGAAGCGGCCGTCGTACAGCGCAGCGCGCCGGGAGTCGGGAACGTACGTGTCTGCGACCTGCACGCGCGCCGGCACGTCGTCGGCTGTCAGCTCCCCGAGCGCGATGCCGGCGAGGAAGGCGGCGCCGCGCACGTTGGCATGCACCGGATCGGCGACCGCCCGGATCTCACGCCGGAGCACGTCCGCGAAGGTCTGCGCCCACAGTGACGACAGGGCGCCGCCGCCGATGAACGCGATCGGGTCGAGGCGGCGACCGCAGAACCGCTCGACGGGCTGCTGCATCCAGCGCGTGTTCAGCGCCACGCCTTCGAGCACGCTGCGCACGAGCTGCGCCTGCGTCGTGTCGAGCGACAGGTTGAGCCAGCCGCCGCGCACGAGGTGGTCGTCGACCGGCGTGCGCTCGCCGTTCAGCCAGGGGCAGAAGAGGACGCCGCCACTGCCGGGCTCGGCCTGCGCGGCGAGCGCGGTCAGCTCCGCGTAGCCACCGGCCGCCGCCGGCGTGCCGGCGAGCCACACGTCCCGCAGCATCGCCAGTGACGCGCCGGCGGTCTGCTGCTCGCACGAGACCAGGTAGCGGCCCGGCAGCCCCGACGGGAGCGCGGCGATCGCATGGAACGGGTCGGTCTTCTTCTTCGTCACGTGGCACGACAGCCACGCCGAGGTCCCGACGTAGAGATGCGCGGCGTACTCGCCGACGGCGCCCGAGCCGACCGCTGCGCTCATCGTGTCCGGCGTCGCCGTCACGACGACGGCCTGCTCGCCGACCCCGAGCTGCGCGGCGGCGCCCGCGCTGATCGGGCCGACGACGCTCGCGCTCGGGCGCAGCGCCGGCAGGCGCGCGCAGTCCAGCCCGGCGAGCCGCAGCAGCCGCTCGTCGTAGCGGACGGCCGACGGATCGCGCGTGTCGGTGACCCAGTGCAGCGTCGCCGTGTCATACGAGGCCGAGCGGATGCCGGTGAGCCTCAGGTTCAGCCAGTCGACGGGCTCGAGGAAAGCCGCCGCTGCAGCCCAGATCTCGGGGCGCTCGCGGCGCAGGAACTGCAGGTGGGCGAACGGGTCACGGCCGGACAGCGACGGGGCGCCGCCGGTGACGCGGATCCAGCGCGCGATGCGCTGCGGGGCGTAGCCCTCGACCCGCAGCCCGCCCGCTCCGGAGCCGGCGATCCGGCGCACGTGCTCGGCGCCGCGGCTGTCGAGCCAGGTGAGCGCGGGGGCGAGCGGCTCCCCGGTCGCGTCGACGGCCACCGTCCCCGCCCACTGGCCGGTGACCGCGATGGCGACGGCGTCGCGCAGCTCATCGGCGCACGACGAGGCGAGGCGGCCGGCGCACGTGACGATCGCGCTCCACCAGTCCTGTGGACGCTGCTCGGCCGCCCCATGCGGCCCCAGCTGCGTCTCCACCGGCTCGAACGCCGCAGCGAGCACCTCGCCGTCGAGACCGACGAGCGCGACCTTCGGCCCCCCGGTCCCGAGGTCGATCGACAGCACACGCGCCACGCGCGCAGACTACGGTGCACGCCTATGACCCCGCTCACGCCCGCTCAGGTCGCAACCCTCCCGCCGACCCGCTTCGAGGAGGTGCTCGCGCCGGACCAATGGCTGGCGGTCGCGGCGGCGAACCGCCATGCGCGCGGGATCCTCGGGGACCGCCGGGTCTGGAGCATCAACTCGACCCTCGCCGGCGGCGGCGTGGCGGAGATGCTGCAGTCGCTCGTCGCCTACGCGCGCGGCGCCGGAGTCGACGCGCGCTGGAGCGTCATCGACGGCGATCCGGAGTTCTTCGCGCTGACCAAGCGCATCCATCACAAGCTGCACGGGAGCGCCGGCGACGGCGGACCGCTGGGACCGGCCGAGCGCGCCGTGTACGAGCGCGTCACCCGCGCGAATGCCGCGCGGCTCGCCGAGGAGCTGCGCGCCGGCGACATCGTCCTGCTGCACGATCCCCAGACGGCGGGGATGGCGCCCGCCCTCGCCGACCGCGGCGTGCATCTCATCTGGCGCTCGCACATCGGGATCGACGAGCCCAACGAGCATGTGCGCGAGGCGTGGGCGTTCCTGCTCCCCGACCTCGATGACGTGCAGGCGTTCATCTTCACGCGCCTGGCCTACGCGCCGCCCGAGCTGCTCGATCGCGACCTGACGATCATCCCGCCGTCGATCGACGCCTTCTCGGCGAAGAACCAGCCGATGGCCCCCGATCAGGTCGTGGCGATCCTCGCGACGGCCGGGATCCTCGACACGCCGGCGCCCGTCGCCGCGACGTACGTCCATCACGACGGCAGCGTGGGCACCGTCGCGCGGCGCGCCGAGCTGGACGAGGACGAGCGCCTGACGCGCGACGACCGGCTGATCGTCCAGGTCTCACGCTGGGATCCACTGAAGGACCCCGTCGGCGTGATGCGGGGCTTTGCCGAGCACGTCGCCCCCGTCGTCGACGACGCGCGACTCGTCCTCGCGGGGCCCTCCCCGGAGGGCGTGCTCGACGATCCCGAGGGTGCGCTCGTGCTCGAGCAGGTGCGCGCCGTGCGGGCAGCGCTCGCGCCGGCCGTCCGCTGCCGGATCCACCTCGCCTCGCTGCCGATGCAGAACCGCGGCGAGAACGCCGCGATCGTCAACGCGCTGCAGCGGTACGCGACGATCGTCGTCCAGAAGAGCCTTGCCGAGGGCTTCGGCCTGACGGTCGCCGAGGCGATGTGGAAGCGCCGGCCGGTGATCGCGAGCCGGGTCGGGGGGATCCAGGACCAGATCGTCGATGGCGAGAGCGGCGTGCTGCTGGACGATCCGTACGATCTCGCCGCCTACGGAGCAGCTGTCGCCGGCCTGCTCGCGGATCCCGTCACGATGGAGCGCATGGGCGCGGCGGCCGGCGAGCGCGTGCGCGCGGAGTTCCTCGGCTCCCGCCACCTGATCCAGTACCTCGAGCTGTTCGGGCGGCTGATCGAGGGCGACGGCGACTAGAGGCCGCGGACCGATCCGTCGCCGCGGGGCACCGGATCCGCGGCTCCCGGCTTTCTGAAAGGCGTTCTCAGCGGGAGGGATCGCGGCGGCCCTGTCGAAAGCGCGGGGTGGGCCGCCCGGCCCATCACGTCGCCCCATGCCGCTTCCCCCTCCACCCCAGCAAGACGCAGCGGTCGTCCTCCTCGGCGACCGGGACGACGACCGGGTGCTGCCTTCGACGCGCTCGGTCCTGCGCATCGTGCTGATCGTCCTCGCCGTGGTCGGCGCCCTGCTGCTGATCCGGCTGCTCTGGCAGCCGATCGCCTGGATCATCCTCGCGACCTTCCTGGCGATCGCGCTCTCAGGCCCCGTGAACATCCTCGCCAGGCGGATGCGCCGCGGCCTCGCGATCACGATCGTCTACCTCACCGTCCTGCTCGTGCCGATCGCGCTCGCCGGGCTGATCGTTCCGCCGCTGGTGCGCCAGGGCGTCGACTTCGTCGAGAACCTGCCCGAGTACTCCGACGACCTCCAGAACTACGTCCAGAAGAACCCGCGGCTGCGCAGCCTCAACGAGGACCTCGGCCTCACCGACCGCGTCCAGAAGCTCGCCAACGACGCGCCGGACCGGATCGGCGCCGCCGCCGGCGTCCTGCGCGACCTCGGGACCGGGCTCGTGAACTCGATCTTCGCCGGCTTCACGATCTTCGTCCTGAGCATCTTCATGGTCGGCCGCGGTCGCGGCTGGATCGACGCCGCGGTCGACTTCCGCGGCCCTGAGCACGCCGACAAGATCAAGGCGGCGCTGGACCGGATCGCCACGGCCGTCGGCAACTACGTCGGCGGAGCGATCTTCCAGGCGACGATCGCAGGCGTCACCTCGTTCATCATGCTGACGATCCTCGGGGTCCCGTTCGCGGGCGCGCTCGCCGTGCTCGTCGGCATCTTCGACCTGATCCCGCTGGTCGGCGCCACGCTCGCGGCGTTCGCCGTCGGCCTCGTAACGCTGTTCACCGACTTCCCGACGGCCACGATCATCTGGGTGGTCTTCGCGCTCGCCTACCAGCAGTTCGAGAACTACGTGATCCAGCCGCAGATCCAGAAGCGTGCCGTCGAGCTGGAGCCGTTCATCGTGCTGGTGTCCGTCCTCTTCGGGGGATCGCTGTTCGGCATCATCGGGGCGCTGCTGGCGATCCCGGTCGCCGCGACGATCCAGATCTCGATCCAGGAGTGGTGGCGTTACCGCCTCGCCGCCCAGGCCGAGGATGCCGGGATCGCCGAGGCATTCCACCCGCAGAACCCGGACGCAGCGCCGCCGACACCCGCGTGACCGCCGACTTGCGCGGCGTGCGAGCATGCGGCGCATGACGCGCATCGGCATCCTCACCGGCGGCGGCGACTGCCCCGGCCTCAACGCGGTGATCCGCGGAATCGTCCGCAAGGGCGTGAAGGTCCACGACCACGAGTTCGTCGGGTTCCGCTACGGCTGGGCCGGCGTGCTCGACGGCGCGACGGTCGACCTCTCGATCGACGCGACGTCCGGGCTGCTCCCCCGCGGCGGGACGATTCTCGGGACGTCGCGAACGAACCCCTACAAGGACGGCGCCGACGGCACGGCGCTCGTCCTGCAGGGGATGGAGAAGGCGGGCGTCGACTGGCTGATCCCGATCGGCGGCGAGGACACGCTCGGCGTGGCCGGGCGGCTGGCCGCGGACGGCGTCCCCGTCGTCGGCGTCCCGAAGACGATCGACAACGACCTCGCCGGCACCGACTACACCTTCGGATTCGACACCGCCGTCCAGGTCGCGACGGACGCGATCGACCGCCTGCACACGACCGCCGAGTCGCACAACCGCGTGCTCGTCGTCGAGGTGATGGGACGCCACGCCGGCTGGATCGCCTGCCACTCGGGGATGGCGGGCGGGGCCGACGCGATCCTCGTGCCCGAGCGCCGGTTCGACATCGACGACGTCTGCGCGCACCTGCGCGCCCGTCACGCGCACGGCCGCTCGTTCTCGATCGTCGTCGCCAGCGAGGGGGCCCAGCCGTTGGACGGGACGATGGCCACCAAGAACGCCGAGGTCGACGAGTTCGGCCACGTCCGGCTCGGCGGCATCGCGGCGTGGCTGGAGGGCGAGATCGAGGCACGGACCGGTTACGAGACGCGCATGGTCGTGCTCGGCCACGTGCAGCGCGGCGGCACCCCGACCGCCTTCGACCGCGTGCTCGCGACGCGCTATGGCGTCGAGGCCGTGGACGCGCTGACCCGCGGCGAGTCCGGCGTGATGGTCGCGCTGCATGGAACCGACGTCGTCACCGTGCCGCTCGCCGAGGCGCTCGCCGAGCCCAAGCTGCTCGACCCCGCGCTCTACGCAACCGCCGAGGTGTTCTTCGGATGACCGCCCGTCACCGCGTCCTGCGCGGTCTGCTCGCCACCGTCGCGATCGTCCTCGCGCTCGTCGCGGCGGGCTGCGGTGGCGACGCGACGGAGTCCAACAGCTACGTCGACCGCGTCAATCTCGCGCAGACGCAGTTCGCCGCGAGCTTCGAGCGGCTCTCGCGCGAGCTCACGGCTGCGAGCACCCCCGCGCGGGACCGCAAGACGCTGAAGAGCATCGGCACGGCGGTCGATGCGACGGTCGTCGATCTGCGTGAGATCAAGCCGCCGGACAAGGTCAAGGCCCAGCACGCCGACCTCGTCGAGGCGATCGCCGCCTACGGCGAGGCGATCGGCGCCGCGCGGGAGGATCTCGGTGGCGGCGCGGCGCAGGCCACGCGCGCCGAGGCGCGGCTCGCGGCCGACACGGCGCGCACGAGCACGCGCGTGACGACGGCGATCACCGCGATCAATCAGAGGCTGCGGGAGTAGGACCCGGCCGGGCCTGCTGTGCGCCCGCCTCGGCGGCGAGCCGTTCCAGCACGGTGGTGAGGTCGTCGAGGCGGCGGTGTGCGCGCTCGACGCGCAGCGAGACGTCGCCGGCGGCGTCCAGCAGGCGGGCGGGCGCGGTCGGGTCGCGCGGCGGCGGGCCCGGGGGCGGGCTGTCGGCGGCCATCGCGGAGCGATGCTAAAGACCGCGGCGGACCGTACCCTCCCGGTATGTCTCCCTTCTGGATCTGGACGCAGGCCGCGATCGTCGTGTTCGTCCTGATCGGCATGGTGATCGCGGTCGTGAAGCTCGCGTGAAGCAGCGGGACACGTGACCGGGCGTTCTGGGAGCATCGACCGGACCTGACGAGGAGGCGGCGATGTTCAGCACGATCGTGGTGGGGACGGACGGGTCGGACACGGCCACGGAGGCGGTTCGCCAGGCCGTCGAGCTCGCGACCGCGGTGGGTGGCCGGCTGGAGATCGTCAGCGCCTACGAGCCGGTGCCGGATTCACGGCTGCGCAAGGAGGCCCAGCAGGTGCCGCCCGATGTGCACTGGACGATCAACCCGCGCGAGGACGTCGACGCGACCCTCGCCGCGGCGGCCGCCGTGGCACAGGCCGCCTCGGTGCCGGCGCAGGTGCACGCGCGGCAGGGCGACCCGGCGGACGCGATCCTCGACGTCGCCGAGGAGACCGGCGCCGATCTCGTCGTGGTCGGCAACAAGGGCATGACCGGCGCCAAGCGCTTCCTGCTGGGCTCGGTCCCGAACAAGATCAGCCATCACGCGCCGTGCGGCGTGCTGATCATCCGGACGTCGTAGAAGGCTTCAGCGCTTCGTCGCGGGTGACGCCGGTGCGCCGCCGCCGGTGATCGGCGCGGTCGCGGCTGCGGCGTCGAGCAGGCCCCAGCCGTAGCGGGTGTCGTAGCCCCCTGTGCCGAGCTCGCGGGCCGTCGTCTCAAGGCGGCGCTCGATCCGCGCCGGCGAGGGATCGCGGCCGATGACTCCGCTGGCGACCACGAGCGCCGCGGTGGCGGCGACATGCGGCACGGCCATCGACGTGCCCTCGTAGCTGCCCGGGATGCCGAAGCGGTCGACGGCCCGGCCGAGCAGCGTGACCTGGAAGATGTTGCGTCCGGGCGCGTCGCCTGCCCGGCAGTTGGCGTCCGCGGTCAGCGCCGCGTCGGCGCCGCCGCCCGGCGCCACGAGGTCGAGCCCGCTGCCGCCGTTGGAGAACTCCGACAGGCATGCGTGCTCGGTCGTGGCTCCGACGGAGAGCACGCCGCTCGCGCGCGCCGGGTAGGCGACCCGCGCGCGGCCTTCGTTGCCCGAAGCGGCGACCACGAGTGACCCGCGCGCCCGCGCGTAGGCGATCGCCTCGAGGATCTGCGGGATGTCCCCTGCGGTGACCTCGGTGTCGAACTCGAGGCTGAGGTTGATGATCTTGGCCCCGCGGCGTGCTGCGAAGCGGATGCCGGCCGCGATGTCGCTGGCGTTGCCTTCACCCGCGGCGTCGAGCACGCGGACCGGCAGCACGCGCGCACCGTAGGCGAGCCCGGTGAGGCCGACACCGTTGTTCGTCGCCTCGGCGAGCGTCCCGGCGACGTGCGTGCCGTGGCCGTTGCGATCGAACGGGAACGGGTCGCGGTCGACGAAGTCGTAGCCGCGCAGGAACTGCCCGCGGCCGAAGTCCGGGGACATCGCGTACGGCGGGCGGCTGCCGTAGGCGACCCCGGTGTCGAGCACGGCGATCGTGACGCCGCGGCCGCCCGGAGCGCCCGCGGCGATCAGGTTCGCCCACGCCTGCGGGGCGTTGACGCCGCTGGGGCCGGAGAAGTTCCACTGCACGTCCTGCCAGCCGCCGGTGCGATTCTCGCGGCCCGGGTCGTTCGGGATGTAGCCACCGGGCTGCGAGGCGTGCGCCACGACGTTCGGCACCGCGTAGGCGACGTCGGAGCGCGAGCGCAGGCCGCGGAGCGCGTCGGGCACGCTGCGGACCTTGAGCACCGTCGGGCCGCCGCCGGCCGCCCGCGCGCTGTGGGCGCTCGAGCCGGGATCGAACCGGACGACGACCTCACCGGGCTCGGCGTCCAGCGCCAGCGCCGCGCCCGGGAAGGCGACCAGCGCCGCGAGCGCGACGAGGAGAGGGCTGAGTGTGCGCAGGCGTCGAGAGGGCATGTCGGGGACGGGCGCACGGCAGACGGCGCGGTCGTCATGGAACGGAACACCGCAGTCGCTCCGAAGTTCCGTGTGTACCAGGCATGATGGCGCACGATGGAAGTCCTGACAGCGACGCTGGACGAGCAGTGGATGCGGGAGGCGCTCGCGCAGGCGCGAGCGGCGCTGACGCACGGGGACGTCCCGATCGGCGCGGTGGTCGTCCACGACGGGCGCGTGATCGGCCGCGGGCACAACGAGCGCGAGCACCTCCAGGACCCCACGGCGCATGCGGAGGTGCTGGCGCTGCGCGCGGCGGCGGCGGCGCTCGGGTCCTGGCGCGTGCTCGACAGCACGCTCTACGTGACGCTCGAGCCCTGCGCGATGTGTGCCGGCGCGATCGTCCTCGCGCGGGTCCCGCGGGTCGTCTACGGGACCGCCGACCCCAAGGCCGGCGCTGCGGGAAGCGTCATGAACATCCTCGACGACGCGCACCTGAACCATCGCCCCGAGCTGGTCGGAGGCGTGCTCGCGGACGACTGCGCGGCCCTGCTGCGCGGCTTCTTCGCCGAGCGCCGCGGGTAGCTGCGGCGCTCAGTTCGTGCCGTAACCGGAAAGCGGGCAGTCGGTGAACAGGCGTCCGGTCGTCCAGGTCGCCGGCAGCGCCGTCAGCGTGTTCTGCGAGCTCGATTCGCTCTTGCAGCCGCCGGCACGGTCGCGGAACGCGATGATGCCGGTCGGAGCCAGAATCGCGATCCAGTACTTCGTGCCCGCGGTGACGGCCGGGCCCGAGACGAGGATGTCGTTGAAGGCGCTCTTGGTGATCGTCGTGATCGAGCCCTGGCCGAGCAGTGCGCCGGGATGGCCGCCCGCGTCGGTGTACACGCCGGCGACGAGCTTCGTCGCGGTCGACGTCGAGCCGACGTAGATCGACAGCTTCGCGAGCGTCCCCGCGGCGGTGGCCGTCGTCTCGAAGGCCTCAGCCGACCCGGCGCTGTTGGAGTCGTTCTGCGTCTCCAGGGCCTGGTTGCCGAGCAGGAAGGTCCCGTTCGGCGGGGGCGGTGGAGGCGGCGTGTCGGTGACGGTGAACGTCACCGGGATGCTCGCGGGCGACCCCTGCGTCCCGGCCGAGGTCACGGTCACGGTCGCGGTGTAGGTCCCCGCAGCCAGCGAACCGGGCGCAGCGGTCACCTGCAACGTCTGCGGGGCGCTCCCCGACGCCGGCGTGACGCTCAGCCACGGCGCATCGTCTGCGACGGTGAAGCCCAGCGAGCCGCCGCCCGTGTTCGTGACGCTCAGCGTCTTCGCCGCCGGTGAGGCGCCGCCCGTCGTCGCCGCGAACGCCAGGCTCGAGGGCGCGACCGACAGGACCGGCGAAGGCGGCGTGGCGCCCGGACGGAACGCGTACACCGAGCCGAGCCCGCTGTCGAAGAAGCCGTTCCACGTGGCCGCGTAGAGGGTGCCCTTCGCGACGATCGGCGCGGCGAACACGCCGGCGCCCAGCCCCGCGCTGTCCCACAGCGGGGTGCCGGTCGTGGCGTTGAACGAGCGGACCTTCGCCGACAGGCCCTCGCCGACGAAGACGACGCCATTGGCGACGGTCGGCGTCGACGGCGGGTACCCGACGCCGCCGCCGGTCGGCGCCTGCCCGACCTGGCGGCTCCAGGCCGGCGTCAGCGTGCAGTCCGCGCCGATGTTCAGCGCGATCATGCCGCCGGCGACGCCGCCGAAGCCAGGGCCGGCCGTCGAGACGAACAGCTTGCGGCCGGCCTCCCAGTACGCGGGCACGCCGCCGATGCCGCCGCTGCCGAGCCAGTCGTGCGTGATGTTGAGCTTCAGCGTCTGCTCAGGCGGGAGGTTGGCCTCCAGCCGCGCCGTGCTCGTCACGTAGAGATTGCCGTCCTTGTTGCCCGCCGCGATCATCGTCGGGCAGCCCGACGGCTGGAAGACCGCCGGCGTGGAGCCGAAGTCCAGGTCGCACGGCGTGCCGCCGCACGGGAAGGTCGCCGGGAAGTCCGGCTTCCACGAGCCGAGCAGGTTCAGCGAGGCGTCAAGCGCCACGAGCCGGTCCGCGTACGCCGTGTACTGCTCGGCGTCATCGGCGCCGGTCGCCGCGTAGACGTGGCCGTTGGCCGGGTTCGCGGACACGCCGCCGTAGCCCCAGACGCCGCCGCCGCCGCCCGGCGCGGGAATGCCCGGGACGATGTCCCAGGTTGCGGTCTTCACCGGGTTCGTCCCGCCGAGGTCGATGCGGTGGATCGCGCCGCGGAACGGGGGCGTGTCGCAACCGTCGCTGGCGCTCGCGACGTACATCGTCGAGCCGAGCAGCGTGACCCCGCCCCAGAGCTTGTTCGTCGCCGGGTTGGGGATGACCGGGACCGCGGGGACGGCCTCGGTTCCGTCGCTGAGCGCGATCGTGCGCAGGCTGCCGTCGGTGCTGACGGCGTAGACGCGGCCGCGCGCGCGGTCGATGGCGCCCGACGCGGTGATCCCGTAGCCGCCGGGCACTGCGCAGTTGTCGGGGCTGTTGCCCGGGAACGTGCGCTTCCACAGGACGCTGCCGGTGGTGCCGTCGAGCGCGTAGACGGAGTTCGCGTTCGTGAACGCGATCAGCACGTCGCGGGTCTGACCGCCGACGGTGACGCCGCCGGCGAACAGCGGCTGCGCCGTCATCTTGCCGTCGAGGTCGGCCTTGAAGAGCTGCGACAGCGTCGAGGCGTTCGCCGTCGTGATCGTCGTCTCGTCCGTCGCGGTGCCGCTGCGCATCGCGTCGTGATCGACCTGCAGCCAGTCACCCGGCACGCCGCCGGTCGTCGGCGGATCGGTGACGGTGAACGTCACCGGGATGGCTGCCGGTGACCCCTGTGTCCCGGTCGAGGTGACCGTCACCGTCGCGGTGTAGGTGCCCGCCGCCAGCGAGCCGGTCGCAGCGGTCGCCTGCAACGTCTGCGGGGCGCTCCCCGACGCGGGTGTCACGCTCAGCCACGGCGCATCGTCAGCGACCGTGAAGCTCAGTGAGCCGCCGCCGGTGTTCGTGACGCTGATGGTCTTCGCCGCCGGTGGCGAGCCGCCGGCCGTCGCGCTGAACGAGAGGCTGGCGGGACTCGTGGCCAGGACCGCCGGAGCAGGCGGCGGCGGGTCGGTGACGGTGAACGTCACCGGGATGGCTGCCGGTGACCCCTGCGTACCGGCCGACGTGACCGTCACGCTCGCGTTGTACGTCCCGGCCGTGAGCGATCCGGTCGCCGCCGACACCTGCAACGTCTGCGGAGCGCTCCCCGACGCCGGCGTGACGCTCAGCCACGGCGCGTCATCGGCCGCCGTGAAGCTCAGGGCGCCGGTGCCGGTGTTCGTCACGCTCAGCGTCCTGGCCGCGGGCGCCGCACCGCCGGTCGTCGCAGCGAACGAGAGGTTCGCCGGAGTCACCGACAGCACCGGGACCGCGGGCGCATCGGATGTCGTGCCGTACGCCGAGAGGTTCCCATCCTTGTAGGTCGCCGCGCGCGTCCAGCTCGCGGGCAGCGTGGTGAGCGCGCCCGAACTGCTCGACTCCGCGCCGACCGTTGTGAGTGACGCGTCGCGGAAGCGCAGCGTGCCGCTGCCCGTCGGGCTGAGGATCGCGATCCAGTAGGCGGTGCCCGCGGTGACGGCGCCGCCGGCGCCGAGATCGACGGCGTTCCACGTGCCCGCGGCCGGAGCGGTCGTCGACCCCTGCGCGATCAGCGCGCCCGGACGTCCGGCGCTGTCGCGGTAGAGCCCGGCGGTGAGCTTCGTCGACGCCGACATCGCGTCGACGTAGACCTGCAGCGTCGTGACCGTGCCGGCCGCGCTGGCGGTCGTCTTGAACGCCTCGGCCCGCCCGGCCGAGTTCTGGTCAAGCTGCGGCTGCACGCCCGGGTTGCCCAGGACGGTCGCCGCCAATGCCGGACTCGCCCCCAGCGCAGCGAGCATGCAGACGAAACCTGTTGCCAGAAGCACGCGGCGAGTCATGCGCGCAATATGTCACCGGCGCGCCTGACCGGAAGTACAGGAAATGCAGGCGGTCAGCGGCGATCGAGGGTTACCACAGGGATTTTGCGGTCGGTCTTCAACTGGTATTTGTCGTAATCGGGCCAGACCTCCGCCATCACTGCCCAGAGCCGCTTGCGCTCCTCGCCTTCGGCGACCGCGTACCGCACCGGGGTTCGCTCGCCGAGCACCTGGATCGCGGCGTCGGGATGAGCCTGGAGGTTCTTGAACCAGCTCGGATGCTCGGTGTCGCCCCCGTTCGAAGCGACGATCACCCAGCGGTCGCCGTCGGTGCGGTGGATCAGCGGCGTCGTGCGCTCCTCGCCGGAACTGCGACCGGTCGTCGTCAGCAGCAGGATCGTCGTCCCGCGCCAGTGATACCCGCGCTCCCCGTCGGTCTCACGATACGCGCGGACATGCTCGGCACCAAAGAGGGCGTCGTCGGCGTCGGTCATCGCTCGAGGGTACTCCTGGCACCATGCCTTCAGGCCGTCGCCGATCACGACGCGGCGTCGGGGATCGCGTCGCACGAGGCCGGGTGATCCGCCACCGGGACGCAGCCCGCGTCATACGATGCGCACATGAGCAGCGTGCCGATCCTGCGCGGATCGACTGTCCTACCGCTCAGGCATCTGACCCGAACGCGCCGGCGAGCAGCTCGACGGCGAGCTGGCCGCAGCGTCCGCCGCCTCACCCCGGTGCACGAAATACCTTTTTCCCGATCAGATTTGTGGGGGATACGCGCCGGGAGCGGATAGGCTGCTCGGCCTCGTCATGAACGCATCCACCCCGACGACCGGCGAACTGCCCGCAAACGGCCGCAGAGCGGCGACCCTCGAGTTCCGCGAGGTGTCGAAGACCTACGCGGGCTCCGCCGAGGCCGCGATCCAGAGCCTGTCGCTGACCGTGCCCGCCGGTGAGATCCTCGTGCTCGTCGGGCCTTCGGGATGTGGGAAGACGACGGCGATGCGCCTCGTCAACCGGATGATCGAGCCGACCGGCGGCGACATCCTGCTCGACGGCAGCAGCGTGCTCCTGCGCGAGCCGGCGGAGCTGCGCCGCGAGGTCGGCTACGCGATCCAGCAGATCGGCCTCTTTCCGCACAAGTCCGTCGGCGAGAACATCGCCACGGTTCCGCGGCTGCTCGGCTGGGACAAGGCGCGGATCGACGCACGCGTGACCGAGCTGCTCGAGCTGATCGACCTGTCGGCCGACGAGGTGCGCGACCGCTACCCGGCACAGCTCTCGGGCGGCCAGCGCCAGCGCGTCGGCGTCGCCCGGGCGACCGCCGGCGACCCGCCGCTCCTGCTGATGGACGAGCCGTTCGGTGCGATCGACCCGATCACGCGCGACCGGCTCCAGAACGAGTTCCTGCGCCTGCAGGGCGAGATCCGCAAGACCGTCGTGTTCGTCACCCACGACATCGACGAGGCGATCAAGATGGGTGACCGGATCGCGATCCTGCGCCAGGGCGGCGTGCTGGCCCAGTACGCGACGCCCGAGGAGCTGCTGCTGGCCCCGGCGGACGAGTTCGTCGAGGACTTCGTCGGCGCCGACCGCGGCCTCAAGCGCCTCGCGCTGCAGCGCGTCAGCGACGTCGACCTCTGGCGCGCTCCGCTGGTGCGCGCCGGCCAGCCGACGTCCGAGGCGCACGCGGCGATCGCGGCGTCCGAGGTTCCCTACGGCCTGCTGGTCGATGACGCCGGCAGGCCGGCCGGCTGGCTCGACGAGCGCGCCCTGGCGCTCGAGCGGGTGCCGTCGGCAGCCGGATCGCCGGTCGTGACGATCGAGCCCGAGGACACCCTGCGCGATGCACTGTCCCACCTGCTGCAGGAGGGAGTCCAGTACGGCGTCGTGGTCGCTCCCGGCGGGACGATCATCGGGATCCTGTCGATCACGCTGATCGAGGAGCTGCTGCGCCGCGAGGGCCGGCTCGCGCACGAGGCTCAGGACGCCCGCGGAACCGGCGGAGCCTAGATGTCGCTCGTGGTCGCCCAGGGCGGGTTCTTTCGCGACCGCTCGTCCGAGCAGGGCAGCTGCGTGCAGAACAACGGCTTCTGCCCCGGCTGGATCAGGGACAACCTCGACCGCTACGTCGGGCAGCCACTCGTCGAGCATCTCGAGCTGGTGCTCGTCTCCGTCACGGTCGGCTTCGCCATCGCCTTCGGCCTCGCGCTGCTCGCGCGCCGGCGGCGCTGGCTCTACACCCCGATCTCGCAGGTGACCGGGGTGCTCTACACGATCCCCTCGCTCGCGGCGTTCTTCCTGCTGCTCCCGTTCACCGGCCGCGGGTTCCTCACGGCCGTGATCGCACTGACGGCGTACACGCTCGTGATCCTGTTCCGCAACATCACGACCGGTCTGGCGAACGTCCCCGTCGATGCCGTCGACGCCGGGAAGGGCATGGGCCTCACCGATCGCCAGCTGCTCTGGCGCGTCGAGCTGCCGCTCGCGGTGCCGGAGATCATGGCCGGGCTGCGGATCGCCACGACGACGACGGTGGGGCTCGCCACGCTGGCGTTCTTCGCCGGCGCGGGTGGCCTCGGCGAGACGATCTACGCCGATCTGCGGTTCAAGAGCAACGTCGTCATGGCAGGCCTCGTCGCGGTGCTGATCGCCGTCGTCCTCGACGCGCTGCTGCTGCTGATCCAGCGCCTGGCGACACCGTGGGCGCGGGCGGGCGCGCGATGAGCCCGACGCTGCACCCTGCGCTGCTGGGCCAGTTCGGCGACGCGATCCAGTTCATCTTCCAGGAGCGCGAGTCGACGACCGGCGGCGCGCAGATCGGCGGCTCGCAGATCTGGGGGCTGCTGCTCGACCACATCTGGCTGTCCGGGGTCGCGCTCGTGATCGCCTGCCTGATCTCCATCCCGCTCGGCCTCGTGCTCGGGCACACGGGCAGGTTCGGCTTCCTCGCCATCAACCTCTCGAACGTGGGGCGCGCGGTCCCGACGCTCGCGCTGGTCGCGTTCTTCGTCGCGTTTCTCGGCGTCGGCGTGCTGAACGTGACGGTCGCGCTGACGCTGCTCGCGATCCCGCCGATCCTCACGAACACCTACGTCGGCGTCCAGCAGGTCGACCGCGAGGTCGTCGACGCGGCCGAGGGCCAGGGCCTCACCGGGGCTCAGGTGCTGCGCGGCGTCGAGCTGCCGCTGGCGCTCCCGCTGATCATCGACGGCGTCCGGATCTCGACCGTGAACATCATCGCTACGGCGGCGCTCGCGCCGCTCGCGGGCGCATCGTCGCTGGGCGATCCGATCGTGAGCTACGGCGTCTACGGCGACACCGGCCGGCTGGCCGGTTCGATCATGGTCGCCCTGCTCGCGATCGCCGCCGACCTCGGCATCGGCGCGCTCGGCCGCGCCGTCACTCCGCGAGGCCTGCGCCTCGCCCCAAACTCGTGAACCACGCACATCCCGAAGGGAGTCTCACCCAGTGACCACCGCCAGACGTCTCCGTCCACTGATCGCCGCGCTCGCCGTCCTCGCCCTCGCGGGCGGGGTCGCCGCATGTGGCGACGACGACAGCAGCAGCAGCAGCAGCGCAACGACCACCGCCGCGAAGGACGCGACGGCGATCCAGAAGAATGACGCGAACGCGGGCACGACGCTCACGATCGGCTCGAAGAACTTCACCGAGCAGAAGGTGCTCGGCGAGGTCTACGCGCAGGCCCTCGCCGCCGCGGGGTACACCACGAAGACCGAGCTGAACCTCGGCGACGAGAAGACGGCCCTGAAGTCGCTCCAGGGCGGCCAGATCTCCGGCTACCCGGAGTACACGGGGACCGCGCTCGCATCGTTCCTTGACGTCAAGGCCAATGACATCCCCAAGGATTCCCAGCAGGCCTACGAGGACGTGAAGTCCGGGCTCACCGAGCAGGGCGTCAGCGCGCTGCCCCCAACACCGTTCACCTCGTCCAACGAGGTGGCCGTCACGAAGGCGACCGCGGACAAGCTCGGGCTGAAGAACATCAGCGACCTCGAGGGCAAGTCGCAGGACCTGACGCTGTACGGTTCGCCCGAGTGCCGCCAGCGCACCGACTGCCTGCTCGGGCTGCAGCAGGTCTACGGCCTCAAGTTCAAGAAGTTCGTGCCGGTCGACATCTCGCTGCGCCATGAGGTCCTCACCAAGGACCAGGCGGACATCTCGATCGTCTTCACGACCGACCCGCAGATCAAGCGCGAGGGCTTCGTCCTCTTGAAGGACGACAAGGGCATGTTCCCGCCCTACAACTCGACGTTCCTGGTCAAGACGTCGACGCTCGACAAGGCCGGGACGGACCTGCCAGCGACGATCGAGTCCGTGAACAAGAACCTGACGGCGGACACGATGCAGGAGATCAACGCGCGCGTCGATCTCGACAAGCAGACGCCCAAGGCGGCCGCCGCCGCGTACCTGAAGGACTTCGGGTACGTGCAGTAGCCGCACCGCCGCTGGGCACAGGCCCCGTCGCGCGCGGCGGGGCCTGTCGTCCTGCGCGAATGACGGCGCGGCAACGCCGGCGAGCGACCCGCTACCGAGCGATCCGAGTCTCCGGGATACCGGAGGCGCAAGACGGGGCGGTTGCACAGCGTCCGTGCTCCCGCGCGTCCGATCTAGGACGAGCGAGCACTCGCCAGCCGATTGGTGTTCAGCCGGCGGCGGCCAGCTGTCCGGCGAGTTCGGCCAGCAGTTCGTAGGAGCGCACGCGTGCTTCGTGGTCGTAGATGGCGGAGACGACCATCAGCTCGTCGGCCCGTGTCTGCTCGGCGAACTGCTCGAGCCCGGCGCGGACGGTCTCCGGTGACCCGACGACCGCGTAGCGCAGCATGTGGCTCACCTGGAGCTTCTCCTGCGGCGTCCAGTAGGTCTCGATGTCGTCGATCGGCGCCTGGTAGACGCCCGGCGTTCCCCGCCGAAGGTTGACGAAGCCCTGCTGTGTCGTGGTGAAGAGCCGCACGGCCTCGGCGTCGGAGTCCGCGACAACGACATTGATGCCGGCCATCGCATACGGCACCTGAAGCTGAGGGGATGGCTGAAAACCGCCGCGGTAGAGCTCAAGCGCCTGATCCAGCGCGTCGGGCGCGAAGTGGGACGCGAACGCGTAGGGCAGGCCGAGCAGGGCGGCGAGCTGGGCGCCAAACGTGCTCGAGCCGAGGATCCACAGCGGGACGTCGGAGTCCGCGCCCGGCACCGCCTGAACCCGCTGGCCCGGCTGCACCGGCGCGAGGAAGGCCTGCAGCTCCTGGACCTCGCGCGGGAAGTTCGCGACGCGGGCCTCGTCGCGGCGCAGCGCCGCCGCGGTGAACTGGTCGCTGCCGGGCGCGCGGCCCAGGCCGAGGTCGATGCGCCCGGGATACAACGATGCGAGCGTCCCGAACTGCTCGGCGACGACGATCGGTGCGTGATTGGGGAGCATGATGCCGCCCGCCCCGACGCGGATCGTCGACGTGCCGCCCGCGAGGTACCCGATCACCACGGAAGTCGCGGCGCTCGCGATGCCCGCCATGTTGTGGTGCTCGGCGACCCAGTAGCGCGTATAGCGCAGGCACTCCGCGCGCTGTGCGAGGTCCAGGCTGCGCTCGAGAGCGTCGCGCGGCGTCGACCCCGCGGTCACGGGAACGAGATCGAGAACGGAGAGCGGCGAAATCATGCAGGAGCCTCGTCTGGCGGTCGCATTCCGCCTGCGTTGTGAGACTAGCCCGCGACATCTGCATCTCGGCTTGCGATACCCCCGGACGTGCTCGGCACCGAAGAGCTTGTCGTCCGCGTCGCTCACCCGGCAAGCGTGATGGTCGCGACTATGTCGAGGTCGGCCGACGACGACGCCCCTGACGCCGCGCGCCGGACGCGCGCACGCTCGGCGTCGCGGTCGCGCAGATCGCGCTGCTGGACCCGGGACGCCCTACTGGAACTGCAGGTACACCGCAGCGCCGTCCCCGGTGTTGACGTGCTTGCCCGACGGGATGTCGTAGACGGCGAACCACGCCTGGGTTCCGTCCACCTCGTTGTCGCAGGCAGGGTTCCGCACACCCGCCTGTACGCCGGCGACGACCAGGCGGGGGAGCATCTCCTTGGTGGGCGCGACGGCGAACGTGGCCTGGATGTTCTGAGGCTTGAACGGCAGTTCCCGGATGCAGTAGAGGCCGTCGACCTCGCTGGACTTGACGATGTTGTCCTGCGTGACGTCGAGGCTGCGCTCCTTCGTGAGGCTCGGCTTGCCGGCGTCCGGCTCACCGTCGGTGCCGTCAAATGTGACCTCGGCGTAGGCAAGTGCCGTGCCACTCGGGCCGGGGTCACCCTGCGGGCCGGGGTCACCCTGGGCACCCGTGTCCCCGGCGTCGCCCTTGGTGCCGGCGTCACCCTTGGCGCCGGTGTCACCGGGGTCGCCCTTGGCGCCGGCCGATCCGGTTTCGCCCTGCGCCCCGATGGCGCCAGGGAGGCCCTGCGGGCCCATCAGCCCGGGGAGACCCTGCTCGCCCTGCGGGCCTGTCTCGCCCTGTTCACCTTGCGGGCCTGCCTCGCCCTGTTCACCCTGCGGCCCTGCAGGCCCCACATCACCCTGGGGGCCGACACCGCCCGGGAGACCGTCAGGGCCCATAAGCCCCGGGATGCCCTGCTCACCCTGTGGACCAGCCGCACCCTGCTCACCCTGCGAGCCGTCAGCACCCTGCGCACCAGCCGCACCCTGCTCGCCCTGCGAGCCGGAAGGGCCCGGATCACCCTGCGCACCAGCACCGCCGGCCGGGCCGCTCGCGCCGGCAGGACCCGGCGTTCCTGAGGCACCCGGAAGGCCGCCCGGGCCTGGTGCACCCATCAACCCAGAAGCACCCTGAGGACCGGCCGCCCCCTGCGGACCGGCAGGTCCCGGAGTCGGCGACGGAACGGGAGCACCGCTCGAGGCCTGCAGCAGGCCCGGCACGACGATCCGACGCTCGTTGCGCCGGCAGCGGCGCACGCCGCTCGGGCGCACGCGCACGGCTCCGGTGACACGGGCCACGCAGAGCACCGTGTTGCCGCTCTGCGTGTCGCTGCTGCGCGACGCTGCCCGGGCCGGGGTCGTCCCCGCAAGGGAGACGGACAGGACGGCGACGGCGCAAAGCGCGAGGTGGCCGGGACGGCGGGAGGCAGTCGTGAAACTCATACCAAGCCCCTCGGCCCCCTGGGGACGGACCGCGATCACGGTGGACGACTGTTGAGGGATTCCCGGCAGCTCCGGCGCGACGGAAGGCGACCGTCGAAGGTCGCTCAGCGGCCGAACACATCTGGACCGGGTCGTCGGTGACCAAGTCGCGGCCGAAGGGCGCCTGCAAGGGCCTCAAGCAGCGCTCCATGCCCGAGTACCAGATCCGATCATGGCCTACCGCCGAGGCGCAGGCGGCGGGTCCGTCGTCGGGCTGCCGCCGACCTCCCGCTGCCCGGAGAGGGGCCACGAAGCGCCAGCAGGTGCGGACCGTCACGCGGACCGTCGAAGCGACGCGAGAGCTCCGGGAACCGCTACCGTTGTCGAGCCGTCATTCTGCGGGGTGGCCGCGGGGTTCCGAACCCCGAAGCATCCCGTCGAAGACACCTGGAGGGGTGCCGGAGCGGTTGAACGGGGCGGTCTCGAAAACCGTTGTAGGGGTAACCCCTCTACCGAGAGTTCGAATCTCTCCCCCTCCGCTTGAAGTAGGGAAGGTCCGCGAGCGCGGGCCTTTCCCGTTCTGCCGACGATCTCCCGGCCGACAGGCACGTGTGCTCGTCGATCGCCCAGCCTTCGGGCACCACGCACCGCACCGCCGGAGGCCAGGGGGACGACGTCCACGTCGCGCGCGCCGGCGCTGCACAGGGCCGGCGATCCAGCGCTCAGCATCGATCCCGTCGCCCTCGTCGGCGACGAGGCAGGCGATCGGGCCGGCCGCCGTCGCCTGCACGAACGGCCGCCGGAGAGGCGCTCAGGTCAGACCACGGGGCGCTGCCCTTCGCCCGATCGCGAGATGACTGCGGCGACCTGCGTGCGGGAGCGCAACCCGAGCTTTTGGAACACGTGGGTGAGGTGCGTTTCGATGGTTTTCTCGCTGAGGAAGAGCCGAGCACCGATCTCGCGGTTTGTGAGGCCTTCGGCGACGAGCTCCGAGATCTCGCGCTCGCGGAGGCTAAGGGACTCAAGGCCCGCGCTGCCGGGGGCTCGTGCCGCGCCGCGCCCCACGCGTACGCCGGCGCGGCGAAGTTCGCGTCGAGCTTCGTCCTCGACGCGTGGGGCTCCGCAGCGCGCCGCCTGCTCGCTCGCCGAGGTCAGCTGTGCGATCGCGGCGGCCCGATCCGTGGCGACCATGGCGCGTCCGGCGACCAGGCGGCTCCGCGCGGCTTCAAGGAGGGCTCCGGCGTTCTCGGCCTCATCGGCGGCAGTGGTGGCCGTGGCTGCTGCTTCATCAGGGTCACCGTCGGCCAGAGCCACGAGTGCTTGTGCTCGGCCGGCCGCTGCGCGGGCTCCTGCCATGCCCGTTCCGGGGGCTAGACCGGTGGCGCGCGCAGCGTGTTCGCGCGCCGCCGGCAGGTCGCCGAGCGCGAGGTCGAACTCGACCAGGAGTGGTGCCCAGCGGCAGATCCAGCCATGGTCGATGTCGTAGGCCGCCAGCAACTCACGGCCCGGTGCGTGGTCGCCGCGGACCCCGAGAACTGCGCCCAGGACGGCGCGGGCAACGACCGCAGAGGCCGAGTCGTCGAGCCCGGACGACAGCTCCACGCTTTCGGTGGCAGCGGCGCGTGCCGCGTCGAGATGTCCGCGCTCCAAGAGTACCCAGGCTCGGAGCCAGAGAGCCCACTGCGTGAGCTGGGGATTGCCGCTTATGCGCGCGGCCTGTTCGGCATCGTCAGCGGCGTGTTCCGCCTCGATCATGCGCCCGAGGAGGCCGAGCGCGAGCACGGCAGCGAGATCATGGGGAATCGAGGCGATGCCGGGGCCACCACGACGCGCGGCGTCCCCGACCCGCCGGGCGACTGCGAGTCCCTCCGGGAGCCGGTCGAGTGCCAGCAGGCCCCAGGAGATGGCCATGGCGGGCTCGGCGTCGGCGCGCAATTCGGCGTCGGTGGCCTGTTCGATCGCGGCGATCGCGGCGACGATCCTGATGGCGGCGGTGTTGCGTTCGCCCGCGAACGCGTCGCCGACGGCGAGCAGCGTGGTCGTGGCGGCGCGGACCGCGCCGCCGTTCCTGCTTGCGGGTCCGACGCGCTGGGCCCAGGTGCGCATCTCGGCATAGTCGCCGCGCTGGTAGGCGGCGACCGCAAGGTCCGCCAGTACACGCTCGGAGTCGGCGCTGTCGATCGTGGCCACCTCGAGGGCGCGGATGAGGCGGCGTCGGGCCGCGTCGTGAAGTCCGATCAGTCGCTCCACGCTCGCGCCCGCCACGGAGATGCGAGCGGAGCTTGAGGCTGTGCCCGCTGCGTCGATGACGTCCAGGGCGGCTGTGAGCTGGCC
>JBBQKR010000027.1:0-36065 GCA_038327125.1 Solirubrobacterales bacterium
GTACTCGCGCACCAGCGCGAAGGTCGGGAAGCTCGTCGCCAGCGCCGGTCCCGCATGGATCAGTCGCAGCGCGCCGGCTGCCATCGCCAGCCTGCCGGGCTCGCGCAGCTCGGCGACGGCGATGACGTGCCCTGGGATGAACGCCGTGACGAGCACGCTGTGTTCGGGCAGCCAGCGGATGACCTGCGGCGCGACCCCGGCGGCGCTCGCAGCGCGGGTCGCGGCGACCTCGGTCTCGCGGTCGATGCTGAGGACCTCGGTGTCCTTGCCGCAGAAGCGCAGGACGTAGTCGCGCCCGCCGAGACGCGCCTTCAGGTTGCGGTTGGTGATGCCGCCCGAGAGCACCTCGGGGTCGCCCTGGAGTGTTCCGAGCTCGGGCTCCAGGACGTCGAGAACTGCGCGCAGCTCATCCACGCGTCTCGACCTCCACGACGAACCGCGCACGATCACCCCGGTGGCGATCCTGCGCGTATTCGACTGGCAGCCCATCGGCGTCGTAGGCCACCCGCTCGACGAACATCAGCGGCGAGCGCGGCCGGACGCCGAGCGCCGCCGCGTCGCCGGCACGCGCGGAGACGGGCTCCAGGTGCTCGACGGCGCGCACCGGCTCATGCCCGTACGGCTCACGCATGATCGCGTACAGCGAGCCGCCGAGATCCAGCTCGGTGATGCCCGGAAACAGTGCGTCCGGCAGCCATGAGTCCTCGAGCGTGAGCGGCATGCCGGCCCCGGAGCGCACGCGCCGGATCCGCGCGACGGGCGCCCCGGCGTCGATCTGCAGAGCGTGCGCGACCGCGGCCGGCGCCCCCACGACGTCGGCGCCCAGCACCTCCGAACCCGGTTCCAGACCTGCACTCTCCATCTGCTCGGTGAAGCCCGCGACGTGCGCGCGGCGGTCGATCTCGACCCGCGGCGCCGTCACGAAGGTGCCGCGACCGACGCCGCGCTCCACGAGCCCGCGGCGGGCCAGCGCGTCGAATGCCTGACGGACGGTCATCCGGCTGACGCCGAGGGTCAGCGCGAGGTCGCGCTCGGGCGGCAGGCGATCACCCGGTCCGAGCGTTCCCTGCGCGATCGCGTCGGCGACCTGACCCTCGATCTGCTGGTAGGCCGGGCGACCGGCGTTGGTGTCGAGGGAGAACTCCATTGGGCCGGACCAATCGCGAGGCTATGGGTCGGGGCCGGCGAGCGCAAGCGCGTTTGCGCGCAAAGGCCGGGCCGGGATACCTTCCGGGACATGACCCTCGATGAGTTGCGCCACGCCGTCGCCGACGGGGAGATCGACACGATCCTGCTCGCACTGACGGACATGCAGGGCCGGCTGCAGGGAAAGCGCTTCACCGCCAAGCACTTTCTCGACACCGTGCTCGGCCACGGCTCGGAGGGGTGCAACTACCTGCTCGCGGTCGACGTCGAGATGAACACCGTCGACGGCTACGCGATGTCCTCGTGGGACCAGGGCTACGGGGACTTCGTCATGGCGCCCGACCTGACGACGCTGCGGCGCACGCCGTGGCTGCCCGGCACGGCGTTGCTGCTGGCCGATCTGCAGTGGCATGACGGCTCACCGGTGGTCGCCTCCCCGCGGCAGATCCTGCGCGCCCAGCTCGAGCGTCTGCGCGACCGCGACTGGAAGGCGCTCGCGGCCACCGAGCTCGAGTTCATGCTGTTCAGCACGGGCTACCGCGAAGCGCACCTGAAGGGCTACCGCGACCTCGAGCCGGCGAACTTCTACAACGTCGACTACTCGATGCTCGGCACCTCCCGCGTCGAGCCGCTGATCCGGCGGATCCGCAACGAGATGCTCGGCGCCGACATGATCGTCGAGAACTCCAAGGGCGAGTGCAACTTCGGCCAGCACGAGATCAACTTCCTCTACGACGAGGCGCTGGCGACCGCCGACAAGCACGTCATCTACAAGAACGGCTCGAAGGAGATCGCCGACCAGGAGGGCATGGCGATCTCCTACATGGCCAAGTACGACCAGCGCGAGGGCAGCTCCTGCCACGTCCACCTCTCGCTGCGCGACGACGCCGACGGCCCGGTCTTCGCCGACCAGCCGGAGGTCTTCGACACGTTCATGGCCGGCGTGCTCGCGACGCTTCCGGAGCTGACGCTGCTGCACGCACCGAACATCAACTCCTACAAGCGCTTTGCGTCCGCGTCGTTCGCGCCGACCGCGGTCGCCTGGGGCACCGACAACCGCACCTGCGCACTGCGCGTCCTCGGCGACGGCAAGGCCAGGCGCCTGGAGCTGCGGATGCCCGGCGCCGACGTGAACCCGTACCTGTCGATCGCCGCGCTGATCGCCGGCGGCCTGCACGGCGTGGAGCTCGGGCTGCCGCTGGAGCCGCCGGTCACCGGCAACGCCTACGTGACCGACCACGAGCGGGTGCCCGGCACGCTGCGCGATGCGCGCGAGCTGTTCGCCGCAAGCACGATCGCGCGCGCGGCCTTCGGCGACGCGGTGGTCGAGCACTACCTCAACAACGCGCGCATCGAGCTCGAGGCGTTCGACGCCGCGGTCACCGACTGGGAACGCGTCCGCGGATTCGAGCGGCTGTAGATGCCGAAGCCGGCGCGTGCCGATGCCTCGCTCGACACCGTCTTCGCGCCGGTGCGCTCGCAGACGGCGTTCGAGGAGACCGTCGAGCGGCTCGGCACCGCGATCAAGCTCGGCCTGCTGATTCCGGGGACGCGACTGCCGCCTGAGCGCGAGCTCTGCTCCCACCTGGGCATCGCCCGCTCCACGCTGCGCCAGGCACTGACGGCGCTGACCGAGAGCGGGCGTCTCTACGCCGTGCGCGGGCGCGGCGGCGGGACGTTCGTCGCCGATCCGCTGCCGCCCCCCGACCGCCCCGGCGACGAAGTGCTGTCACGCTGGCGCGAGGTCTGCGACCTGCGCCTGGCGATCGAGTTCGGCGCGGTCACGCTGGCCTGTCAGCGCGCGGAGGACGCGGCGCTCGATCAGCTCGCCGAGCTGGTCGAGCGCATGGACGACCTGCTCGAGGACTACGAGGCGTTCCGGCCCGCCGACGTGCGCTTCCACATCGGTCTGGCGGAAGCCTCCGGCAGCGGCCGGCTGGTCGTCGCGATGACCGAGGCGCAGGGTGAGATGACCGACCTGATCTCGCACATCCCGCATCCGCTCGAGGTGCTCGTGCACAGCAACGAGCAGCACGCACAGATCCTGGCCGCGGTGCGCGCGCGGAACTCGGCCCGGGCGCTCGGGATCGTCGCCGACCACCTGCACGGCACCGAGCACGTCCTGGCCGGGCTGCTGCCCGCGTCCCCCTGAACGGCTGACGCGCGCTCGAACCGCCGGTCCAATCCGCATTGTGCGATTCGTCGCTTGACTTCTGTCCGCTGACGTTCGTAAGGTCGCGACGGGCCAGAGGTGGGACGGCCAGACCTTTGCGGGTCAGTCCACCGCTCTCTGGGAGGTGAACGTTCCACAACAGCACGACGGCCTGAGGAGGTCACCGGGTGAGCACCACCGAACAGCAAGGGGCAATGGGCGACGACGAACGCCGTCTCGCCGAGCTCGGCTACGACCAGAAGCTGCATCGCGGCTGGAGCGGGTTCCAGAACTTCGCGATCTCCTTCACGATCATCTCGGTCCTGGCCGGGTGTTTCACGACCTACGGACAGGCGTGGAACAACGGCGGGGCGATCGCGATCTCGTGGGGTTGGCCGATCATCTGCGCACTGATCCTCACCGTGGCGTTCTCGATGGCCGAGCTCGCCTCGTCGTATCCGACGGCGGGCGCCATCTACTGGTGGTCGGCCCGCCTCGGCGGCCGCAAGTGGGGTTGGTACACGGGCTGGTTCAACCTCATCGGCCTGATCGCAGTGGTCGCCTCGGTCGACTACGCGGCGGCCGGTTTCGCGAACTTCCTGGCGAGTCTCTACGAGGTGAACATCTTCGGGATGAACTTCGCCGACGACGCCCACATCCTGGCGGAGACATTCGTCCTCTTCGTGCTGATCCTGGGCCTCCACACCGTGATCAACATCTTCAGCTCCCCCCTGGTCGCGCGGTTCAACTCGATCTCCGTGTGGTGGCACGTCCTCGGCGTGATCGTGATCATCGCGATCCTGGTCTTCGTGCCCGACAAGCACGCGAGCCTGGACTTCGTCTTCACCGACACCGAGAACAACTCGGGCTTCAGGGACGGTGCGACGAGCGGCGGCTTCTTCTGGTTCTACGTCCTGCCGCTCGGTTTCCTGCTCACGATGTACACCGTGACGGGATACGACGCATCGGCACACGTCTCCGAGGAGACCAAGGACGCGTCCATGTCGGCAGCGCGCGGGGTCTGGCAGTCGGTCTTCTACTCCGCGATCATCGGCTGGATCGTGCTCCTGGCGATCACGTTCGCCATCTCCTCCCCGGAGATCGCCAACGACGCCGGCGGCTACACCCCCGCGATCTTCGCCGCGGTGATGGATACCTGGGCGGCGAAGCTCGTGATCCTCATCGCTCTGATCGGGCAGCTGTTCTGCGGCATGTCCTGTCTGACGAGCGCGTCACGGATGACATTCGCGTTCTCGCGCGACGGCGCGATCCCCGGCCACAAGGCCTGGACCCGCTTGAACCACCACCGCGTGCCCTACATGGCCGTGCTCTTCATCGGGTTCTGGGCGCTCGTCATCACGCTCCCGGCGCTCAAGGGCAACGGCGGCGGCATCCCGTTCGCGTTCTTCGCGATCGTCTCGATCTCCGTGATCGGCCTCTACATCGCGTATGTGATCCCGGTGTTCCTGCGCTGGCGCCAGGGTGACCGCTACGAGAGCGGCCCCTGGAGCCTGGGCCAGAAGTACCGCTGGCTCAACCCGATCGCCATCGTCTGGGTCTTCCTGTGCGTGATCATCTTCTCGCTGCCGTTCACCCCGGCTGCAGTGCCCGGGAACAAGGACTTCAGCTGGGAGGCGTTCAACTACGCGCCGGTCACCGTCGCGCTCGTGATCGTGTTCGCGGCGATCCTCTGGGCCGTCAGCGGCAGCAAGACGTTCCATACGCCGGTGGAGGACGACGCGGCGTCGCTGGCGGCAGAGATCGGCGCCCCGCCGCCGTACCCCGAGGCGCCGTAGCCACAGACATCCGCTGGTGCTCCGGCCCGTCCTCGCGACGGGCCGGAGTTCCGCGTTCCGTCTCAATGGCATGACCGTCAGTCCTTTGGCACACTGCGTGCAATGAGCGAGACGCTTTCCGTCCTGGAGCCCGCGACCGAGCAGGTCCTGCAGACGATCCCGCGCGCCGGTGTCGAGCAGACCGACGAGGCGGTCGCCCGTGCCAGGGAGGCGCTGCCCGCGTGGCGCACGCTGGCCCCCGGGACGCGCGCCGGGATCCTGCGCGACCTGACGGACGCGCTGCAGGACGCGCACGAGGAGCTCGCCGTCCTGGAGGCCCGCAACGCGGGCAAGCCGATCGGCGCGGCCCGCGGGGAGATCGGCGGCGCGATCGCGACCTTCCGCTACTTCTCCGCCGCGCCCGAGCGGCTGCTCGGCGACACGATCCCCGTCGACGGCGGCATCGCGATGACGTTCCGCGAGCCGATCGGGGTCGTCGGCCTGATCACACCGTGGAACTTCCCGCTCGCGATCGCCTCGTGGAAGCTCGCCCCCGCACTCGCAGCCGGCAACACCGTCGTGCTGAAGCCCGCGGAGCTGACGCCGCTGACGGCGCTGCGGTTCGCCGAGATCGCGCTCGCCGCGGGTGTTCCGGCGGGCGTCGTCAACGTCGTCGTCGGCCCTGGGCGCACCTGTGGCCAGCGGCTCGTCGAGCACCCGGACGTCGGCAAGATCGCCTTCACCGGCTCCACCGAGGTCGGAGCGACGATCGCGGCCTCGGCGGCCGCGACGATCAAGCGCGTGACGCTCGAGCTCGGGGGCAAGTCGGCCAACGTCGTGTTCGCCGACGCCGACGTCGAGGCGGCGGCAGCAGCGGCGCCGGGGGCGGTCTTCGACAACGCCGGCCAGGACTGCTGCGCGCGCTCGCGCATCCTCGTCGAAGCCGGTGCGGTGGAACGCTTCCTCGCGGCACTCGAGCCGGCGGTGACGGGAATCCGCGTCGGCGACCCGCTCGACGAGGCCACCGAGATGGGGCCGCTGATCTCGGCCGGCCACCGCGAGACCGTCGCGGCGTTCGTGCCGCAGGACGCCCCGGTCGCGATCCGCGGCAGCGTTCCGGACGGCCCGGGGTACTGGTTCCCGCCGACGGTGCTGCACCCCGTCCAGCCCGCCGACCGCGCCGCGACGGAGGAGATCTTCGGGCCGGTCGCGTGCGTCATCCCGTTCACCGGCGAGGCTGAGGCGATCCGCATGGCCAACGACACCGTGTACGGGCTCTCCGGCTCGGTGTGGACGCGCGACGGCGCCAAGGCGCTGCGCGTCGCGCGCGCGCTGGAGTCCGGGAACCTCTCGATCAACTCCAACTCGTCGGTGCGCGTCACCACGCCGTTCGGCGGCTTCAAGCAGAGCGGGTACGGGCGTGAGCTGGGGCCGCACGCCACCGACGCGTACACCGAGGTCAAGACGATCTACTACCGCACCCAGGAGGACTGACACATGGCCGGGCGTCTGCAGGGGAAGGTCTGCGTCGTCACCGGCGCCAGCGGCGGGATCGGCTCGGCGACGGTCGCGGCGTTCCAGCGCGAGGGAGCGACGGTCGTCGGCGCCGACCTGCTCGACGGCGCCCCCGGTGACCTGTCGCTGAGCGTCGACGTCACCGATGACGATGCGGTCCACGGCCTCTACGCGCGCGTGCGCGAGGAATACGGCGCGATCCACGTGCTGTTCAACAACGCCGGCATCGCACCCAACGACGACGACTCGATCCTGAAGACCGGGCTGCAGGCCTGGCAGCGCGTCCAGGACGTGAACCTGAAGTCCGTGTACCTGTGCTGCCGCCACGGCATCCCCCACCTGCTCGAGAACCCCGAGCCTCACCGGGGCTCGGTCATCAACACCGCGTCGTTCGTCGCCACGCTCGGCGCCGCCACCTCGCAGATCTCCTACACCGCCTCCAAGGGCGGCGTGCTCGCGATGTCGCGGGAGATGGGCGTCGAGTTCGCGCGCATGGGCGTCCGCGTGAATGCGCTCTCCCCCGGGCCCGTCGACACCCGGCTGCTGCGCGAGCTGTTCGCCAAGGATCCCGAGCGCGCCGCGCGCCGGCTGGTCCACGTGCCGATGGGCCGCTTCGGGCGCGCCGAGGAGATGGCCAACGCCGTCGTGTTCCTCGCCAGCGACGAGTCGTCGTTCATCACCGCGTCGAACTTCCTCGTCGACGGCGGGATCTCCGGGGCCTACGTCACGCCGGTCTGAACCTGCTCAGCCCGTGTCCCGCTCCGGCGACGGGGCGAGCGCGTCGCCGACCTCGACCGGCCCCTCGCCGAGCCGCACGCGCCGCGCCGAGCCCTCCCCCGTCCCGGGCGCGACCTGCACCAGATCGACGGCCAGCAGCTCGAAGCCGTCCGGCGTCTCGTCGCGGTAGGTGACGAGCGCCAGCCCGATCGGCTGGCGCTCGGTGACGTTGCCGCTGCCGCCGGCGCCGGCCGTGCCGCCGTTCACCTGGGTCACCCCGTCACGGGACACGACCGCCTGCTGATGCGTGTGCCCTTCGACGACCAGCAGCGGCCGGGCGGGCGGTGCTGCCCGCAGCGCGGTGAGGGCTGGCTCGGCGAGGCTCGGCTCGTGGACGACCACGACGTCCACGCGCCCGATCAGCCTGCCGAGCCACCGTGAGAATGCATCCTGCTGTGCCTCGGTGACCTCGGCTCCGCGATCGCGGTAGTCCTCGGCCTCCCGGCGCAGGTTCGGGCTCTCGTAGCCCGCCATCCGCACGCCGCCGACGCGCGCGACGACGGCGCCGTAGCTCCCGTCGGGGAGCAGTCGCCCGCGCCGCGTGAGCACGATCGCGCCCGCCGTCGCCAGGCGCCGCGAGGAGCGGTCGGAATCGTGGTTCCCCGCGACGAAGACGAAGGGTGTGCCGGTGCGCGTGACGGAGCGCAGTGCCTGCGTCTCCAGCGGCGTCCCGCGGTCGGAGAGATCGCCCGCGAACACCACCGGCCCGCCTGCAGCGGCCCGCCGCAAGGTCCCGATCGCGATGAGGTTGTTGTGCAGATCCGACGCAACCGTCAGGCGCGGCCGGCTCGTCAGCGGCAGGCGATTGCCCGGCGCTGTGACCAGCCGCGCGAGACCGAGCAGCTGATCATCGACCTCCGCTCCGAGTACGCCCGGGGCGCGAGCCGCCGCCTCGACCGCGCGCAGCGCGACCGGGATGTCGCTGCCGTGCGCGTAGTAGACCGGCGTTTCGAGGTCTCCGCGCGGCGCGAGCAGGAACGCGACCGCCAGCGCCCAGCCGACGGCGCCCAGCGCCGCCACGGACAGCCGCGCGCGCAGGGACGGCCGGGCCGGCCGCAGCGCGACGGCCACAAGGCTGCCGAGCGCCAGCGCTCCGGCGGCGGCGAGCAGCGCCAGGCGCTGCAGGTATCCGGCGATCGCGTCGCGGACCTCGACGCGGACGTCGCCGGCCGCTGCGCGGCCCGCACGCGCGACCCGCTCCACGGACGAGCGATCGATCGTCTCGAGCCGGACCTGGAGGCGCGCCGGGGCGCGAACTGCGGGGAACCGCACGCCCCAGTCGACGAGCGGCACGTACGCATCCAGCGCGCCCTCGTGGAACGGGCTGACCGAGAGTGCGACTCGCCCGGCCGAGAGCTTGGCGGTGTCCGTGTAGGACCACACGGCGAGCAGCCCGCCGACGGCGCTTGCGAGCGCGACCAGCACCACCGCGAGCGCCGGGCGAAGATGACGCCGGATGCCGCCGCGTGGAGGAGGTGACCCGCCCATGACGTTCACGCTAGCCGCGCCGGCCGGACCGCATCCCTGAGCCTCCCGGCCGCCCGGGCGCCGGGCTAGGCTCCAACGGGTGGCGCTAGGGCAGCTCATCCTCGTCGCGGGCGCGCTGCTCGCGGGCGCCGTCGCCGCCTCGCTGCTTGCCGTGCGCGTGCGGGTCCCGTCGCTGCTGCTCTTTCTCGGGCTCGGGATGGTGGTCGGATCGGACGTCACCGGCTGGGTGAACTTCAGCGACTACTCGCTCGCCCGCGACATCGGGATCGTCGCGCTGGCGCTGATCCTGTTCGACGGCGGCCTGCGCGCCGGGTGGGCGGAGATCCGGCCGGAGCTCGGACCGTCGGTGAGCCTGGCGGTCGTCGGCACGTTCGTCACCGCGGCGGTCACGGGGCTCGTCGCCGCGCCGCTGCTCGGCGTCTCGACGAGTGAGGGGCTGCTGATCGGCGCCGTGCTGTCCTCGACCGACGGTGCTGCCGTGTTCGCGCTGCTCCGGGGCTCGCAGCTCAAACGCCGGCTGGCCCGCACGCTCGAGGGCGAGTCCGGCTTCAACGACCCGGTGGCGGTGCTGCTCGTCGTCTCGCTGATCGAGATCATCACCGAGCCGTCGACCAACGCCGGCGACATCGCCTGGCTGCTCACGCGCGAACTCACGATCGGCCTGGCGATCGGGTGGGTCGCCGGGCGTGTCGCCGTCCCGGCCTTCCGGCGGGTGCGGCTCGCGTCGGCCGGCCTGTACCCCGTCGCGACGCTCGCGACCGCAGCACTGGCCTACGGCGGTGCCGCGGCGCTGCACGGCTCGGGCTTCCTCGCCGTCTACATCGTCGGGCTCACGCTCGGCGACGCACGGCTCCCGGGGCGCCGCACGATTGCGGCATTTCACGACGGGCTCGCATGGCTGGCGCAGATGGTCCTGTTCATCACGCTCGGCCTGCTGGTGTTCCCGAGCGACCTCGGCGACGTGTGGCTGGAGGGCACCGCGATCGCCCTCGTGCTCGCGCTCGTTGCGCGGCCGCTGGCCGCGACGATCGCCACGCTCCCGTTCCGCTTCACGGGACGAGAGACCGCCGTCCTGGGCTGGGCCGGTCTGCGCGGAGCGATCCCGGTCGTGCTGGCGACATTCGTCGTCACCGGCGGCGTGGAGGGCGGCGAGCGGGTCTTCGACATCGTCTTCTTCGCCGTCGTGATCTCGACTCTCCTGCAGGGGACGACTGTCGAGGCCTTCGCCCGGCGGCTGGGCCTGACGACGAACCAGCCCGCGCTGCCGCGCCCGCTCGCGGACTCGGGGACGGTCCGGCGCCTGGGCGCCGAGGTGCTCGAGTTCCCGGTGATGGCCGAGGACGCGATCGCGGGGCTGCGCGTGCGCGACCTGGGGCTGCCCCGCGAGGCGGTCGTCAACGTGATCGTGCGCGGCCAGGAGGCGATCCCGCCACGCGGTGCAACCGTGATCCGCGCCGGGGATGAGCTGCACGTGCTCGTGCGTGGCGAGGTCCGCCGCGATGTCGAGGACCTGATCGAGCGCTGGCGCAGCGGGCCGATCGGGCCCGACACGCGGCAGCGGCCGCGGCGGACGGGCGTCACCCCGATCTTCTCGTCGTGGGCGTGGAGCGAGGCCGACGGAGACCCCGCGCGACCGCAGGCGGTTCGCGGGCAGGAGGTGCTGGAGACGATCCGCGTGCGCCGCGACGAGATCGGCACGCTCGTCGTGCTCGCCGACGGCCGCTACGCGGTCACCGGCGCCCACGCCGCGATCGGATCCCGCGGGGCAGTCGAGGACTGGGCCCGCCGCCGGCTGCGCCATGTCACCGGCGACGAGCGCCTGTGGCTGCAGACCGTGTTCGGCGCGCTTGCGGCGGACGAGGTCCAGGTACGGCCGCCACCGGCCTAACGACCCGGCGTCACCTCGTACCCCGCGTCCCGCACCGCATCCACCACGGCATCCGCATGCTCCGGCCCACGCGTCTCCAGCACGAGCTGGACGCCCGTCTCGCGAACGTGCAGGGGCACGCCTTCGCGGACGTGCTCGACGTCGATCAGGTTCCCGCCGGCGGCGCTGACGCTCGCGAGCAGGCCGGCGAGCCCGCCGGGGCGGTCGGCCACACGCGTGAACAGCACGAGCCGGCGGCCGGCGCGGCTCTCGTGCAGGCGCGTGACGGAGCCCAGCAGACCCACGTCCACGTTCCCGCCGCTGAGCACCACGCAGGTCGCGCCGTGCTCGGCCGGACGCGCCGCGCCGGTCAGCAGCGCAGCCACGCCGACCGCGCCGCCGCCCTCGACGACGAGCTTCGCGCGCTCGAGCAGCAGCGCCATCGCCTCGGCGATGGCATCCTCCGCGACGGTCACGACCCCGTCCACCCACTCGCGCACGAGCGGGAACGTGATGGTCCCGGGGCGCCGCACCGCGATGCCGTCGGCGATCGTCGCCGCCGCCGCCACCTCGATCGGCTCCCCGGCGGCGAGCGACGGCGGCCACGCTGCGACGACCTCCGCCTGCACGCCGACGACCTCGACGTGAGGCCGCGCGGTCTTGACGGCGATCGCAGCGCCCGCGGCCAGCCCACCACCGCCGAGGCAGACGATCAGCTTCGCCAGGTCAGGCACCTGCTCGAGGATCTCCAGGCCGATCGTGCCCTGACCGGCGACGACGTCCGGATCGTCGAACGGATGGATGAAGGCCATGCCGGTCGCCTGCGCGCGCTCACGGGCCTCCGCCACGCACTCATCGACCGACGCACCGCCTTCGATGACCGCCGCGCCGAGCGACCGGCAGCCCGCGACCTTGCCGAGCGGCGCCTGCGGCGGCATCACGACCTCACACG
Source organism: Solirubrobacterales bacterium (assembly GCA_038327125.1). Taxonomy (GTDB): domain Bacteria; phylum Actinomycetota; class Thermoleophilia; order Solirubrobacterales; family Solirubrobacteraceae; genus F1-60-MAGs163. The sequence continues at coordinate 11,673 of JBBQKR010000027.1, forward strand.
GGATGCCGCGCTGACGCGCGGCGAGCGCGACCGCCCACGCGTGGTTGCCGGCGCTGCCCGCGATCACACCGCGGTCGGCCTGCGGGCCGAGCGCGGCGAGCTTCGCCGTCGCGCCGCGGGCCTTGAACGAGCCGGTCCGCTGCAGGCTCTCCGCCTTCAGCACGACCTCACCACCGCCGGCGCGCTCGCGCAACGTCCACGAGTCCATCACCGGCGTGCGCCGCGCCACGGCGGCGACGGCCGGCGCGACGCGGGCGATGTCCTGCGCGGTCACCGCGCCACCGGAGCCCATCCTCAGCCCGGCAGCGCGACGATCGCGTCGATCTCCACGTCCGCCGCCAGTGGAAGCGCCGCGACGCCGATCGTGGTGCGAGCCGGCGGCTGCCCGGGGAAGTACTCGGCGTACGCGGCGTTGACCTCCGCGAACGCGCCCAGGTCGGTGACGTAGACACCCAGGCGCACCGCGTCCGTGAGCTGGGCGCCGGCGGCGGCACAGACCGCTGCGAGGTTGTCCAGGCAGCGGCGCGTGCGGTCCCCGACCGTGCCCTCCACGAGTGTGTTGGTCTCCGGGTCGAGCGGCGTCTGACCGGAGCAGAACAGCAGCCCCCCCGCCACCACGCCGTGGCTGTAGGGGCCGACGGCGGCCGGTGCTCCGACGGCGGTCACGGGCTCGCGGTGATGGGACATCGGTGTCTCCTTCGCAGGCAGAGGTCCGATCGCCGGACCTTTCGCCGATCGTCGCACGCCTGGCCCACCGGCTTCAAGGCGGCGTCGCGCCCGCGGCCGTTCGCTACCGTCAGCGGGGATGCCGAGGGCGAAGCTCACCGCGCTGCTCGCGGGCCTGTTCGTGCTCGCCGCCGCGGCCCCCGCGCATGCGGCGCTGGACACGAAGGCCTGCGGATCGTCGGGCAAGCTCCAGTGCGGCACGCTTCCGGTCCCGGTCGACCGCGGTGGTCAGGTCACGGGCCAGATCGGCCTGTCGTACGCGCGCCTGCCCGCCGGCACAGCACAGGGGCAGGAGGCGGTGCTCCCGCTCGCCGGCGGGCCCGGCCAGGCGGCGCTGCCGTTCTCCGAGGACTTCGCCCAGACCCTGAAGCCGCTGCTCGCCGGGCGCGACCTGCTCGTCTACGACCAGCGCGGCACCGGATCCTCGGGAGCCATCGGATGCTTCGGCGATGCGGGTCCGAGCTCCTCCGGCCAGGTCCGCGCCTGCGCGAGCGCGCTCGGGGGCGCGCGCGCGTTCTACCGCAGCATCGACAGCGCTGAGGACATCGAGGCGCTGCGGGTCGCGGGCGGCTACAGCAAGCTCGTGCTCTACGGCGTGTCCTACGGCACGCGCGTCGCGCTCACCTACGCGGCGCGCCACCCCGACCGCGTCTCCAGGCTCGTGCTGGATTCCGTCGTGCCACTCGAGGGTCCCGACGTGTGGTCGCGCCCGGCGTTCGGCGCGCTGCCTCGCGTGCTCCGCGACCTCTGCGCGGGCGGCGCCTGCGCGCGCGCGACGCCGAGCCCCAACGCCGACCTCAAGGCGCTCGCCAGGCGCCTGGGCCGCAAGGCGATCAGCGGATCGATCACGGGCCCGCGGGGCACCCGCGTCACGCTGCGGGTGACCCAGACCGCGCTCTGGCAGACATTGCTCGCGGGCGACCTGAACCCGGCCCTGCGCGCGGAGCTCCCGGGCGCGGTCCGGGCCGCGCTGCGCGGCGACCGCACGCCGCTGCTGCGGCTGCGCGCCCGTGCAGCGGGTCTGACCGGCACGGTTCCGACCGTCGCGGGTGCGGGTCTGCAGAGCTCCGGTGACGTGAACACCGGGCTGTTCACCGCAACGCGCTGCAGCGAGACGGGCTTCCCGTGGAACCCCGCCTCGTCGTCGGCCGCGCGCCTGCAGCAGGCGGCGTCCGCGCTGCGCAGACTCGGCCTGCGCCAGTTCGCGCCGTTCGGCCGCAGCGTTCCACTCGCCCAGAGCGTCATCGACCTGTGCGCCTCGTGGCCGGATTCCCCCCTGCCGGCGACGAGCCTCGGCCCGTTGCCGGCGGTCCCGACGCTCGTCCTGGAGGGCGCTGGGGACCTGCGCACGCCGGTCGAACAGGCACGCCGCGTCGCAGGCGCGATCCCGGGAGCACGCGTCGTCACGGTCGCCGCGTCCGGCCACTCGGTGCTCGGCAGCGATCTCGGCGACTGCGCCGACGACGAGTTGGCCGCGTTCGCTGCGGACGTGGCGTCGACCTGTGTCCCGAAGCCCTCACCGATCACCCCGACGCCGCGACCGCCGCTGAAGCTGTCGGCGCTCGCCGGCGGGACCAAGGCGCTGCGTACCGTCAGCGCCGTCCGCGCGACCGTCAGTGACGTCCGCCGGCAGCTGATCGGCGACGCGCTCGCCGCGGGCAGGTCGATCACGACCGGTTCGCGCACCGGCGGCCTGCGGGGCGGCCTCGCCACCGTCGACGGCACGACCGTCCGGCTCGAGGCGGTGTCGTACGTTCCCGGCGTGCGCGTCTCCGGCACCTACGCCCTGCCGAGCGGCCAGTCCTCGGTGCTGTTCGTGACCGGCCCGGCCGCTGCCCGCGGCCGCCTGGACATCGACGGCAGCGGAACAGCCCGCGGCGTCCTCGGCGGCCGCCAGGTTGAGGCGGCCGTGTCCGCGCGTGCGGCAGGGGTGCCGGACGCCGGCTGGGGACGCGGGCTCGCGCTCCCGCGCTTTGCCGACCCCGCGCTGCGCGCCGCCGGCTGAGCCGTGCCGAACGCGCTCGCCCGGGAGACCTCCCCCTACCTCCTGCAGCACGCGGAGAACCCCGTCGACTGGCTGCCGTGGGGCCCGGAGGCGCTCGCGCAGGCACGTGAGCACGACCTTCCGATCCTCGTGTCGATCGGCTACGCGGCCTGCCACTGGTGCCACGTGATGGAGCGCGAGAGCTTCGAGGACCCCGAGACGGCCGCGCTGATGAACGAGCACTTCGTCTGCATCAAGGTCGACCGCGAGGAGCGCCCGGACGTCGACGCGCTCTACATGGAGGCGGTGCAGGTGATGACCGGCCAGGGCGGCTGGCCGCTGAACGTCTTCCTCACCCCCGCCCAGGTGCCGTTCTTCGGCGGCACCTACTTCCCGCCGCAGCCGCGGCACGGGCTGGCCTCGTGGCAGCAGGTGCTGCTCGCCGTGACGGAGGCATGGCGCGAACGGCGCGCGGAGATCGTCGCGGACGCCGAGCAGGCCGTCGAGCGGCTCAGCGGCGGCGCGCGCCTGCGGCCCTCCCCGGACCCGGTCGGCCCGGAGCTGCTCGACGAGGCCGTCACCGCGCTGCGCGCGCGGTTCGACAGCGTCAACGGCGGCTGGGGCGCCGCCCCGAAGTTCCCCTCCGCCAGCGTGATCGAGTTCCTGCTCGCGCGCGGCGAGCACGCGATGAGCATCCAGACGCTGCGCTCGATGGCCTCGGGCGGCATCCACGATCAGGTCGGCGGCGGGTTCGCCCGCTACAGCGTCGACGCGACCTGGACCGTGCCGCATTTCGAGAAGATGCTCTACGACAACGCGCTGCTCGCCCGTGCGTACCTGCACGGCTGGCTGGCCTCCGGCGACCCGCTGCTGCGCCGCACCTGCGAGGAGACCCTGGACTGGGCGCTGCGCGAGATGCAGGCGCCCGACGGCGGCTTCTTCAGCTCGCTGGATGCCGACTCGGAGGGCGTCGAGGGCAAGTTCTACGTCTGGACGACCGCCGAGCTGGTCAGCGCGCTGGGCGCCGACGCCGACGCCGCGCTGGAGTGGCTGGGCGCAACCGACGCGGGGAACTTTCACGAGGGCCCGCCGAGGTCGAATGTCCTGGAGTCCCGCGGTGCGGAGCCCGATCGGGACGTTCGACAACGGATCCGTGCGCGGCTGCTGGAGGTCCGCAGCCGGCGCGTGCGGCCCGCGACCGACGACAAGCGGGTCGCGAGCTGGAACGCGCTGATGATCAGCGCGCTGGCCGACGCGGGCGCCGTGCTCGAGCGCCGGGACTACCTGGACGCCGCCCGCGCCGGCGCCGGCTTCCTGCTCGAGGTCCAGCGCGACGACGACGGGCGGCTGCAGCGGACCTACAACCGCGGCCTGGCCAAACACGCCGCGTTTCTCGAGGACCACGCCTTCCTGCTCGAGGCGCTGCTGACGCTCTACGAGGCCACGTTCGAGGAGCGCTGGTTCGTGGCCGCGCGCGACGCCGCGGACACGCTGCTCGCGCGCTTCGCCGACGCCGAGCACGGCGGCTTCTTCTCCACGCCGGACGACGGCGAGGCGCTGGTCGCGCGGCGCAAGGAGCTCGAGGACGCGCCGATCCCGTCCGGCGCCGCGTCGGCGGCGCTCGGCCTGCAGCGCCTCGCGCTGCTGACCGGCGAGGCCCGCTACGAGGACGCGGCGCTGAGCCACCTGCGCCTCGTCCACACGCTGTGCTCGCGCCATCCCCAGGCCTTCGGCCACACGCTTCAGGCGATCGACCTGCACGTCGGACCCGCGCGTGAGCTGGCCCTCGTCGGGCCGGCGGACGGCGTCGCCGCGCTGGCGCGCGTCGTGCGCGCTCAGCTGCGCCCGCGGCTCGTCCTCGCCGGGCGCCTGGACGAGGACAGCGGACGCTCGCAGGTGCCGCTGCTCGAGGGCCGTCGCCCGATCGACGGGCGCGCCGCTGCGTACCTCTGCGAACGCTTCGCCTGCCGCTCCCCCGTTTCGGATGAGGAGGCGCTGCTCGGGCTGATAGAACGCCCTGGATGAAATCGCTCCTGACGATCTCCACGGGGCGCCGCGCGAAGTGGGTCACGCTCGTGATCTGGCTGCTCACGGTCTTTGCCTTCGCCGGCGCCAACCTGCCCGGCAAGTTCTCCGACGTGGAGCGCAACGACTCCGCCTCGTATCTGCCGGAGAGCGCCGAATCGACGAAGGCGCTCGCGGCGACGAAGGAGATCCAGGGCTCGGAGACCGTCACGGTCGTGGCCGTCTACCGGCGCGAGGGTGGTCTGACAGCCGCCGACAAGGCGAAGATCGCCGCCGACAGCGCCGAGCTCAACGCGCTGAAGCTGCCGGCCACAGGGCCGTTCGCCGCGCCGAAGTTCGCTCGGGACGGGACCTCCGCCCTGCTGCTGGCGGACATCGCGACCGACGGCAACGGCGCCACGATCCTCGACCCGGTCGAGGACATCCGTGACCGGATCAGCAACCCGGGCGGCGGCCTGTCGGTCAAGGTCACCGGCTCCGCCGGCTTCTCCGCGGACGGCATCAAGGTCTTCGAGAACCTCAACGGCACGCTGCTGATCGCGGCGCTGGCGCTCGTGTTCTTCCTGCTCGCGGTGATCTATCGCAGCCCACTGTTCCTGTGGATACCGCTGCTCACGGTGATCTTTGCCGAGATCGTCAGCCGCGGCCTGGGCTGGATGGCAAACCAGGTGGCTGACGTGGCCGTCAACGGCCAGTCTTCGTCGATCATGTCGATCCTCGTGCTGGGCGCGGGCACCGATTACGCGCTGCTGCTGGTCGCCCGCTACCGCGAGGAGCTACGGCACGTCCAGGACAAGCATCTGGCCCTCGCGAACGCGTTCGCGGCCTCTGGGCCCGCGGTCGTGGCGTCGGCGGTCACCGTCGTCCTGGCACTGCTGTGCCTCACGTTCGCCGAGGTCAACGGCACCGCCGGCCTCGGCCCGCTCGGTGCCATCGGCGTCCTCAGCGCGATGATCGCGATGCTGACGCTGCTCCCGGCGCTGCTGGGCATCTTCGGCCGCCGCGCGTTCTGGCCGTTCGTCCCCTACGGCCCCGACGGCGCCGACGCACCGGACGCGACGCCCGCCCCCCGGCATCTCGCCACGCGCATCGGCTTCGGCCTCGCGATGCTGCTCAACGTCGGCGTCGTCCTCGGCGTGCTCGCGGCGATCGGGGTCCCCGTGCCGATCACGTTCGTCCTGATCCTCGTCGCGGGGATCGCACTGCGCGTGTTCGGCGGGTCGTTCCGCGCGCGCTTCCGCCGCATCGAGCACCGCTACAGCGACTCGACCCGGCAGGTGGACTCCACACACGGCCGCTGGCGCCAGTGGGGCGACTGGATCGCCCTGCGCCCGCGGAAGGTCTGGATCGCCACGACGCTGCTGCTCCTCGTGATGACAGCCGGCCTGCTGTCGTACTCGTCCGGCCTCACCCAGGGCAACTCGTTCCGCGGCAGCGTCGAGTCCGTCGAGGGTCAGAAGCTGCTCTCCAAGGCGTTCCCCAGCGGCGACAACGCGCCGACCGACATCGTCGTCCCGGACGCGAGCAGGGTCGACGCGGTCCAGCAGGCCGTGCGCGACGTCCCGGGCGTCGCCGAGGTGACCGTCGCCGACACCGGCGCACCGGGCACGTACCTGAAGGCATCGCTGACGATCGACCCGTACTCGACGAAGGCCTACGACGTGATCCCGAAGATCCGCTCAGCGGCCCGGAAGGCCGGCGGTGACGGCGTGCTGGTCGGCGGCAGCACCGCGATCGAGCGCGATCTGCGCGCGGCCTCCGCGCGCGACAACCGGGTGATCATCCCGCTCGTCCTGCTCGTCGTGTTCATCGTCCTGATGGTGCTGCTGCGCGCGATCGCCGCGCCCGTGCTGCTGATGGCCACCGTCGTGCTGTCGTTCGCGGCGGCGCTGGGCGTCAGCTACGTCACCTACGACGTGTTCTTCGGCTTCCCGGGCAGCGACCCGTCGCTGCCGCTGTTCGCGTTCGTCTTCCTGGTGGCGCTGGGCATCGACTACAACATCTTCCTGATGGCGCGCGTCCGCGAGGAGGTGCAGGAATTCGGCACGCGCGAGGGCATGCTGCGCGGCCTTGCCGTGACCGGCGGCGTCATCACCTCGGCCGGGATCGTGCTCGCGGGCACGTTCGCCGTGCTGGCGGTGCTGCCACTCGTGTTCCTCACCGAGATCGGCTTCGCGATCGCGTTCGGCGTCCTGCTCGACACGTTCGTCGTACGCTCGACGCTCGTGCCCGCGCTGGTGCTCGACATCGGAAGCAGGATCTGGTGGCCCTCGCGCCTGGCGCACGAGGAGAACTCCGGTGAGCCCGCGGCCGGGTCGCAGACCCCGGACGCACCGGCGAGCGCCGGATAGGCGCGCTGTAGGCTGCTCGCGATGCGCGTGACCCCGATCGCAATGCTCGCCGCGGCGAGCGCAGCCCTCGTCCTCGGTCCGCCGGTGTCGGCGTCGACGCTGACGGCCAATCAGGCCTGTTACATCGAGGGCTTCAACATCGGGCTGATCGGGGCGGGCTTCACGCCGTCGGGCGGGATCTCGCTGTCCGGTGACCAGATCGCCCTGTCCGGGAGCGCCCTCGCCGACGGGAGCTTTCAGGCCCCGGTGGCCGCGCCGCAGCTCGGCACGTCGAAGCCGGCGACGAAGACGTTCACGATCACGGCGACCGACCAGACGACGAGCGCAACGGCGACCGTCGACGTGCAGGTGGCGACCGCGGTCTTCGCCACGTCGACCGGGTTCAAGAGCCCCCGCGCGAGCCGGACGTGGACGTTCAGCGGCCTCTTCCAGAAGCCCGGCAAGCCGATCTACGGGCACTTCCGTCACAACGGCAAGACCTACGCCAACTACCGCTTCGGGGTGCCGCAGGGACCGTGCGGGACGCTGAGGCGCAAGGCGCCCGGCATCCCAGCGAAGAAGATCCCCGCCGGGACCTGGAGGGTGCAGGTCGACTTCGAGCGCAGCTACAAGCCGAAGGCCACGCCGCGGCTGACGGGCAGCACCACGGTCATCACGACCTTCCGCTGAGCCCGGCGCCGCTCAGAGCACCGGCAGGTAGCGGTCGAGCTCCCACTGCGTCACCTGCACGCGGTAGTCCTCCCACTCCTGGCGCTTGATCTCGACGTAGCGGTTGAACGTGTGCTCGCCGAGGGCGCGCAGCACGAGCTCGCTGTCGGACACCAGCTCGATCGCCTCGCCGAGCGTCTCGGGGAGCTGCTCGATGCCCAGCCTGCGACGCTCGTCGGACGCGAGGTGGTAGAGGTTCTGCTCCATCGGCTCGGGCAGCTCATAGCCCTTCTCGATGCCTTCCAGACCGGCGTGGAGGAGCACCGCGAACGTCAGGTAGGGGTTGCACGCCGGATCCGGGCAGCGCAGCTCCATCCGCGTGGCCTGCTCCTTGCCGGGGTGGTAGAGCGGCACGCGCACGAGCGCCGAGCGGTTGCGCCGCGACCAGGCGACGTACACGGGCGCCTCGTAGCCGGGGACCAGGCGCTTGTAGCTGTTGACCCACTGGGCGAAGATCGCGCTCATCTCGCGCGCGTGACGCAGCTGACCGGCGATGAACGCCTTGCCCACGTCGCTGAGGTAGTACGGGTCGTTCTCGTCGAAGAACGCGTTGCGCCCCCCGGCGAACAGCGACATGTGGGTGTGCATCCCGGAGCCGTTCTCACCGAAGAGCGGCTTGGGCATGAATGTGGCATGCCAGCCGTTCTTCATCGCGTATTCCTTGACGGTGATGCGGTACGTCATGCAGTCGTCGGCCATCTTCAGCGCGCCGGCGTAGCGCATGTCGACCTCGTGCTGACTGGGACCGACCTCGTGGTGGCTGTACTCCACGTGGATGCCGAGCTGCTCGAGCGCCAGGACGGTCTCGCGGCGCACGTCGGAGCCGGCATCGAGCGTCGTCAGGTCGAAGTAGCCGCCCTCGTCGAGCACCTCGGTGCCGTTCTTGTCCTTGAACAGGAAGTACTCGAGCTCCGGCCCCACGTTGAAGGTGTCGAAGCCCATGCCCTTCGCGCGCTCCAGCGCGCGGCGCAGCACGTGGCGCGGGTCACCCTCGTACGGGGTGCGCTCAGGTGTGAGGACGTCGCAGAACATGCGGGCCACCCCCTGCTCCTCGGGGCGCCACGGCAGCGCGGCGAACGTCGCCGGATCGGGCATCGCGATCATGTCCGACTCCTCGATCGCGTTGAAGCCGGTGATCGACGAGCCGTCGAAGCCCATGCCGCCCTCGAACGCGTCGTCGAGCTCATCCCTGCCGATCGAGAAGGACTTCAGCTGGCCCAGGATGTCGGTGAACCAGAAGCGGATGAAGCGGATGTCGCGTTCCTCGCAGATCGCCTTGACGTCATCGGCGCTGGTGGGCGTTGGGTCTGCCATGGCCAGGACCCTAGATGGTCATCAAGGCAACCCGCGAGGACCTGTGGTCCTGGTACCCCCGGCCTGGTCTGCGAGCCAGCGCTGCGCCCAGCCCGCGAGCTGCTCGAGCGCGGGCGCCAGGTCGCTGCCCATCGGGCTGAGGCGGTACGTCACGCGCACCGGCGGACCGGGCTCGACCTCGCGGACGAGGAGCCCGCGCTCCTCGAGCTCCTTGACGCGCTCGGAGAGCAGCCGGTCGGAGAGCTGGGGAACCGCGGCGGCGATCTCCGAGAAGCGCAGCGGCTCGGGCGCGGTCAGCAGGACCGCGAGGATCGCTCCCGTCCAGCGGCGGCCGATCAGCTCCACGGCCTCGTGGTACAGCGGGCAGCAACCCGAGGCCGCGGGCAGCTCTATGCCGAGGTCGGAGTCCGGCGCGGTGCGGGCGCTGCCTGCCATCGCGGTCCGACGGCCGTCTGCGGCTCAGGCGGCCATCAGGCGCGCCTGCTCGCCTGAACCGTCGACCGGGACGTCACCGGCGACGTTGATCAGCGCGGTGAAGGTCTCCAGCGCGACGAACGCGATCGCCTCGAGCAGCTGCTCGTCGGACCAGCCGGCCTCGCGTGCCTCCTCGTGGACGTGGACGGGCGGGCGCCCACGCTCCTCGATCAGCGAGCGCAGGTAGGAGAGCAGTGCCTGCTCGCGCTCGTCGGCGGAGCTGAAGCGCCGTGCCGCGGCGATCTCGTCGAAGGACAGCCCCGCCAGGCGGGCCGAGCGGCTGTGCATGGCGATTCCCGGATCCGAGCCGCGGTGCTCGGCGACGGCGAGCGAGATCCGCTCCAGCGTCCGCGGCTCGAGCGCGCCGTGACGCAACTCGGAGCGCAGCCGTGCGTAGCCGCGCAGGGCAGCGGGTGAGCCGGCGAGCACGCCGAGGAAATTCGGGAGCTGACCGGCGGTCGCGAGCGCGCCCCGCAGAACGGGCACCGAGCCTTCCGGAGCACTGAGCTCGTCGTGGACGGGAAAGCGGCTGATGGCAGTCATGGCGGCTCCTCGCAAGACGGGTTGAGAGCGGTCCGTGCGCCTCGTGTCTCCTGCTACCTGCTTACTGTTCGTAAGCGTACACGTGTGGGCAAGGTCCGGTATCCGGGTTCTTCCCCGAGTACGCGCCAGGCAACCATTCGGGCCAGCCTTCCGCCGGCCGGGGTCTCAGTGCGTCGCCGTCGAGACCAGCACGAGCACGAGCCCGAGCAGGGCCGCCCAGCCGGCGATGCGGTCCGGACGGCGCGTGGCTGCGTCCAGCGCCCGCGGGGAGCGCTGGCGTGCGGCGACGAGCGGGCGCGGAGCCGGCGCCTGCGCGGGGCGACCGGTGATCTGCACGGTGCGCCGCGCAGTGACGGGCTGCGCGACCGGCGCTGCGGGCCCGAGCTCGGCCTCACGGCGGCTCTCGATGCGGTCGCGCAATTCCTCGACATCGGCCCACCAGGCGCGGGCCTCAGGCTGTGACATGGATATCTGGTCCTCTTTCATCGGCCTACGGGGTTAGCTGACGGGCTCGCGCAGAAAGAGTCGCGCTAGGCCGGTTTCCCGGCGATTCGCCCCAGTTGTGGGTCCCCCGCTCCGCGGTCGATGGGCGCCTGATGGCGACCACGTCTCGCAAACTCAGCGGTATCTGTCGTGCGTGAGGCTAGCGGGCGCGGCGGCGTCAGGGAGTTGCCGGCGCTGCTGCGGGCGTCGTGGCCGTGACGTCCGCGCGCCCGGCGACCGCTGCGACGTAGGCGGCGACGGCCTTGGCGTCCGCACCGGTCAACAGCGCGGCGGGCATGTTGCCCGCGCCGCGCGCGCGGCCGACGAGGATCGCGTTCTCGACGAGGCCGGCGGCCGGGCGCAGGACGTCGAGGTTCGGCCCGATGGCCCCGGCTGAATTGGACGCCTCGAGCGTGTGGCAGGTGGCGCAGTTGGACGCGAACAGCTCGCGGCCCTTGGCCTGCGTGGCGGTGAGATCCACGCCGCCGACGGCGGCGCGGTCGGCATCGGCGGCGTTGTTGATCAGGAGCATCAGCGGCAGCCCCAGCCCGATGCCGACGCAGATGATCGCGATGCCGGCGTAGAGCAGGCGATTGGCCCCGCGGGAGGGCTCGGCGCTGCGGGTGCGGCGGCGCCCGCCCGCGAAGGCGGCGGCCACGACCACGAGCCCCACGATCACGAAGGCGGCGACAAGCGATGCGACAGCGATCATCGGCGCGGCACGTTACACCGCGAGGACCCTGGAAGGCGTCGCGAACGCGCCGGACAGTGGCTGATTCAGCGCCTGCGACCCTGCGCGAAGGACATGACGGGCGGCGCCACGGCCCGGAATCCGGCCCCTTCGGCTGTGGCCGCAGCAGCACCCTCCTCGCGTGCATGGCGCTCCAGTTCGCGTTCGTCGAGCGGCGAGAAGTCCTTCACCTCGGCCAGCGGGCGATCGGCCCCATCGAGTGCCTGGATCCGGCGGACCAGCACATTCACGGCTCCCCCACCGGCGGCATACCGCTCCAGGACTCCTTCGGCGAGGACGAGCGGCTCGGTCCGCACGACGAGCCGGTGACGCTCGTAGATCGCGGGCGGGATGATGAGGTTGATGGTCCCGTGCTCGTCCTCGAGCAACATGAAGCAGATGCCTCCGGCCGTGCCGGGGCGCTGGCGGGCCACGACCAGTCCGCCGACGCGCACGCGCGTCTCATGGGCGATCGTGCCCAGGTCGGCGCTCGTCGCCGCTCCACGGGCACTGAGCCCGGGGCGCAGCAGCCCGAGCGGATGCCTGGTGGTGGTCAGCCCGGTCGTCGCGTAGTCGGCGAGCATCTCGTCCCAGTCGCCCAGCGGATTGAGCGACGGTGCCGCAGGGAGGTCGAGTCCCAGCGACAGCTGCGTCCCCTGGCGCCCGGAGACCACCGGCGGCGCGGCGACGCCCAGGCGCCACAGGGCCTCGCGCCGCGCGTAGCGGTGCTCGCCCGCCAGGCAGTCCGCGGAGCCCGACCATGCGAGCTTCGCCAGTGACGGGCGCCCCGTCCCCGCGCGGGATGCCAGGTCCTCGAGCGAGGCGAACGGTCCCCCCGCTTCCCGCTCGGCGACGAGCGCCTGCACCTCGTCGGCCTTCACGCCGAGGACGTGCCCGAGCCCGAGCCTGACCCCGCCCTCGGGGGTCACCGTGCAGCCGGCTCCGCTGGCGTTGACGTCCGGCGGGTGGACCTCGATGCCGCGCCGCTGGGCTTCGTGAACGAGCGCGTCGGGCGGGTAGAAGCCCATCGGCTGCTCGTCGAGCAGCGCCGCGAGGAACTCCGGCCCGTAGTGCACCCGCAGCCAGGTCGACTGGTAGGCGAGCAGGCCGAAGGCGGCCCCGTGCGCCTTCGGGAAGCCGAACCCGGAGAAACCCGCGATCATCGTGAAGATCCGTTCGGCGAGTGCCTTGTCGACGTCGTCCCAGCGGGCGACCGCGCCTTCGACGAAGTCCTGGTGGTGCGCTTCGAGCGCCGCGGCGGAGCGCTTGCGGCTCATCGCGCGCCGCAGGCCCTCGGCCTCCCCCGCGGAGAAGCCGGCGAATGCCATCGCGACCTCGATCACCTGGTCCTGGAAGATGATCGTGCCGAGCGTGTCGCGCAGCACCGGCTCGAGCGACGGGTGCTCGTAGGGCACCTGGTAGGACGGGTCGGCGCGCAGCCGCTGGAGACGCTCGATGTACGGGTTGACCGCCCCGCCCTGGATCGGGCCGGGACGCACGATCGCGACCTGGATCGTCAGGTCGTCGAGGTTCTCCGGCCGCGTGCGCAGGAGCGACGCGATCTGCGCGCGGCTCTCGATCTGGAAGACCCCGGTCGTCTCGCCGCGCTGGATCGTCCCGTAGACCTCGGGGTCGTCGTAGGGGATCCGCGAGAGGTCGATCCGCTGACCGCGCCGCGCGGCGATCTGCTCGACGCAGCGCTCGACCGCGGAGAGCATGCCGAGCCCGAGCAGATCGATCTTCAGGAAGCCCGCGTCGGCGCACGAGTCCTTGTCCCACATCGCGATCTGCCGCCCCTCCATCGCGGCGGGGACGACGGGACAGCAGTCGATCAGCGGGCGTGTGGCGATGATCATCCCGCCGGAGTGCTGGGAGAGATGACGCGGCAGGCCGTGCGCCTCGTCGGCGAGCGCGGCGAGATGCCGCCAGCGGCCCGCCTGACCGTCGGAGGCCAGCCGCTCGGCCCCGAGCGCCGTGACGATGTCGCGGTCCACGTTGTGCGCCGACCAGCCCTCCGAGCTGCGGGCGACGCGCTCGATCTCGCCCGGCGGCAGCCCGAGCGCCTTGCCGAGCTCGCGGATCGCGCCGCGTGCACGGTAGGTCGGGAAGGCGGCGACGAGCGCGGACCGCTCGCGGCCGTAGCGCTCGTGGATGCGCGGGATCAGCCGCTCGCGCACGTCACGCGGGAAGTCGAGGTCGATGTCCGGCAGCGCCGTGATCTCGTCGTTGAGGAAACGCCCGAGGAAGAGCTTGTTCGCGACCGGGTCGACGTGCGAGAGACCGGTCAGGTAGCAGACGATCGAGGAGACCGAGGACCCGCGACCGCGACCGGGCGGCAGCAACGCGCGAGCGGTGTCCGGGCCGCGCACCTCGGCCGCCACCTCGCGCGCGAGCTCGAGCATGTCGCGGTGCAGCAGGAAGAAGCCCGACAGCCCCAGCTGGGCGATCAGCGCCAGCTCCTCGTCCAGGCGCGCGGCGGCCTCCTCGCGCAGGCGATGACCGGGCGCGTAGCGGGCGTCGAAGCTGCCGCGGCATGCCTGCACGAGCAGCCTGTCGGTGTCCTCGTCCTCGGCTCCGGGGTAGCGGTAGCCGAGATCCTGCGTGAGGTCGAACGTCAGCGTCTCGGCGAGCCGGGCGCTCTCGGCGACCGCGTCCGGATGGTCCTCGAAGCGCGCGGCCATCGCCGCGGGCGTGGTCAGCACGTGCGCGTGATTGCCGCGGCGCTGCGGCTCGGAGGCGTCGAGTGTCGTGTGCTCGCGCACCGCGACGAGCGTGTCCTGCAGGCGGGCGCGCATCGGCGTGTGCGCGTGGATGTTGCCGGTCGCCACGCAGGGCACGCCGAGGCGCTCCGCCAGTGATGCCAGACCGCGGTTCAGCGTACGGTCGTGGCGTGCGAACGGCCGCTGCAACTCGACCCGGAAGGCGTCGCGCCCGAACGCGGCGATCAGGCGGCGCATCGTCGGCTCGTCGCGCACGCCCCGGCGGGCGCAGCCGCTCAGGCAGACGAGCCCCTGCGCGTACTGCTCGACGTCGGCGAGCGTCACCGCGGGCGCGCCGAGCGAGCGGCGCGCGTCGCCTTCACGCGTGTGCGCCCAGGCGCGCGTGAGCAGCCGGCAGAGGTTCGACCATCCCCGGGCGTCACGGACGAGCAGCGTCAGGTGGCGCGCGTCCTCGACCGGCGTGCCGGGCCGGTCGAGCACGGTGATCTCCGCGCCGTGGATCGCGCGCAGACCCAGCTGCCGCGCGGCCTGCGCGAACTCCATCGAGCCGCTGACCGTGTCGTGGTCGGTCAGCGCCAGCGCCGTGTGCCCGCTGCGCAGCGCCGCCGCGACGAGCTCGTCAGGCAGCGAAGCCCCGTCCAGGAACGAGAACGCCGAGTGGCAGTGGAGCTCGACATACGGCACGAACGTATGTTCGCATATGGACCGGCGGCTGCAGCGGTCGCTGTGTCAGGCGGAGACCGTCACGCGCATCTCGCCCACGTGCATCGGCTTGACGGGCGCGTCGTCGGACATCCCGCGTAAGCGCCCAATTGTGCCCGCCGTTGGATCGTCGGCCACGTAGAGCGAGATCGCTTCCTGAATCGCGTCCCGCAACTCGTCGAGCGTCCCGCCTGACGCGAAGCAGCCGGGCAGGTCAAGGACCTCCGCCCACAGGGAACCGTCGTCCTCTTCGTGGACGCGGACGATGTACTCGATTGTGCGCTCGGTCATAGCTCCGACGGGTCGATACCCGCCTGTTTCAGTATCGCGCGTGTCAGGCCAAGTCCATAGTCCTGACCCTTGTGACTCAAGAGCCCCACGCCGCCACCAGGCAGTCGTCGCGCTCGCGCCACACGCCGCCGGCCTCGCGCTCGGCGGCGCCGATGAGCCGCGCGCGCTCGACTGCGTGCTCGTGTCCGCCGCCGACGCCGACGCCGACGTCGACCCCGACGCGCGCCCCGTTGCGGCGCACGTCGAGTGCGTAGACGCGCATCCGCGTCTCCCCCGCCGTGTCGAGTCGCCGTCGCAGCGCATCCGAGACCGCGAACGCGGCGCCCAGCCGCAGGCCCGGGTCGCGCAGCGCACGCACGAAGGCGCCAGCGGCTGCGAGGTTCGCGGGGTCGCCGAGGTCGAGCCGGCGCTCGGTCTCGACGACACGTCCCTGGCGCAGCGGCAGCCGGCCCGCCGTCCGCAGCGGTCCCGGCAGCTGGACGCCCGCCTGCAGGCGCCGGACGCTGGTCACCGCCAGGCGCAGCGGGCGGCCGCGGGCATCGACGACCAGCGCCGCCCGCTCCTCGGTCCGCGCTCCGGCCTCGGCGCCCAGCGGGCCGACGACGCCCACGCTCCCGAGCACGTCGTTGCTGCGGCGGATGAACAGGGTCCGCTCACCGCTGCGGCGGTCCGTCCTGGTCGTGAAGAGGTCTTCCGCGTCGAGCGCGAGGCCGACGCGCTCGAGGTTGCCGGAGACGGCCGTCCCGAGGCCGTGCTCGCCGAAGACGACGTCGGGCGCGGGCAGTGCCCGGCCACCCGAGGCCAGCGCTCGCACGAGCGCGTCCGCCTCCCGCCCGGAGCGCAGTGTCCACACGCGGCCGTGCCCGCCGCGGATCTCGACCGCACCGTCCAGCCGCCCGCCCAGCATCCAGGTCCCGGCGCCGATCTCAGCGCCCAGTGCCAGCCCGCCACCGGCGCCGCTGCGCCTGATCAGCGTCACGCGCTCGCTGCCGTCCGAGCGCCGTTCGCGCAGCAGCGTGCGCCCGCCGCGCAGGCGCAGGATCACCAGCCGCACACTCGTGTCGTCACTGGTCGCCGTCGCGGCGACCACGCACGGCTCCGGCGCCTGGCGGCAGGTGCCGCCGCCGACCAGGCAGATCGCGCGCTTGATCTGCTCGACCAGCGCCTCCGCGATCCCGCTCCCGTGCAGGCCGGCGGCGCCCGCGGCGAGCAGCGCGACCGCGACGAGGATGAGCGCGGAGTATTCGACCGTGGACTGCCCCCGCTCCCGCACCGCGCAACCGTGTCGCGGGCCGTGTGACGGGGCAACCGCGTGATCGTCACGCACACGTGACGAGAACGCGTCAGCGGTGCCGGAACCAGCGGCCGTCGATCAGGTCACGGAAGACCACGAGGTCGCGGCCGTCGATCGTCACCACCTCCCAGTAGCGGCGGCGCAGCGGTCGCGCCGTCCACCAGCGGTCCTCGACGAGCCAGGACTCGCGCACCGAGATGACCTCGTGCCCGTCCACGTCGATCGGGCGCCCGCCGACGCCCGCGAGCACCCGCGCCGCCGCGGGCTCGGCCAGCCTCCTGGCGCTCGGCACCACCGCCGCGTCACCCCTCGAACGGCGTCAGCACCGCGCGGCGCTCGGGAATGCGTGAGTCCGGGTCGATCGTCAGCACCCGCAGCGCCGCCTCGGGTCCGGCGGCGGCGCGCGCCTGGCGCACCGCCTCACGCAGGCGCTCGGCGCGCGCCGTCGCCTGCGCCTCGAACAGCACCGGCCCGTCGGCCCGCGGCGCGCCGAGCTGCTCGGCGGTCAGGCGCAGCGACTCCGCCGGCGCCGGCAGCAGCCGCAGGCGCGCAGTCAGCGCCAGGCGCATCCGCAGCGGGTCGGCGGTCGACTCACGAAAGACGGCGCGGTCGCGCCACGTGCCACCTTCGACCAGCCGCGCCGAGAGGACCGCTGCGCGCAGCACCCGCCCGCGACGGTCGGGCCGTGCGAGCAGGCGGTCGACGAGCAGGCCCAGCGCGCGTTCGAGCTGCTCGCCGGAGGCGGACTCCTCCAGGTCGAGTGTCTCCTCGAGGACCTCACGCGGAACCCGCGGGCGCAGCGGCGTGTCCTGCCCGTGCGCGAGGTCGTGGGCGAGCAGGCCGGCGGGTCCGAAGCGATCGGCCATGGCGCCGCGCGGCAGCGCGGCGAGCGCGCCGAGCGTGGTGATCCCCAGGCGCTGCAGCTCACGCGGCAGGTGCGCGGTCTCCGCGCGGCGGCGCAGCAGGGCGACCGGTTCGCCTGCGAGATCCCCGGCGCCCTGCACGATGTGCGCGCGGCGCGTGCGCGCGCGGGTGGCGGCGGCGATCGCGCAGAAGCGTGAGGGACCCGCGCCGATCCGCGCGGGCAGCCGCAGCGCCACGCGCACCGCCTCGACGGTGCCGTCCAGCGAGCCGCCGTGCAGCAGCCGCAGGCCGCGGGCCTGAAAGCACGCCGCGCCGGGACGATCGCTCTCGACCGCCGCACCGACCGCTTCCAGGCGGGCGAGCACCCGCTCCCACGCATCGGCGACGCCGACCGGGTCGGGCGGCGTCAGCGCCAGTCGCGGCGAGCGCGCGAGTGCCTCCCCCAGGCGCATTCCCGGATGGATGCCGAGCGCCTCAGCGGCCTGCGAGACCTCGCCGACGACCTGCTCGCGCCCCGGCTCGGGCGCCAGTGCCATCGGCCCCTGCGCGAGCGCTGCGCGACCGCCGGCGGCGATGGCAAGCTCGAAGCGGGGCAGCAGGACGCAGACGATCATGATCGAACGCATGTTCGCACGACCTCCCCAGGCCATGCAAGGCGCTTTGCGAGGATGGGCGCGTGCCCGCTGACCTCCACGAGCCGCGCGCGCTCGCGGAGGTCGACGAGCGCATCGAGGCGCTGAGCTCCGCCGGCTGGCGCACGAACCCCGCACAGCTCACGCGACTGCTGATCGGCCTGTGGCTGTTCGGCGCCGGCGAGGCACTGCTCGTCGTCGCCGAGCTGGGCAACTCACCGTGGACGGTGCTCGCCGGCGGCGTCGCCGAGCAGACGGGCTGGAACATCGGCACCGCGACGATCGTGCTGAGCTTCATCGTCCTGCTGATCTGGATCCCGCTGCGCGAGCGGCCGGGGCTCGGGACCCTGCTCAACGCGGTCGTCGTCGGCGTCGCGCTCGGCGTGACCGTCGACCTGCTCAGCACGCCCGACGCGATCCTCGCCCGCTGGGCGCTGATGCTCGGCGGGATCGCGCTGGTCGGCGTCGGCAGCGGCATCTACATCAACGCTGCGCTCGGCCGTGGGCCACGCGACGGCCTGATGACGGGCCTGCACCTGCGGACGGGATTCCCGATCGCAGGCGTGCGCGCCGGGATCGAGCTGACCGCGCTCGTCGCGGGCGTGCTGCTCGGCGGCGTCGCCGGGATCGGCACGGTCGCGTTCGCGCTGCTGATCGGCCCGGCGGTCGCGTTCTCGCTGCGGGTGCTGCCGGCGCGCCGGTAGTCCTACTTCCCGATGCGGAAGCGCACGTTGCTGAGGTCGAACTTCGCGGGGTCGGCGATGCTGGCGAAACCGAACAGCGCGACCTCGCCGTTGTCACCGATCCGCGCAAAGCCCGCCTCACCTCCGCTGGCGATGTTCACGACCGGGAAGCGCAGCGTCGCGGCCGGGCGCCGGCCCGGCGGCAGGTAGAAGATCACGCCGGACGGGTTCGAGCTGCCGATCTGCTGCGCGGTCCCCTGGAACTGCACGAATCCCGCAGGCTCGACGAAGTAGGTCAGCGGGCCGTAGCTCCCACCGGTCGCATCCATCCAGAAGTTGCCCTCTGCAACCTGTCCGCAGAACGTGTCGAACGTGACCAGGCAGCTGATGCCGGACGGCGGGTCGGCGACCTGAATCGCCTGCGGCGCGCGCAGCTTCGGGTCGGGGTAGGTGCCGGCGAGGTCGCCGCCGGCCGGACCGGTCGACGGACCGGGCTCCCCGCGCGTGCCCGGCCTGCCCTGGAGGCCCTGTTTGCCCTGCTTGCCGCGGGCGCCGGTCTTGGCGAGCTTCGCGCGCACGGACTTCGACAGGTCGCGGCTCGCGATCGACCCGTCCTTGATCTGCCTGCCCGTGATCAGCTTCGCGGCGGCGGCTGTTCCAGCCGTCGCGATCACCAGCCCGAGCATGAAGGCCAGCACCATCCCGGCACGGCCCTGCAGCACACCTCGCATCCCACGTCCTCCGGTCGACAGGGGAACCGTAACGAGCGCCGCGCCGCGAGGCGCCGGGCGCTACGCCGCGCGGACCGCGAACTCCGTCAGCTTGACCGGCCCGAACGTGGTCATCAGCGCCACGTCGACGGCGTCGCGTCCGCGGCCGACGACGACGCGGCCGACGCGGCGGCGGTTGTTGCGCGCGTCGAAGGTGTGCCACATGCCGTCGAGGTAGACCTCGAACCAGGCGGCGAAGTCCATCGGCTCGGCCGGCTGCGGCACGTCGATCTCGGGGATGTAGCCGAAGACGTAGCGCGCCGGGATGTTCAGTGAGCGGCAGAACGTGATCGCCAGGTGCGCGAAGTCGCGGCAGACGCCCTGCCCGGAGCGGTAGGCGTCGACGGCCGTGGTCCAGGGGTTCGAGGCGCCGGCCACCCACTCCAGGTGGTCGTGCACGAAGTCGACGATCGCCTGCACGCGCTCCCAGCCGGGCTCGAGGTTGCCGAAGCGCTGCCACGCCTCGTGCCCCAGCTCGTCGGGCAGGCAGAAGCGGCTCGGCATCAGGAACGCGATGTGCTCGTCGGGCAGCGTCATGATCGGCGTCTCGCGTGTGCCGGGAGCGATCAGGTCGGCCGGCCACTGCAGGACGACGTCGGCCTCGTAGACGATCCGCGACTCGCCGCCCGCGATCGTGAAGCGCTCGCAGCGGTTGCCGTAGACGTCCAGGTAGCCGTGGTGCTCGGCGCCGGTGTCCCAGCGCTCGGCGCGGAGGACGTCGCCCTGCTGCAGCGGCGCCACCTGCAGCACCGCCGAGACAGCCTGCGGGGTCGCCAGACCGAACGTGCATCCGACGGTGAGCGTGAGCGGTTCTGCGTGATCGACGGGAACGCCCATCACGATACCCGCCGCCCGCGGGCCGTTCGGAACTAGCGACCGGTCTCACCTTGGTAGTAGTCGACGGCGCTCGAGCGCTCGACGATGACGTTGTCGGCCTTGCCGGCGGTCCACACGCCGATCTTGTCGCTGTCGGGATAGACCGAGACGCCGGGATAGAGGATCGTCGACCACATCAGCACCCGCGCAGACGCCTGCGTGTCGTTGCGGATCTGGTGGGCGCCCTCGGGGCCGCGCGGGAAGAAGACGACGTCCAGCGGATCGAGCGTCTGCGTCCCCTCCGGCGTGCGGACGGACGGGTTGCCGTGCAGGACGAGCACCCACTCCTCCTCCCCGTGCTCGTAGTGGTACGGGCAGATCGCCTCGCCCGGCGGCAGCTTGTAGACGCTCGCGCCGGACTGCTCGGCGCCCAGCTGATCGCCGAACCGCAGCATCCCCGCGCGGAAACCGGCGGGATCCGCAGCGTCATAGGTGAACTGTGGATCAGCGATGTTCTGTCGGCGCATCGGGCCGAGTCTGCCACGGACGCCGGGAACCGCACGACGTCGGCGGCGTCCACTTTCAGCGCGGCCGGGACCCTGCGAAGGCTTCAGCGCAGCGTGTCCAGCTCGCGCGCGACCGTGTCCGCGAGCAGCTGCCCGGCGACGTGCAGCGCCGTCGTGTCGTGCGTCGCCCGCGCAAGCATGAAGGCACCTTCGAGTGCGGCGATCAGCGCGATCGCGAGCTCACGGGCCCGGCGCTTGCCGAAGCCGGCGGCCGCGAAGCGTGCGGTCGCGGACACGACCCAGCTCTCGAAGACGTCGGCCGTCGCGATCCGCAGGCGCTCGTTCGTGCTCGCGACCTCAAGCGCCACGACCGCGATCGGGCACGCGTCCTGGAAGTCGGTCGTGCCGACGGTCTCGGCCGCGCCGTCGAAGACCTCGCGCACGCCGGTGACCACGTCGGGGGCGCTGTCCCAGACCGATTCGACGAGCAGGCGGAAGAACTCGCCGCCCTGGCGAATGACGTCCTCGCCGAGCTCCTCCTTGCCGCCGGGGAAGTGGTGGTACAGCGAGCCGAATGGGGCACGTGACTCGTCGGAGATCTGCTTGAGCCCGGTTCCCGAGTAACCGCGGCGGCGAAACAACTCGGCGGCCGCGTAGAGGATCCGCTGCTTGGTGGGAACGGTCTGCGTCTCCGATGTCAGCGCGGTGGTCATGGCCGGCAGCGTACGATACCGTCCCGCTAGAACGATCTATCCAGTCAGGAACTCTCTGATGCCCAGCGTTGCGTTGTCCGCCGGAACGATCGAATACCGCGACAGCGGCGGCGACGGCCCGGTCGTCGTTCTCTGCGGCGGATTAGCCATCGGCCCCTCGCTCTGGGACGGCGTCGTGACCGAGCTCGGCGGCGATCTGCGCTGCGTCGTGCCGACGCTCCCCTGGGGCGCGCACCGGATCCCGATGCGCCCCGGCGCCGACCTCACGATGCGCGGACAGGCCGCGATCCTGCGCGAGTTCATCGAGGCGCTCGACCTGCGCGAGGTGACGCTGGTCGAGAACGACACGGCGATGTCGCAGGTCCTCTGCGCCGACGGCTGCGGGCGCGTGGCGCGACTGGTCATCACCTCGTGCGAGGCGTTCGACAACTACCCGCCCGGGCTTCCGGGCAAGGCGATCGCGCTCGCCGCCAAGCTCCCGGGCGGGATCTTTCTCTCGATGCAGCAGCTGCGCCTGCACTGGTTTCGCCGCAGCCCACTCGGGTTCGGATCGATGGCCAAGCGCCCGATCCCCCACGGCGAGCTCGACGACTGGCTGAAGCCGCTGCTCACCCAGCGCGAGATCCGCCGCGACCTGCGCAAGTACGCCGGCAACCTCGATCGCTCGATCCTCGTCGAGGCGGCCGAGCGCCTGCGCGACTTCGATCACCCGGCGCTGGTCGTCTGGGCCGCGGAGGACCGCGTGATGCCACCGGAACACGGTCGGCGGCTCGCCGCGCTGCTTCCCCAGGGTCGGCTCGTCGAGCTGCAGGACAGCTGCACGCTGATCCCGCTCGACCAGCCGCGCGCGCTCGCGCGCGAGATCGCCGCGTTCGTACGTGAGCCTGCTGCCGCAAGCGCGTAACACCCGTGCAAGACTGCGGCGGCCTTGGACTTCACGGATGAATCCGGCCTGCCTGATCGATCGTCGCAACACGGGCGACGAGTGCGGCGGCTGGGTCTGATCAGCACGCTGCTGATCGTCCTGGGCTGCGCCGGACCGGGACTCGCCGCGGCCGATCCGGTCCTCGGCCTGGCTGACGACGGCGGGCTCGTCACAGAGCCGGTCAACCCCGACGGGGTGCTCGACGCCGGCGCGGCCCGCGGCGTGCGGTTCGTGCGGCTGCTGACGTACATGAACCGGTATCCGGACGATGATCGTTACCTATGGGCTGCGGAGCGTGCGGCGAGACGCGGCCTGGGACTCGACGTCGTGCTCGCCCTCCCGTGGGGCCACGCGCAGGCCGACGTCACGCCGACGGAATTCGCTGCCTGGGCCGCCCAGCTCGCGGCGCGCATGGCGGCGATCGGCGCCCCGCTGCGCGTCTCCGTGATGAACGAGCCCGACCTGCTGCTCGAGGCCTCCGACCTCTGCGATCCCGCGACCGCCCAGCGCGTCACCCGCCAGGCGGGGTACGTCCCGACGGCCACCCGCGTGCGGGTCAAGGTCCGCCGCTCGCGGATCGCGCGGCGCGTCGTCCGCCGTCACGGCAAGCGCAAGGTCGTACGCCGCAAGCTCGTCTGGACCGCTCACCGCTGGAAGACCAGGAAGACCCTCGGCGCGACCATCCGGACGATCGACAGCGCGACGATCAGCGTCGCCCAGGGCTGCCTCTCGATCCAGCGCGCCCGCCGCGCGGCGACCTTCCTGAACGCCGCGATCCCCGCGGTGCGCGCGGCCGCCCCCGGGATCGCGGTCGGTGCCGGCGAGACGTCGGCATGCGCCGGCGTCGGCGTCTTCCTGCGCGAGCTCGCGCGGGTCGGCATCCCACCGGTGGACCGCTGGGCCCACCACCCCTACCCGAGAATCGCCGACGGCCGTGAGGTCGCCTCCCCGCCCGCGCAATTCTGGTCGGACAGGATCGTCGAGTACTCGGCGCTCGTGCACGAGCTCTTCGGGGCGGCAACGCCGATCGACCTGACGGAGTTCGGCGTCAAGCACAGTTATGTCAGCGACCCGCACGTGCGCGCCGAGATCTGGCGGACGGCCTTTGCGCGCGCCTGCACCGCTCGCGTGCGATCGCTCGTCGCCTACCAGTGGACGCCGACGCCCGGCGACCAGGGCCGAACGTGGGACACGTCGATCATGGGCGCCGGCCTGACCGACACGCTCGAGTCGGCGCAGCTGCCGACGCTGCGCTGCTGAGCCGTCTCAGGCGACGGCCGGCACCGCGGGGTTGAGCATGAACAGCTCGATCTCCAGGTCGGGGCCGACGTGATGGTTGGAGATGAACGCGAGCACGTTGCGGCCCGACAGCCGTTCGATGGTGTCGATGAACTTATGCTGCATCGCGACCTGGAAGGCGCTGCGGTTCTCCTGGACGATGGTCGTCCGTTGCAGCTCGATCATCGTCTTCTCGACGTCGGTGTAGACGCCTCCGAGAACGCAGGCGATCAGATCGCCCCCGAGCAACAGCGTCTTCGCTGTGACCGGCTCGCGGTGGTAGTAGCGCTTGTGCAGCGCGACGAGCTCGACGGTCACGGCGTCGAGCAGCGCATCTCCGGCGAACGGTGGATCCTGGCCCGGCACAGCGGCCTTCTCTCTCGTCCTCCGGCAGGTGTGCGCGCGCGAGGCGAAGGGCGAGGACCCGACGAGCGATGCACCCCCATGGTAGCGCCGATCGCACGGAAACTTGACGCGACGGGTACCGTAGGTGTTTGGAGGGCAGCGATTGTGATGTCGGCCTGATTGCGGGCCCGGCAGCATGATCTGACTTTCGGAGGATCAGCTCACGACCCCGGAGGTTGCTTTGCCCGACATGCTGGTGCCACTCGATCCGGTCCTGTGCGACCGCGTCGATGCCCAGGATTCGGATGCGACGCAGCGCGAGGCAGCGCAGGCGCTGTCTCGCCGTGCGTCGCGGACCACCAGGCGGGCGGTCGGCCCATCCCCCCCGATATTCGGCCGCCCTGTCTTTTTCCGGTGACCACGCCGGTCGGGCGGGGGGGGGGGAGGGGCCCCCGGCCCCCCCGCAACGGCGGGTCCGACCCGGACGCAGCCCCGGAGGGGGGGATCAACCCACGG
>JBBQKR010000028.1:0-35247 GCA_038327125.1 Solirubrobacterales bacterium
AGCTGCTCACGACCCCCGGCTCGCTGCGCCACCAGCAGGGCTGGGACTCGCCGTCGGACGCCGGCTGAGCTTGATGTCCTCAGGAACTACGGCGAGCCCGTCGGGCGCTGCCCGCTGCAGATGACGCGCAGCCATGCGATCTGGCCGTCCTGCTCGCGCATGTAGGCCTGCTGCTCGAACACGAACGGGCCCTTCGCCTCGCGCCCGTGCACGCGCCAGCCGACGCGCACCGTGTCCTCGACGGCCATCGGCTGCGTCGCGGCGATGCGCTCGACCTCCTCGTCGGGATCGGCGAGCCACGCGCGCAGGGCATCCTCGACACCCTGCGGTCCGTCCGCCTCCCAGACACGGTTGGGCGTCATCGCGCGAAAGTCGATGTCCGGGTGCAGCAGCGCGCTGAGCGCCGCGAAGTCGCGTGCCACGAGCGCGTCGACGAATGCACCGGGAGCGCTCACGACATCAGCGACTGCGGGCCAGCGTCAGGCTGTAGGTGGTGCGCGGCGGGGAGAGCGGCGCGAGGTCCTGGCCGGCCTTGCCCTGCTCCCCCGGCAGGTCCCAGTCCGGTGCGAAGACCGCGACGTAGTACGTGCCGGTCTTGCTGGCCCGATAGCTGACGGCGGGGTTCTGCGTGAAACCGGAGCTGTCGCGCAGCTCGGCACTGGACGCCGGCAGCTCCATGCTGAACGCGGCGGCCCGGGTGCTCCAGATCGTCGCCGCGAGCGCCGAGCTGGTGCTGCCGTTCTTGACGGTCGCACGCAGCAGCTCGCCCTTGCGCAGGCGCACCTTGAACGCGTCCTGTGGATCCTTGCCGGGACTGAGCGACCCGCGCGTCGTGGACTTGCGCTTGCTCCTGAGATAGGTCGGGAACGCCGCCGGCCGCTGCCTGAGCCAGTAGACATTGTCGTTGATCTCGTAGGGATCCGCCGCCGAGGCGGTGACCCCGAGCCCGGCCCCGACGTTCAGCAGGCCGAAGCCGGTGTTCACATCGAAGCCCGATGTGCTCGCGTCGCTCGTCGCGCGGCGGCGGACCACGTCGTACAGCTGGCTGGTCGACAGCGTCGGACGAGCGCCCCCGATCAGCGCGATCGCGCCGGCGACCGCGGCCGCCGAGAACGACGTTCCGTCGGCGCGCGCGTACCCGCTGATGCAGATCGCGGGCGGTGCCGGCATCACGAGCGCCGCACTGGGAGCGACGAGATCGATCCACGGCCCGAAGTTGGAGAACGCGTCACGCGCGCCCGAGACGGCAGCGGATCCGACCGTGATGACGTGGGCGAGCGTGCCGGGGAAGACCGGCTCGCGCTCGCCCTCGTTCCCGGACGGGACGACCGTGATGACCCCGTCCCGGAACGCGGCACTGATCGCCAGCCCGACCGACGTGACCGTGCTGTCAGCGGTGTCGCGCATCAGGCGCGAGGACGGCAGCAGCGCGACCCGCGCCTTGCGCGTGACGGCGATCTCCAGCCCCTTGACGATCGTCGACGGGGTCGCCAGCGCACTCGCCGTCGCGATCCGGATCGGCATGATCGGGCTGGTCGGCGAGACGCCGGCGACAAGCCCGGGCGCCCCTGCAGCCGCGGCCGCGACCTGTGTCCCGTGCCCGTCGTTGTCGGCTGCGGCGGGCGGAGTCCCCGCAATCGCCTCCGACGCGGGGAGCACGCGGCCCTGGAGTTCCGGCACGGTGGGGTCGACGCCCGTGTCCAGGACGGCGATCGCACCGGTCGTGCGCGGCAGCGAGCGGCTGCGTGCATTGACGGCGACCGGCAGGTCCTGCGACAGCGAGGCCGGCGTGTCGACGCAGGTCCCGCCGATGTACGCCCTGCGCAGCGGCGTGTCCGGCTCGGCGCCCACCACGCCTGCGCGGCGCGTGAGTGCCGCTGCGTAGCGCTCGGCGGTCACGCCTGCGGGTACGGCGACGGTGGCGAACCGCAGACCCCCGATCCGGGCGACGCCCTGTGCCCCCGCCGGGAGGCGCGCGCCGTCGACCACCGTGATCAGCACCTCCGGGGCCGGCGCGGCCGATGCCGGGGGCGACGCGCAGGCGGCCCCCACGGCGACGACGGCGATGATCGGCAACGAGCGGTGCACTCCTCTCCGAAACCAGACCACGGAAGGGGGTATACCAAGCCCTGGCGACATCGGCGACGGACCAGGCCCCGGTCGGTCAGCGGCGATCACGGTTGCGAGCGGCAATCGTCAGGATGCCCACGGTCGTCACGAGACCCAGCACCGGCACGGCGCGCTTGGCGGCGGCCGGCGAGAGAACGACCTCAAACAGTGGCACCGGGTCACCCGCCCGCTCCTGGAGCCCGCCGAGCGGGCAGTCGCCGTGGTTGCATGCGACGGCCGCGCCCTCGGCCGCGAGCGCCACGACCGCAGGACGCAGCCAGCGGTTGGTCCGGCCACTCAGCGCACACCACCAGACGTTGGCGATCGCGAGCAGGAACGCGACCGTGACCGCGCCGTGACCGGCACGAAACGCGAGCGCAGCACGGGACAGCTCGGCGTCGGACATGCCGCGAGCATGGCGTACTAGTGTCGTGAGTCGGAAGTTCGGATGCAGCCTGTGGGCGAACTACCGACTCCCGACACTAGGCTCGGACCATGGAGCCCGACACCTGATGGGTACCGCGCTCGGCTGGGGTGCGCTCGCGGCCTCGTCGGTCATGATCGGCGCGGTGCTCGGGTGCCTGCGCTCGTGGCCGAGCAGGCCGCTCGGGCTGCTGCTCGGGTTCGGCGCCGGCGCGCTGCTGAGCGCGATCAGCTTCGAGCTCTTCGACGAGGGCTTCAAGCAGGGCGGCGGCGACGCCGTGACCGCGGGGCTCGCCGCGGGCGCGCTGACCTATTTCACGCTCAACAACCGGCTGCTGAAACGGGGCGGCGGGGAGGGCGGCTCGTCGCTCGCGCTCGGCGCGTTCCTCGACGGGATCCCTGAGCAGCTCGCACTGGGGCTCAGCCTCGCCACCGGCTCCGGGGTGAGCGTCGGGCTGCTCGTCGCGGTCTTCGTCTCCAACCTCCCGGAGTCGATCGGATCCGCATCGGAGTCGCGGGCGGCCGGAACCTCACGCCGCTCGATCCTGCGCCTGTGGGCGGGCGTGGCGATCGTCTCGACGCTCGCCACCGTCACCGGCTACGCGCTGCTCGAGGGCGCCTCGGGCAACCTCGTCGGCGCGATCCAGGGCTTCGCGGCCGGCGCGCTGATCGTGATGCTCGTCGACACGATGATCCCGGACGCCACGCGGCGCGCCCAGCAGACGACGGGGCTCCTGACGGCGCTCGGCTTCGCGGTCGCCGCGTTGATCTCGTACACGACCTGAGCCCGCCGCGCCCGGGCGGTCAGCCGACCAGGGCGCCGGTGCCGTCGGCGATCAGCTTCGCCGCGATCACGAGACGTCCGGCGGCGCACGCGCCCCCGCGAGGCTGCGACGCTGTGGGGGTGCGAGCGGCGATCACCCTGAAGCGAGCCCTGCGGTGCTCGGCGCTGCTCGTGGTGCTCACGTTCGGCTCTGCGGTCGCGCTCGCCGAGCCCGTGCAGCAGTTCGACGTGCAGCTCAAGGACATCACGCCGGACGGGCGCTACTCCGTCGTCTTCACCTCGAACTCGTTCGACACGACGGGCGGGCCCCCGACGGCCCTCGCCGACGCATCGCTGCGACTCCCCAAGGGCATCGCGATCAAGCCGGCGTTCCTGAAGCCCGCGCGGCTCTGCGACAGCGGGAGGCTGAAGGGCATCCTGACCAACACCGCGAGGCCCGGCCTGTCGTACGCGCAGATCCTGGTGAACCTCGCCGGCGCCCGCAAGCGCATCGCCGGGCGCCTGACCCCGGGCGGCCGGAAGATCTACGACACGTGCCTCAAGGCGCTGTTCGGAAGCGGGACCGCGACGATCGATGCACGCCCGCAGTACTCCGCGTCAGCGGTGCCCGGGCGCTTCTACCTGTTCCTGTCCCGGCCGACGGTCAAGGGCGCGATCGCCGCGATCGGCGTGCTGTCGATCTACGACGGCCGCAACTCGCCGGTCCCGCCGAAGGACGTGCTCGTCCGCAGCCTGCAGTCCAGCTTCATGGTGAACGTCTTCAACGACCCCACGCCGGACGGGCTCTACGGGTACCGCGTGAAGCTGCTGCCCGAGCGCGTCGGGAACCTGACCCTGAGTGTGGCCGAGCTGCGGGTCGAGAGCAAGGGCCTCGTCGGGCCGAGCCGCAAGCGCGGGACCCGCGAGTTCTGGGCCACCCAGCCGAAGTGCCCCGCCTCGGGCAAGCTGCGGTTCAAGGGCGAGTACCGCTACTCGAACGGCGTCAGCACCAGCAACGTCGTGCAGGTTCCCTGCCCGCGATTTCGCCGCTGAGCTGCCGACGCGGTAGCGTCGCGCCAGCGCCGAACGTCCCGCAGTACGCGCCCCAGCACGCAACCCGGGACGTTCGCGCCCACGCGTCCCTGCCCCACGCCCCACGAGCGGAAGATCGGGGATGCATGAGGCGAACGGCGAGCGGGTGCTGTGCCGCCTGTACCCGGAGCACCGCCCCGCGAAGGCGGGCGGCCTCAGGCGCCACGTGTGCCCCAGAGGGTACGAGATCCGCGAACCGCTAAGCGGCGATTTCGACGCCGAGGAGATCCTCGTCGGTCAGCTCGCCCGGCGTCTCGCGCTCGAGCACGGCCTCCATCGCGGTGATCGCGACGGCGAGCTGGGTGAGGTCGGGCTCGCGGGTCGTGAGCAGCTGCAGCTTGAGCCCCGGGTACATGAGGATCTGGACCCAGCGCTTGCGGCGGTTCCTGCCGGCGAACTTGATGATCTCGAACGAGATGCCGGCGATCAGCGGGACGCCGACGATGCGGCTGACGATCAGCGCCCACCACGGGAGCAGACCGAGCGGCGAGAAGACGAAGATCGCGACGATCATGACGATCAGCAGGAAGCTCGTGCCGCAGCGCGGGTGCAGGCGCGAGAACTTGGTGGCGTTCTCGGGCGTCAGCTCCAGGCCGGCCTCGTAGCAGGAGATCGTCTTGTGTTCCGCGCCGTGGTACTCGAAGACGCGGCGCAGGTCGCGCAGGCGTGAGATCAGCACGAGGTAGGCGAGGAAGATCAGCGTTCGCAGGACGCCTTCGACGATCCAGAACAGGACGGCCGATCCGAGCTGGTCCTTGATCAGGTTCGTCAGCGTGACCGGCACGATGAAGAAGAGGCCGACGGACAGGACGAGCGAGAAGATGATCGTCGCGACCCAGAGCGCGCCGGAGATCGGCTCCTCCTCCTCGGGCATCTGCGCGTTCGCGGAGATGCCGAGCGCCTTGAAGCCGATGACGAGTGACTCGCCGAGCGCGAAGACGCCGCGCACGATCGGCACGCGCAGCAGACGGTGGCGCTTGAGGATCGAGTTGATCTCGGTCGTCTCGACGGCGATCTCACCGCGCGGCGGATCGTTCATGTCGATCCGCATCCCGTCCTCGCCGAGCTGATCGGGCGCGGGCTTGCGACACGCGACGGCCCAGGTGCGCACGCCGCGCATCATCACGCCTTCGAGGACCGCCTGGCCGCCGACGGGTGCGTCGCGCGTTGCGACCCACTCGCCGGGCTCGGCGCTCAGATCCGACGACGTCGAGGCTCCATCGGGCGCGGGGCGCTCCGTCGTCGCCACGGCTGAGGTCAGCTCTGGGAGCCGGCGGCGCGCTTGGCGGCGCGGCGACGGAAGCGGTCGACGCGGCCACCGGTGTCCACGAGCTTCTGCTTGCCCGTGTAGAAGGGGTGGCAGTTCGAGCAGATCTCGACGTGGATCTCGGACTCGGTGGAGCGGGTCATGAAGTCGTTGCCGCAGGTGCAGGTCACGTGCGACTCGACGTACTCGGGATGGATCTCGGTCTTCATGGTCGCCCCCATGCTAGCGGCCCGCGTCGGTCACTTGGCCGCCGCGCAGCGGCGCTCCAGCGCGTTGTTGGTCTCGTTGGACTCGACGATCTCGGCCTTCGCGTCGACCGTGAAGCGCACGATCGTCCCGGCGTCGCAGCGCGGCGCCTGGAAGGTGACCTGCGTGGCCTGACCGGGCACGAGCGGGCCGATCCGCTGCGCCGGCTGGGCGACGCCGTTGACGGCGAGGACGACGTCGAACGGCGACGCGGCGGCGCTGCCCGCGTTGAACACGGTGGCGCGGTAGACGACGACGTCATCACGGGTCCCGCGCACGATCGACGGCTCGCGGACGTTCAGGTCGGGCGCCGTGTTCGGCTGCAGGCACGCCTTGGTGACCTTGCGTGCGGTCTTCACGATCTTGCCGGAGTCGCTGCGCCAGCGGAAGCGCACGACCGAGCGGTACGCGGCTCCGACCTGCATGCCGGAGACGCGCTTCTTGATGATGAAGCCGGAGACGCCCGGATCCGAGAGGTCCCATTCGCTGAAGCCGTCGACGTCGATCAGCGTCCACTCGGGCAGGTCGGCGGAACGCCCGTAGAGGTCGAAGCGCATCTCCATGCGCCCGTTGAAGCGCTCGACGCCGGGCATCGAGCCCTTGAAGACCGCACTCCGCGCAGTGCCGGCGGTGACGCACGCGGTCAGCGTCGCCCTGACTGCGGGACGCTTCGTGCCCGCCTTGGCGACGGCCGTGGTGGCGGTGGGCGCGGCCAGCACGGCCGTCGGCGCCGCGAGCAGTGCGGCACCGGCGAGGGCCAGGAGAAGCTTCCGTGCGTCAGGCATGTGGCTTTGGAAACACGTGAGGGGCGTCATGGTTGCGCCCCTCACACGATTCGTCCATGGGCGCAACGGCCCTTACGTCAGCTGATAGAGCGGGCCGTCGCCGCCCTCGGGGGTGGTGAGTCGCCCGCCCTTCGCGGTGATCGCACCGCACTGCACGCAGTTGGTGTAGTTGACGATGACGTCGACGTCGCCGTGCTCGGGCGCGTCGTCGGGGATCTCGTAGACGCCCGCGGGGCACATCCACACCCACGTCTCAGCGATCTCGCGCGGCACGTGCTTCTGCAGACGGATGTGGTTCGGCGCGTCGTCGCGCGTCTGGTTGCCGGTGATGTAGACGCTCGAGAGCTTGTCGAAGGTGTACTTGCCGTCCGGCTTGACGTACCTGTCCTTCGTGTTGCCGACGAACATCGCCTGCTCGTCGTTGCGATGCCACGCCCAGCGGCCGCCGGGGAAACGTCCCTTCGTGGCGATCATGAGGTTGACGAGCGGCCCGCCCTTGATGAAGCCCTTCTGGAACGGCTGACGGGTGTTGCGGACCTCGTACAGCTCCTTGCCCGTATCGGAGTCCTCGATCGCGTGTTCGTAGGGCTCGAGCGAGGTCTCACCGCGCGAGAGCGCGTTGTAGATCGCCTCGCCGGCGAGCCGGCCGGAGCGGACCGAGTGATGCACGCCCTTCAGCGAGACGGTGTCGACGAGGCCCGCAGCGTCGCCGACGAGCAGTGCGCCCGGCATCGTGAGCTTGGGCATCGACCAGTAGCCGCCGCCGGGAAGCGCCTTCGCTCCCCAGCCGACGCGTTCGCCGCCCTCGAGGATCTTCTTGACCAGCGGGTGCGTCTTGAACAGCTGCAGCAGGTCGTGCGCGGAGGTCGTGGCGTCGGCGTACTCGAGATCGATGACGAAGCCGATCGAGACCAGATCGTCCCCGGTCTTCTCGTCCTTCATCGGGTAGATCCAGGTTCCGCCGATCTGGCCGTACTTCGCCGACAGCTTGAGCGGCCACGGCCCGATCGTGTGGATCACGCGGTCGAGCGGCTTGGGGACCTTCCAGATCTCCTTGACCCCGAGCTCCCAGACCTGCGGCTCGCGGTTCTCACCGAGGTCGAACTCGCGGATCGCCGCACCGGTCAGGCTGCCCCAGCAGCCCTCGGCGAGCACGACGACCTGCGCCTTGATGTCCGTCCCGGGCTCGAAGTTGCCGAGCTCCTCCCCGTCCTTGCCGCGGCCCTTGTCGCCCGAGCGCACGCCGACGACGCGACCCTCGTCGACGATCAGCTGCGTGGCCGAGGTCTCGGTCAGGATGTAGGCGCCGGCCTCCTCCGCGATCCGCTGCTGAAAGCGGGCCAGCGCGGCGACGGAGACGACCTCGTTGCCGTGGTTCTTGAACGGCGGGGGCGGCGGGATGCGCAGCTTCGTCCTGCTGCTGGGCAGCATGTAGACGGCTTCCTTGTGGACCTCGCCGAACGCGAAGCCCTCCTTGCGCCAGTCCTCACGGCTCATGTCCGGGAACAGCTCCTCCAGCGCGGAGGGGCGCATGACGGCGCCGGACAGGTTGTGCCCGCCGCACGTCTTGGCCTTCTCGATCACTGCGACCGGCACCTCGCCGAGGCGCTCGAGCGTCTCGGGATCGTCGGCGAGCAGCTGCAGGATGCGGTTCGCGCAGGCCAGCCCGGCGGTGCCGCCGCCGACGATGGCGACGCCGACCTCGATGATCTCGTCCTCGCCGTCGAGCCCGCACTTGATGAACTCGTCGGGCGAGGCCACCGGCGGCGGGTACGCCGCCGGGACCGCCTTGCCGTTGCCGTTGGAACCGCCCATCGTGATCAGCCGCCCTTCTTCGCCTTCACGGCCTCCGTGAGCTTCGGGAGGATCTTGTTGAGGTCGCCGATGATCCCGAGGTCGCTGAACTCGAAGATCGGCGCGTTCGAATCCTTGTTGATCGCGACGATGTTCTCGGAGTTCTGCATGCCGACCTTGTGCTGGATCGCGCCGGAGATGCCGGCGGCCAGGTAGAGCTTCGGCGCGACGGTCTTCCCGGTCTGGCCGATCTGGCCGGCGTACGGGAACCAGCCGGCGTCGACGACCGCGCGGGTCGCCGCGACGGCAGAGGTGCCGCCGAACGCCGCCGCGAGGTCCTCGCAGAGCTGGAAGCCTTCTGCGGATCCGAGCCCGCGGCCACCGGCGATGAGCACGCCGGCGCCCTCGATGTCGACCTGTGCGCCGCGCTGCTCGCCGCGGACGAGCATCTCTGCGCGCGTCGAGAAGTCGGAGTACGTGACGTCGAGGTTCTCGACAGCGGCCGGGCCGGAACCCGACTCGCGGATGTCGAACGCGTTCAGGCGCCCGATGATGATGCCCTTGCCGCCGGCGAACTTGATCTCGCTGATCGCCGAGTCGCCCAGGATCGGGCGCTCCGCGACGAGCTCACCGTCGGTCGGGTTGACGGAGGTGATCTCCATCGCCACGCCGATGCCCAGGCGCGCTGCGAGACCTGCGCCGACCTCGAAGCCGAGCAGTCCGCCGCCGAACAGGGCGTAGTCGTAGGCGCCGGAGGCCCAGGCTGCGGCCATCGCGTCGACGACCGGCTGTGCGAGGCCCTCGGGACCCTCGGCGCGCAGCACCTTGGTGGCGCCGTAGCCGCCGAGCGAGGCTGCGAGGTCGTCGCTGACGCCCTCCCCCACGAGGATCGCGTGAGCCTCGCCGCCGGTCTTGGCTGCGAGGTCGGCGCCCTCGGAGACCGCGCCGAGCGAGTTCTTGTTGATGGCGCCCTCGTAGTGGAGCGCGTACACGAGAATGTTTGCCATCTAGATCAGCTTCCTCTCGTCGAGCCAGTTGACGATCTTCTCGACGGTCTCGTTGGTGTCCTCGTCCTCGATGATCTGCCCCGGCTCCTTCTTGGGCGGAAGCGACGCACCGACCCAGCGGGCGGCGGCATTGTCGCCGCCGACCCTGCCGGCGTCGATCTCCGCGTCCGCGGCCGTGAGCGTGTCGAGCGGCTTCTTCTTCGCGCCCATGATCGCCTTCAGCGACGGGTAGCGCGGCTCGTTGATCGCGTCACCGACGGCGATCACGGCCGGCAGCTGCACCTTGACGGTGTCGTAGCCGTACTCGGCCTGGCGCTCAGCCCTCAGAGCGTCTCCGCCCTCGACCTGGAGCTTGATCACCTGGGTCAGCGACGGCATGCCGAGGTGGTCGGCGACGACCGCCCCGACCGTGTAGCACTCGCCGTCGTCGGACTGCTGCCCGAGCAGGACGAGGTCGGGGCTCTCACGCTTCAGCGTCTGTGCGAGCGCGTAGCCGGTCGCTGCGACATCCGAGCCGGCGAGCGCGGCGTCACTGAGATGCACGGAGCGGTCAGCGCCGAGCGAGACCGCCTTGTGCAGCGCGCGGACGGCCGACTCGGGGCCCATCGACACGGCGACGACCTCCTCGATCGGCAGTGCGCCGCTCTCCTTGAGCTGCATCGCCGCCTCGATGGCGTGCGTGTCATACGGGTTGAGATTCTTCTCGCCGCTGCGGTCCATTCGCCCCGTGGACGGGTCGATGCGCTTCTGGACGGCAGCGTCTGGCA
The DNA here is from genome assembly GCA_038327125.1 of Solirubrobacterales bacterium. Lineage (GTDB taxonomy): Bacteria > Actinomycetota > Thermoleophilia > Solirubrobacterales > Solirubrobacteraceae > F1-60-MAGs163. The sequence goes on from JBBQKR010000028.1 coordinate 10,254, forward strand.
CCTCTTTGACCAGGACGCAGATCTTCACTTCAGTCCTCCTGTGGCAACGGGGATTCGGAGTGTACCGGCGATATTGACTGACGAGTCAATCGGGTGCGTTGACGGCACGTTGCCGCCCACATCCCGGGGTGGCGCCGTTCAGCGGGGTTCCCGCTGGGATACGGCGCCTTCGATGAAGTCGATGATGCCCTGCGTGGGCGCGCCGGGCGTGAACACCGCGGCGACGCCCAGCCGCTCGAGCTCGGGGATGTCGTCGGCGGGGATCGTCCCGCCGACGGTCACGAGCACGTCGCTCGCACCCTGCTCGGCCAGCAGCGCGACGATGCGCGGCACGAGCGTCATGTGCGCGCCAGAGAGGATCGAGAGGCCGACGGCGTCGGCGTCCTCCTGGATCACGGTCTCGACGATCTGCTCAGGCGTCTGATGCAGGCCCGTGTAGATGACCTCCATGCCCGCGTCGCGCAGCGCACGCGCGATGATCTTCGCGCCGCGGTCATGACCGTCGAGGCCGGGCTTGGCGACGACGACGCGGATCTTCTGCTTGGTGCTCGGGCTGGCCATGGAAGCGCCATACAGCGTAGTCCGTCGGGCGCGCCGATGACGTGCCCCCGCACGGCGGAAGCCGGCCCGGGCGGCACCCGAAGGCGCCGCCCGGACTCGTACCTCCGGGCTCGGTCCCAGTACGGACCCGGAGCTTGGTGCGTGCTAGCGCACGCGCACGGTCATATCCATCCCAGGGTGGATGGAGCACACGAAGTGCAACAGACCGCGACGGTTGAACACACGGGTGAACGGGCGCCGCCGGGTGGCGGGGTCCTCCAGCCGTCCCGGGATGCCCGGGCCGAGCAGGTTGTGGACCAGTTCGCCGGCCCAGACGAAGCGCACCGAGCGCCCGCGCGTGAGCGTCACGTGTGACGGAGCGAAGTAGGAGTCCTTCAGGCGCACGGTGACGGCCTTCGCGGCCGCTGTGCGCGCGCCGTCGGCAGCGGCCGGGACGGCGAGGACGAGCGCCGCGAGCAGTGCGGCGACGAGGCTGGACACGATCGCGGCCATCGGATCAGAAGACCGGAGTCTCCGTGTTGCTGCCGACGTGCGCACGGGCACATTCCATCAGCGGCGCCATCAGCTTGGCGCCGGTCGTGGCCGAGTGTTGCAGCGTGGCGGCTCCGGTGTATGCAGTCACACCTACGACTATGCGCCGTCCGGCGTCGGTTTCCTGCTGGAGTGCGTACAGCGGCTCGACGGGAACGTCCGACAACGTCGTGAACGAAGCGTCCCGTTCGGACGGCCACGACCTCCTCGTGCGCGGCGGGGTTGCTGCCATGCGCGGCATCCTACGCGCCACGTTGACGCCTGCGTCAGGTTCTTCTAGGGCGTGACGGAGGCGCAGATGGCGAAGGCCTGGACCGAGAAGTCGGCGACGACACCATCGCTGTCGCCGGTCACGGTCCATTCCGTGTCGGACGTCGCCTGGTTCTGCGTCGGAGTGACGCTCCCGACGTTTCCAGTGGCGGCCACGAGCTTGTAGCCGCCGCCGACGACGACCCGTCCTCCCGGACAGACAGCCGTCACCGTCTTGGGATCGACGGTGTCGAAAGCGGATGCTGTTCCCGCGACGCGCAGGTAGCCCGTCACGCCCGCGGGACCCGCCGGACCGATCCCGCCCGCCGAACCCGCGGGACCCGCCGGACCGATCCCGCCCGCAGGACCCGCAGGACCGACCCCGCCTGCAGGACCGGCCGCGCCGGCCGCGCCGGCCGCGCCGGCGTCAGCGGCAGCGCCGGGCTCGCCCCGCTGGCCCTGCGGACCGGAGAGTCCCGCGGCGCCGCGCCTCGCCCACCCGAGCTTGCGCTCGGGGCGCCGGCACTTGCGGGTCCGCTTCACCAGCCGCACCACGCCCGAGTCCTTGATGACGCACGCATAGACCGTCGTGGTGGCCGGCTTCCCCGCGGCGGCGCCCCATCCGCCGACCGGGGCCAAGAGCGGCACGCCGGCAAACGCGACGACCACGGGAACCCCCAGGAGCCGCAACCTCCGCGGCATCAACATGTATCCACAGAGCCAACAGTACCCCATGCTCGTGCGAATCCGCACAAATGTCGGCCTGGCTACGCCTCCCGGGCGGTGTCCCCGAGCAGTGCGCGTGCGATCACGAGGCGCTGGATCTCGCTCGTGCCCTCGTAGATCTCGGTGACCTTGGCGTCGCGGAAGTAGCGCTCGGCGGGGAACTCCTTGGTGTAGCCGTAGCCCCCGAGCACCTGGATCGCCTCGCCTGTCCAGTGGCGCGCAACGCGGCTCGCGAACAGCTTGGCCTGGGCGCCCTCGACGGTGTGCGGCAGGCCGGCGGCCTTCAGCCGCGCCGCCCGCAACGTCAGTGCGCGCGCCGCCTCGATCTCCGTCTGCATGTCGGCGAGCTTGTGCTGGATCGCCTGGAAGCCGCCGATCGGCCGCCCGAACGCACGCCGCTCCGTCGCGTAGCCGGCGGCGAGGTCGAGCGCGGCCTGCGCGATCCCGGTCGCCTGTGCGGCGATGCCGATGCGCCCGCCGTCGAGCGTCGCCAGCGCGATGCGCATGCCCGCCCCCGGCTCGCCGAGCGGCTCCGCGGGCGTGTCCTGGAAACCCAGGTCGGCGGTCGACGAGGAATGCTGACCCAGCTTCTCCTCCTCGCGCAGGACGCTGAATCCCGCCGCCCCGCGCCGCACGATGAACGCGCTCGGTCGCCCGTCGGCTGCCGTGTCCTTGGCGAACACGAGCACGGTGTGGGCATGCGAGCCGTTGGTGATCCACTGCTTGGTCCCCGTCAGCAGCACCTGCCCGCCGTCGTGCTCAGCGCGCGCGAGCATCGCGCCGGCGTCGCTCCCGGAGCCCGCCTCGGTCAGAGCGAAGGCGCCGAGCTCGTGCCCCTGGGCCAGCGGCGGCACCAGCCGCTGGGCCTGCTCGGCCGAGCCGTTGGCGACGATCGGCATCGTCGCAGCGCTGACGTGCACGCCGAAGGTCGTGCCCAGGCCCGCGTCGGCGCGCGAGAGCTCCTCCATCACGAGCATGTAGGCGACGAAGTCCGCCCCCGCCCCGCCGAGCTCGGCCGGGATGCAGACACCGAGCAGCCCGAGCTCGCCGAGCTGGGCGACGACGTCCTTGGGGAAGCGGTGCTCGCGATCCCAGGCGGCCGCCTGCGGCGCGACGACCTCGTCGGCGAAGCGGCGCGCCAGCGCTCGAATCTCGCGCTGGTCGTCGGTGAGGTCGTGCAGGCTCATGCCCGCCGCCGTCCCGCTCGCGTCCGCGGGGCCGCCGGCGGCACTCCGGACGAGCGGCGCGTGACCGCACGGCGGCCCGCCGTGCCGACGACGCCCATGCCGATCAGTGCCGCCATCGCCAGCAGGCGGCGCCCGAGCTGCTCGAAGCGCAGCACCTCCCAGCCCTCCTCGGCGGCGATCCGCGTGAGCTCGGTGTCCGGGTTCACCGCCACCGGGTGACCGACGAGCCGCAGCATCGGGAGGTCCGACTCGGAGTCCGAGTAGGCGAACGACGCAGCCAGGTCGATCCCCTCTGCCTCTGCGAGCGTGCGGATGCGGTGCGCCTTGCCCTCGCGGTAGGTGAAGACGTCGGCGTCGCGGCCGGTGAAGCGCCCGTCGACGATCTCCGAGCGCGCGCCGATCCCCCCGTCGAGACCGAGCACGTGACTGAGCATGTCGGCCATCTCCTGCGAGGAGGCCGTCGCGATGTACACGCGCCGCCCCGCGTCCTGATGCTCGTAGGCGAGCCGCAGCATCGCCGGGTACACCCGCGGAAGAACCCCGGCCAGCACCTCGGGCATCATCCGCTGCAGCTCGAGCGCCGGCTGCCCGGCGATCAGCTCGGAGATCTGCGCGCGGACCCGGTCGGTCGACTCATCGGTCGAGCCGCGCAGCCTGAAGCGCACGTTCTGCCAGACGATCGACGCCATCGCCCGGCGCGAGATCAGCCCCGCGTCCATCGCGGCGCGCGCCCAGTAGAAGCCGGACGAGCCCGCCACGAGCGTGCGGTCGAGATCGAAGAACGCGGCCGCTGTCATGGAGTCAGCGCCCTGGGATTCAGGATGCCGGCACGCGAATGATGATGGCGTCGCCCTGCCCGCCGCCCGAGCAGATCGCGGCGCAGCCCAGACCGCCGCCGCGGCGGCGCAGCTCGTGCACGAGCGCCCCGATGATGCGCGCGCCCGAGGCGCCGATCGGATGGCCCAGCGCCACGGCGCCGCCGTTGACGTTGACCTTCTCCTCGTCGATGCCGAGCTCGCGGATCGAGTTCAGCGCGACGGAGGCGAAGGCCTCGTTGATCTCCCAGAGGTCGATGTCGCCGGCGGCCAGCCCGGCCTTCTCGAGCGCCTTCTTGGCTGCGCTGGCAGGCGTCGTCACGAGGTAGGCGAAGTCGTTGGCCTACTGCGCGTGGGCGACGATCTCGGCGAGCGCCTCCTTGCCGTTGGCGGCGGCCCACTCGTCGGATGCCAGCACGATCGCGCCGGCGCCGTCGTTGACGCCCGGCGAGTTGCCTGCGGTGTGGCTGCCCTCCTTGCTGACCAGGCCGGGGAGCTTGGCGAGCGTCTCGAGGGTGCTGCCGCGGCGCGGCGCCTCGTCGACCTCGACGACCGTGTCGCCCTTGCGGCCCTTGACGGTCACGGCGACGATCTCCTCCGCCAGCCGGCCATCGTCGGTCGCCTGGATCGCAAGCTCGTGCGAGCGCAGCGCAAACCGGTCCAGGTCCGGGCGGCTGATCTCGATCTCGTCGCCGATCTCGGTCGCCTCGTCGAACATCTGGCGCCCGCTGAACGGGTTCGTGAGCCCGTCGTGCACCATCGCGTCGAGCGCCTTCACGTCACCCATCCGGAAGCCCTGGCGCGCGCCCGGGAGCAGGTATGGCGCCTGCGACATCGACTCCATGCCGCCGCCGACGCCGACCTCGACGTCGCCCGCGCGGATCGCCTGGTCCAGCAGGACCGTGGCGCGCACGCCGGAGGCGCAGACCTTGTTGACCGTCTCCGAGGAGACCTCCTTGGGGATGCCGCCCTTGATCTGGGCCTGCCGCGAGGGGATCTGACCCTGGCCGGCCTGCAGCACCTGGCCCATGATCACGTGCTGGACCTGCTCGGGCTCGACCCCGGAGCGCTCGAGCGCAGCCTGGATCGCGATGCCGCCGAGCTCGGTGGCGTCGAGGGTCGACAGGCTGCCGCCCATCTTGCCGATCGGGGTGCGGGCACTGCCGAGGATCACGGTCTTGGGCATCAGGGGGACTCCGGAGCGTTGAGAGAGGTGCGGGACACGGACGGGCAGCGAATCATAGGGTTGGCCTCATGCATGTGAGCGCGACGACCGCCAGCCCTGCCGGTACCGGCGCCGACACGATCGCCGTCGGCGTCTTCAGCGACGAGGGCGTCGCGCACGACGTCGACGGCGGCGCGCTCGGCGCCCTGCTGGACAGTGGTGAGGCGCGGACGGCCTTCCGCCATCTGGCGGTCGCGCACGCCGGCGGGCTGCGCTGGCTGGTGGTGGGGTTGGGCGAACGGGAGTCCTTTGGCCCTGAGCGGGCGCGCCTCGCCGCGCATGCCGTGCGCGCCCGCACCGCCGAGCTCGGGACGCTGCGGCTGTGCTGGGAGGTGCCGCACCACGTCGCCGACGACGTCGTCAGCGGACTCGTGGAGGGCACGCTGCTGTCGGCCTACCGGTTCGAGCGCTTCAAGGCCGACCGCGCCGAGGACGACGAGGCCGCGTCAGCGGAGCTCGAGGCGCTGATCCTCAGCGCCCATCACGACGTGTCGGCTGCGACCACGCGCGCCGTCGTCGTGACCGGGGCGCAGAACGCCGCCCGCGACCTGCAGAACCGTCCCGCGAACGACCTGACGCCGGCGGCGCTCGGCGACCGCGCTGCGGAGCTCGTCGCCACGATCCCGGGGCTGACGTTCGAGCTCTACGGCCGCGAGCAGATCGAGCGGATGGGGATGGGCGCATTCAGCGCGGTCGCGCAGGGCAGCGCGACGGAGCCGGCGCTGATCGTGCTGCGCTACGAGCCGACGGCCCCGAGCGGCCCGCTGCTGGGGCTCGTCGGCAAGGCGGTCACGTTCGACTCCGGCGGGATCTCGATCAAGCCGGCCGGCGGCATGGCGGACATGAAGTTCGACATGTCCGGCGGCGCCGCCGCGCTGGAGGCGACCGGCGCGATCGCGCGACTCGGCCTCGCCCAGCGGGTCGTGACCGTGATCGGCGCCACGGAGAACCTGCCGTCGAGCACGGCGGTCAAGCCCGGGGACATCGTCCACGCGATGGACGGGACGAGCATCCAGGTCGACAACACCGATGCCGAGGGGCGGATGGTGCTGGCCGACTGCCTGCTGCACGCCCGCGAGCTGGGCGCCGAGCGGATCGTCGACCTGGCCACCCTGACGGGCGGCGTCGTGACTGCGCTGGGATCCGTCTACGCCGGCGGCTTCTTCAGCGACGAGAGCTGGGCGGCGAGCGTGCTCGCGGCCGCGCAGGACTCCGGCGAGATCGTCTGGCGCCTGCCGCTGCACGACCGCTACGCCGACGCGATCAAGGGCCGCTACGCCGACCTCACGAATGCCCCCGCCGAGCGCAAGGCCCAGCCGATCGCCGGCGCCGAGTTCCTGCACCGCTTCGCCGGCGACGTGCCGTGGGCCCACCTGGACATCGCGGGCGTCGCGAACGACAGCGGGCTCGCGTACATGGGCCACGGTGGCACGGGCTGGGGCGTGCGGCTGCTCGTGACGCTCGCCGAGGCGCTCGTGGCCGGCGACGGCGCAGCGGCGCCCGCGGCGTAGGGTTCGCCGTCATGCACTTCGACCTGCCCGACGAGACCGAGCTGCTGCGCCGGACCGTGCGCGACTTCGCCGAGAACGAAGTCGCTCCGGTCGCAGAGGAACTCGACCGCACGAAGACCTTCCCGCTGGAGCTCGTGCGCAAGATGGGTGAGCTCGGCTGGATGGGCATCCCGTTCCCCGAGTCGGTCGGCGGCGCCGGCGGCACCGCGCTGCAGTACGCGATCGCGGTCGAAGAGCTGACGCGCGTCGACTCGAGCGTGGCGATCACGCTCTGCGCGCACACGTCGCTCGGGACGCAGCCCATCTACCTGTTCGGGTCGGACGAGCAGCAGCAGCGCTACCTGCCGGACCTGTGCTCCGGGCGTCGCCTCGGCGCGTTCGGGCTGACCGAGCCGGAGGCCGGCAGCGACGCGGGCAACGTGAAGACGCGCGCGAGCCTCGACGGGGACGGCTGGGTGATCGACGGCGCCAAGCAGTTCATCACCAACGCCGGGACGCAGATCAGCGGACACGTCGCCATCACGGCCGTGACCGGTGAGGGCGCCGGCGGCCAGAAGGAGATCTCGAACCTGATCGTCGAGAACGGCACGCCCGGCTACGAGCAGGGCACCCCGTATCGCAAGATGGGTTGGAACGCCTCCGACACGCGGCCGCTGACCTTCACCGAGTGCCGGGTGCCCGAGGAGAACCTGCTCGGGCCGCGCGGCGCCGGCTTCAAGCAGTTCCTGCACATCCTCGACATCGGCCGAATCGGCGTCGCCGCGATGGGCGTCGGGCTCGCGCAGGGCGCGCTGGACCAGGCGCTCGCCTACGCACAGGAACGCCGTGCGTTCGGGCAGGCGATCAGCAAGTTCCAGTCGATCCAGAGCAAGCTCGCCGACATGGCCACCGAGATCGAGGCCGCGCGCCTGCTGACCTACAAGGCGGCGTGGGAGAAGGACGAGGGCCGCAACTTCACGCTGACGGCGGCGCAGGCCAAGCTCAAGACCGGCCGCCTCGCCGTGCGCGCGAGCGAGGAGGCCGTCCAGATCCACGGCGGCTACGGCTACATCGAGGAGTACCCCGTCTGCCGCTTCTACCGCGACGCGAAGATCCTCACGATCGGCGAGGGCACGGACGAAGTCCAGCAGATGGTCATCGCCCGCGCGCTCGGCGCCTGAGCAGGCACAGGCGGCCCGCGTGAGCGCGACGGTCCCCCCGGCGCTTCCCGAGCTGGCACCGGCACGGCTCGCGCGCGCCCTGCGGCACGAGGGCCGGCGCTCCTCCGCGCTCGTCTTCTTCGTGCTGCTCGCCGTCTATGCGGCGGGCCTGGGGCTCGCGTCCGCTCCAGGGTCGGATCTGCGGCCGAGTGAGGCGCGCGTCCTGCTGACGAGCGAGTCGCTCGTCTCCGGCACCGGCTTCGACGTCGCCGGCGAATACCGCACCCGCGCCTGGGAGGACTTCTACGACGGTGAGCTGGCGCCGAACGCCGACATCGTCAACGGCCGGCTGCTCGACCCGCAGGGCATGGCCTTCCCCGCGCTCGTCGCGCCGGCATACGCCCTCGGCGGCCGGATCGCCGTCCAGCTGTTCCTCGCGGCGATCGCCGCGGCGGGCTTCGCGGTCGCCGCGGCACTCGGGCGGCGGCTCGTCCCGGACCCCTGGGCGACCGGCTCGGCGCTGGCCGTCGGGCTCTCACCGCCCGCGGTGCTGGCCGCGACGACGATCAGCCCGGCGATGAGCTGTGCCACGCTGATCGCGGGCGCGGCGCTGCTGGCGTTGCGGATCCGCGATGACCCGCACGGTGGCCCGCCGGTCGCCTGCGCGCTGCTGCTCGCGCCCGTCGTCTGGCTCTACCCGCTCGCGGCGCTCCCCGGCGCGGTCGTCGCGGTGGCGCTGTTCCGCTGGCTGCGCCGGCGGCGCCGCGCGTGGACCGGCATCGCCGCGATCGAGATCGTCCTGATCTCCGTGATCGTCTACCTCAGCGTCAACGGACGTCTCTACGGCGGCCTGACGCCCTACTCGGCCGAGCCCGGACCGGGGCCGCCGACCGGGATCGACGGCGGCGGCGACATCGTCGACCGGCTGCCGCGGCTGGCGACGCTGTGGGGCGATCCCGGGTTCGGCCTGCTCCTGTATGCCCCGTTCCTCGCGCTCGGCTTCGCCTCGCTGTGGCTGCTCTGGCGCTCGCGGCGCGACCGGCTGGCGCGCGCGTTCCCCGGTGAGACGGATGTCGAGGTGGCCGCCGGCTTCCTCGGCGCGATCTGCGCTGCCGCCGCGCTCGGCGCGATCGTGCTGCTCCCCTCGCTCGGCAGCCGCGTCCCCGGCGAGGCCGTCGCCGTCGCGCTCCCGTGCGCCGCGGGCCTGTGTGCCTGGGCGCTGCGGCGCTGGGTGCGCGTCGGCATCGTGCTGGCACTGATCGGCATCGTCCTCAGCGGCTGGATGCTCGTCGCGGCGCGGGCCGACTCACGCGGCGCCGTCTCGCCGCCCAGCGGCGCGGTGCCGTGGGCGGTCGTGGACTAGGTCGCTGGATCGTGCGCGTCGAAGCGCGCAAGGATCTCGGTCGCGGCGCTGGAGGGATCCTGGCGCCGGGCGACGACCTCGTCCAGCAGCTCCTGAAAGCGCGAGTCATCCTCCAGACGCTCCTCGAGACGGCGCCGCAGACGGTGCGTGCAGAGCGACAGCACCTCGGCCCGCAGGTTGCGGCGGCGGCGCGCCGACAGCGTTCCCTCCGCCTCGATGAAGGCGCGGTGGGCGTCGAGATGCTCGACGAGCTCGGCGACGCCCGTGCCGTGGACCGCCTCGGTGCGCAGCACCGGCACCGACCACCCCGAGTCGCCGTGGCGGGCGCCGAGCGACAGCACGTTCTTGATCTCGCGGATCATCGTGTCGGTCAGGGGATGATCGGCCTTGTTGACGACGATGATGTCGGGGATCTCCATGATCCCCGCCTTCAGCGCCTGGATCGAATCGCCGGAGCCGGGCATCAGCACGAGCACCACCGTGTCGGCATGATCGATGATGTCGACCTCTGCCTGCCCGACGCCGACGGTCTCCAGGATGACGTCGTCGCGGCCGGCCGCGTCCATCAGCAGCGCGGCCTGCAACGCCGCCTCGCTGAGCCCGCCGAGCGCGCCGCGGTTGGCCATCGAGCGGATGAAGACCCCGGGGTCCAGGAAGTGCTCGGTCAGGCGGATGCGGTCGCCCAGCAGGGCGCCGTGCGTGAACGGCGACGAGGGGTCGATCGACAGCACCGCGAGCGTGCGGCCCTGCGCGCGCCGGAGCTTTGCGAGTGCGCCGATCAGCGTCGACTTGCCGGCGCCCGGAGCGCCGGTGAAACCCATGATCGCGGCGCGGCCGGTGTGCGGGTAGACCTCGTGCACGAGGTCCCAGCCACGGGGGTCGTCGGCCTCCACGAGCGAGATCGCGCGCGCCAGCGCCCGCCGATCACCGGCGAGCAGGCGCGCGGCGAGATTCTGTTCCGTTGAGGCCGACGGCGGCACGGCGCGGAGGGTAGCGGCGCGGGCGGAGCCTCAGGCGCGGCGGGATCTACCATCCCGGCCGTGGAGCCCGGCCCGGACACCTTCGCGGACGCCCCGCCGAACACGGCGACGATCCGCGGCGACCCGACGCCGCTCCAGGGGGGGCCGCTGGCGTTCGTGCGCTTTGCGCGCGCCCACGGGATGCTCAACGTCAAGTACGCGCGCCTCGTGCTGCGCTGGGCGTGGCTGAAGCTGCGCTGGCGCGGGCGGCTGCGCACCGACGGCGTGTGCTTCGTCGCCCCCGGCGTGACCTTCGAGATCGGCCGCGACGCCGTCGTGCATCTCGGCCGCTGGTCGTGGATCGGCCACGGCTGCAAGATCCGCGCGCACGAGGGCGAGGTGCGGATCGGCGCCAAGACGGTGCTCGGACAGGAATGCACGATCTCGGCGTTCCAGCACGTGTCGGTCGGGCGCGAGTGCATCCTCGCCGACCGCGTGATGCTGATCGACTTCGACCACGGCGTCGTCGACGTCGAGCAGCCGATCCGCGTGCAGGGGATCTACAAACGCGACGTGCGCGTCGGCAACAACGTCTGGGTGGGATACGGGGCGTGCTTCCTGCGCGGCGTGACGGTGGGCGACAACTGCATCGTCGGGGCCTCGGCGGTGGTGACGCGCGACGCCCCGGACGACGCCGTCATCGGGGGTGTTCCCGCGCGCGTGCTGCGGATGCGCGACACCCCGCAGCGGCTCCGCTGGCGTTAGCTTCAACGCATGCCCGAGATCTTCCCTGGCCGCTGGACGGCCGACATCGAGGGCGACTTCGTCGTCTTCCTGATCGGGATGCGCGTGAACCGCCCGTGGAAGCTGCGCAAGGTCGCCTTCATGGCCCGCACGATGCCGAAGCTGCTGCGGGAGCTCGCCGACGATCCCGCGTTCGGGTGCCTGGGCAGCTGGCAGGCGATCCACTCCCCGGTCGCGCCCGTCGTGGTCCAGTACTGGCGCTCGTTCGACGACCTCGAGGCGTACGCCCACGCGCTGACCCACAACGCGATGTGGAAGCGCTACTTCCAGCTCGTGAAGGCCGACGGCGACATCGGCATCTGGCACGAGACCTTCAAGGTCCGTGCCCGCGAGTACGAGTGCGTCTACGGCGGCATGCCGCGCTTCGGGCTCGCCACGGCCGGCGAGCACCGTGGCCTGGGCTCGGCCTCGCAGGCACGTCAGCGTCTCGACGAGCGCGCCTGACGCGCGGCCGCGAGCTCTCGCCCTGACGCCGGCCCCGACCGGCCGGCGCAAGGCCCTCCCCCCGGAGAGTGACGTGGATTGTGCGTGTTCAGGCGCGAGTCGTCAAACCGCGGTCAGGCTTCGGCGGGCGCCGCGGCCGCGATCACGGTGTCGTAGACCGCTGATGTCTGGCGTGCGACGTCGGCCCAGTCGAAGGACAGCACGTGCTCGCCCGCCTCGGCCACGAGCCGCGCGCGCAGCTCGTCGTCGGTGAGCATCCGCTCGATCATCACGCCGAGGTGCTCGGCGTCGCCGCCGTTGAAGCGCAGGCCGACGCGCTCCCCGGGCGGGACGACCTCGCGCAGGCCACCCGTGTCGGCGACGATGCAGGGACAGCCGCTGGCCATCGCCTCCAGCGCGACCAGCCCGAACGGCTCGTAGAGGCTCGGGACCACGCAGAGGTCGGCGATCCGGTAGAGCGAATGCAGCACGTCGTCGCCGATCCAGCCCAGGAACGTGCCGTGCTCGAGCAGCCCCAGCTCGCGCGCCTGCTCCTTGAGCTGCTCCTCGTGGGTGCCCGACCCGGCGACGAGGAAGCGCACGCCCACGGGCATCGCCGAGTCCTTGACGATCGGCTCGAGCGCGTCGAGCGCCAGCTGGAAGCCCTTCTCGTAGACGAGCCGTCCGACGAGCAGCACGAGCTTCTCCCCGGGCGCAGCGAACCGCGAGCGCAGCGTCTCCAGGTCGTCGACCGGCTGCAGGTCCATCGGGTCGATCCCGTTCGGGATCACGCTCACCTGGTCCTCGTCGATCCCATAGATGTCGCAGACGTGCTCGCGCATGTAGTGCGAGCACGTGATCACGTGCTCGGCGCGGTTGGCCATCCAGCGCTCGACGCCGTGGATCCAGCTCTGCGGGTGCTTCTCGACCCAGCCCTGATGGCGTCCGTACTCGGTCGCGTGGATCGTCGTGACGAACGGGCAGCGGAAGCGGTTGGCCAGATGATCGCCGGCGACCGCGACGAGCCAGTCGTGCCCGTGCACGAGATCGAACGCGTAGCGGTCCCCGAGCTCGACGCCGGCGGCCAGCATGTCGGCGTTCATGTGCTCGATCCAGGTGACGAACTCGCCGAGGTCGCGGGGACGGCGCGGCTCGCGCACACGATGCACGGTGACTCCGGCGACGACCTCCTCGGCGCTCATCGTCTCGTCGCCGCGCGTGAGGACGTGCACCTCGGTCCCCTGGACCGCGAGCTGCTCGGCGAGCTTGCGCACGTGCCGGGCCAGGCCGCCTTCGACGATCGGCGGGTACTCCCAGGTCAGGATCAGGACGCGGGTCACGGCTCGAGCAGGGGGGCGATGCGCAAGTTCGGCGCCAGGTGGCGCACGGCGGGGTCATGCGAGCCTACCGCGTCGAGTGCCTCATCCAGCGCTGCGAGGTGCCCCGTGAAGCGCTCACGCGCGTAGGGACCGGCGAGGGCGCGGGTCTCCAGGAACGGCCAGTCGCTCGCCTGCAGCGCGAGCAGCTCACGCACCGCGCGCTCGGGCACGCCCGGGCCGCGCGCGACCACGCGCAGCTCCGCCTCGCGCTGGGCGCGGGCCATGTCCGCCACCTGCGGGCCCGACCAGGTCCACAGCGTGGGCGGCTGGCCCCATGACGTGGCGGCGTGGAGATCGTCCGGCCACGGAGCGCTCGCGGTCTCGCGCAGCGCGTCGTCGAGCGGAACCAGCGGCAGCCGCGTCTCGGCGCAGGCCTCGACGAACGCCGCCAGGAACGCCGGTCCCTCGTGCCAGTGATGGCCGAACAGCTCGGTGTCGAAGGCGAGCGTGCACTGACCGCCGGCCTGCACGCGGCCGGCACAGCGGGCCGCGAAGGCCTGGGCGTCGGTGCGCGCCTGCGCAGCCGCCCGCGCCGGGTCGTAGACCGTCCCGTCGTTGGCCCACGGACGGTGATCGCGGGCGGTGCGGCGATGCTCGTCCCGATAGGCCGGATGGCTCGGGTAGCCGCCTGCGCCCCAGACGAGATCGATCAGCTCGCGGTCGATCGGGGCGAGCAGTGGCCCGGCGGCGCTGCGCAGCGGCGTCAGGTGACGCGGGTCGCCGAGGCCGAATGCCTCCGTCAGCTCGACGCAGGCCGCGTGCACGCCGGCCTCCTCCAGGAAGCCGTCGACCCACGGCTCGTGCGCGCATTCCGGCAGCCAGAAGCCCCCGCGCCAGCCGTCGCCGAAGCGCAGGCGGTGGCTCGCGACGCCCGTCTCGACCTGCAGCCGGGTGCCCGCGCCGGTCGCCACGAGCGGCAGGATCGCGTGGGTGGCGCTGCTCGTCCATGCCGCGTGCGGGGCCAGCCGCGCGAGCAGGCCGCCCTGCGCCGCTGTCCGCTCGAGCTGCGCGAGCGCTCCGGCGTACTGGCCCGCTGCGCGCTCGAGCTCCTCGGCGTGGGCCGCTTCGCCGGCCTCACGGAACGCGTCGACGTCCAGCCGGTGCGAGGCGGGGCGCACGTCGCGCAGGAACGCCGCGCAGCGTTCCAGCCCGCCGGGCGCCTCGAGCTGATCACAGAGGACGGGCGTGAGCGACAGCGTCAACGGTGCGCCCGCGTCAAGCAGGTCCAGCAGCGGCAGGTAGCTCGTCGCGACGGCCTCCCACAGCCACTCCTCGCCGAACGGCCACGTGCCGAAGCCCTCCACGTAGGGCATGTGCGTGTGCAGGACGAGGCTGACGCGGCCGGGCGACGTGCTCACGGGACGCACACCGCGAGGAAGTCGAGCGCGCCGTCGAGATCGCGGTCGCCCTCGGGGACGAACGCGAAGTCGCGCACGGAGATCGCCGGCGTGAACCAGTCGTAGAAGCGCTCGGTGATCCCGAGCCGCGCGTGGATCGCGTCCCAGCCCAGGCGCTCGAGCGCGACCTGATGGGCAGCGAGCTTGCCGGCGTGGAACAGCCCGTACAGCTCGACCTGCGCGAACTGCTCAGCGCAGAGCGCGCGGAACTCCTCGGCGCGGTACTCGTGGACGTGCCATGGATTGCCGCTGCGCTCAGCGCCCTCCGGGGCGAGCGTCAGCACGTTCGGCGTCGAGACGTGAACCGCCGGGCGCGGGCTGCCGGCGACGAGGCCCGCGAAGTGGCGCAGGATCTCCCCCGGGTTCGTGACGTGCTCGATCGTCTGCAGGAAGACGACGGCGTCGCACGGCTCGCTGAACGCGTCGATCAGCGCGCGCTCGAAGCGCACGCCGGGCCGTCCATACTTCGCGTGCGCGTGCTCGTATGCCTCGGGGTTGGCGTCGACGCCGACGGCCTCTGCGGCGGTGCGGGCGAGCACCTCGGTCCCGTAGCCCTCGCCGCAAGCCATGTCGACCACCCGCAGGCCGCCGACGCGCGCGCGGATCCACTCGTAGACGACGAGGTGGCGCTGGAACCAGTAGTTCTCGGCGGGCACGTCCGGCAGCGTGCGCTCGCCGGTCAGCTCCAGCGCGGGCACACCGGCGGGCTGGCCGGCCTGGAACACGCGCGGCGCGCCGGGATCGGTGCGCTCGGGCTCGGGCAGGGCTTGAGGGTCGCTCACGAGCGCCGGACGGTAGCGCCGTTTGACACGCCCCCGGCATCGTGCTCGGATGCTCGGCGTGATGCGCTCCCGTCGCCTGCCGATCGCCATCCTCGCTGTGGCGGGGGCACTGCTCGCCTGCGCCGCGCCCGCCGCGGCCTACGACAGCGGCCCGCACGCGGACCTCACGACCGACGCGCTCACGAGCGAGGGCTTCGGCACCAGGGCCGTCGGCGTCGCACGGGTGAACAACTGGTTCATCGACATCTACGAGCAGGCCGAGAAGAACCCGTTCTCCGGGCACGGCGGCTTCTGGAAGCGCTTCGCCGCGGGCGCGTTCTTCACCGAGTCCTGGCCCGACGAGCTCGTCGCGGCGGCCGACCGCAGCCACTTCGACAGCTCGACCTCGACGCTGTTCAGCAGCGCCGGCGTCGCCAACGAATGGGACCGCCTGCGCCGCCGCGTGGCCGCGATCGCGCGCGCCGCCCGCGATGCGCCGAACGGCGGCGACCCATTGAAGCTGCTCACCGTGCTCGGCGCGAGCATCCACCAGGTCCAGGACTTCTACACCCACACCAACTGGGTCGAGCCCGAGGGCGTCAGCGGGTTCGAGGGGCCCGGCTGGAAGGCGCGCGGGCTGGGAACCACCCCGACGTGGTTCGACGTGCCGGCGAGCGAGCTGAGCAAGGTGACGATCTACACCGCCAACACCCAGGGGCACCTGCGGCAGCACGGCACCTGGAACGACGACAACAACGCGAGCCTGTCGCATTCGATGAACAAGGACTGGCCCGGCCGGCCGGCCTACACCGAGTCGGCGACCGCCGCCTACTTCGCCACCCGTCAGTGGATCCGCGCGGTCCGCTCATGGGTCGGCAACGACGCGTTCTGGGCCCGCGCGCAGCGCTACGCGAGCCATCTCTCGCAGCTGAACCACGACATCCGCGGCTCGCAGAACATCTCGCTCTACAGCGGGCACTGGCAGGGCCAGGGCGAGCCGCTGGGCGGCGAGCGGGGTCCCGGCGGCAGCCTGCTCGACCTGCGCGCCGCGATCAAGACGTACTTCCAGGCGCCCGGCATCTTCGGTCTGCTGCGCGGCCGCACGATCTTCCGCAGCACCTTCGAGCAGATCATCCGGCAGATGTCGGCGCCCGACACGGCCGGCGAGCTGCCGGCGGTTGCCTCCAGCCAGGATCTCCAGAAGAACGAACGGCTGATCCGCCTGCAGGTGAACTACATCCGTGGCCTCGGCCTCGGCGACCCCGGGCCCGACGAGGCCGACAACTACGTCCGCGCGCGGATCGCCGGCCAGAGCTTCCGCTCGGCGAACATCGAGGGCGAGGACTCGTTCTCGTTCCTCCTGCCGAACTACCCGCACACGTTCCTCAAGGCGGTGCCGGCGGTGCCCAGCGAGGGCGAGCCGGTCGAGTCGATCGAGGTCCAGGTGCGCACCGCCGACGTGCGCTACGCGGGCACCGACGACGACGTCTTCCTGCGGATCTCGCCGACGCAGCGCTTCAACCTCGACAAGCGCCTGTACGACGACTTCGAGCGCGGCGACCGCGACACCTACAGCGTCCCGATCGACGCGGCGACACGTGACGGCCTGCGCGTCGGGGACATCCGCCAGGTCCAGATCGAGAAGGCCCGCGACGGCGTCGCGGGCGGCTGGCGGCTCGGTGGTGTGACGCTGAAGGTCAACGGCCGCGTCATCTACTCGAACACCGCCGTCAACCGCTGGCTCGAGGACGACAAGCGCACCTGGCGCGCGCCGAACTTCACTCCGCAGGCTCCGCGCGGCCCGAAGGTCCCGGTCTGGGTCGGGCTCTACGAGGAGGATTCGCTCTACGGCGGCGACGACACGGGGGACATCAACCCGTTCGACCGCCGCCGCGCGATCAGCCTCGGCTACGCGCCCGACGGCCGCACGATCGTCAGCTACACGACCGGCGACTCACGGCTCGGTGGCCGGCTCGGCGACGGTGACCGCGCGAAGCTGCGGTTCGTGCTGGAGACGATCAAGCCGGAGACGATCAAGCCGCCGCCGGTCGTCCTGGGGCCGGTGGCGAACCCACCGGTCGTGGTCGCGCCGCCTCCGCCACCGGTGCTGAAACCCGATCTTGTGATCTCGGCGATGGGCTACAGCGCCGAGAACGGCAACTTCTTCACGGTCAAGAACCAGGGCGCAGCGAACGCCGGTCCGTTCACCGTCGCTGTTCCCGGCGAGAAGGCATTCGCGTTCCCCGGGCTCGCCGTCGGAGCCTCGTTGACGCAGGGCTACCGGAACGCCTGCTTCGTCGGCGTGCGCGAGGCGCGCGCCGACTCGCTCGCTCAGGTCGCCGAGAGCAACGAGACGAACAACGACGGCAGCTACACCAACGAGTTCTGCGGGTCCTGAGCCGGCGCGGCGAACGCCGCGCCCGTGCTCGGGCCGGCGACCCGCACCTGCCCGCCGCGCTCGGGCGAGGACGTGATGAAGCGCGCGACCGGCCGCTCGTCGTCCCCGACCGCCTCCAGGTGCACGCTGCCCGCGATCGCGCGCAGCACGATCTCCTGCTCGAGCTGCGCGAACGACGCGCCGATGCAGCGCCGCACCCCGCCGCCGAACGGGATCCAAGCGTAGGACGGCACGTCGCCCTCCAGCCAGCGCTCGGGACGGAAGTCGTCGGCGTCCGGGCCCCAGATCTCGCGGCGGTGCTGCACGAGATAGATGCTGGGCGCGAGCACGGCGCCGACCGGGAAGCGGTGCCCGGCGATCTCGACGGGCTGATGCACGGTCCGCAGCACGTTCATCAGGACCGGCCGCACCCGCAGCGTCTCCTTGGCGACGGCCTCGGCGTACGTCGTCTCCGGCGTGCGCGACTCGTCCTCCAGCCGGCGCAATGACTGCGGGTTGCGCGTGAGGCGCTCGTAGGCCCAGGCAAGGCTCGTCGCGGTCGTCTCATGGCCGGCGACGAGCAGCGACACGAGCTCGTCGCGGATCTCGCGCAGCGTCATCGGCGCGTCGTCGTCGTAGCGCGCGAGCAGCAGCATCGAGAGCACGTCGGTGCGCTCGGGCAGGTCCGGCGCCGCGCGGCGCTCGGCGATCAGCGCGACCAGCTCACGGTCGACCGGGGCGCTGATGCGCGCCTGCAGGCGGCGGACGATCGTGTGGTCGGGGCCGAGCAGGGTCGGAAGCACCAGGTTGCGGGTGTCGGCGAACCAGTCGAGGAACGCCAGGAACGGCCTCGCGAGCGCATCGTGGCGCGGGTCCTCGGGCCGGACCCCGAGCACGATCTGGACGATCACCTCCAGCGCGATCGCCTGCGTGTGCTCGCGCAGACCGAACGGCTCGCCGACCGGGAATCGCTGCACCTGGCGCTCGGCCACCTCGCGCATCCCCGCGCGCTGTGCCTGCAGGCGCTCACCGTGGAACGCCGGGAGCAGCAGCTTGCGCTGGCGCATGTGCTCGCCCTCATCGAGCACGAGGATCGAGGTCGGACCGAGCGCCGGCCGCAGGATCTCGTTTGCGTCGCCCGCGTGCAGCACGTCGGGCGGCGTCTGGAACACCTGCCTGATCGCATCGGGATGCGCCAGGACGTTCCACGGGCGCCGTTCCACCTTGATCTGGAAGACGTCGCCGTAGCGCGCCTGCGACTCACGCAGCAGTCCCGGCTCGTCGCGCATCATGCGCAGCAGCTGCGCAGGCCGCGGAACGCGGGAGCCGGGCGGGCGGGTGGCACCGCTCATGGGGCACCGTCGTCCGCTCGCGCAAGCCGGTGTGTGAGCGTGCTCACACGATCTTCGCCCGGTGTTGCCATCGCCGCGCGAACGGTACCCTCCGGCGCCGCATGGCCGCACCGAGCTCACCCGACGCCATCCGCGACGTCAACACGCGCTATCACGACGGCGCGGCGGCCGACTACGACGCCAAGTGGGGCATCGACTGGGGACAGACCGGGCGCGAGCAGGTGCTCGGCAAGCTGCGCAAGGCGCTCGGCGGCGCGCTGCCGGTGTTCGACCGCTCGCTGGAGATCGGCGCCGGCACCGGCTACTTCTCCCTGCACCTGCTGATGTCCGGGGTCGTCGCGCGGGCGACCTGCACCGACATCTCCCCGGGGATGGTCAGCGCGCTGAAGCAGAACGCAGCGCGACTGCAGCTGGATGTCGACGCCCGCGTCGCCGACGCCGAGCGGCTCCCGTTCGCGGACGCGTCGTTCGACCTCGTCGTCGGGCATGCGGTGCTCCACCACCTGCCGGACCTGGGCCGGGCGTTCTCGGAGTTCCACCGCGTTCTGAAGCCGGGCGGGACGATCGTCTTCGCCGGCGAGCCCTCGCGCTACGGGGACCGGATCGCGACCGTGCCCAAGCGCGCCGCGACCGCTGTCGCCCCGCTCTGGCGCGTCGCGCTGGGTGCATCATCGGCGCCGGCCGGTCACAGCGACGGCGGCGAGCACAACCACGAGCTCGAGCGCCACGTCGACGTGCACGCCTTCGTTCCGGGCGACCTCGAGCGGGTCGCCGCCGACGGCGGCTTCACCGACGTGCACGTGCGCGGTGAGGAGCTGCTGGCGAACTGGTTCGGCTGGACCAACCGCGCGCTCGAGGCCACCGCGGCGCCCGACGAGGTGCCGTGGGCGTGGAAGCAGTACGCGTTCCGCGGGTACCTCGCGCTGCAGGAGGTCGACCGCCGCATGCTCGAGGGCCGGCTGCCGGCGGCGGTCTTCTACAACCTGCTGCTCAGCGCGCGCAAGCCCGCCTAGACGGGTTCGCCGCTGCCCACGGCGCGGTAGCGGTCGATCGCCACCAGTCGCTCCTGCGCGTGGTCGACGACCGGCGCCGGGTAGTCGTGGCCGATGACGCAGCCGGCTTCGGCCTGCTCGGCCTCGCTCATCGTCCACGGCTGCGCGAGCCGCTGGTCCGGCACGCCGGCGAGCTCGGGCACCCAGCGGCGCACGTAGCTGCCGTCGGGATCGAACCTCTGCTGCTGGAGCACCGGATTGAAGATCCGCCGGAAATACGGCGCGGGGTCGACCCCGGTCGACGCGATCCACTGCCAGTTGCCGTTGTTCTGTGCGGGGTCGCCGTCGAGCAGCATCCGCGCGAACCAGGCCTCGCCGGCGCGCCAGTCCTGGTGCAGGTCCTTCGTCAGGAACGAGCCGACGACCATCCGTGCGCGGTTGTGCATCCAGCCGCTGCACGCCAGCTGCCGCATCCCGGCGTCGACGAGTGGATAGCCGGTGCGCCCGCCCGTCCAGGCGGCCAGCAACGCTGCATCGGCGTCCCACTGCAGATCGCGATAGCGCTCCTGGAACTCGAGCCGGGCGTTGCCCGGGAACAGGAGCAGGACGTGCGCGTAGAAATCCCGCCAGGCCAGCTGGCGCACGAACGCGGCCGCGCCCTCGCCGCCGCGGTCCAGTGCCCGCTGCTCGAGCTCGCGCGGGGACACGCAGCCCCAGCGCAGGTAGGCCGAAAGCCCACTCGTGCCTCCGCTGAGATCGTCGTGGCGCTCGCCGTACGCGTCGATCGGACCGTCGATCCAGGCGGACATCGCCGTCCGCGCCGCCGCTTCCCCCGGCACGCAGAACGGCGCGGGCAGCTCGTCCGTGAGCGCGGCGCCGCGCGGGAGCTCACCGGGGTCGAGGCCGTTCGGTAGGCGGAGCCGTGCGGGCGCCGGCAGCGGCGCGCGCCGCGGAAGCTCGCGCTGCACGCGCCAGAACGGCGTGAAGACCGTCATCGGCCTGCCGGCCTTCGTCCGTGGCGCCGACACGTCGGCGCAGTAGCCGCCGGGCTGTGGGCACGCCTGCACTCCGGCCGCGGTGAGCGCCGCGCTCACGGCGCTGTCACGACGACGGGCAAACGGGGAGACGTCGCTCGTCCAGAGCACGGCGGCCGCGCCGAGCTCCCGCGCGAGCTGCGGCACCAGCTGCTCGGGGCGCCCGTGCCGCACGACGAGTGCCGCGCCGCGCTCGCGCAGCGCGCCATCGAGGTCGGCCAGACAGCCGCGCAGGAACGCCGTCCGCGGGCCGCTGGGGAAGCGTCCGCTGCTGATCAGCCGCGCATCGACGACGAACAGCGGCACGACGCAGTCGTACGCGCGCGCCGCGGCGTCGAGCGCCGGGTGGTCGTGGACTCGCAGGTCGCTGCGCAGCCAGACGATCGCTGTCGTGCCCATCGTCCATCGGTACGGCCCAGCCGTACTATCGGACGATGACCGGCAGCGTGCGCGACTTCCCGCTCTTCCCGCTCGAGCTGGTCGCGCTGCCCAGCGAGATCGTGCCGCTGCACATCTTCGAGGAGCGCTACCGGACGATGATCGGCGAATGCCTGGAATCCGAGCGCGAGTTCGGCATCGTCTGCGCGACCGCCGACAGGGTCCGCCCAGTCGGCTGCGCCATGGAGATCACGCAGGTGATCGAGCGTCTGGAGAACGGGAGCCTGAACATTCTCAGCCGGGGCACGCGGCCGTTCCGCGTGATCGAGGAGGTCCACCACCTCCCCTATCCGGCGGGCGTCGTCGAGTTCCTGCAGGACAAGCCCGAGGAGCCGCACGAGCCGACGCGCAGCGCCGCGCACCAGGTCTACGCGCGCCTCGTCCAGGAGGCGACGGACAAGGTGCTCGAGGACGACGAGCTCGATCCGCTGACCGCCTACGAGCTGGCGGCGACGGTCGACTTCGGCCTCGAGGCCAAGCAGGGATTGCTCGACATGCGCTCCGAGAACGCGCGGCTGCGGCTCGTGACGCGGTTGCTGCGGGCAGCGCTCAAGCGGCTGGACTTCGTCGAGCGCGCGCAGGTGCGCGCGCAGTCCAATGGCAGGGTTCGCTTCGGTTAGGTGACGCTCAGACGCGCTGCCCCGGGACCGCGCTCACCGGCTCAGGAACCGAGCCGGGAGCCAAGGGCTCACTCGCGACCTCGGCGGCCGCACCAGGCCCGTGCCCGCTGGAGCGCGACTGCCAAGGCGGCCGTCCCTCCGCCCCCAGCCATGAGCCGGTGAGAATCAGCGCGAGCCCGCCGATCGTGGCGAACGTGATCGGCTCGCTCAAGAACAGCGCGCCGTACATCACGCTGAAGGCCGGCGCCATGTACGCGACGACGGCGGCCCGCGACACGCCGATGTCGGCGATCAGCGTGTAGTAGAGGAGGAACGCGATCCCGGTGCCGCCGGCGCCGAGTGCGATCAGCGCCGCGCACGTGCCGAGACCCGGCATGTGGTCCGGCGGTGCGATCAGCGCGGGGGCGAGCGTGACGATCCCAGCGACGATCATCGTCCCCGCGGCGACCGCGACGGGCTGTACGCCGCCGAGCTTCTCGCGCACCCAGATCGACGCGAACGCGTAGCCGACGCTGGCGACCAGCACCATCCCGCCGCCGATGATGCCCCTGGTGGTGCCCGACAGGTCGACCCCGAACAGCAGCCCGACGCCGATGATGCCGACGACGACGCCGACCGCACCCCAGCCGCCGACGACATCGGCCTTCGCCAGCCAGGGGCTCAACAGCACCACGAAGATCGCCGTGGACGCGACGAGGATCCCCGTCAGCGCCGACGGGATCCAGCGCTCGCCATAGGTGATCAGCAGGAACGGGACGGCCACCTGCGCGAGCCCGACGGCCCAGATCCAGCTCCAGCGCCCGGCGACGCCTCCCAGCGCGTCGCGATGCAGCGCGATCGGCACGAGGACGGCTGCGCCGAGCACGATCCGGATGAACACGATCGACGGCGCGCTCAGCCCATCGTCGAGCGCGATCTTGATGAACATGTACGAGGCGCCCCACAGTCCGGCGAGGAGGCCCATGAGGATCCAGGATCTACGAGTCACAGGAGTTGAACCCTGAGCGTCGCAGATTCGTGAGGTGCCGCCCGCGCGGATCGCTGGGACGATCCATCAGCGGGGCTACTACCGCTGCAGGCCGCATTCCCCCTTCGCCAGCACCCGCGTGAGTGCCGCGATCCGGAAGAAGTCCTGGGGCTGGCCCGCCGAGTTGTCGGCGAACGCGACCGTCCCGCCTTCGCTGCGCACGTTGTAGCGCAGAATCGAGCCGGATTTCGGCGGCAGGTTCAGCTGCTTGTCGACGAGCCCCGGCTCCTCCTCGCTCGCGCCGTTGAGCGCACGCGCGATCTCGCGCGCGTCGATCAGCTGGTCGCTCGAGATCTGCTGCCGATCGCCCCCGTTGCAGCGCACGAACCCACCGTCGTCGATGATCAGCGTCAGCCGTGCGCCGGGAACCGCGCCGGTGCGCTCGACCACGAAGAGGTCCGGGGACGGGCTGCCGCAGCCCGCGAGCACGATCGCGCCGAGCAGCGCGCACACCACCGCTCGCGTCCTCATGCCGCTACCGCGCAGCCGCCGCGGCGCGGATCGCCGCCGCCGCTGAGCACGCCTGTCGCGGGGTCGCGCTCGACCGCCTGCGTGCCGCCGAAGAACAGGCTCGGCGCACGGAACTGGACGACCTCGCGGCTCGCCGTCTCGAGGCCTGCGATGTCGATCCCCGGCTCGGCGTAGAGCACGCCGCCCTCGGGGTGCAGCCGCGGGGCGTCGATCGCCTCACCGGCGCCCATCCCCCGGTCGACGACGTTGACGACGACCTGCAGGATCGCCGAGCGGATGCGGTTGGAACCGGCGCTCCCGACGGCCAGCTCGACCTCGCCGGAGGTTCCCAGCACGGCCGTCGGCGCCATCATCGACGGCATCCGCCGGCCCGCCGGCGCCTGGAAGAAGCCGCCAGGGTTGAGGTCCTCCTCACCCATGATGTTGTTCAGGTGGATACCTGTCCCGGGGACGACGACGCCCGAGCTCGCCCCGTTCGTGCAGGTGACCGCGCACGCGCGGCCGGCGCCGTCGAGCACCGAGACGTGCGTCGTCGACCCCAGATTGGCGGCGAGAAAGCGGTCGAGGAACCCGGGATCGCCGAGCCCGGCCGTGAACTCATCGGTGCGCAGCCGCTGCACGTCCTCCATGACGCCGACGAGCTCCGCGGGCGTCGGTGGCCCGGACGTCGCGGCGTCGAGCCGCGCGAAGGCCAACGAGAGCAGCAGCCCGCCGGCGGACGGCGGCGGGTTCGTCAGCACCTGGCGGCCGCGGTAGGCGGTGCGCACCGGCTCGCGCTGCAGCGGCGCGTAGGAGCTGAGGTCCAGCGCCCCCAGCTGCCCGCCGCCGGCGTCCACGTGCGCGGCGATCGCGGCGGCGATGTCGCCGCTGTGAAACGGGGCGCCGCCGTCGCGCCCGAGGCGCTCGATCGTCTCCGCCAGCGCCGGGCTGGCGAACGGCTCGCCCTCACGCAGCGGGCGTCCCGAAGGCGCGAACTCCGCCGCCGACTCCGGTGACGCGAGCAGAATCCCGGCGAGGATGTCGAAGATGTATGCCTGCGGGCCGTTCAGCGGCACGCCCTCGCGTGCCAGTTGTGCGGCGGGCGCCGCGAGATCGGCGAGCGGCAGGCTCCCCCAGCGCGCGGACGCCTCGGCGAGCCCGGCCGGGCTCCCGGGAACGCCGCAGGAGGCGGCACCGCAGTTGAAGACCTGCACGGCGTCACCGAACGAGATCTCGACCGGCACCAGCGGCGCGTGATCACCGGACCCGGGTCCCGCGCCCGGAGCGGCGACGAAGAAGTCCAGCAGGACCGCAGGCTCCCCTCCGCCTGCGACGAGCATGTATCCGCCGGCACCCGGGCCGGTCAGCAGTGGCTCGCAGACCCACGAGGCGAGGACCGCCGCGATCGCCGCGTCGACGGCGTTGCCGCCCTCGCGCAGGACGCGCGCGCCGACCTCCGCCGTCACGGGATGCCCTGCCGCGACCATGCCGGAGCCGACCGTCATCGCGGCGAAGCGTACGCGGCGGCGGCGGCGCGCTCAGCGTCGGGCCGGGTCAGCTGCGCGGGAGGAACTCGGGCACGTCGAGCTCGCTGACTCCGGTGCCGGTCCGCACCGTGCTGCGGCCACCGCCACCGGCACGCTCGCGGCGCTCGACGCGAGGCTCGCCCGCCGG
>JBBQKR010000029.1:0-34682 GCA_038327125.1 Solirubrobacterales bacterium
AGGGTGGCGGGCCCGCCAAGCGCAACGGCCCCCGCGCGTGCGTTGCGCGCGAGGGCCGTCGCGGTGTCAGGAGGTACTGGTGGTGTGCGGTGAAGCTATGCCCGGGCGCGGTCCGTGCTGGTGGTGGGCTCGAGGGCGAGCTCGAGGACCTCGGCGATCGTCATGACGGGGTGGAAGCTCATCGCCTCGCGGACCTCGTCAGGGACGTCGTCCAGGTCGCCGCGGTTGCGCTCGGGCAGGATCACGTCGGTGAGCCCGGCGGCGTGCGCGGCGAGCACCTTCTGCTTGAGCCCGCCGATCGGCAGCACGCGGCCCTGCAGCGTGACCTCGCCGGTCATGCCGACGGTGTGCTTCACCGCGCGGCCGGTCAGCAGCGAGGCGAGTGCCGTCGTCATCGTGATGCCGGCGCTCGGCCCGTCCTTCGGGATCGCTCCCGCGGGGACGTGCACGTGGAACTCGTGGTCCTCGAAGGCCGACGCCGGGATGCCGAGCTCGTCGCCGTGCGCCCGCACGTACGTCAGGGCGATGCGCGCGGACTCCTTCATGACGTCGCCGAGCTGGCCGGTCAGCGTGAGGCCGCCCGCGCCCTTGCCGGGCATCGTGTTGGCCTCGACGAAGAGGACGTCGCCACCGGTGCCGGTGACTGCCAGGCCCGTCGCCACACCCGGTACCGCGGTGCGTGCAGCGGACTCCTGGAAGACCTTCTGGCGACCGAGCGCGTCGCGGATCGCGTCGAGGTCCACGCTGATCGGAGCCTCGCGCTCACCAGACGCGACCTTCGTGGCCGTCTTGCGCAGCAGCGTCCCGAGCTCGCGCTCGAGGTTGCGCACGCCCGCCTCGCGGGTGTACTCGCTGACGACCGTGCGCAGCAGGTCGTCGCCGAGCGTGACCTCGTCGACGCGCAGGCCGTTGCGCTCGAGCTGGCGCTTCCAGAGGTAGTCGCGACCGATCGCGACCTTCTCCTCGACGGTGTAGCCATCGAAGCGGATGACCTCCATGCGGTCGAGCAGCGGACCGGGGATCGTCTCGGCCTGGTTGGCCGTGGCGATGAAGATAACGTCGCTGAGGTCGATCTCCAGGTCGAGGTAGTGGTCGCGGAAGGTCGAGTTCTGCGCCGGGTCCAGGACCTCGAGCAGCGCGCTCGACGGATCGCCGCGCCAGTCGGCGCCGACCTTGTCGACCTCGTCGAGGAGGATCACCGGGTTCATCGTGCCGGCGTCGCGCAGCGCACGGACCAGGCGGCCCGGAAGCGCGCCGATGTACGTGCGGCGGTGGCCGCGGATCTCGGCCTCGTCACGCACGCCGCCGAGCGACATGCGCACGAACTCGCGGCCCATGGCGCGGGCGATCGACTCGCCGATCGACGTCTTGCCGGTGCCGGGAGGCCCGATCAGCGTCAGGATCGCTCCGCCGCGCGCGGCGTCGCGAGCGCGGACCTCGTCACCGGACGCCTCGCCCATGCCGCGCTCGGTGCGCAGCTTGCGCACCGCGACGTACTCGACGATGCGGTCCTTGACGTCGTCCAGGCCGGCGTGGTCCTCGTCGAGGATCGTGCGCGCGTGGACGGGGTCCAGGCGCTCCTCGGAGCGCTCGCCCCACGGCACCGCGACCAGCCAGTCGAGGTAGTTGCGGATCATCTGGCCCTCGCCGGAGCCGCCCTCGCCCATCCGTTCCAGGCGGGCGAGCTCCTTGTCGGCCTGCTCGCGCACGTGGTCGGGCATGCCGGAGCCCTCGATCTTCGTGCGGTACTCGTCGGCGACGGTGCCGTCGTCCTCGCCGAGCTCGCGGCGGATCGACTCCATCTGCTTGCGCAGGACGTACTCGCGCTGCTGCTTGTTGGTGCCCTCCTCGACGTCGTCGCGGATCTTGCGCCGCACCTGCAGCTCGGCGAGCCGCTCGCGCTGCATGGCGAGCGCCAGCTCCAGGCGCTCGGTGACGTCGGTCGCCTCGAGGATCTCGACCTTCTGGGCGAAGGTCAGGTCGGGCGCGTAGCCGGAGGTGTCGGCGAGCGGGCCGGGATCGACGATCGCGCGCACCCATGAGGCGACGCGGCCGTCGTCGCCGCGCAGCTCGAGGATCTCCTCGACGGTCGCGCGGTACTCGCGGGTGAGCTCACGCGTGCGGCCGTCGACGGGGGAGTCGTCGGGTGACTCGGTCACCTCGACGCGCAGGCGCCCGCCGGGATCGGTGTGCGCAGCGCCGGCGATGCCGCGCGAGATGCCCTCCAGCGACGCGCCGTGGGCGCCGCCGGGAAGGCGCACGCGCTCGGCGACGCGGGCGATCGTCCCGACCGCCGCGTACTCGCCCTCGTGCCGGGGCACGAGCAGCACGCGCTCCTCGTCGCCGACGTCGATCGGCAGGGTCACGTCCATCGTCGGGAAGACGACGGTGTCGTCGAGCGGGATCAGGAGCAGGTTCAAGGTGTCGGGCACGGGATCTCTCCGGTCTACGGTGAAGTTGCTCGCGCAACTGTAGCACGGATCTCAGTGATGCCCGCTGAGATCTTCTGCTGCCGGCCCGCTACCAGCCCACCCACCCTTCGCCGAGCTCCACAGGGAGCTCATCCGTGTCGAGCGGGAGCCGGTACTTGTCCGGGTTGGAGTGGTCATACGGGATCGTCGGGAAGTTCACGAACACCGCGTCCGCGGACCCGATGTTGCGCTCGGCGTGCCAGACCCCGCGCGGGATCACGAGCGTGGCCCGCGCAAAGCCGCTCAGCACGAGCCGGAATTCGCGGCCACTGGTCGCCGAGCCCTCGCGAGCGTCGTAGAACGCCAGCTCCAGCTCGCCGAAGAGGAACGCGTAGCGGTCCTCGTGCTCGCGGTGGATGCCCCAGCCCTTCGACTTGCCCGGCCGGATCGTGCACAGGTAGGCGTAGACGGCGGGGTCGGGATGGATGCCCCAGCGGTCGTCGTAGAGCTCGCAGACCGTCCCGCGGTCGTCGGGGTGCGTGACGAGCTCGCGGAGCACCATGCCCACCGGAAGATCGCCGAGGCGTGAGCCGTTGCTGTTGACGGTCTGGACATCGCGCTTGAGTGGCATCGGCGCAGGCTAGCTTTGACCGATGCCCACGGGCTTCACGATCGCGATCCCGACGCACGACCGGCGCGAGACGGTGCTGCTCGCCGCGCGCAGCGCACTCGCGCAGACGCGCGCGCCCGAGCAGGTGATCGTCCTCTGCGACGGCTGCACCGACGGGAGCGTCGAGGCGCTGCGGGCGCTCGGTGACGAACGGCTCGAGGTGCTCGACCTGCCGAAGCTGCCGGCCTACGGCTACGCGCACCGCAACACCGCGCTGGAGCACGCTCGCGGCGAGGTGATCGCCTACCTGGCCGACGACGACCTGCTGCTGCCCGACCATCTCGAGCGTCTCGGCGAGTACTGGGACGCCGGCGACGCCGACCTCGTCAGCAGCCCGGCCGTGATCGTGCACCCCGACGACGCGCTCGACTGGATCGGCGAGGACTGGGGCGTCGAGCACTTCCGTGAGGCGATGGCGGCGATGAACACGAACGTCATGGCCAGCGTCAGCGTCCGCGCCGACTTCGCCCGCGAGATCGGCGGCTGGGACGCCTCGCTCCCGCGCTGGGCGGACTGGAACCTGTGGTGGCGGTGCCTGGAGTCGGGCGCCCGCGCGTGGACGGCGGCCGAGCCCACGGTGCTGCATTTCCGTGCCACCGGGCGCGACCAGCCATGGGACGAGCGGGTCCTGCAGAACACCCGCTGGGCCGAGCGGATCGCCGACCCGGACGAGTTGCGCGAGGTCCGGCGCCTGCTGCGGCGCACCCGCTCCGAGCGCGACGAACGGCGTCTGCGTGAAGCCGCCGCACTCAGCGCTGCGCTGGAGGCGCAGCGCAGCGCGTGCGCAGCGGCCGAGCAGCGCGCTGCGGCCGGCAGCGCGCAGCTGGACGCCGAGCGCGCAGACCGGACCGCGCTGACCGGCGAGGTCGAGGGCCTGCGCGCCGAGAACGCCGTGCTGGAGCGTGACCGCGAGGCGCTGCGCGCCGACCGCGACGACGCGCGCGCGCTGCTCGAGCGCATCTACGCCGGGGGCTGGTGGCGGCTGCGCGCCCGGCTGCTTCCGGCGCTGGAACGCGTGCGGCGCGCGCGCTCGCCACGTCGCTGACGGCGAACCGGCTCAGACCTGAGCTGCCAGCACCGGCAGGCGCGTGGGCTGCTCGGACCCGCCGACCGGCTCGGAGCTGACGAGCACCTGGTCGACGCCGTCAAGCGCGCCCGGGACGGCCGCCTGGCCGCTGCCCGAGCGGTCGACCGCGAACAGCGCGCCCGCCGGCCTCGGTGCCTCGTCGCCGCTGCGCAGCCACACCTGGTAGACGCGGCCTGCTCCCGGTGAGGGCAGTCCGCTGACGAGCAGGCGCGAGCCGCCGCCGTCACTGACGACGAGCCGGGCCGTCGCGCCGGGAGCCTGCTGCGGGTCCACCTGCGCGGACACGGTGCGCGTCGACGTGCCGCCGTCGTCACCGGTGAGCGCTCCCCCCAGAACGCCGCCGGCGACGAGCAGTGCCAGACAGGCGACGGCCGCGATCGCGAGCGGCACCGGCGCGCGCAGCCAACCAAGGCGACCGCCCCCCCGTGCGCGGCGCGACCGGCGCGCCGGTGCCTCTCGGTCTTGTCCTGTGCGCGCGCTCGCTGCTGCGAACAGCTCGGCGTCGGCGCGGACCTGGGACATCACGCGGGACTTCAGCGCCGGGGGCGCCAGGTCGCGCGGCACAGCTGTGAGCAGCGCCTCGCGGGCGGCGCCGAGCTCGAGCAGTTCAGCGGTGCAGCTGGGGCAGTGGCGCAGGTGCTCGCGCATGCCCTGCCGCTCGTCGGGCGGGCAGGCACCGAGGGCGTAGGCGCCGAGCACCTCGTTCCAGCGGGGTTCGGTGCACTCACTCATCGTCCGGCTCCTTCCAGATGGTGGCGCAGGTGCTCCAGCCCTGCGCGCATGCGGCCCTTCACCGTGCCGAGCGGCAGGTCGAGGATGCCGGCGATCTCGCTGTGCGAGTAGCCGGAATAGAAGGCGAGCTCGACGACCGCGCGCTGGTCTGCGCTGAGCTCGAGCAGCAGGGCGGCGGTGTCCTCACGCTCGCCGCGCGCGAGCGCCAGCGCCTGCGTGTCGTCGCTTCCGGGGACGCGCTCGGCGGCGGCGTCGTCGGCGACCGTGCGGTCGCGCAGCCGCGTCATCCGCCGCACGTGATCGATCGCCCGGTTGTGGACGATCGTCAGCAGCCAGGAGCGCACGCTGCCCAGCCGCGAGTCGTAGCGCGACGCTGAACGCCAGGCCGCCATCCAGGCGTCCTGGCACGCATCGTCGGCGGCCGCCGGGCTGCCGAGAATCCTGTGCGCGAGTGCGAACGCGGCATCGGCGTGACGGTCGTAGACGACCTCGTAGGCGTCCGCGTCCGCGTCGGCGATGAGGGCCATCAGGTCCTCATCGGCGAGCCGGACGAGCGTGTCGCTCCGCGGAGGCATCCGTATGGGTGGTTGTACTCCGTCCGCTCAGGCTGCCCGGACGGGCTCCTCGACGACGACCGGTGCGGGCTCGGGCAGGGTTGCGACCACCGGGGCCGCGTGGTCATCGGCCGCGCCGGTGAGCGAGCCACGGAAGTTCTTGATCCCGTCGCCGAGCGCGCGGCCCGCGTCGGGGAGCTTCTTGGGGCCCAGGACGACGAGCGCGATGATCAGGATGACGATGATTTCCATGGGGCCGATGCTGGGCACGGGGGACTCCTTGGTCGGGTGCAGGCAGGAGTTCAACGACGCGGGGCGCCGATCGGATCAGACGCGCCCGCGCAGCACGCGGTCCGGCACGTCCGCCAGCAGGTCGATCGCGCGCGGATTGCGGCCCGGTTCGAGCAGCACGGCACCGCCCGGGCGGTAGGGCCGCTCGGAGCTCGGGCGCGCCGCAGCGCCGGCGAGCGCGCTGTCGAAGACCCAGCAGCCGCTGTTGAGCAGGTGCGGGCCGCCGGCACCCCGCGGGCGCCAGAGCGTGTCCGGGTCGCCGGGCAGCGGGCCGCGGCGGTGGATGTGCCCGAAGACGATCCACTTCGCGCGCAGGCGCAGACGGCGGGCCACCTCGTCGATCGCCGGGATCGCCGCGCGGCGGTGGATGCCCTGCTCCATCACGAGCGCGGCGAGCGACGCCGCCTCGCGCATGCCGGGGATCGTCGCGAGCGCGGGCAGCCCGGCGAGCAGCGTGCGGCGCGCCTGGCCTACCGCGTTGTCGACGCTCTCGCCCATCCCGTCGGGGAGGATCGCGGCGAGCGCGCCGCCGACGCCGCCGGCGTCCGAGCCGGGCGCGCGCTCGAAGTCGTCGACCGCCGAGCGCGGCGCCCCTTCGAGTGCGCGCAGTCGTCCGCGCAGGGCCGCAGGCAGCAGCCGGTCGAGGTAGTGGCCGTGCATCGCGTAGACGTCCGGCGCCAGCCAGACGCCCGGATAGCGCACCTGGACGCGCGCCGGACGCAGCCACGAGCACAGCTCGGACAGCAGCTCGCTGGCGCTCTTGGGCACCTGGGTCGCCGGGCGCAGCGGACGGTCGCCGGCGATCCGCGTCGCCAGCCACGAGCGGATCAGCGCGTGGTCGTGATTGCCGGGGACCACGACGACCTCGGCCCCGGCCGGCAGCGCGGCGGCGAGCGCGCGCAGGATCGGCTCGCCCGCCGCGGCGGCCTCCTGTGGACGCCCCTCGAGCAGCTCGAGCGTGTCGCCGAGCAGGATCAGGCGGTCGACGCCGGCGACGACGGCCGTCAGTGCAGCGAGCGCCGGGGGCCGCTGCAGCACGTCGCGTTTGAGGGCGGAACCGAGATGCAGGTCCGAGATGACGAGTGTGCGCACGCGATGCGTCACCATAGGGGCATGGAGTCGCTCAGGGGCAAGCTGCTGATCGCCTCACCCGCGGTCATCGACCCGCAGTTCCGCCAGACGGTCGTGCTGCTTGCCGAGCACACCGAGGAGGGCGCGATGGGCGTCGTCCTCAACCGCGAGGCGGATGTGACCGTCGGCGAGGCCGTTCCCACGCTCGCCTACCTGGCCGGCGGCGACGACGTCGTCGTGCACGTCGGCGGCCCGGTCTCGGCCAATGCCGTGACGGTGCTCGCGCAGTTCACCGAGCCCGCGCGCGCCGCGCTGCTGATCGACGCGGACGTCGGCTTCGTCCCCGCCGAGGCGGCCGACGGGGAGGACCTGTCGGATGCGGTGCTGCGCTCGCGCGTCTTCGCGGGCCACGCCGGCTGGGGCGCCGGGCAGCTCGAGGCGGAGATGGCGGAGGAGTCCTGGATCATCGAGGAGCCGCTCCGCGAGGACCTCTTCACGCAGAATCCGGACGGCCTCTGGGCCAGCGTGCTGCGGCGCAAGGGCGGCACGTACGCGCTGATCGCGACGATGCCCGCAGACCCCACGCTGAACTAGGGAACCGGCCTCAGCTCACGCGCAGCACCCTCAGCGCGTTGAGGATCACGGCGACGTCGATGACCTCCTGCAGCAGCGCGCCCGCGACCGGCGGCAGGTAGCCGAGCGCGGCGACGATCATCCCGGCCGTGCTCAGGCCGATCCCCCAGAGCACGCTCTGCCGGGCGATCTGCAGCGTGCGGCGCCCGAGCCGCACGGCCGTCGCCACGCGGTCGACGCGGTCGACGGTGATCACGCAGTCCGCGGTCTCCGCGGAGATCGTCGACCCCGCCGCGCCCATCGCGATCCCGACGTCGGCGAGCGCGAGCGCCGGAGCGTCGTTGACGCCGTCGCCGACCATCACGACGGGGCCCATGCCGGGGGTGTCGCGGATCGTGCGCACGACCTCGAGCTTGCGCTCCGGCGTGCACTCGGCGTAGACCTGATCGATGCCGATCCGCTCGGCGATGCTGCGCGCGATGTCCTCGCGGTCGCCGGTGACCATCGCGACCTGGACGATCCCGGCGCTGCGGATCTCGGCGACCATCGAGGCCGCGTCGTCGCGCAGATGGTCGGCCATCACGATCACGCCGAGCAGGCGCTCGCCGCCGCCGACCATCACGCGCGCCAGGCCCGCCGTGTCCTGCAGCGTGTCGAGTCGCGGCTCGGGTGCGTCGGCCTCATACCCGCGCGACTTCAGGAACCCCGGGCTGCCGACGCACAGCCGCAGGCCGCCGACGTCGCCCTCGATCCCGCCGCCGGGCTCCTCGCGGACGTGCTCCGGCGCCTCCAGGTGCAGTCCGCGCGCGGTGGCGTCGCGCACGAGCGCGGTCGCGAGCACATGCGGTGAGAGCTGATCGAGCGAGGCTGCGAGCCGCAGCACCTCGTCCTCGCCGTACTCGCCGAGCGCGACGATCTGCTGCACGCGCGGCGCCCCTGCCGTCAGCGTGCCGGTCTTGTCCAGCAGCACGCTGCGGGCCTCGCCGAGCCCTTCGATCGCGGCGCCGCCCTTGATGATCACGCCGGCGCGGGCCGCGCGCGAGAGCCCGGCGACGAGCGCGATCGGCGCCGCCAGGATCAGCGGGCAGGGCGTCGCGATGACGAGCACCGCGACCGCGCGGACCGGGTCGCCGCTCGCCGCCCAGGCGACCACGGCCAGGACGACGGTCACGCCGAGGAACCAGACCGCGTAGCGGTCTGCGAGGCGCACGAACGGAGCGCGCTCGGACTCCGCGGCCTCGACGAGGCGGATCAGCGCGGCGTAGGAGCTCTCGGCCGCGCGGCGCGTCGCGAGCACCTCGAACGGCTCGCCGGCATTGGCGATGCCGCTGCGGACCGTGGCGCCGGGAGCGAGCGTCACGGGCAGCGACTCGCCGGTCATCGCCGACTCGTCGACGACCGCGGCGCCGGAGTGCAGGGTGCCGTCGACGGCGACCACCTCGCCGGTGCGCACGAGCACGAGGTCGCCGGGCACGAGCGCGTCGACGGGGACCTCCTCCCAGCTGTCGCCGCTGCGCCGGCGTGCGACGCGTGGCGCGCGCTCCAGCAGCGCCGTCAGGTCGCGCCGCGCGCGGCCCGCCGCGTAGTCCTCGAGCGCATTGCCGCCCGAGAGCATCAGCGCGACGATCGCGCCCGCCAGCTGCTCGCCGGCCGCCAGTGCGCTCGCCATCGCCAGCAGGGCGATGACGTCGACCCCGACGTCACCCCGCAGCAGCGCCCGTGCCACGTCCCAGGTCAGCGGGACGAGCATCACGACGATCGTGGCGGCCCACGCGACGTCGGCTGCGCCGCCGTTCCCGCTCAGCGCGAGGATGCCGCCGGTGAGGATCCCGATCAGGCTCGCGATCGCGAGCAGGCGCGAGCGCTGCACGGCGAGGTACTGCACGGGATCTACTCGTAGAGCGGCGCGATCGACGGCCAGGTGACGTGGTCGTGGCCGGCGATCACCACCGTGTCCGGATGGAGTCTGGAGTACCGGCCCAGCGCTTCGAGCGATGCGATGAAGTCGCTCCTGCTCCACATCACCGCGGTCGGGCCGGGCTGGTCGACCATGCTGCGCAGGTCCGCCGCGTCGCCGGTCAGCAGGACCTCGCCGCCGCTGCCCAGGCGCACGAGGACCGACTGGTGGCCGGGCGCGTGCCCCGGCGTCGAGCAGAGCACGACGCTGCCGTCGCCGAACAGGTCGATCGTCGCGTTGAACGGGCCCAGCGGCGTTGCTCGCGGTCCGTCGAAGTCGAGCACCTCGCGCCGCCGGATCGTGCGGATCAGGCCCGGGACGTAGCCGCCCTTGCGGATTCCCAGCCCGCCCTTGTCGCCGATCTCCCACTCGCGGCGGTCGGCGACGAAGGTCGCGTGATCGCAGAAGCGCTCCGCGCCACTCGCGTGGTCGGAATGCAGGTGCGTCATGACGACGGTCGAGATGTCCGCGGCGCTGACGCCGGCCT
The DNA here is from genome assembly GCA_038327125.1 of Solirubrobacterales bacterium. Taxonomy (GTDB): domain Bacteria; phylum Actinomycetota; class Thermoleophilia; order Solirubrobacterales; family Solirubrobacteraceae; genus F1-60-MAGs163. The sequence continues at coordinate 9,834 of JBBQKR010000029.1, forward strand.
GCTCGAGCAGCGCGTTGACGTCGTAGGAGCGGTGCGGGAAGAGAGCGGCGGTGGCGCCGAGCGTGCGCTTGGGGTCGGCCTGCGAGTCAGCCGCGTACCCGGTGTCGACGAGCAGGAACCCGTGCCGCGGATGCTCGAGCAGGAAGATCGGCACCGGCGCCCAGTCCATGTCGCGCCGGCGCAGCTGGTGGGTCATCGCCCGCAGCGGGCCGAGGCGGCCGGGCGGGCAGGAGGGGAACGAGGACGACAGGTTGACCTCGCCGGCAAGCAGTGGGCGCACGCGCATGCGTGGCACCGTATCCCGTCAGCTGCAGATGGGATCGATCGACGCCGTGACGGCGCGCAGCGTCGGCGACCAGCGCAGCAGCTCACTCGGCTTCGTGGCGCCGTACACGGCGATGCTCGTGTCGCACTCGTTGAGGTACCAGCTCAGCCGCGCCTGGCCGTCCACGCCATAGGCCCAGCGCCAGGCCTCGCCGCCGTTGAGGTCGATCGGGCCGTAGGCCAGCTCGCTGTACGTGCGCCGCGCGGCCATGTTCACGCGGGCACGCTCGGCGACGCCGTCGGGCTTGGCCCCGGAGCCCGTGCGGTAGGTGATCACGAGCAGCGCGCGGTAGGGCGCCGGCGCGCGCCAGCGACTCTCGTTGAAGGCGCCGCGGTCGACGTCGTCGGCGAGCAGCGTCCAGGCGCTCGGCACCTGCGCCCGGTAGGCCGGCGTCGCGTAGGGCTCGAGCGCCACCGGCGCGGGTGTGCGCGGGACGGGTCCGCGCTGGGCGCTCCGCGGGGCGGGGTCCTCGCGCAGCGCCTGGTCGGCGGCGATGCCGATGCCGACGCCGACGAGCAGCGCCAGCGCGGCCAGCGCGGCGGTGACACCTGCACTCCGGCGCGGCCGGGGCGCTGCCGGGGCCGGTGCGGGCGGCTCGGCCGGTGGCCGCGGCGGGAGCTTGCGGGTGCGGTCGGCGGCGATCCTGGTCGCCGCCTCGTCGCCGGCAGCGGGCGCGCCGACGCCCGGCAGGACGGCGGGCGGCGCCGGGGCCGGCAGAGCGCCGGTGAGGGCCGCCCGCGCGTCGCGCGCCAGCGCGCCGGCGGTCGCGTAGCGGTCGGCGGGATCCTTCGCGAGCGCGCGCGTGATCACGGCATCGAACGCCGCGGGGACGCCCTCGGCGGACGACGCCCGCGGCGGGTCGGCGTGGAGGTGGGCGGTGATCGTCGCGGCGTCGCTCTCGCCGTCGAACGGGACGCGCCCGGTCAGCATCCGGTGGAGCACGCAGCCGAGCGCGTAGACGTCGGCGCGCCCATCGACGCCGTCGTCGCGCAGCGCCTCCGGCGCGACGAACGCGAGGGTCCCGAGCCAGGCGCCGCTCTGCGTCGCGCCCGCGGTGTCGACGTGTTTGACGAGCCCGAAGTCCGTCAGCGCCGCCTGCTCCCCGGAGCCCTTCCCGCTGAGCAGGATGTTCGACGGCGTGACGTCGCGGTGGATCAGGCCGGCGCCGTGGGCGGCGTCGAGCGCGTCGGCCACCTGGCTGGTGATCGCGACTGCGCGCGCAGGATCCAGCCGGACGCCTCCGCGCAGCAGCGTGCGCAGGTCGGTGCCGTCGACGTAGCGCATCACGAGGTACAGCACGTCGTCCTGCTCGCCCGCGTCGTAGACGTCGACGATGTTCGGGTGATGGACCGATGCGGCGACGCGCGCCTCGCGCATGAAGCGCGCGCGGAAGTCGTCGTCGTGGGCGAGCTGCGCCGAGATCACCTTGACCGCGACGCGCCGCCCGAGCGTGAGCTGCGTCGAGTCGTAGACGACGCCCATGCCGCCGCGCGCCTCGAGCCGGTCGAGGCGGCAGCCGCCAAGGATGTCTCCGACGCCGGGCACCGGCAGAAGATAGGCCGCAATCGCCGCTGGGGTTACAGGTTCAGGCCGCAGGGAAGGCGCGGGCGAGGCGCTCGGCGAGGCGCTCGACCTGCCGGTCGTCGAGCGGGCCCGGCCGCGAGGCGAAGAAGGAGACGGTCTGCGGACCGTCGATCAGCACGTCGTGCAGGCGCAGCTCGGCGAACGCGATCAGCGCGAGCCCTTCTGGAACGCAGAGCGCTCCGCGGACCGCGGGAAGCGCATGCGCGTGCCCATGCCCGGACAGCGCCCGGCTGACGGCGAGCACCTCGCGCTCGACCGCGCGCACGGCGCCGGTGTGATCGTGGCCGCCGGCCAGCAGGCGTTCCCCACGGGGCTCCGCGAAGCCGCCGCCCGAGCGCGCCAGGCGCGGCGAGCGGCTCAGCAGCAGGCTGTCCACGACCGTCACGCCCGCGGGCCCTGCGACCAGCAGGTCGATCAGCCCGCGGCCCTGCGGCATCAGCCGGCGCTGCAGTGCGACGACACCCGGGCGCTCGGTGAGCTCGGCGACGCGCTCGGCGAGCAGCGCGCGGCTGCTGGGGCGCTCACGCCAGCGGCGCGAGGCCGCGGAGGATCCGTGCGTCCGCGCGCCGGCCGGCGCCGTCAGTGGGGTCGTCCGAGCGGGAACGCTCATGCGGCGGGCATCGGAGCCGCGGCGACGCAGCTTGAGCGCGGCAGCGGCGCTCCCATGGCCGGACTGGGGTCAGATCGACGGCGCGAGCGGGTACTCCGGACCGCCCGGTGCCCGCCGCGCCTGCCACAGCGCCCAGCTGAGGGCGCCGATCCCGAACATCGCGGCCACGACGAACCCGAGCGCGCCCGCGACCGGGATGAGCCCGATCGCGCGCAGGATCCCCCAGCCGGCGAGGTATGCGAGGAAGCGGCCGTGGGGCGGTCCGACGAGCGCACGCCCGAGCACCCACGCACCGGTCACGTAGCCGAGCCCGGCCAGCGGGGTGAGCGCGAGCAGCAGCCCGATGCCGAAGGGGATGCCGACGAGCGTGACGAGCGCGCCGACCGCCAGCAGCGGCAGTCCGATGACGAGCACGAAGCCGATCCCGATCGCCGGTCCCCAGCCACCGTCACGCATGCGCGTGAACGTCGCCTCCGCCGCGCGCGGCGCGAGCCACAGCAGCAGCAGTCCGAGCACCAGCGTCGACACGCTCATCGCGATCCACCACGCGAGCGCGGGGACGAAGGGCGCTGCGTCGCTGAAGCTCAGGTCGACCTCGCTGACGCCTCCGCTGACCCGCGCGCCGGCTGCGATGCGCGGCTCGTCGGAGCCGTAGCGGATGCCGTCGCCGACGGCGGCCGAGCGCGTGAGCGTCGCGCGGCCGCCGAGCGTCACGACGCGCCCGCGAACGGTGCCGGCGATCAGGACCGCGCCGTCGACGACGACGAGGTCGTCGGTGATCGTGGCCCCCTCGCGCACCGTCACGGGTCCGCGCAGGACGATGACGCTGCGCGCGACCTCGCCCGCGTGCAGGTCGACGGGGCCCTTGACGATGTAGCGGTCGCCCTTGCGGCCGATGTCGATGTTCACGTCGAGCTGGTCGGCCGTGGCAACCGCCGGTGCGCCGAGCGCACCGGAGAGCAGCACGGCGGCGACGGTCAGCCACATTCCTCGGCGCATGCGCGAAAGCTACCCTGCGGGCATGCGCGATCCGTCCCACGTCGCCCTTGGAGCATGGTCGGGGGGGCGCTTCATGCACTTCGGCGAGCCGCTCGATGACGATCGCCTGGCGACGCTGCTGCGTCCCGGCGGCGGCATCGACACGGTGATCACCGCCGACGTCTACGGGCAGGGCGCCGCGGATCTGGCCGTCGGCCGCGCGATCGAGGGCCTCGCGCGCGAGGACTACTGCCTCGTGGGCGCGATCGGGCACGACTTCTACGCCGGTGAGCGGCAGGGCGCGAAGGGCTTCCCGCGGTTCACCGACCCGGCGCTGCGTGGGCCGCAGGCCTACGGCGACTACATCCGGATGGCGACCGAGCGCAGCCTCGAGCGCTGCGGCGTCGACCACTTCGACGTGCTGCTGCTGCACAACCCCGACCGCACCGGCTTCACGAGCGAGGCCGTCTGGGAGGGCATGCGCGCCGTCCGCGACGACGGGCTCGCCGGCGGGGTGGGCGTCGCGCCCGGGCCGGCGAACGGCTACGTCCTCGACGTGATCGGCTGCATCGAGCGCTTCGCCGAGGTGATCGACTGGGGCATGGTGATCCTCAACCCGTTCGAGCCCTGGCCGGTCGAGCTGGCGCTGCCCGCCGCCGAGCGTCACGGCGTGCGGCTGATCACCCGCGTCGTGGACTACGGCGGCGTCTTCCACGACGACGTCAAGCCCGGCCACGAGTTCGCCACCTACGACCACCGCAGCTTCCGCCCGGCCGGCTGGGTGGAGCTCGGCGCGGCGAAGCTCGAGCTGCTGCGGCCGATCGCCGCACGGCACGGGCTCACGACGCTGCAGCTCGCGTGCGCGTGGAACCTCGCGCAGCCGGCGGTCGCGAGCGTCGCGCCGACGCTGATCCAGGAGCTCGGCGAGGGCGCGCGGCCGATCGAGGAGAAGCGCGCCGAGCTTGCGGCGACGCCCACGGGCGTGGTGCTGTCGGCCGAGGAGCTCGCCGAGATCCGGAGGATCGGCGACAACACCGGCTGCATGGTGCTGAAGGGCGGCGTGCCCGACTTCGAGGGTGACGAGCTGCCCGACCGCTGGCCGCTGAATCCGGAGTTGGCAGCGATCGCGGGGCGCTGGGCGATCGACCCCGGTGCCGAGCTGCAGATGACGATGGCCTGATGGATCTCCCCGCCGAGCCGCTCGCGCTGCTGCAGACCTGGCTCGACGAGGCCGCGGCGACGGGGATGACCGATCCGAACGCGATGACGCTCGCCACGGCAGGAGCCGACGGCCGTCCGAGCGCCCGGACGGTGCTGCTGCGCGGGCTCGCCGCCGACGGCCTGCGCTGGTACACGAACCGCGAGAGCCTGAAGGGCCGCCAGCTCGCCGAGAACCCGCGCGCGCAGCTGCTGTTCCTCTGGCGCGAGCTCGGCCGCCAGGTCCTCGTCCACGGGCCGGTGCGGGAGGCCGGCGACGCCGACTCCGACGCCTACTTCGCCGGGCGCCCGCGCGAGTCGCAGCTCGGCGCCTGGGCCTCGCGGCAGGGCACGAGGATCAGCGGCCGTGACGAGTTGCTGGAGCGCGTGCGCGCAGCCGGCGAGCAGCACCCGGGCGAAATGGTGCCGCGCCCGCCGTACTGGGGCGGCTACGTGCTCGAGCCGGACGCGATCGAGTTCTGGCAGGCGGGCGAGTTCCGCCTGCACGACCGCTTCGTCTACGCGCGCGACCCCGGCGCCGCGAGCGGCTGGCGCACCGAGCGCCTGTCCCCGTAGCCGCCGCGCAGCCCATAGGGTGAGCGGATGGCCGACCAGAATCAGCGCTTCCTGCTGCGCGAGCGCCCCACCGGGCGCATCGACGACGCGACCTTCGAGCTCGACGTCCAGCCGGTTCCCGAGATCGGCGAGGGCGAGGCGCTCGTGCGCACGACGCACATCTCGGTCGATCCGACCAACCGCATGTGGATCGGCGAGAAGCCGACCTACCTGCCGCCGGTCGCGATCGGCGAGGTGATGCGCGGCGTCGGCGTCGGCGAGGTGGTCGCGTCGAACAACGCGGCGTACCCCGTCGGCTCGTTCGCGACCGGCCTGACCGGCTGGCAGAACTACTTCGTCACCAGCGACCAGCTGCCGCTGACGCCGATCCCGGCGGACTTCCCCGCTGCGCCCGAATCGACGCTCGGCGTGATGGGCACGACCGGGATGACGGCCTACTTCGGGATGCTCGAGATCGCCGACCCGCAGCCGGGAGAGACCGTCGTCGTCTCGGCGGCGGCAGGCGCGGTCGGCTCGATCGCCGGACAGCTGGCCAAGCTCCGTGGCGCGCGCGTCGTCGGGATCGCCGGCGGCCCGGACAAGTGCCGGCTGCTGACCGACGGGCTCGGCTTCGACGTCGCCGTCGACTACAAGGCGGACGACTGGCGTGAGCAGATCAAGGCCGCGACGCCGGACGGGATCGACGTGGACTTCGAGAACGTCGGCGGTGAGATCATGGACGCCGTCTTTGCCCGGCTCAACAAGGACGCGCGCGTCGCGCTCTGCGGGCTGATCTCCGACTACAACGCGGAGGAGTCACCGCCCGGGCCGCGCGCGTTCAAGCGCCTGCTGACCATGCGCGTGCGCCTGCAGGGCTTCATCATCCTCGACTACTGGGCGCGCTTCCCCGAGGGCCAGGCCGCGATCGGCCAGTGGCTCGCCGAGGGGAAGCTGAAGGCGGAAGAGACGGTCGTGGAAGGGTTCGAGCAGCTCCCCAACGCACTGAACATGCTGTTCGACGGCGCCAACGTCGGGAAGCTGCTCGTCAAGGTCTGAACGCTCGAACGTCCCGCACTGCGCGCTGGAGGGCGTACTCCGGGACGTTCGCGGTGCTCTCAGAGTGCTCTCAGAGATCGTCCCGATGCTCTGCAGCGTGATGATCAACCATTCCCTCACAGGAGGAACCCGATGAAGCGCGCACTCGTTGCCGCAATGCTCTCGGCGCTGGCGACCGGCGCGGTTCTCGCGACGGTCGGTTTCGGCGCCGACTCGACTGCCACGACGGCGAAGAAGAAGTCGTCGAAGTCGGCACAGACCACCCAGTCCGGGCCACCCAAGACCCTCAAGCAGGTCTATGACGAGCAGCAGGCCCGGCGCGCTGCACAGGACAAGAAGCTCGCCGACGCGCTCGGGGTCAGCGTCGAGAAGCTCACCGCCGCGCAGGACAAGCTCTTCAAGGACCGCCTCGACGCCGACGTCAAGGCCAACCGGCTGACCCAGGCGCAGGCGGATGCGTTGCTCGCGTGCAAGGACAAGCCGCTGACGTGCGACCGCTCGAACCTTCCCGCCGGCGGGCCCGGACGTCACAAGCGCGGCGAGAAGCCCAGGAACGGCGTCTCGACCTACGCGGCCGATCTCGCCAAGGAGCTCGGCATCGACGAGGCAAAGGTCGAGAGCGCGCTGAAGAGCACGCTCCCGGCGCGCCCGAACCGGCCCGGTGGCAAGCCGACGGCCGGCGGGATGCCGACCGGCGGCGGCATGCCCGGCGGTGACCATCACGGTCGCGGCGGACACGGCGGCGGTCCGGGCGGACACGGCGGCGGTTCGGGTGGGCCCGGCGGCGGTCCCGGCGGTCCGGGTGCAGGGTTCGCCGGTCCCGACGCGGGCGGCTACGGCCCGCCCGCCTGACCCGACCTCCGGACGAGTGATGATGTGGCCGGCGTGAGCGACCCATCAGCACTCGTCCTGGTCGTCGACGACGACGACGCGATCCGCGAAGCCCTCGAACGCGCGCTGCGCCTCGAGGGCTTCGCCGTCGACACGGCGGCGGGCGGCCGCGCGGCGCTCGAGTCGGTGGCGCGGCGCGTGCCCGCCGCCGTCGTGCTCGACGTGACGATGCCCGACCTCAATGGCCGTACGGTCTGTGCCCGCCTGCGGGCCGACGGGATCCGCACGCCGATCCTGATCCTGTCCGCACGGGACGAGGTGGAGGACCGGATCGCCGGGCTGCAGGCGGGCGCCGACGACTACCTCGTCAAGCCGTTCGCCGTCGAAGAGCTGATCGCCCGGCTGCGCGCACTGCTGCGCCGGGCCGGTGACGACGCGACCCAGCAGGGCGAGCCCGCGGACGCGATCCTCGTCGGCGACCTGCTCGTCGACCCGGCGGCGCGCATCGTCACGCGGGGCGGCCGCGCGGTCGAGCTGACGCGGCGCGAGTTCGAGCTGCTCGACGTGTTCGTGCGCAACCCGGGCATCGTGCTCAGCCGCGACCGGCTGCTCGAGCTCGTGTGGGGCTACGACTGGGCGGCCGACGGCAACGTCGTCGACGTCTTCGTCAGCTACCTGCGCCGCAAGCTCGAGTCCGACGGCGAGCCGCGCATGATCCAGACCGTCCGCGGTGTCGGCTTCGTCCTGCGGGTGGCCGAGGAGCCGGAATGAGGGGACCGCAGTCGCTGACCGGCCGCGTGACGCTGGCGGCCGTGGCGGCCGTGGGCGGCGCGCTGCTGGTGGCGAGCGTCGCCGTCGTCCTGGTCAGCGCCCGTGCCGATCGCGGCGCGCTGGATCGCGACCTGCGCCGGCTCTCCCAGCGCGCGTCCGGTCCGGCCGGTCGCCTTGGCCCGCCGCCCGGTGGCCGCGCCGATCCGTTCGGCCGGCCGCCCGTCGCCGACGGTGACGGGCGCGGCCCGCTCGGACCGGGCGACGAGCGCTTCACGCGGCTGGTGTTCGCCAACGGCGTCGTCAGCGCCGGCGGCGCCGACGTGCCCGCCGACTTCCCACTCCCCGACGCCGGCACGGATCCCGTGACGGTGCATGCCGACGGTGAGCCCTGGCGGACGATCGTGCGCGCGCTGCCCGACGGCGCGCGCCTGCAGGTCGCCGCGCGCCTGGGCCCGCTGGAGGATCGCGAGCGCCGGCTGCGGCTCGTCGTGCTCGCGGCGCTGATCGGCGCGCTGCTCGCCACCGCGTTCGTGACCCGCGCGCTCGCGCAGCTCGCGCTGGCGCCGCTGCAGCGCCTGCGCAGAACCGCCGGCGACGTCGCCGAGACGGCCGACCTGTCGCGACGGGTCGACGTCGGTGACGGCCCCGAGGAGGTCGAGGCGCTCGCCGGTGACCTCAACGCGATGCTCGAGCGCCTGCAGGGCTCGGCGGAGGGCCGCGAGGCGGCGCTGGCCAGCGCGCGACGCTTCGCCGCCGACGCCGGACACGAGCTGCGCACGCCGCTCACGAGCCTGGAGGCGAACCTCTCGACCGGATCGATCGGGGCGGCGCGCCGCGACGCCGATCGCCTCGCGGCGCTCGTCGAGCAGCTTCAGGCGCTCGCGCGCGGGGAGGCCGGACCGCCCGCAAAGCTCGAGGACGTCGACCTCGGCGAGCTCGCCGACCAGGTGGTGCTCGGCGTGCGCTCGCGCGATCCCGGACTGCAGATCAGCCTGGAGGCGCCCGCGCACGGGCCGATCGTCCGCGCCGAGGCCGAAAGCCTGCGGATGCTGCTCGACAATCTCATCGGGAACGCGGCGCTGCACGGCCGCAGCGGGGGCACCGTCGTCGTCACCGCCGCTCCGCTGGAGGGCGGCGGGGCCGAGCTGCTCGTGGACGACGACGGCCTCGGGATCCCGTCCGCGGACCGTGCGCGAGTGCTGGAGCGCTTCGCGCGCGGAGCCGACGTCCACGGGCCGGGCACCGGCCTGGGACTGTCGATCGCGGCGGCGCAGGCGGCGCGCCACGGCGGCGCGCTGACGCTCGAGGACGCCCCGCTCGGCGGGCTGCGCGTGCGCGTGCGGCTTCCCGGCTTGCCGGCTGCCTGAGCGCCGGCGCGCCAGGTCACGGAGCCGGCGGCGCTCCCGGCAACCGCGGCCGCCGCTGCCCGCGTAGTGCGCGGCAACGCCAACCAACCTCCAGGAGGAACTCCGTGACTCATGCACTTCGCCTGCCCCGTCGCTTGCTGACGGTCTTCGCCGCACTGCTTGCGATCGCCGCGATCGCGCCCGCCGCCGCGATGGCGACCGGCTATGGCTCCGCCGGCTTCGGCTACACCGAGCTCGCTCCCAAGCCCGAGACCGTGAACGCGCTCGTCGGCCTCGGCGTGACCCCGTCGCCGGCGCCTGGCAACAAGCCCGCCGACTCGTTCCGCTTCCCGATCACGAACTCGTTCTTCAGCGCGCTCATCAATCGTCAGGTGCGCCACTCGGGCGGCATCAACCTGACCGCGGGCGACAAGGTCGTGACGCTGCGCAACTTCAACGTCAACACCGGTTGGCGGCCCAACGTCAGCGGCCAGGTGCTGCTGAATGGGACGTTCCCGTTCGGGACGGACCCCGTGAAGCTCCTCGACCTGAACTTCGCGGGAGCGCGGATCTCGATCAGCGGTGGCTACCTGCGCATCGGCCCGGTCACCGGAACGCTCAGCAAGGAGGCCGCCGGCGCGCTGTCGCTGGACGCGGTCTTCGGTGCTCCGGACCTGACCGGAGTCGAGCTCGGCAAGCTGACGATCAACCGCAAGCTGTAGGTACGGCCCCCCGGCAGGACAGACCGCCGAAGGCGGTCTGATGGTTCTCATCGCGCAGACGGGGCGGCCCACGCGGGCCGCCCCGGTCTGATGGTTCTCATCGCGCGGCGGGGCGGCCAGCTGGCCGCCCCGCTTGCGCGTTGCGCCTAACCGATGACCGAGCGCACGAGCGGCACGTAGCCGCTGGCGTTTCCGGAGCGGGTGGGGTGGAAGCTCTCCGTCGTGTTGAAGATGTTCAACCCGTTGAGCCACGCGCTGCTGGAGCAGACCGCGTGCCCGGTCCACGAGCTGACCGCGCTCTTGTAGGTGAACCCGTACGCCGCGGCACGTGCCGCGATCGTCTGGTCGACCTTGTCCGCGAGCAGGTTCGCGTCCGAGCGCTCACTCGCGCTGATGCCGCTCGTGCCCCAGCAGCTCGACGTCGAGAAGAGCCGCGGGTAGCCGAGAACGACGACCTTGGCGCCGGGCGCGGCCTGGTTCTTGATCGCCGAGTACACGGTGTCGAGCTTCGAGTCGAGCGAGCCCGGCAGCGCGTTGCGTGTGTTGTTCAGCGCGGTGTTGCAGCTGAGCAGGGTGCACTGCACGAGCAGACTGGCGAAGCCGATGTCGTTGCCGCCGATCGTCACCGAGACGTTGTTCGTGCTCGAGTTGACCGCCGAGATCTGGCTCGACATGAGGCTCGTCGTCGTCGCGCCGGAGCAGGCGACGAAGTTCAGCGAGGTGTTCGGGCGCTGCTGGGCGACGAGGTACGGGTATGCGTACACGCCGCGCAGGCAGGACGAGCTGAGGGTGTAGCTGTTCGTCCCGACTCCTGACGAATAGCTGTCACCAAGGGCGACGTAGTTGTCGGCCAGCGCGGAGGCCGGGACGGCCAGCGCGAACAGCGCACAGAGAATGGTGACCGCGCGGAGCGGTCGTCGTGTGATGCGGGACATGTGAAGCGTCTCCTCCCAGAGCGTTCATGAGCCCGGCAACAGCGCCGGGCGGGACCCGAACGAACCTAACCGACCGGCAAGTCAGTCTGCAAGTGCGGGTGCACCTGGCGCGGGACAGGGGTCGAGGGACGGCGCAGTTCTGCCGATGAACGGTCCCAGAACCCTCGCCCCTGCATCCACGGAGCACCATGACCAGCTCGCTGATCACCGACCTGCCCAAGGGCATCGTTCCCTCCGGCCGCCCCACCGGCCGCTCCCGCCTGATCGGCGAGATCGTCGTCGACCTCGGCCTCGCCTCGCGCGATGACGTCGAGGCCGCCGTCCAGCAGGCGCGCGCCGAGGGCCGCTCGACGGGTGAGATGCTCGTCGCGCGCCAGACGCTGACGAGCGACGAGCTCGCCCGCGTCCTGGCCGAGCGCTTCGGCGTGGACTACGTCGACCTCGGGGTCTTCTCGGTCGACATGAACGCGGCGCACCTGATCGCCGCCGACGCGGCGCGGCGCTACGAGGCGGTCCCGATCGGCTACCTCGACGAGCGCACGCTGCTGCTCGCGACCGCCGACCCCGGCAACATCGTCGCCTTCGACGACATCACGATGAAGACCGGGCTGGACGTGCGCCCGGTCGTCGCCTCACGTGAGGACCTGGGCGTCCTGATCGCGAAGCTCTCGCGCCTGGACGACGTCGCCGAGGCCGAGGCGGGGCTCGAGGACGAGGACATCACCGTCGAGCTGCGCGACGCCGACGACGAGGCGCCGATCATCAAGCTCGTCCACGCGCTGATCGCCGAGGCGATCGAGCTGGGCGCCAGCGACATCCACTTCTCGCCCGAGGGCGACGGGCTGCAGATCTACTACCGCGTCGACGGCGTGCTCGCCACCGCGAGCGTGGTGCCCAAGGCGATGACCCGCGGCGTCGTCTCGCGGATCAAGATCATGTCGAACCTCGACATCTCCGAACGGCGCGTGCCGCAGGACGGCCGGCTCTCGCTGACCGTCCAGGGCCGTCCGGTCGACGTCCGCGTCGTGACGCTGCCGCTGGTCTCCGGCGAGTCGGTCGTCATGCGCATCCTGGATCACGGCGGCGGCGTCATCGAGCTCGACGGGCTCGGGCTGCGCGACGGTGAGATCGGCCGGCTGCGGCACGCGATCGCCCAGCCGTACGGCGCGATCCTCGTCACCGGGCCGACGGGCTCCGGCAAGACCACGACGCTCTACGGCGCGCTGACCGAGCTCAACCAGGGCGACCGCTCGATCCTCACGATCGAGGATCCGGTCGAGTACCGCATCGACGGCATCAAGCAGCTGCAGGTGAACCCGAAGGCCGGCATGCACTTCGCCAGCGGCCTGCGCTCGATGATGCGCGCCGATCCCGACGTGATCATGGTCGGCGAGATCCGCGACCGCGAGACCGCCCAGATCGCCGTCGAGGCCGCGCTGACCGGTCACCTCGTGCTCTCCACGCTGCACACCCGCGACGCGCCGACCGCGCTCGTGCGCCTGGACGACATGGGCATCGAGCCGTTCCTCGTGGCATCGGCGATCGACTGCGTGATCGCCCAGCGCCTGGCGCGCACGCTGTGCACGAACTGCAAGGAGGAGACGCTCCTCGACGGTGAGACGCTGCGCGCCGCCGGCTACGCCGACATCACCGACGACATCCCCGCGTTCTCCGCCGTCGGCTGCACGCGCTGCGGCAACACCGGCTACCGCGGGCGGACCGGCATCTACGAGGTCATGACCGTCAACGAGGAGATCCGCTCGCTCGTCATGCGCGAAGGCGCCGCCGATGCGATCTTGGCCGCCGCGATCGCTGGGGGCATGCGCCCGCTGAAGGACGACGGCCTCGCGAAGGTGCGCGCAGGGGCGACCTCGCTCGCCGAAGTCGCTCGCGTCGCCGGCTCCTGAGGAGTAGCGTCGGGCATGTGAGCCCGGCCAAGCAGCTGACGGTCGCCGTGACGGGCGCGACCGGTGAGATCGGCATCCCGTTCATCACCGCGCTGGATCAGCTGGGGCAGGTCGGGCGGATCGTCGCGATGGCCCGCCGTGAGTTCGACCCGCAGGCCCAGGGGTGGGACAAGGTCGAGTACCGGCGCGGTGACGTGCTGGACCGCGCGACCGTGGACGCGCTCGTGAAGGGCGCCGATGTCGTCGTGCACCTGGCGTTCGTGATCGTCGCCGGGAACAAGAGCCACGAGGCGAACGTCGAGGGCTCGCGCAACGTCTTCGAGGCTGCGGCCGCAGCGGGCGCGAAGCGCATCGTCTACACCTCGTCGGTCGCCGCCTACGGGTTCGACGGCGAGCATGGCGGACCCGACTCGCTGCTGACCGAGGACATCCCGGTGCGCGGCGGAGACCGCCATCCCTACTCCGAGCAGAAGGCCGAGGTCGAAGGCGTCCTCGACACGGCGCTCGCCGGCTCCAGGACCGCCGCCTACGTGTTCCGCCCGTGCATCGTCGCGGGCCCGCAGGCGCGGATCCTGATCGACCTGCTGCCGACCCTCGACCTGCGCGGACGGCTTCCCGCGGCGATCCGCGGGCTGTTCGACCAGGTGCCGGTGCTCAAGCCGGTCCTGCCCGACCCGGGCGTGCCGCTCCAACTGGTGCACCACGACGACGTCGCCGACGCGCTCTGCGACGCGGTGCTCGGCAAGGGGACGCCGGGCGTCTACAACCTGGCCGCCGAGGGCTCGATCACCGTGGCCGACCTGGCCCACGAGATCGGCTGGTACTCCGTCCCGGTGCCCGACCTCGCGGTCGACGCGACAGCGGAGATCATCGCGCGGCTGCCGTTCCTGCCCGACACGGCGAGCTGGATCGAGGCGCTGCGCCATCCCGTCCTGATGGACACGAGTCGTGCCCGCAGCGAGCTGAAGTGGGTGCCCGCCCACGACGCGGCCGACACGCTGCAGGCGATGGTCGCCGCCCACCGCGACGACCTCGAGGCTGCGACGCTGCGCGGCGGGTGAGCCTGCTCGGCGCCTACCGCGCGACCGGCGCGGACCTGCCGTGGGGCGACCTGCGGCCGGCCCATCCGGGCGTGCGCATGGAGGGCTACTTCTGGCGGCTGACCGACGACGCGAGCGGCCGCGTGCTGATCGCGCTGTGCGGCGTCAACCGCGCCCGCGACGGCTTCTGGTCGACGCTCGGGCTCGCCGCGCATCCCGGCGGCTTCCTGCGGACGGTCGTCCATCCCGAGGGCCGCGCCGACCCCCGCGCGCTCGGCGCCCGCGCGGGCAGCGCGTTCGCCGGCAGCGCCGAGCGCCTGCGCGTCGACCTCGGCGCCGACGCGCGCCTGGACGTCCGCGTCAGCGACCCCGTCCCGTGGCCGCGGCGCTCGCTCGGCGGCTCGAGCATCTTCCAGGCGGTTCCGGCGCTCAACCAGTACTGGCACCCGTGGCTGCTCGGCGGGCGCGCGCACGGCAGCGCCGTCGTCGGCGATGAGCGCTGGGAGATCGACGGCTGGCAGGTCTACGCCGAGAAGAACTGGGGCGCCGGCGGCTTCCCGCAGGCCTGGTGGTGGGGTCAGGCGCAGGGCTTCGCCGATCCCGGGGTGTGCGTCGCATTCGCCGGCGGGCAGATCCACTCCGGCCCGCTGCGCACCGAGGTCACGGCCGTCGTCGTGCTGTTGCCGGGCGGCCGTCTCCTGCGCCTCGGGGATCCCGTCGTCTCGCCCACGCGGGCACACGTCACCGACGAGTCGTGGTCGCTGCGCGCCCGCAGCAGGCGCTGGTCGGTCGACGTGGAGGGCGCCTCGCCGCTGGGCAGCGCGCACGTGCTGCCGGTGCCGCTGCCACTGGAGCGGCGCAACGTCCCGGGAGCGATCGAGCATCTCGGCGGCCGGATGGACGTGATCGTCCGTGAGCGCGGCCGCGAGGTCTGGAGCGGGACCTCGCGACTCGCGGCGCTCGAGCACGGGGGCATCGAGCGGGCGGTCGCGGAGGTCCGCCGGCGAGGTGCGACGGGCTTCGCGCCTGATGCTGCGCCGGACGTCGCTGGACGTTCGTCCTAGGGTCCGCGCCGGGCGGCGGCAGAGCTGCGGCAGGCGGGCCATCCGGCGCGCGCACGCCGCCGCACAACTCAAGCGCTGCGCGAAAGCCGACGAAGAGACGACCATGGCCGACGCGCCCGCCCAGCCGGCGTCCACGCTGCCCGACGTGCGCTTCCGTGGTCTGGTGGAGGACCTTCCCGCGATCACCTACATCGCGGACTTCACCGGTGCCTTCACGCTGCGCTACGTGAGCCCCCAGATCGAGCGCGTGCTCGGCGTCACGCCCGAGCGCTGGCTCGAGGACGAGGACGCCTGGGTCGCGGCGCTGCATCCGCAGGACCGCGAACGCATCGTCGCCGAGGCCGAGGCGTGCATCGCCGCCGAGCGGCCGTTCGACTTCGAATACCGGATGATCCGTCCCGATGGGCGCGTCCTGTGGATCTGGGAGAAGACTGCGATCCAGCGTGACGCGGACGGCCGGCCGCTGGCGGTCAACGGCGTCATGCTCGAGGTCACCGAACTGCGCCGCACCCAGGAGGCGCTGCTGCAGGAGGCCGAGCGCCGCGTCAGCGAGCGTGAGCACTTCGAGGCAGCGCTGCGCCTGCAGGCCGACGAGCACCTCCACCGCTCGCTCCACGACGAGCTGACGGGGCTGCCCAACCGCCGCCACCTCTACATGAGCCTCGAGGAGCAGATGGCGACCGTCAGCAGCGCCGACGGCTTCGCGCTGCTGCTGATCGACCTGGACCGCTTCAAAGAGGTCAACGACGTCCTCGGGCACCAGAGCGGCGACGAGCTGCTCTGTCAGGTCGCCAAGCGCTTCGGTCGCGAAGTCCGCGAGCACGACGTCCTCACGCGGCTCGGCGGCGACGAGTTCGCCGTCCTCGTCAGCGGCCGCAACGGCGCGGAGGCGGGCCTGGAGATCGCGCGGCGCCTGAGCGCCTCGCTCGATCGCGAGTTCCTGCTCAGCGGCGTCCCCGTACACGTCGAGGCGTCGATCGGCATCGCCCGCTACCCGCACGACGGCCGTGACGCGACAGCGCTGCTGCGCTGCGCGGACTCGGCGATGTACGCGGCCAAGGACCTCAGCACCGAGCTCGAGCTGTTCGACGGCGAGCGCGACCACCACAGCCCGACGCGGCTCAAGCGCCTCGGCGAGCTGCGCCAGGCGCTGGCGCGCGACGAGCTGGTGCTGCACTACCAGCCGAAGCTGCGGCTGGAGACCGGTGCCGTCATCGGCGTCGAGGCCCTCGTCCGCTGGCTGCACCCGACGCAGGGACTGCTGCCGCCCGCTGAGTTCGTCCCGCTGGCCGAGCAGACCGGGCTGATCAAGCCGCTCACGAGCTTCGTCCTGCGCACGGCGCTGCAACAGCTCAGCGTCTGGCAGCGCGCCGGCCACGACCTCTCGGTCGCCGTCAACGTCTCCGAGCGCAGCCTGCTCGACCCCGAGTTCCCCGCCGAGGTCGCGCGCGTGCTGCGCACGACCGGCATCGCGCCCGACCGCCTCGAGCTGGAGATCACCGAGGGGACGATCATGGCGGACCCCAAGCGCGCCGCCGCCGTGCTGCGGCGCCTGGACGCGCTCGGCGTCTCGCTGTCACTCGACGACTTCGGCACCGGCTACTCGTCACTCAGCCGGCTGCGCGAGCTGCCGATCGACGAGATCAAGATCGACCGCTCGTTCGCCGCGCGGATCGAGGCCGACGACCGCGACCTCGCGATCATGCGCTCGACGATCGAACTCGGCCACAACCTCGGCTGCGTCGTCGTCGCCGAAGGCCTCGAGACCGCCGGCGCCCTGGACTGCGTCGCCGCGCTCGGCTGCGACACCGGGCAGGGCTTCCACATCGCGCGCCCGCTGGACGCGGGCGCGCTCAGTACGTGGCTCGAGGAACGCGGCTGACTCCACGCGGCCTTCAGGGCCGTACCTAGCGCCCGCGGCGACCGCGACTCGGTCGCGCGGAGGCGACCGTCTTGGCGCTGCCGCTGCTCGTGCGCGTGCTCGGGCCGGCGGAGCCGCTGGGACGCTTGCCCGAGCCGCTCTTGCGTGCACCGCCGCCGCCCTGACGACCGCCGGACTCGCCGGTGCCGCGCCCGCGCGGGGCGTGGTTCTGCCGGCGGTTGCCGTTGCCACCGCCGCCATTGCGGCCACCACCGCCGCCGCCACCGGCGGAGGCGAGTGCGTGGCCTGAGGCTGCGTACTCGCGCTCGAGCTCGAGCTCGCGGACGATCTTCGACATGTCGGGAGCGTGCTCGCTGCCGACGAAGGTGATGCCCACGCCCGTGCTGCCCGCGCGGCCGGTGCGGCCGATGCGGTGCACGTAGCCCTCGCGGTCCTCGGGCGGATCGAAGTTGATCACATGCGAGATGCCGTCGACGTGGATGCCGCGCGCGGCGACATCGGTCGCCACGAGCGTGTCGACGCGGCCGGACTCGAACTGTGCGAGCGCCTTCTCGCGCTGGCGCTGGCTCTTGTCACCGTGCATCGCGAGCGCCTCATGGCCCTCGTTGCCCAGGCGCTTGACGAGCCGGTCGGCGCCGCGCTTGGTGCGCACGAACACGAGCGCGAGCTCATGCTCGTCGCTGCGCAGCTGGCGCAGCAGCTCGTCGATGCGCCCGCCGCCCTCGACGCGGACGAAGCGGTGTTCGATGTCCGCGGTGGCCTCGACGGCCGGAACGTGCTCGTGGGTGACGGCGCCGCTCGTGTACTCGCGGGCGATCTCGCCGGCCTCGCCGTCGAGCGTGGCCGAGAAGAACAGGGTCTGGCGATCGGCGGGGCACAGCGCGACGATCCGGTCGACCGGCGGGCGGAAGCCCATGTCGAGCATGCGGTCGGCCTCGTCGAGGACGAGGATCTTCACGTGGCTGAGCGACAGGTCGCCGCGGCGGATCAGATCCTCCAGGCGGCCGGGCGTGGCGACCACGATGTGGGCGCTGCGGGCCTCACGGGCCTGCTTCTCGATGCCGACGCCGCCGTAGACGGCGCGGACCTTGAGTGCGCGCGCATGCGCAATCGGGTAGCTGGCCTCGACGATCTGGGTGGCGAGCTCACGCGTGGGGGCGAGGATCAGCGCCGCGGGGCGACGGTCGGTCGCCTCGATGCGGTCGACGATCGGCACCATGAAGGCGAGGGTCTTGCCAGAGCCCGTGGGCGACTTGGCCAGCACGTCGCGACCGGCGAGCACGTCGCCGATCACCTTGCGCTGGATCGCAAACGGCTCGGCGAAGCCGAGCTTCGCCAGCGAACCGCACACGGCATTGGACACGCCGAGGTCGGCGAAAGAGGTTTGAGACATGGGGTGACTCCTGAGGGCGGCGTCGTGCCGCACTGGTTCGGGTGAGACTGCCGACCCGAACCGCAATCAGTGAGCGGGACCCAAGCGAGCTGCCTCGCGAGCGACCGGATGTCGCTGCGCAGCTTCAAGAGTAGCGCCAGGAGGCGAGACCCCCGGGGCGATTACGTGCACCCCGGGAATCGCGTCCTCTGGTCCTGCGGGCGTTCTAGCCCTTGACGGCGGCCTTGAACTTGGCGCCGGCGCTGAACTTCGGGGCCTTGCTGGCCGCGATCTGAATCCTCTGGCCGGTCGCGGGGTTGACACCCTGACGGGCGCCGCGATGGGCCACGGAGAACTTCCCGAACCCCGTGATGGCGACTTCGCCACCGCCGGCCAGCTCCTTCTCGATGCTCTCCAGCACGGCGTCGAGCGCTGCGGCGGCCTCGCTCTGCTTGAGCTGAGTCTTGGCTGCGACTGCTTGCGCGAGTTCTGCTTTGTTCACCTGCGAAACCCTCCTCGTGGGATCAGGGAAAGCGCGAGCGTATGGGGTCTCTCGGTCGGAAAGCCCGATGGAATGGGGAAAAGCCCCGAAAGTGCGTTCACGACGGCTGCGGCGCCCGCGTTTGCGTCGGCTTGGTCGCGGATCTCGCGGCGCCTGAGGCCGCCCGCCTTCGGGGGGCAGTGCTTGCCGCACAGCACCCCCTCGCCGTTCGGCCCCAGGCATCCACGATCTCTCGCTCCTGGTCTGGCCAGCGAGGTCCTCGGGAGGCCGCTGCCGGGTGCGTTTGGGCTCACGCGTGCTGGTCGGGGTGTCGGAGCCCAGTTAGCGGCGTCAGCGGCAGGTTCCTGGGCTCGGCGCTCAGGGTGGGCGCACCGATCCCACCTGTAAGCGCTGGGGGAGACGCTCGGCAGAGCCGAGCGTCTCTGCCACCAATGGAACGGCCGGCGGGCGGGTAGGGATC
Organism: Solirubrobacterales bacterium; assembly: GCA_038327125.1. Classification (GTDB taxonomy): domain Bacteria; phylum Actinomycetota; class Thermoleophilia; order Solirubrobacterales; family Solirubrobacteraceae; genus F1-60-MAGs163. Next base: position 28,971 of record JBBQKR010000029.1, read on the forward strand.
GACAGAACGCGCCGCAGGCGCGTTCTGATGGGCATCAACGCCACGCCACCACGCCAACAGCCACCGGCACCGCGCCCGGCGTCAACGCGCCGCCGGGAGGCTGGCAGCCTGATACGCCCGCGCGCGCAGCGGCAACCGCCGCCCGCCGCCGATCGCGGTCGTCAGCACCTGGTGGACGGACAGCCGGCCGCGCTCGAACCCCAGCGCCGCGCCGACGTTGTGCAGGCGCCAGACGCGCTCGCGCTCGACGCCGATCTCGGCGATCGCGAGCTCGCGGTGCGCGTCGTGGTTGGCGGCCCAGCGGCGCAGCGTCTCGGCGTAGTGGGGGCGCAGCGACTCGTCGTCGAGCACCTCGAAGCCTGCACGCTCGAGCGCGTCCAGCACGATGCCCTGCGTGTGCAGCTCCCCGTCGGGGAAGACGTAGCGCTCGGAGAACGCACCGAGGCGCGGCGACTCGACCGGGCGCACGATCCCGTGGTTGAGGAACAGGCCGCCGGGACGCATCAGACCGAGCGCGCGGGTGAAGTACTCCGGCAGGTTCGCGCGGCCGACGTGCTCGAACATGCCGATGCTGGAGATCTTGTCGTAGGGCCCGTCGGCGACATCGCGGTAGTCCTGCAGCCGGATCTCGATCCGGTCTGACAGCCCGGCCTGCGCGACGCGTTCGCGCGCGAGCCGCGCCTGCGCGTCGGAGACGGTGACGCCGACGCCATGGACGCCGTACTCGGCCGCGGCGTGCATCAGCATCGATCCCCAACCGCAGCCGATGTCCAGCAGCCGCTCTCCGGGCTCGAGCTCGAGCTTGCGGCAGACGAGGTCGAGCTTGCGGGTCTGCGCCTCGTCGAGCGTGTCGTCGGGGGAGGCGAAGTACGCGCACGAGTAGACCATCGTCGGGCCGAGCATCCGCCGGTAGAAGGCGTTCGAGACGTCGTAGTGATGGGTGATCGCGGTGGCGTCGCGCTCGGCGCTGTGGCGCCGGCCGTGCAGCTGCGCCTCGGCGGCCGGGGGCTCGGGCTCCTTGCGGCGCAGCAGGCCGAGCCTGTGTGCGGCGAGCAGCGCGGGGAGCGCGTCGCCGGGCTCCAGTGGCGCGTGCCGCCAATCCTCGGTCAGCGCGAGCGCGCGCTCGAGGTCGCCGTCGACGTCCAGCTCACCGCTGACCCACGCGCGCGCCAGGCCCAGCTCGCCGGGTGCGCGGGCGAGCCGCACGAGCGCGTCGGGGTGGCGCAGCACGAGCGCGACCGGGGGGCCGCCGTTCGACGAGCCGGCGGACGGGGGAAGCTCACTTCCGTCCCAGAACCGGATCGCGAAGGCGCGGCCCTGCGGGACTCGTGCGTCGAGCCTCTCGATCAGTGGACGAATGACCGCAGCGACGGAATCCATCTCGCGCGTTCGAGACTAGCGAAGCGCCGAGGTGGGTCGTGGGGGGCGCTGCGGGAGGAACGTCGGTGCGCGCACGATCACTCGTGCGCGCACCCGCATCCGTGTGTCAGACCGAGCTGACGTTGACGGCCTTGGGACCCTTGTCCCCGGCCTGCGACTCGAAGGTGACCTTCGCGCCTTCGGCGAGCGTCTTGAAGCCCTCGCCGTTGATCTCGCTGTGGTGGACGAACAGGTCCTTACCACCGTCGTCCGGCGTGATGAAGCCGAAACCCTTCTCATCGCTGAACCACTTCACGGTGCCACTTGCCATCTGATGCTTCCTCCTACGTTGCGAGTACTGCGAACGCGGAGGTGCTGCGAAGCGACGACTGCGGGCGCTGACTCTGAATCACCGGGGGTTCCCCGGTCCTTGAAGCTGTAGAAGGTACCGTCGACGGCGATGCCGCGCCAGCACCCCTCACGAGATCGTCGTGGACGGCGGCGCACGGCGGCACCCGACCGGGCCGTGGAGAACGTCGAGCGGAGCCTCGCGGCGGAGCGGCAGCGGCGTGAGAACTGCGCCCGCAAGGACCGCTTCGACACCGAGGCCGAGGCGCGCTCGTTCGCGCTCATGCACAACCCGGGCCGTGGCCCGAGGCAGCAGCCCTACCACTGCGACGTCTGTGATGGCTGGCACCTGACGTCGCGCGCCGATTGAGGCAGACTGCCGGCCATGGCCCGCCTGCTCAGCGTGAACGTCGGTCGCCCGCGCGTCGTCGACACCGGGAAGCGTGCCGTCAGCACCGCGATCTGGAAGGCGCCCGTCGCGGGTCGCGTAGCGGTCCGCGGCGTCAACCTCGACGGTGACGATCAGGCCGACCGCACCGTCCATGGAGGACCCGACAAGGCGGTGTATGCGTACGCGATCGAGGAGATCCGTGCCTGGGAGGCCGAGCTGGGCAGGGAGCTCGGACCGGCGCCGTTCGGCGAGAACCTGACGACGGAGGGCATCGACGTCTCGGGCGCGCTGATCGGTGAGCGCTGGCGGGTCGGGACGACGCTGCTCGAGGTCGTCCAGCCGCGCGTCCCGTGCTTCAAGCTCGGCCTGCGCATGGGCGACCCGTCGTTCGTCAAGCGCTTCGCCCAGGCCTCGCGCCCGGGCGCGTACCTGCGGATCATCGAGGAGGGCGAGCTCGGGGCCGGAGACGAGATCGTCGTCGACGTCGACGCGCTCCCCGATCACGGCGTCACGATGCGCCTGGTCTCCGACGCGATCCTGCTCGATCACGGGCTGTTCCCGCAGGTCCTGCAGGCCCCGCAGCTGCTCCCCGCGCTGCGCGCGTGGATGGAGCACGAGGTCGCGCAGGACTGAACCGGCGCGGCGGTGAGCTCAGGCGCGAGCGTGCCAGCCGGCGAGCGTGCGGGTGCTGCGCTGCTGCGGGCCGGCGCCGCTCAGGCGCTGCTCCGCGAAGGCGAGGCCGCCGATCGCGGCGAACAGCGCGATCGCGAAAGCCGGGGTGTCGACGCCGGTGATCAGGCCGACGACGACGGCCGTCGAGATGATCGCGGCGAGGCCGGCGAGATCGTTGATCCGGCGGCGGGCGAAGCCCTCGTTGGACGAGGTGTACGCCGGGCCAGTGAGCTGGGAGGTGCGGTTTGGCGACATGGAACTACCTTTCGGCGCAGCGCCACGCCGGGTTGAGCGGTCTGGACGATCGGCTGAGTGGTGGCCGGGCGCGCCGAATGGGGTCCTCAGCGCGCCGGGTGGCCTGCGACGGCGTCGTCGATGGAGTCGAAGATCTGGTCCGGGCCGATCGCGTCCAGCAGGCCGTCGCGTCGCAGCTGGTGGCGGACGGGCTCCTGCAGGCGGCAGAGCCCGAGCGTGACGCCCCGGTCCGCGAGCTCCTCGCGGATCTCGGCGAGCTGCGCGGAGCCGCTGTAGTCGATGTCGGAGATCGCGCCGGCCGTGATCACGATCCGCTCGGGCCGGGGGTGCGTCGAGGCGAGCGCGAGCAGCTCCTCGGCCAGGCGGCCCGCATTGGCGTAGTAGAGGTTGGCGCCGAAGCGGTAGATGAACACGCCGGGTGCCGCCTGCGCGCCGCTGCCGACCGGGTGCGGGCGCCACTGCCCGTGCTCGTCAGCTGCGAGGACGCTGTCCGAGGGGCGGTAGCTGTGGCGCAGGTGGACGATCACCGACAGCGCCATCGCCAGCAGGATGCCCTGCTGGACGCCGATGAACACGACGGTCGCCGCGGTGATCAGCGCGACCCAGAACTCGATCCGGCGCCGGCGCCAGATCTCGCGCATCCCGAGCACGTCGATCAGCCGCACCGCGATCACGAACACGACCGACGCCAGCACCGCCTCGGGCAGCTTCGACAGGGGGCCGGTCAGGAACAGCAGGACAAGCAGGACGACGAGGGCGGCGCACAGCTGGGCGAGCTGCGAACGCCCGCCGGCGTCGTCCGCCATCGCGGTCTTCGTCGGGCTGCCATTGACGACGAACGTGCCCGACAGACCCGCCGAGGCGTTGGCGGCAGCGAGTCCGACGAGGTCGGTGTTCTCGTCGAAGCGGTCACCGAACTTCGCCGCGTAGGCGCGTGAGGTCGCAGCGCTCTGGGCGAGGATCACGACGAAGATCGAGACCGCGGTGCCCGCCAGTGCGACCAGCTCGCTCCAGGACACGCCGGTGGGGATCCCGAAGCTCGGAAGGCCACCCGGCACGGTCCCGACCGCCGCGACGCCGTGCGCCGGCAGGTCGAGTGCGGAGCTGGCGATGATGGAGCCGACGACGGCCAGCAGCGCCCACGGGACCTTCGGGGCCAGCCGCCCGCCGCCCAGGATCACGGCGATGACGGACGCCGAGACGGCGAGCGTCGTCGTGTCGATGCTCCCGAGCTCGTCGATGACGCCCCCGATCTGCTTGACCGGGCCGCCCGACGACTTGTCGACACCGACGATGCCGGCGAGCTGCCCGCAGGCGACCTGGATGCCGACGCCGGTCAGGAAGCCGATCAGGACGGTGCGCGAGAGGAAGTCGGCGAGGAAGCCGAGGCCCAGCAGCCGCGCCACGATCAACATCAGCGCCGCGATCAGCGCGAGCATCGAGGCGAGCGCGACGTACTGCTCGGAGCCTGTCGCCGCCATCCCCGCAAGGCCGGCGGCCAGGATCGCGGCGGTCGCCGAGTCGGCGCCGACGACGAGGTGCCGCGAGGAGCCGAGGATCGCGAACAGGATCAGCGGCAGCAGGATCGTGTAGAGGCCCGTGACCACGGGCATGCCCGCGATCGTTGCGTAGCCCATGACCTCCGGGATCGCGAGCGCGGCGAGCGTCACGCCGGCGGCGGCCTCGACCGGGATCCTCCGGCGCTCGACCGGGAGCAGCCCCTCCAACAGCGGGATGCGCCGTCGCGACAGCGGCCGGTCCGCGTCCGCGACGGCGTCCTGCTTCATGAGCTGTGGTCAGCCGTTGAGGACCTTCGCCTTCTCGGCGGAGAACTCCTCATCGGTGAGAACGCCCGCCTCGTGCAGCTCGCCGAGCTTCTTGAGCTGCTCGATCGGGTCGACGGCGGGTGGAGCGGGAGCCGGCTCGGCGTACTGCTGCTGCGGCGGGGCGTCCTGCTGGGCCCACCGATTGGCCTGGCGGCGTGAGACGTTGTTGCTGACGTGGGTCGCGGTCCCGGCGATGACGGCGGTGCCGACATCACCGGCAACGGGCGACGATGGGTGTGGCGGGTCGCATAGGTTTCCACAAAGCGGTTGCGACGAGGATCGCAGGTGAAGGACGGTCGCCGGGGGAGACGCAGGACGTGCTCCGTGGCTGAACCTCGTCGGGTCCGTCGCCATCGGCGTGTCCGCGATCGCCGCCTACCCCCGAGCCGGAACCCGCGTCCGCGGTCAGCACTCGATCGGCGCGAAGACGTCCTTGTAGGTCTGGGCGAGCTCGTCGATCGCGGGCTTCAGCTGCCCCGCGACGTCGCCCGACAGCCCGCCCGAGAGTGCAGCCTTCGTGACGGCCTTGGCCTGGTCGGCGAACTCCTTGTTGGCCGCCTGCACCTGCTGCCTGGTGTCCGGATCGAGGTCCGGCTGGGCATCGCTGATCTTCCCGAGGTCGCTGACGATCGCGCTGACGCTCGTCCTGACCTGCGGCACGCTCGCGAGATTCGGCGTGAGCCGCTGGAGCGTGGTCACCTGGGCGCTGATGTCGGCGCGCGCCGTGCAGACCGTCGCCTTGGCCTGCTCCTGCCTGGCATCCTGCGAGGGCCCGTCGTCACTGCCACAGCCGGGGGGGGGGGCCGCGCTCGCCGCGGGGGCCAAAAAGAACAAAAGAGGCAAAAAAAAAATCGGCCACAA
>JBBQKR010000030.1:0-34237 GCA_038327125.1 Solirubrobacterales bacterium
CGAAACATGTCCCCGACTCGGCAATTCTGACCCCTCCAAACCGGCTCGAACCCGACGAAACTTCTCGGAAACTGCGGCTTCCTGAGCCCCAGCGCGCAACTACGGAACCGAAGGTCAGAGGTTCGAATCCTCTCGGGCGCACTTGGAACCCGCTGGTAATGGCGGGTTTCGTCGTTCTTGGGGACACATCGCCGTTCGGCGTGGCCCCTCTCGCGACCCTCCGGGACGTCCGTTACGCCAGGCGGGAGCTCAGCCAGTGCTGCGCGCGCGCCGACCGGTCCGCGGGACGGTCCGCGAGTCGACGATCTTGCCGGACTGGTTCAGAACGCGGACCTCACCACCACCCATCGCGGCGGGTCATTCGCGGGCACGGGAAACGGCCTGCGCTCTTGTGCTCGTGTGGGCGGTCGCACGACGATGGCCTTCCTTCACAATTTCCAGCCGCCGCCGTCTGCATCAGGCCGAACGTACCGGTCGTCCCTAGCCACGAGATCGCCCATTTCCCTAGCCGGGCGCCCACGCAGGCAATAGGGTCGCCCATGTGAACCGGGGACTCGTCGCTGTTGTCGCTCTCGTCGTACTTGCCTGGGCGCCTGACGCCAGCGCCGGCCTTGTCGCCCGGTATAGCCTCGACACGCTGCCGGCCGACGGTTCGGTGGCGGACGGTTCCGGGAACAACCTCACCGGCGGCGCGCGCCTGGGGGCGGCCATCGTCGACGGCCGCTTCGGCGGCGCGATCCGCCTTGCCGGCGGCGTGGGCAACGGGTTCAACGTGACGAACAACCCGCTGCTGGAACCGCGCCGGCTGACCGTCTCGACCTGGGCGCGCAAGGGCGGCCCCTTCCACGCCTTCCGGACGGTCGTCGGGAAGGGAGGCGTCGGCTGCTCGAGCTCTACATGGGCGCTGTACACGGCGGCGAACGGCGGTCTCTCCTTCTACGTCAACACCCGCGACGGAAACGGCCAGCCGGTGCCCCTGCAGACGCCGCCCATTCCCCCGGAGCAGATCTGGAACGACCAGTGGCATGCCATCGCGGGGACGTTCGACGGGACCGAGGTCGCACTGTGGGTCGACGGCGTGAAGGTCGCCTCGGCGGAGTATCCGGGCCGTCCCGTCCGTGAGCTCGACTACGCGGCCCAGGTGTCCGAGAAGCGGCTGCAGATCGGCCGCTACGACGAGGCGGGGTGCTCGGCCGCGGGCTTCCAGTTCTTCGGCGACGTCGACGAGGTCAGCCTCTACGACCGGGGGCTGAGCAACACGGAACTCGCGACGCTTCAGAACCCGGCCGCCACTGAGCCGCCGGTCATCCCCGATCCGCTGCCCGGGACGACCCTCCCGCCATCCGCAGCGCCGCCGCGGCCGCTGGCGGCCTATGCGCAGGTGGCGAAGTCGCCCGTCATCAGCGCCGGTAACACATTCGACGCCTCGCGGAGCGTCGCGCCCGACGGGACGAAGATCGTCACCTACGACTGGAACGTCGATGGCGATCCCGAGCCGGATGTCAGCTGCGACGCCGGCCAGCCGGTGATGACCGCGGTGTTCCCTCGCATCGGCGCAGCCCGCACCTCCGCCGCGGGCAAAGCGACCGTCGCCCTCACCGTCAAGGTCTCCGACCTACGCACGGGGCTCTTCTCGACGAGCACTCCGTTGAGCGCGAGCACGCCGGTGACCACGAGCCCGCTCGTCAAGCAACCGGTCTTCACCTGCGGCTCGGAGAAACCCCCTTCTGGCGGCCTGGCCGGACTCGCCAGCCAGTGCACGAAGCGCATCGTGTTCTCGATCGTCCAAGTCACCGCGACCGGCGTCGGGAAGTGCTTTTTTGTGACGCTGGACAAGTCCTACGCCCTCGCGGACTTCACAGGCAACTCCCTGGGGAGCCGGGACGCACAACTGGGCCGCCTACCCCCGCCTGTCGCCGACACCGACTCGCGGTCCGTCACGGCGACCGTCGAAGGGCCCGTGTCGGTCAACGGCATCAGGCTGCCGCTGCCGTCCAAGACGAAGACGACGTACGACCTCGGCAAGGCGACGCTGGGGCTCGGGCGCGTGCCCGTAGAGGTCGGCGTCCCGGGGCTCGACAAACCGATCAAGCTGACCGAACTCGATCTCAACAAGACGGTTGTGGTCGATCCGACGGGGCGCTACTCGCTCGGCTCGGCGAACGTCGAGTCGCCGGGGATCAAGGGGCTCGGCGGGCTGAAGCTCGGCGGCGGTGCGGAGTTCGCCCTGCGCCGCGGCTTCAAGAGCGAGCTCAAGCTCGCGCTCACGCTCCCAAACATCTTCAACGACGGCCAGGGCAAGGGCGCGACCGGGACGGTCACTGTGCTGGGGACATATGACGGTGGCTTCGCTTTCGAGGGCGCGCGCATCCAGATCCCCTTCGCGGCGATCGGCCCCATCGCCCTCAGCAAGCTGTTCTTCGACTACCAACGCACGAACGAGCAACTGACGGGCGGCTTCAACGTCCAGCTCCTGCCCGGGTTCGGCCCCAAGATCCTCGCCTCGCCGGAGGACGGCTACGGCCTGCAGTTGCGCAACGGGTCGTTTTTCTCCGGGGGCTTCGGCGTCGAGTTCCCCGTGGCACCGCAGGTCTTCCCCGGCATCGGACTCAACAGCGTGGGGGCGGACTTCGGGGTCAACCCGCTTCGGCTGACGGGGCGGCTCGGTCTGTCGTTCGGCGAGACCGTGGTGATGGACGGCACCGCCTTCGTCGCGCTGGCATCCAAGACGACGCCCTACGACTTCCCGGCCGAGTTCGCGCCGCCCGGCCTGGGCTTCCTCGGCGGGCGCCGGCTCGACTCCTTCTCGGCGGCGGTCGGCGGAACCGGGTCGCTCAAGCTACCGGTGCTCGGCAAGGTCAAGCTCAGCGACGGCTACGTCTTCTACGCGCATCCCGGCCTCGTCGAGGCCGGCGGCAAGGTCGACCTCGACTACAAGGTGGCCAAGGTCGAGCTCAGCATCACGGGGAAGGTCGGAGGGTTCCTCGACACCGAGGCCGAGCTGTACAACTTCGAGGGTGAGATCAAGGGCTGCGTCAAGATCGACCTCGGTTTCCCGCTCTCTGCGATCAAGCCGTGCCTGAACACCGGCGGCGTCATCTCCTCGAAGGGGATCGGATTCTGCGGCCTGGCGGTCCTGCCGTTCCCGTTCCCCCCGGTCCCGATCCCGGTCGGCGCCGGTCGCACGTGGAACGGCGACGCGTCGGTCAAGGTGTTCTCCTGCGACTACGGCGAGTACCGGCAGGAGAACGAGCGCGCCGCCGGGCAGCGGAAGGGCACGGCGGCGCAGACCGCGAGCGCGGTCACGCTGCCCGCCGGCCTCGCAGGCGCGATGATCCGGGTGACCGGGCGCGGTGGCGCACCACGGGTGACCGTCACGCCGCCGAGCGGGACGGCGATCGCCCTGCCGCAGACCGACCCGGCCACCGCCAACCGCGACGTCGTCAGCTTCTCGGACAGCGAGGGCGCCACCACGATCGCCCTGCGCCGCCCGGCCAAGGGCAAATGGCGCATCGGGGTGCAGTCCGGCTCCACGCCGATCGCCAAGGTCGAGTCCGCCGAGGCGCTACCCGCACCGAAGGTGAAGGCGACTGTTATCGGGAGCGGCCCGCATCGCACGCTCAGGTACCACGTCGACGCGGCGCCGGGGCAGTCCGTGACCTTCGTCGAGCGCGGACGGCGCACCTACAGCCGGATCGGGGAGGCACGTGGCTCGAGCGGGATCTTGCGCTTCACGTCGGCCGACGGCGCGGCGGGAAGGCGCAGCATCCTCGCGGTCGTCGAGCGCAGCGGCGTCAGCCGGACGCTGACCGTCGCGCGCTACGCCGCGCCCGGGACGGCGCGTCCTGCGGTGCCGAAGGGGCTGCGAGCGCGGCGCAGCGGCACCACGATCTCGGTGGCGTTCCGGCGCGTGCCCGGCGCTGAGCAGTACCGCGTCCAGTGGCAACCGAGCATCGGCGTGCCGGCGACGGTGCTCACGCGTCGCCCTCAGGGGCGGATCACCGACGTCGACCGGCTCATCCCGGGCACGGTCACCGTGACGGCGCTCAAGCTCGACGCGCCCCCCAGCGTGGCTGCCCGCGTAAGGATCGCGACGCCGAAGCGGCGGGTGACGCGCCGCTGACTGGGCACGGGCCGGTCTTTGCTCCGCACCGGCCCACCTGGGCGCCAGCGCACGACCCAGCGAAGCTTCGTGCGGATCGACTTCGTGGGTGACTTTCCATGCTTGACCGTGATGAAGGCGCGGGCTCGCAGGGTGATGGTGGAACCCGGCCGCTGGGTCGACGTCACGTTGTAGGTGTACGAGAACACCGTCTTGGTGTGTCAGCACTACCGCCGATGATCTCGGAGTCCCCGCGGCGAAGGTCCGCCGCCACAGGCGCAGGCGCGTAGAGTGGCTCACGTCCAAGCGCAGGGAGGCATCGAATGTTCGCCAGGCTCCGGTCGTACCGTCCAAGTCATGGTGTCGTCGTGGCCTACCTCGCCCTGTTCGTGGCGCTCGGTGGTACGTCGTACGCAGCGCTGAAGCTGCCAGGCAACAGCGTCGGCGCCACGCAGATCAAGAAGGACGCCGTGAGCTCAGCCAAGGTGAAGGACCGGTCGCTTTCGGCGCGGGACTTCGGGCCGGGCCAGCTTCCGCAGGGGGCCGCGGGAGAAAAAGGGGATACCGGCCCAAGAGGGGACATCGGCCCACGAGGGGATATCGGAGCGCGCGGGGACGCCGGACCCGCGGCGGTGAACCTTGCGCTCGACCGCCCGCCGGTCGGGTACCCCGATGCCATCACATTGGCGTACCAGAAGCTGGCGCAGGTGGGGCCCTGGGAAATCGGCACCCGCTGCGACATCAACGGTGGCACGCGCTTGGGACTGAGCGTCAAGGGTCCCGGTGACTTCCAGCTCTCAGGCCTCAAAGCAAGGGGGGACGCGGACACCAGCCCGGAACACATCATCACGGGCGGCGGGCTCGATCCCGCCGCCGAGACGATCCTCTTCTCCGGCGGGTGGCCCTACGACCCGTACTACATGCGTTTCGTGTACACGATCGAACTGCGGACCGGCCCACAGGCCGCGACGGTGAGCATCAACATGATCGCTGACAACCGCACGGGCAACAAGCTCTGCTACGGCTCTGGGACAGCGGTGCTGTCCGGCTGATCCGCGCCACCTCGTGCCGGTGCCAGCAGCCGAAACTCGGCGAGCCCGCTTCGGCTTTGCCATGCACAGGAGCGTCGCGAACGGACCGTTCGTCCCCACAGCCGTCCCCACCAGCAACTCTGAGCGCCAGAGACGCCTCAGACAACGCGGGATTCGCAAACCGCACGCTCGGCTACGGAACCGAAGGTCAGAGGTTCGAATCCTCTCGGGCGCGACTTGACTCCCCCAAAACCCCGCTGGAATCCAGCATTCATCAAGGATCCGCCGCATCCGCGCGTCTCGAAATCCTCATCGTCGCGACTTGCAATCATGATCCGCCGTCGCCCATGTGTCCTCATGGCTGCTAATGTGGCCTCATGCGTGAGATCGGAGTCCGCGAGCTCAAGGAGTCGCTCAGCGAGACGCTCAAGGCGGTTGGTGACGGAGAGCAGGTCCGCGTGACGGTTCGCGGCAAGGCCGTCGCCGACATCGTGCCGGCGGGCGCGGCGCGGGACGATCGCCTGCGCGAGCTGGTGGCCGAGGGCCGGGTCGTGCCGCCGTCCCGGTCGCGGCCCGCGCGAGCACCGCGCCTGGCCACGAGCGACACCAGCGCGTCGGCCCTGGTCCTCGCCGAGCGGGACGCTGAACGCTGAGCCTCTATCTGGACGCCAGCGCGCTCGTCAAGCGCTACGTCCGCGAGGACGGCAGCGACGTCGTCCGTCAGTCCATGCAGCAGGCCGACGGGTGGTTCACCTGCCGCATCGGCTTCATCGAGACGTTCCGCGCGGTGAGCCTCGCGGGCGGTGGCGCGGCGGGCCGCGCGTTCCGCAAGGAGTGGCCGGCTTTCGGTGTCGTGGAGGTCGACGAGCGCCTGGCCGAGGACGCCGCCAGGCTGACCGTCGAGCGCGGCCTGCGCAGCCTGGACGCGCTGCACCTGGCCGCAGCGCTGGTGCTTCCGGCCCGTGGACTGACGTTCGCGACCTGGGATCAGCGGCTTCACGCAGCAGTTGTCGCCGAAGGGCTCACGGTCCTGCCTGCCGACGCGCCCACCTGACGAGCGCCGGAACCGTGTCCCGAACCAGGTCCCCGGCTCGGCAAATCTGACCCCCCTCGTACCGGTCCGAACATGACGAGACGTTCTGCAACCTGCGGCTTCCCGGCCCCCAGGGCGCAACTACGGAACCAAAGGTCAGAGGTTCGAATCCTCTCGGGCGCGTGGGTGTGACCGGTCTCGGCATACCGCGCGTGCGCCGGACGCGATCCCGACCGTCGCCCTGAACAACGCGTCGAGATGCGGTCCTCGCGTTCAGCCGGCGCGCCCGCGCAGCGTGAGCGTCCGCGTCGTGGCCTTGCCGCCCTTGGGCGTGACCACCATCCGGACCTTGACCGCGCCGCGGCGGCGCACCAGTGCCCTGCCGGCCTTGGTCAGCTTCACTTTCACCTTCGCCCGCTTGCCGGCGCGCAGCTTGTAGGTCGCGGTCCCGAGCGCTGGCCGAACGGTGGCCGCGCCTGCGCCGCGTTGCAAGAGTCGCAGCGCGCCCTCGCACACCGACGGGCCCGCGCCGCAGATCAGGTCGACGAGCGCGTTGCCCGAGGAGACGCGCGCCACCGGGTTGCCCAACCGGACGGGCACCGGCACAGCGACGGCCACGGGCGGTGGCACGACGTTGACCGGGGGGACGCCGGCGGGGACCCAGTCGGCATTGAGGAGCAGCTGCACACCCTTGGCGCCGTTGCGCTCCACGGTCTGCGTGCCCACCGCCACTGCCGGCGAGAAGCCGGTCGACAGCGGGCCGCCGTCCTGGGCGACCGTGTCGTGTGCCGGGACGGCGACGTTCGGCGCGAGGATCGACAGGCCGATCGCATCGAACGTGCCGATCCCCCGCGCATTGCGACTAGCGGTCACGGGCAGGTTGACCGGCACCGTCGTGATCGCGTTCGGGACTGGCACGAAGATCTGGCTGGCGACGGGTATCTGGCAGCATTGAGAGGGGGCCGGAAGCGTCTCCTGTGTCGGGGCGTCCGACAGGCTGCGCAGGATCACGACCTGCATCGGGCCCACCGACGGGCCTGTTCGGACACGCACCTGCGTGACGATCCCGTCGCCGGGCACGTTGGCGGTCTCGCGGAGATCCCCGAACGTCCCCGCCGAGGTCCAGGTGCAGCTGCGCGGGTCGGCCATGGCCAGCGACGAGACGCCGAAGAAGGGCACGAGAACCGGGTAGCGCTCGCACGTGAAGGTCGCGTTGGGCGGCCTGTTGAGGTCGGCGCCGAAGCTCTGCTGCGCCCGCGCAACAGGGGCGATCACCGACGCGAGCGCGCGGATTGCCGCGACGATGGCGCTGGTCCGCATCCGTGCCATGACTTGACGCTACCGATCTGATCCCGACCTGGCCACCGTACGGGGCGACAAGGGGTTTTGAGCCCGGCCGACCGCGTGTACGCTACCGCAGCACGAGTTGTCTTCTGCCTCAAACGCGACTGCCTCACTCACGGCTTGACAAGGAGAACTATGAAGGTCCGGATCATCGCCCTCGTGGCCATCGCCCTGCTCGCGACCACGGCCGTCGCGTTTGCCAAGACCAACGTCCTCACCGGCAGGGTGACGAAGCAGCCGGGAAGCACGGTCAAGGTCGGGGTCAAGCTGTCCAAGCAGGGCGTGGCCAGCAAGATCACGACGTTCAACCTGACCAACGTCACGTCGACCTGTTCGAACCGCCGCGGCGACCCGATTCCAGGCAAGACTGTGACCAGCGCGAATCTCGGCACCTTCAAGGTCGACAAGAAGAGGCCGGCAGGCAGCAAGACGAACTACTACGCGGTTTTCAAGAGCGTGAACGTTGACGGCAACCAGTGGAACGTGGAGGCGACCTTCAGCTCGAAGACGGGCCGCAAGCTCGCCGGCACGGCCAGCTTCAACTACCCGGACGCCGACCCCAACGGGGGCGGAACGTGCGACGGCGGCGGCAGATTCTCGGTCACGATGAAGTGATCAAGAAGGGCAAGGGCCCGTGGGACATCCACATCCGGCGCAGCGCCACCTTGGCGTCTTCCCGAAGCCCTAGGAATCAGCCGGCGTCAGTTCACTTGCGCTTGAGCTTCTGGACGCCTTCGTACGTGTGGCCCTCGTAGCACCCGCTGCCGCCGGCCCGGTTCTTCATGACGACGTCGGTTGCGACGTTCACGACGAGGGTCTTGACGTTGATCTCACCGTGCGTCTTGGCCGCTCCGCCTCCGGCGCCCAGCTCCTGAATTGGCGGCACGGTGACCGGCTTGGCCGGGGCGATCCACACCAGAAAGTCGCCCTCCCGCTTCAAGGTATACGTCCCGAAGTCGATCATCGTCGCCGCGCAGACGTTGTCGGCCGGATCCACGCCGGAGCTGAAGAACAGCTCGCGGATGTGAACCTTCGTGCCCTTGCCGCTGATCGTCAGGGTGTTGACGGGCGCCGATCCGACCGTCGCCTGCTTGTACGTGTAGTCGCCGTCCTTGAGCGTGACGGCCGTGGCCTTCTTCTTGACGCACTTGCCCTTCTTGAGCACGTAGCTCTTCTTGCACTTCTTCGCGGCGACGGTGGCCTGCCCCACTCCGGTCGAAGCGGACGACAAGACGCTTCCGGCGGCCAAGGCGGTGACGACGACGGCGAGAACGATGACGAGGACGAGGCGGCTCATGCGCTTCCTTCTGTTGAACGTGTGACGATCTACGGAACCTCTCCGCGTTGAAGTATCTCGGGACTCGAACGCTCTCGGGCGGTACGTACGTGCCCCATCAGCGCCCGGTTCGCCGCTGATAGTCCGCGGATGCCGCTTCCTCGAATCGCCCTCGCCGCCGTCCTGCTCGCCCTCGCGGCACCGGCCGTCGCGTCCGCCGACCGGCTCGTGACCCCGCCCGCACCGCCCGTGCCGACGTTCCAGAGCACCGGGCTCGAGATGGTCGCCTTCGACGGCTATGTGTACTTCGCCGCCAACGACGGCGTGGTCGGCAATGAGCTGTGGCGCTCGGACGGCACCCCCGCGGGCACCTTCGCCCTCACCGCCGGCGCGTTCGACGGCGTCACGCCGGGCCATCCCTTTGCCGGTCCCCCCGTCCAGCTTGGCGACAAGGTCATCTTCACCGCGCAATACCCGCATGCGGTCGGCGATCCCGTCCCCGTAGGCGCGCGCCGGATCTACGTCCTCGACACCAGCCAGGCCGACGAGACGCGCCGGGCCACGATCGCGCCGTCGATCACCGGCACGCCGGCGGTCGGGCAGAAGCTGACGGGCGACAAGGGCACCTGGACGCTCGAGCCCAACAGCTACGCCTACAAGTGGCTTCGCAACGGGACGCCGATCCCCAACGCAACCAGCACGACCTACACACCGAGCGCCGCGGACGCGGGCACCCAGATCAGCTTCCGTGTCACCGCGTCCGGGATCGGTGGGCCGAACGTCGTGGACACGGACAGCGCCCCGGTCTCCGTGGGGGGGGTCGGTGACACCGTCCATGCCGTCCAAGCCCAGCACCGCCGCCCAGCGCACGTCCGCGCTCACCCTGAAAAGGAAGGCCAAGCTGAGCGGGGCGGCGCGGGTGGGCCGGCGCATCACGCTGAAGCTGCCGGCATCGCCCAGTCGCGGACCAAGCTCACGTTCCGCTGGTACGCCAACGGCAAGCGCATCCAGAAGCAGACCAAGTCCTCGCTCAAGCTGGGGAAGGCCCTCAAGGGCAAGCGCATCACCGCCAAGATCACGGTGAAGCGAGCGGGATACAGGACGCTCACCCTCACGGTCGGCCCGACCGGGAAGGTCAAGGGCGCGAAGCGCTGACAGCTCCGCGGCGCGCTCGACCGAGCCGGGCCCGAGGGTGTCGCCCACATCCGTCTCCACCACGCACCCCATCGTTATACTCGATGAGTATGACCAGGCGTATAGGCGCAAAGGGCCAAGTCGTGATCCCGAAGGACGTTCGGGATCGGGCGCACCTTCATCCAGGCGATGAGGTCGACTTCGAGCTGCGGGACGGAGAGGTCGTCCTCATCGCGCAGCGCCGGCCGGTCGCACTCGGTGGGCGCTTTGCCAAGAGCGGGATGGCGGCCCGCCTGCTCGAGGATCGGACGCGCGAGCAGCGGTGAGTGTCTGTCTGGACTCGTGGGCGATCCTCGCCTGGCTCGACGGAGAGGAACCCGCGCTCGCTCGCGTGGAAGGCGTCCTGGCCTCACGTCCCATTGTCAGCTGGGTCAACCTCGTCGAGGTGTACCACCGCGTCGATCGCGACCATGGCCGCAGCGCCGCCGACGAGACGCTCGCGTCGCTCCGGGCGAGCCTCGCGCCGGATCTCCCGGGCACCGCCCGGATGATCGAAGCCGCGCGCCTGAAGGCCGCTGCATCGATCGCCCTCGGGGACTGCTTCGCTCTGGCGACCGCCGCAGCGCATGGACTCGTGCTCCTCACCGGAGATCCCGAGATCCTCGAGCTCGGGAACCCCCCATGCGGCCTCGAGGACCTCCGCGGCTGAGTTCGCGAACGCCCTCGACGAGCCCAACGGCCGTATCAGCTGCGCAGCAGACGCCGATCGCGCTTGGTGCTGAGGTTCCCGGCTGCGTCCTTGGCTGCGACCTCGATGATCACCTTGGCGCGAGACCTGATCCGCTTCTTCGTCTTCACCTTCACGGTGACGGTCTTGCCCGCCTTGGCGCTGAACTTGCGCGAGCCGCGGAGCTTCTTGTCCAGGGTGCGAACGCGGACGGTGCCGGAGCAGGCCTCGTTGCACTTGAAGCGGACCGTCACGACGCGCCCCTTCACCGTCACGAGCCCGTTGGTGGTCACCTTCGGGGCGACGGTGTCCGCCGGTGGCAACGGCGCAACCGGAGCCGGCGCCGGCGGAGCCGGCCGGACGTACGCGGCGGCGGCGTTGACGGCGGCCGCGGCGTTGATCAGCCCGACGCCGAACTGGGGGTCGGGCCCGGAGCTCCCGAGGTCGGTCGCCGTGCCCTTCAGCAGCGTCTCGACCTCGTCCGGTGTCAGGTCCGCCCGGACCGACTTCATCAGCGCGACGAGCCCCGTGACGATCGGCGAGGCCATTGACGTGCCGCTGATCGCGTGGTAGTTGCCGGGCTGCCCGTTGAAGCTGGCCTTCGGGTCGTTCGCCTCCCACGTGGAGAAGATGTTCGTTCCCGGTGCGGCGATGTCGACCCAGCTGCCGTTGGACGACGAGGGGTTGATCGAGTTGTCGACGCGCGTGTTGGCGACCGCGATCACGCCCGGGTAGGACGCGGGGTAGATCGGCGCGTTGGGGCTCGACTCCTGGAAGTTGCCGGCCGCGGCGACGATCGTCACGCCCGTGGCGCGCAGCGCGGTGATCGCGTCCGCCAGCGGCTGGTGGTTGCGCGTGCCGCCCAGCGACATGTTCACGACCGCGACGCCCTGGCTGGCCATGTACCCGAGCCCCTCGGTGAGGTCGGTGACGAAGTTCGCGTCGACGGGGTTGCCGCTGCCGGGCTGGAAGCTCGTGTTGATCTGGACAGGCGTCAGCAGCGCGTCGAAGCCGGCGCTGGACACCCCCGCGCCGTTGTCGGTGCTCGCTGCCGCGAGTCCGGCGACGTGCGTCCCGTGCAGCTGGTTGACGTTCGTCGCGCGGGTGTTGCCCGTGTGGTAGTTCGCCGTTCCGCTGCTCGTGTTGTAGGGATTGCGGATCTTGGCCGAGAGCTCAGGGTGCGTCGTGTCGAACTCGCTGTCGATCACCCCGATCGTGACGTTCTTGCCGGTCGTGCGGTCCCATGCGGCCGGGAAGTTGGCCTTCGCGAAGTGCCACTGCGCCTGCTCGCCCGTCGCGAGCACGGCGCCCGCGTCCCAAGCGGTGTCGCGGGGCGTGAACTGCGTCAGCAGCTGCTCGGCCGGAGCGACCGCGTCCGTGTCCGTGACCTCGCGGTCACCGGTGAGCTGGCGCGCGAAGTCACGACCGTCGGTCGTGCCGGCCGGCGAGGTCAGCTCGTACCAGTCGATCCACGGGAAGCCGCGCACGACCTCGACACCGTGGCGCGCGGCGACGCGCTCGGCGTCCGCCAGCGATGCGGCCTTGATCGAGATCGTCGGAGTACCCGGTCCCAGGTCGACGAGCGCCTGCGGCAGCACCGGTCCGAGCGGCGTCGGGTCGATCGTGTCTGCGAGCGCGGGTGCGGCGAGCGCTAGCAGCAGGGAAACCGTGGCGAGGGCCAGGCGGGCGCTGGAGAATCTCGACATCCGCGCAACATATCCGAGGATCTGCCCGGCCGGAGGGTGAGAACAGACCCCCTCCGCCGGCGGAAACGTGACCCCCGTTGTGCCCCGTGAGAGCGCGCTCTGGCTGCCCAGAACCGTGTCACGGCCCGTCGACTACGCGACGATCGTGAACGTCACGGTGCGCGGTGTCGCGGTGCGGCCGGCGCTGTCGCGCGCCCGGACCGTGAGCCGGTAGGCGCCGGGCCGCAGGATCTTCGCGCCCAGCCGCCCCGCGAATCGCACTCCGACGGTGCCGGCGCCGTGGTCGCCGCTGATCGCTCCGACCGGGGAGTAGACCTTGCACGCCCGGGCGCTCGTCGCTCGCTTGGCGCGCGCAAGCGTGCGGCAGGTCACCGGCCGGCCTCGCTTCACCACCCGGCGCCCGTTTCGCACCCGGTCGACGGCCAGCGTGTAGCGCGCAGCGGCGGACAGCGTGAAGCGGACGGTGGTCCCCCGACGCGGCGGGCGGCCCACCCGGAAGCGCCTGCGGCTCAGGCTCAGTGCCGAGACGACCGGCGCCGCGGATGTGGGCTGCGGCGTCGAGGACGGGCCGGCGCCGGCCGGCGCCGGCGGTGCGGGAGGCGGGGCGAACGGGGATTCCAGCGCGCCGATATCCCGCCGTCCCACCTGGATCCGCGGGTTCCCCGCCAGATCCGTCGCCGCATCCCCGGACTCCGGGCCGGCGGGATCGCCGGCGTTGACGAGCGGCGAGCCGAACAGTGGGCTCCCGTCGGGTGCGAGCACCGGCTCGGGATCAGCGAGCACGTCGGGCCCCGCGATGACGGCTCCGGGCCCGAGCTGCACACTCGCGGCCACCGCCACCGAGGACCAGCGCACGTCGACGTTCACCACGGCGTCGAAGCACAGGGACTTGCATGAGGCTCCGCCGGGATTCGCCGCCTCGCCCCGACGGTCGATCGGCGTCGCCAGGCCGTGCAGGAGCGAGTCGCGGATCTGCACGGTCTCGGTGATCGTCTTCCCGGCCACGCGGTCGGCGGTCACGCGCACGCCGATCGCCGCGGGAGAGCCGTCGCCCAGGATCGTGACGTGCCGCAGGACGAGCGCCGGGGACGGCGGCGAGACGGGGGCATAGACGAGCGCGCCGAATATCGGCCCCGCCCCGACACTCCCGCGCACCCGGATCAGCGTGTCCTCGATGACCCCGGTCGAGGCGTTGATCGCGCCCGAGCGGTTGCTCGCCGCGGGGTCGATGAGCGCCCGCGTGAGCCGGCCGCCGGGAGGCAGGACGATGCCGTCGTCGTTCAGCGTCCCGGGACCTCCGACGTGCACATCGGACAGCTCGCGGAAGTTCCAGATGCCTCCGCCGGCCTGTGCGCCGGTGAGCTGTACCTGCAGGCGGCGCACCGACGCGCCCGTCCCTCCTGCGGTCACCGCGAGGACGGCGTCGGTGGCGGGGTTGGCCAAGGCGGTCAGGATCGTGCTCTCGCCGGCGCCCTCGATCGCGATGTCGCCGCCGGTGGTGTGGAAGCCGTCGGGGGACACGAACGCGCCCGGGCCGATCCGCACCGTGTCCGGCGTGCCGTCGATGTCGACGTTCGTGTCGGCCTGGGTGAGCGCGGTCTGCAGACCGGCGCCGGTGCCGGCGTAGAAGAACTTGCAGTCGGCGCCCGACGTGCCGACGCAGTAGGTCGACGCCGCGGCGCCCGACGGGACGAGCACCACCACGGCCACCATCCCGAGGAGCAATCGCATGGCGCTCATCGCCGTGACGCTACTCGCCCTCAGGCAGCGCGTTCGAACTCGCGCAGGAATCCCTCGAAGGTCCGCAGGTGGTTCTGCTCGTCGGCGAGGATCGTGGTGACCATGTCCTGGGTCACCGGATCAACGCCGTCGGTGGCCTGGATGATCCGGCTGTAGTGATTGATCGCGCCGCGCTCGGCGTCGATCACGCCGCGAATCACGTGGACCAGGTCGAGCGAGTCAGCGGGCGGCTGGAGCGCGTCCTGGCTTGCGCTGAAGTCCTTCGACCCGGGAACGGTCCCGTAGAGCTCCTTGATGCGCTTGGCGAACAGCTGCGCGTGCCCGAGCTCCTCGAGCACATCGGTGGCAAGCGACTGAATGATCTCCTGCGCGCGCACGCCGTCGGGGTTGGTGGAGTTGGCGATGTAGCTCATCACCGTCTCGAGCTCCATCCAATAGGCCTCGGTCAGCAGGCCCACGATCTGCTCGCGAGCGTCCTTCTGTCCCTCCGCGAGGATGTCTCCGGTCTCTGGGGTCACTGCCGAGCCTCCTGCTGATCGGTATGAGCAAGTACGGGATCGAGGCTAGCGGTGGACGTGCGCAGTCGCCTCAGCGGTCTCAGGAGGTCGGCACGGCGATGACCTGCAGTCCGTCGATGCCGGCAAAGTCGCCGGGATTGCATGTGTAGACGGGAAGATCGTTGGCGATCGCGGTCGCTGCGATCATCGCGTCGTAGGCGCGGGCCGCGGGCTTGCGGCCGGCGCGCCGTAGCGACGCCGCGACCTGTCCGAACGCGCGCGCGGCGACGGCGTCGAACGGCAGCGGCTCGAAATCGGCCTCGGCCTGCTGCAGGTGGGCCTGGCGCGCGGAGCGCTCGCGCTCGTCCGTCGCGACCAGCGGACCGACCGAGAGCTCGGCGAGCGTGACGGCCGTGATCAGTGCCTCGGCCGGCAGGACGCCTGGGTCTTTGAGCCGGCTGAGCCGGATCACCGTGGAGGTGTCCAGCACGCCACGCTCAGGTCGTCCGGCGGCGCTGCTCACAGCCGCGCGTCGAGGGCCGCGTCGATGTCCGCCCGCAGCGATTCGGGATCCACGCGCGGCAGGCGGCTCCACCGGTCGAGAAGCTGCTCAGCCCCGATCGGGTGTCGCACAAGCGGGCGCAACTGCGCGACAGGGGTGCCGTCGCGGGTGATCGTGATCGGCTCGCCGCGAGCAGCACGGTCAACGATGTCACCGCCGTGGTTGCGAAGATCTCGAATGCTGACGTCGGACACGGGCATCAGTGTATCACGGGTGATACACTGCTGACGCAGCAATCGCGTCCCGAGCCATGTCCCCAGCGGATCGTTAGGCCGGACGCGAAACTGCACTCGGCTGCGCCGCCTCGTGGGCCGTCAGCGCCTGCTCGATCGCCACCCGCAGCGCCTCCGGGTCGCCGGCGCAGGCCTCGATGGCCGTGGGCTGGAGGAGCACCCGCACGTCGCCGCGCGCCGTGTGGGCGAGCACGCACGGGGTGCACCCCTCGCTCGCGGCGCGCTCGGCGTCGCTGCGCTCGTCGAGGTGCACGGCGGTGAACGGGACGGGCAGCTGCGCGCATGCCGCACGCCACTGCGCCTTCTCGCGCACGCGGCCGTGCGTGACGTCGCACAACGAGCAGTGGGCCCGTCCGAGCCAGTGGCCGACGAGGTAGCGCAGCTCACCGATCGGCGAGCCGTCCGCGTGGTAGACGCCGGTCAGACGCACGATCTCCTTGGTTCGTTCCATGCGGCAAGCATCGCAGCGCGGCGTCCGGCGTCCGCCGTCCGCCCCGGCGCTGATCAGGCAGAGATGGGTGCGCCCACCCATGTTTCGGCGGCTGGTGATCGGGCACCCTGGAGTCTGGAGTCCTGACACGTCGAGGCGCCCTTGCTCGGCTGACTTCCGGCGCCGTCGTGCGCATGGGCCGCGCCGGGCGTTCCTGGTGCCAGCTGTCGGGAAACACAGAACCAAAGGAGAATTTGATGCTTGCACGTGCCTTCAACCGGCTTCGCGGTATTCCGCAGGGGCCGTGGATCCTCGGGAGCGCGGTCGCACTGTCGATCCTCGTCGCACCATTTGCCGTGGCGCAGACCGCATTCAACGGGACCGGCGTCAAGGGCGGCGCCCGCAACCCCTCCGCGGACCAGCGGCAGGCGTACACCAAGGAGACGGAGATCATCGCGAACACCTCGACGTACGGCACCCGTCAGTCCAACAAGTCCGACAACGGCGGCGGCGCCGTCTACGGGTGCAGGTCGGGACTCGGCGGCACGGAAAAGGGCAACGAGCCCTGCCTACGGGCCAACAACCTCCAGGACGGCAGGGCATTCGAGCTCGCCTCCAGCGGGAAGAACGCGACCGAGGTCGGCGTGATCACGGCGCAGAATCCGAACGCCGCTCCGCTCACGACGAACGCCCAGGGCGTCGCGACGGGCTTCAACGCCGACAAGGTCGACGGCAGGAATGCGAGCGACATCGTCACCGACGCTCAGGCGCTCAACCGGTTCGCGGCCGTCGGCACGACCGGCGGACTCGCAGCCGGGCGTGACGCGGAGAGTTCCGCGAAGACCGCGACGGGCACGTATCTCGTGACGTTCAAGAGCGACCTCTCGAAGTGTGCCTACCAGGCCACGGAGACGATCATCGAGGACGCCGGCGCCGCCGCCGTCCTCCCGTCCAGCGCCACTGCAATTCAGGTGCGGACGCTCGATGCGGCCGGCACGGCCGCCGACCGCCCGTTCCATCTGCTGGTGACCTGCTGAGCCACTCAGCAGACCATGCCGCCGGGCGCGCCGCTGGAACACGCGTGCGCGCCCGGCGGGCTGCGCCCCCGCTGCGTTGCGGGGTCACGCTGCTGGCCACCTCGCTCGTGGCGCTTGCCGCGCTCGCGCCGGGGCGTGGAGCGGCGTCGCCGGGAATGCTCGTCGGCATCGCCGATGACGGCGTCACGCAGCGTGACCCGGCCTCGATCGCGGGAACGATTCCGCTCTGGCGCGAGGCTGGGGCTGACGTCGCACGCGTGCAGATCGTCTGGGGCTACGTGGCTCCGGCGACCGCGAGCGCCGTCCAGCCGGCCGGGTTCGACCCGGGTGACCCGGACGATCCCGGCTACAACTGGGCTCCGGTCGATCAGACCCTCACGGCGCTGCGATCCAACGGCATCGAGCCGATCATCTCCGTGACGGGTTTCGGCCCGCTGTGGGGAAGCCGCGTTCCCGCCCGCGGAAATCCGCGCTACAAGCCCGATCCGGTGAAGTTCGCGGCCTTCGCCTCGGCCGTCGCGCAACGGTACGGCGCCATGGCCAGGCAGTACACGGTCTGGAACGAGCCGAACCTGCCGCTGTGGCTCCAGCCGCAGTTCGAATGCGCCGGCGGGCACTGCACCCCGGCGTCCCCGGCGATCTACCGCTCGCTCTTCCATAGTGCCGCCGCAGCGATCCGCCGCGCCGATCCGGGCGCGCGCATCTACGCCGGCGCGCTCGCACCCCGCGGGTTCCGCTCGCAATCGACCAACGCGAACATGCATCCGCTGACATTCCTTCGTGCGCTCGGCTGCGTCGACCGCAAGCTCCGTCGCGAGCGCAGGACGAGCTACTGCCGGCGGTCGTTCAAGGCGATCGACGCCGACGGGATCGCCTACCACCCGCACGGGATTCTGCGGGCGCCCGAGGTGCGCAGCCCCGACAGCGACGACGCGGCGCTGGCCGACACCGCCCGGCTCCTGAAGACCATCGATGCCATCCAGCACCAGCGGGGGCTGCGCCGTTCCGGGAGCTTCAAGCGCCGGTTCGATCTCTACTACACCGAGTGGGGCTACCAGACCCGCCCGCCGGATCCGATCCTCGGGGTGTCGCTGAAGGCCCAGGCGGTCTGGTTGCAGCGCGGCGCCTACCTCGCTTGGCGTCAGCCGCGCGTGCGGATGCTGATCCAGTACCTCTGGCGCGATGATCCGATCCGCGTCGGCGTCTCGGGTTCCGCACGCTACGCGGGCTGGCAATCCGGCCTCACGTTCGCCGACGGACGCTCCAAGCCGGCGCGCGCGAGCTTCCCGCACCCGTTCTGGGTCGACCTTCCGCGGGGCCGGCAAATCGCCACGGTCTGGGGACAGGTGCGTCCCGGCGGATCGACGCTGGTGCGCGTGCAGCGGCGCGAGCGGGGGCGCCGTACATATGTGACGCTCAAGCGCCTGAAGACCACCTCACGCGGATACTTCACGCTGCACACGCGTGTGCGGCATCGAACGACCTACCGCTTCAGCTATCGCGCCCGCGACGCCCGCGGACGGATGCGCACGGTCGTGTCGTCGACGTGCACCGTCACACCACGCTGAACCGCCACAACCGGGGCGGTGAGCTCAGGCTGCGGCGCGGACTCCTGTGCCGCAGGTCTTGGCGCTGCTGGTGCGGAGGTTGTCGAGGAAGACGGCGGAGTCGTAGAGGCGGTCGCCCTGGTCGAAGATCGAGAGGTACAGGCGTCGGGACCCGGGCTTGACGCGGGTTGATGCGCGCAGCCGGCGGGTGGCGCCGTCGAAGGTGGTGCCTTTCGCGCGGAAGGAGGTCATGCCGGTGACGCCGGCTTTGTTGACGCGGATCGGAGAGCCCTTGGTGTCTGAGGCGAAGTTGTTGGGGGACTTGATCGCCGGATTCTGCTTCGTGGCGGCGGTCCAGTTGGAGATCCCGAGTTCGGCGATGAACGCATCGTTGAAGTCGTCGCCGATGAACTCGGGGTATTCCTCAGTGAGGAAGCGAAAGTCGAAGCTCAGGCAGTTGGCGCCCTTGGGAACGCGCAGGTCGACGCGCATGATCACGACGTCGCGGGCGCCGCGGACGGCCGGCCCGCCCGAGTTGGCGCCGGAGTCCTGCTTGGTGTTCGGCCGGTATGCGAGACCGGCGTCGCCGGTTGAGAGGATCGCAAAGCTCTTGCCGTGCGTCGGGAAGCCTGCGGCACGGGAGGTCGAGACGGCGGCGGGCTTGGCGCCGGGCGGGATCGTGGAGAACACGGCGCGCTTGACGAGTCCCGGCTCACGCGACATGGCGCGGGCCAGCGGTGTCGCAGAGATGTCGCGCGGGTACTTCACGACCTTCGCCTGCGGGACCGAGGTCGCTGCAAGGCACAACAGGCCGCTCGCACCGAGAACTGTGGCCACGCGACGTCCCGAAAGGTGACGATGCGCCCTGCGCGATGGTGTCATCGACCGGCGATTGAGCTTCAGCATTGGATCAGAGGTCCTTTCAGCTAGACGAACGGCGTCGCTGAAGTCAGGAAGCGCTGCCGGCGCAGTCGGCCAGCCCCGAAACCAATGCCCTCCTGGACAACACTAGCGCGACCGGCCCGGCTCGAACGGCGATCAGCGGGAACAAGGGCGTGCGCTGCCGCCCTCGTTCCCGCTGAGGTGTGACGGGGTCGCCTCGGCTACTTCTTCTTCGACTTCTTCTTGGCCTTCCTTGCGCTCTTGCAGGGAACGGAGCCTTCCACGGTCTGGGTGCTCTCCAGCGCGCTGTCGAACGTGGTGGTGTAGTCGGCGACGTACTTGAACTTCCATCCGCCCTTGGGGCAGCTGGTGCTGGCGATCAGCGGGATCTTGGTCTTGATCTTGCGCTTCTTGCCCTTGATCTTCCTGGTCTTGGTCCTGGTGACGTACTGCGCGGGGATCTTGGAATTGAACGCCATGACTGCGGCGATCACGCCCGGCGCCGGTGACTGCAGGTTGCGAGGCACCGTGAACGACAGCTTGTAGCTGTAGTCCTTGTCACCGCTGAGCTTCGTCAGCGTCGCGGGGACGATCTCGCGGATGATCAGCGGGCTCTCGCCGGTCACGAGCAGCGTCGCACCCTTGCCGCCCTTGATGTTGAAGAACTGTCCCTTGACGTCCTCGTCGAGACCGAGGCCCAGGCCGCGCCCGGCAGCGGTGCCCACGCGCGAGCCCTTCGGGCAGCGGCTCTCGTCCTGGAACACCGTGGCCGGCGCGCAGGACTTGAAGTACTTGCCGTTGTAGACCCCGGCCTTGGGGAAGTACACCGTGGCGTTCACCGTCGCGAACTGCACCTGGCGATCGAGATCGGGGGCGATCGAATCGAAGTACGGGTTCGCGCTGATCGACACTGCCTGCGGCTTGGACTTCGTCCCCGCGCGGCTCGGCGAGACCTTTGCGCTGAACTTCTGCACCGACTGGATCGCGTACGCCGGGCCCGCCGACAACAGCAGTGCGGCGATCGCCAGCAGCGCCGGGAGCACCCGCGGCGGAAGCGAACGAGCGCGCCCGGCTCTTCGCGCCGCATCGGACCTTGAGTTGTACTTCGAAGTGATATCCATGGACCTCATCCTGTCCGCGCAGGTGGCCTCACGCCATGGAGGGCACCACCCATCCGCGCTCGCAGGGATTCAAGCGAGCGCTGCGCGCTAGGCGTCGGTGAGCCCGCTGCGGATGGCGTAGCGGGTGAGCGCCACCCGGTCGCGAAGTCCGAGCTTCTCGAGGACGTTTGCTCGATGGCGCTCGACGGTCTTCTCGCTGATCGTGAGGACCTGCGCGATCTCCTTCGAGCTGTGGCCTTCCGCGACGAGCTTGACGACCTCGGTCTCACGCGGAGTGAGCGGGTCGACAGCGACCGGCTCGCCACGCGCGACGCGCGCAAGCTGATCGGTGACGATTGCGCTCATCGCGGCCGGCGTGATGAACGGCTCACCGCGCATCGCCGCCCGGCATGCGGCAACGAGGTCGCGGTCCGCCGAGGACTTCAGCACGTAGCCGCTGGCTCCGGCGGCAAGTGCTTCGAAGAGGTAGCGCTCGTTGTCGTGCATCGAGAGCAGCAGCACCCGCAACTCGGGTCGGTGGGCCTGAAGCTGTCGCGCGACCTGGAGCCCGGTCAGGCGCGGCATGCTGATGTCCAGAATCGCCAGGTCGACGCCACCGTTCAGCGCGAGCTCGACCGCCTCTGGGCCGTCTGCGGCCTCGGCGACGACGTCCAGGTCGGGCTCCAGATTGAGCACCATCCGCAGCCCGGCGCGCACGAGCTCGTGATCGTCGGCAAGCAGGATGCGCGTGCGCAGCGGCGTCGTCACGGGAGTGCCTCCTCTGGCGGAATGTCGAGCACGACCTGCGTTCCGGACGCGGGAAGCGGGTCCACGCGGAGGGCGGCGCCGACCATGAGGGCGCGCTCGCGCATACCGCGGATTCCCGAGCCGTCGCGTGCATCGGGCGGGGCGCCGATGCCGTCGTCGGTGACGGTCAGCCGGGCACCGCCGTCGCTGGCGGCAAGTTCCACCATCACGTGCTGGGCGCCGGAGTGGCGAACCGCGTTGGTCAGCCCCTCCTGGGTGACCCGGTAGACGACCAGCTGTGCGTCGGGGCTGAGCGTGGGTAGGTCGGGATCGAATGCGTGGTCGATCAACATGCCGGTGTCGTGTCCGACGCGGTCGCAGAGATGCCCGATCGCGCTGAGGAGGCCGAGATCGTCGAGCGCCTCCGGACGCAGCCGTTGCACGATCGACCGAACCTGCTCGAGGCTCTCGCGGACCGTCTCGGTTGACGTCTGCAGCGCGCTTCGCTGCTCGGGCGTGCCGGCTGCTCGCGATGCGACGTCAAGCTGAAGCAGCAACGCCGTGAGGTTCTGTCCGACCTGGTCGTGCAGCTCCAGCGACAACGCGCGCCGCTCGCGCTCCTGGGCCGCCTGGGTGCGCCGAGAGCTCTCGCGCCGCTCGTGGTCGAGGCGCTCGAGCATGCGATTGAACTCCAAGGTGAGCTCGGCGACCTCCACGCTGCGAGCCCCGACATCGACCGGGCCCCGCGGACCGAGCGGGTCGATCCTCGTCATCGCTGCACGCAGCCGGCCAAGCGGAGTGAGGATGCGGCGCATCAGCACGAGGTTCGCGAAGAGCATCACCAGCAGCCCGCCCGCGAGCACGAGACTCTCTCCCAACTGAACCGGCCAACTCACCGTCACCGGGAGCACCGCGAGGAACGCGACCGCGAGAATCAGGATGATCGCGTTCGCGGAGAACACGCGCCACAGGAGCGAATGGCGCGGCATCTTTGCTGCGCCCTGCCACCGCGTGGCCGTGATGCGCGACGCCCCCGCCGGCGCTTCCAGCGCAGCGGCGCTAGGCGAGGACTTCGAGGATCCGTTGCGTACGGTGATCGAGCTCCTCCACACTGATGTTCAGCGTCGTGGCGATGTCGCGCGGCGTCACGCTGTTCGTGAGCATCCCGAGGATAGGCAGATCCTCAGCCAGAAGCAGGTCGGCGGCGAGCGCCATGCTCTCCGGGGTGACCTCGGGAACGCCCCCGTCGCCGACAGCGACCCGGCGTATCGTCGCCGCGAGATCGCGGGGAGCGACACCCTTGTCGACCAGCGCGTCCGCGCCCGCGATCCGCGCCGGCACGGCCATCGACTGGGCGACGAAGGACGAGTAGATGACGACCCGCGGGGGCGTCATCGAGGCCTTCACGCGGCGGCACAACGCGATGCCGTTCGTGCCGGGCAACTGATAGTCGAGCAGCACCACGTCCGGCTCGAACCGATGGAGCGCCGGCATCAGCGTGAACTCGTCGCTCGCCTCCCCAACGGCTCGCATGTCCTGCTCGGCATCGATCAACGCGCGCAGGCCGGCACGCACGGCCGGATGATCGTCGACGACCAGAACGGCAATGTTCTCTGAGGGCATGCAGCGACGATGGCCTTGCCCGCTGCCCCCGGCAATAGGTGCCAGCCCCCATATGCGCCCGCGGGCGTTACCTCCGCAGCGGCCCGGTCGACACCAGCATTCGCGGTCAGCGCGCGACGAGGCCGCTGTAGCGCCGGCTCTGGCGGGCGCCCGCGTCGGTCCAGCTGACGTCGTCGCCCTTCAGCTTGAGCGCCCGCAGGTCGGCGTCGGTGGCCTGCGCGCTGAGCGCAATCGTCTGCTGGAGCACGTTGGGCGGCACGATCGGGTTGAGCTGGATCGCGCGCGCGCCGCTCGCCGAGCGGTACGCGACGCCGAGCAGGCACGTCGACGACAACGCGACCTTGAGGACGCTCGCACCGGGTGCCGTGAAGTCGATCTGGCGCACGGACGAGGAACCGCCCGCACCGGGGACCGGGCGCATGTCCACCGTCGGGACGCTCGGGTAGCCACCCTTGCCGGGCCGGAGCTGGAGCGCCACGCACCTCCCCGGCCGCGACAGCAGCCGCACGCCGGTGTTGCGCTGACCGTTGAAGTCGAAGTTGAACGACTTGAACCGCCGGGCAGGGCCGGCCTTCGTATCGCAGAACGTCCAGCCGCCGCCACGGAAGCCGAAGGCGAAGTACTGCCCGGACCGCAGCTTCTGCAGCTGCACGCCGTTCGTCCGCAGGACCTTGCGCGCAGCGGCGTTCGTGCACGCGTTCCCCTTCGCGGCCACGGCGGGCGCGACGCCGCCCGCGAGCAGGAGGATCGTGAGGCCGACGGCGATCGCGAGGCGGTGCATGGCGCGCATCATGTCAATCACGGAGCCGGTTCTCGGATACGTTTCCCCGTCCAGATCACTCAAAGGGGGAAGTCACATGCGTAGGGCCCTGCCGCTGCGGCATTCGTCAGCATCATCGCCGGCCTTGTGCCGGCAGCGACTGCCGGGGCGGCGCTGCCGACCGGCGGCGGAAAAGTCATCGTGCCCGGCGTCTCGATCGGGAGCGTGAAGCTCGGGATGACGCCCGACGAGGTGACCGCGATCTGGGGCGCGCCGGAGTGCTTCCGCGGGACGTGTTACTGGGAGGAGACACCCTCCAATCGCAACTTCAACACGGGAACCCTGAGCGTCAAGTACCTCGGTGGCAAGGCCGTCGAGGTCGCCGTGAACTCGCCGTTCAAGGCGAGCTTCGGAACGACGAAACCATCGTTCACGGGTCCGGTGCTCGCGTACAAGACGTCCAAGGGCATCAAGATCGGCTCGAAGAAGAGCGCGGTCAAGACGGCGTATCCGAAAGCGACTCCGCGTCCTCGCGGACAGGGCTTCAACGTCAAGGGTCCCGGCAAGGCCGTGATGGGGTTCGTCTTGATCCGCAGCGCCGGCCTTGCGGACATCACCCGGATCTATCGGATCGTGCTGGCGACCGGGTAGCGCCCGTCACACTCACCCCATGCCCCACACCCCGGCGTCCGCTGTCCCGAACATCGAGCTGAACGACGGCCGCACGATTCCGCAGCTCGGGTTCGGGGTCTTCCAGATCGATCCCGCCGAGACCGCAAAGGCGGTCATCCTCGCCCTGCGTGTCGGCTACCGGCACATCGACACCGCCGAGATGTACCGCAACGAGCAGGGCGTCGGCGAGGGCATCCGCGCCTCGGGCGTGGACCGGTCCGAGGTGTTCGTCACCAGCAAGCTGAACAACGGCTTCCACCGCCCGGACGACGCCGAACGCGCGTTCGAGGAGACGCTGACCGCACTCGGCTCGGGCTACGTGGACCTCTTCCTGATCCACTGGCCGCTCCCCACGCTCTACGACGGCGACTTCGTGTCCACGTGGAAGACGCTTGAGCGGTTCCACGCCGACGGCCGGGCACGGTCGATCGGCGTCTCGAACTTCCAGGTCGCGCACCTGGAACGCCTGGCCACCGAGTGCGACGTCGTGCCGGCCGTCAACCAGATCGAGCTGCACCCCTACTTCCTCAACGAGGAGGTCCGGGCCCACGGCGAGGCGCGCGGGATCGCGACCGAGGCGTGGTCGCCGATCGCGCAGGGCGGCGTCCTCGACGATCCGGTCATCGGCGCCATCGCCGCGCGCCTCGGCCGGTCCCCGGCCCAGGTGGTGCTGCGCTGGCACATCGAGCGCGGCTCGATCGTCTTCCCGAAGTCGACGACCCCGTCGCGCATCCAGGAGAACTTCGAGCTGTTCGACTTCACACTCGACGCCGGCGACGTGGCCGCAATCGACGCTCTGGACCGGGGCGAGGCGGGCCGGACCGGGCCCAATCCGGACGACTTCGCCTTCGTTCCGAGCTGACCCGCGTCACCGCTGCAACCCGGACGCAACCGTGCGGCAACGCTCCTCCCGGATGGTGGCTTCATCACCGATCCGACAGGAGCCATCACCGTGTCCCTTCGCCTTCCCGCCGCTCTCGCGGCCGCCGTTTCCGCCATCGCCCTGCTGGGCCTCACGCCCACCGCCGGCGCCGCGACGCTCCAGCGAGCTGCTGACGGCGTGCTCGTCTACAACGGCGGCCCCGCGTCGACCGGACTCAATCTTCAGGCCGGTTACGACGGCACGCTCGCCGTCTTCTACGGATCGTCACCGGACGTCGTGACCGCATATCCAGCCGACTGCACCGCGCAGTACGACGCCTCAGTGATCACCTGCGCCAAGCCGCCGGGGGTCCGAGTGGACATGGGTGACGGTGACGACAATGCGCAGATCAGCACGGACGTCGCCTTCCCCGTCACCCTCACCGGCGGCAACGGCAAGGATCTGCTCGAGGGGAACGGCGCGACCGACACCCTCGACGGCGGCCCCGGCGACGACAAGCTCACCGGGAGCGGCGGCGGCGACGTGCTGGCCGGCGGTGACGGCGATGACGAGCTCCAGGGCGGCGCAGGCCGCGACCGGCTCGACGGTGGCGCCGGGAACGATCTGCTGCATCCCGACGGCTTCGAGGAACCGTCCGCAGACGTCGTTGACGGCGGTCCCGGAGTGGACTCGGTCGAAGACGATTACTCGAGCAGGTTCGCGAACGGCCGGTCCCCGTGGCGATCACCCTCGCCGGGGGCGCCGACGACGGGCGCGCGGGCGAGAACGACGACCTGCGCGGGGTCGAGCGGATCGCCCTGTCCTCCAGCGGCCGGGTCGGGCAACGACACGATCGACGTTCGTGACGGCGAGGTCGACTCGGTGACCTGCGGCGCGGGCACCGACCGCGTGCTCGCCGACGCGGCCGACGTCGTCGCGCCGGACTGCGAGCAGGTCGAGCGCAGCGGCGGGTCGAGCGCCGCCGGTGGCAGGACGACCGCCGGGGCGAACGGCTCGACGGCGACTGCACGCCTGCTCTCGGGCTCGCGGCCCCGGCTTCGCGCAGCGCTCGCGCGCGGCGTGACGCTGCGGCTCGCCGGGCTGAGCGGCACCCGTGTGACGCTCACCGCCAGGGCCGGGCGGAGCGTGGTCGCGACGGCGACGGGCCGTGTGTCCCCCGGCAGCGCCGCCGTCCGCCTGCGGTTCACGGCATCGGCCCGCAGGCGCCTGAGCGGTCGCCGCAGCGCGCTGCGCCTCGTCGTCAGCGGCCGGGGCGTGCGCACGTCGACGCTGACGCTGAAGCCGTAGCGCTCGCCGGAGGGACGCTCGCTCGCCGAAGGCGGCGTCGGCTCAGCGGCGCTTCGGCGCGCACGTCCTGTACTTGCGCGTGTTGGTGACCTTGCGCCCGTCGGTCAGCGTGACGGCGATCTTGACGGTGAAGCGCCCCTTGGGCAGCCCGCGCAGATCGACCGGCGCGGTCACGCGCTTGCCGGAGCGCGTGGCGACGCGCCTGCCGTTGAGATTCACCGTCGCGCTCTTGAGCTTGAAGCCCTTGGGCTGCTTCAGCCGGATGCGGAAGTTGCGCCGGCTGACGCACTTCCTGGCAGATGGCAGGACGATCACCGCTGCCGCCTTCGGCAGCGCGGCGAGCGGCGGCGGCTTCACGGGAACGGGGGCCGGCACGGGCGCCGGGGGCGGCGCCGGCGCCGGGGGCGGGACGACCGGCGGAGGGCCGGGGCCTGCACTCAGCGCGTAGCGCACGACGCGGTCTTTGCTGCGGTTGGCGACGTAGGCCCCGTCGTCGTTCCCGAACGCGACATCGGTGGCGCCGTCGTTGAACGTCGGCCCGGTCGAGAAGGTCTCCAGGAACGTCGGGCCGGCAAGGAACCGGAAGATCAGGAACGAATCCGCCGACTGCGTGACGAGCACCTCGCCGGCCGCGTTGACGTCGATCGACTCGGGGTTGGTGATCGTCGCGGCGCCAGAGCCCTCGCCCGCGAACGTGCCGAGGAACGCGCCCTCAGCTGAAAAGCGGATGACATAGTCCTCCCCGGGGCTGGCGACGTAGACCTCGCCGGCTCCCGTCACTGTGACGCCCGCAGGGTCGCCGGTGGCGCCGCCCTGGCAGGTGGTCGTGCAGGTCTCGAACCCCGAGCCACCGCCCGAGTCAACGTCGCGGCCGAAGACGCGCACGAAGTCACCCGTCGCCGTGAACTGGGAGATCCGGTCGTTGATGGTCTCGGTCACGTACACGTCGCCCGACGGCGCGACCGCGATCCCGCTCGGCCGGCGCAGGTCACCGCCCTCCTCGCCGTCGATGCCCGCCTTACAGGAAGCGGTGCAGATCTCGAACTCGGTCCCGCCGCCGGGCGTGACGTCGCGACCCCAGGCGCGGACGAAGGTGCCGTCCGGCGCGTGCTGGCTGACGCGGCGGTTGCCGTCGTCGGTGACGTACACCGCCAAGCCGTCAGGAGAGACGGCGACGCCCTCCACGCCCTGGGTCTCGCCCGCGGCCGACCCCCCCACCCCGGCCTTGCAGACGGTGGTGCAGACCTCGAAGCCCGTCCCGCCCCCGACCGTGACGTCCTTGCCCCAGGTGCGCTCGAACGCGCCGCCGGGGCCGAACTTGACGATCCGCTGGTTCACGGAATCCACGACGTAGACCGATCCGTCCGGGCCGACATCGACGTTGATCGGGCCGTCGAGCTGACCCGCTCCCGAGCCGGGGCCCGTCCCGAGCGTCCCGGTTTCGGTGAAGGCGGCGCTTGCGATCCCCGCGCCCGTGAGCGCGAGCATGACGGCGCACAGTGCGGTAATCGTCACGCGAGGCATCCTGCGGCGCATCGACGTCATCCCCTCCCGGACCGGCTGATTGAGGAGCCAGTCAATCGCAGGCGGCCGGCGCCGTCAACCGGCGCGCCCGTGGCTCCGCGGAGCTTGCCGGCCGCCCGTATCGTCACGGCCCATGCGGGCTCGCCGGATCTGGATCTCACTGGCGGTCGCGCTCATGCTCGTGGCCGGCGGCGGCTACGCCGTGTGGCGGGCCGTGAAGGCACCCGCGGCACCGGCCTTCTACGACGCGCCGTCGCCCCTCGGCACCGACCGGCCGGGCCGGATCCTGCGCACGCAGGCGATCGACGCCCGTGACACCGGAGCGCGAATCTGGCGGATCATCTACTCGTCGACCGACAGGACCGGCGCGCTCGTCCCCGTCTCCGGCCTGATCGCCGCGCCCACCGCCCCGGCTGCGGACGGCGCGCTCGTGGCGGTCGCGCACGGCACCGTCGGGATCAACCGCGACTGCGCTCCTCGATCAAGCCGTTTGCGCAGGCCGACGAGCAGAACACCGCCTACGACTTCCTCGTCGGCCAGTACGTGAAGGCCGGGTACGCGGTCGTGATGAGCGATTTTCAGGGCGACGCTCGCCCCGGCAACGGATCTGAAGGCGATGTTCCTCGGTATCACCCAGGCCGGCAGGCGTGGCGGGATCGTCTCGCTGCCACTGATGGCGGCCGACCCTACGCGCAGACCTACGGCGTGAAGATCGACCAGGTCCTGACGCCGCGCGGGCGCGGTTCGCTCGCCAACGTCACCAGACGCTATGCAGCGCAGCTCTGCGCGGCCGGCGCGGCGCTGACGTTCAAGCAGTACCCCGGCGCCGGGCACTTCGACGTCGTCGGCGCGTCGGAGGCCGACGTGCTCGCATGGATGGCGGCCGTGCGCGCCGGCAGAACGCCGGCGACGACCTGCCGCCCCGGCGAAGCACACCGCTGCTAGGCGGCGAGCTCGGCCGGCGAGCTGGGCCGGAACCGCGCGCGGTGGTCCGAGGGCCCGACCCCGACGACGCGCAGGAACGCGCGCCGCATCGTCTCCGGGCTGCCGAACCCGCAGCTCGCGGCGACCCCCTCGATCGGCGTGCTGGTGCGCTCGAGCTGCTCGCGCGCCGCCTCGACCCGGACCCGTTCGACGAAGCGCGCCGGCGTCGTGCCGGTCTGCTCGAGGAAGAGACGGCGGAAGTGGCGCTCGGACAGCGACGCGCGCCGGGCGAGTGCGGCGAGGCGATGGTCGGCGGCGGGCTCGGCGACGACGTGGTCGAGCACGTCACGCAGCGGCGCGGCGACGCCGGCGGGGATCGCCAGGCGCTCGGAGAACTGCGACTGGCCGCCGGGGCGCTGGAGGAACATCACCGTCCAGCGTGCGACCGCGCGGGCGACGTCGGCGCCGTGGTCCTCCTCGATCAGCGCGAGCGCGAGGTCCATCCCGGCCGTCGCCCCCGCCGACGTCGTCATGCACCCGTCGCGGACGAAGATCCGGTCGGGGGTGACCTTGATGGCGGGATGGCGCCGGGCGAGGTCGCCGCTGAACGCCCAGTGCGTCGTCGCCTCCCGGCCGTCGAGCAGGCCCGCCCCGGCGAGCAGGTATGCCCCGGTGCAGACCGAGCAGGTGCGCCGCGCGCCGCGTGAGATGCGCTGGATCGCCGTGCGCAGGCGAGGGTCCTGCGCCGCGCGCTGGACGCCCATGCTCCCGCCGACGATCAGCGTGTCGACGCGCTTCGGACGCACGTGGGCGAGCGCGGCGTCGGCGTGCAGGCGCATGCCCGACGAGCAGCGGACAGGCTTGCCGTCGAGCGTGGCGACGCTCAGGTCATAGCCGCGGTCGCCGCCGAGCACCTGCGTCGCGGCGTCGAGGACCTCGGCCGGGCCGACCAGCCCGAGGATCTGCATGTGCTCGAAGGCCACGAACACGACCTTGCGCCTGCGGCTCGCCATCCCGGCATCGTCGCGGCTGCGGCACCTGGCCGCAAGGTCACATATCCCTCGGATCCGGCCATCCGCGACGGGGAGGGTCCACGGCGCCGGTACTGCTTGCCGCATGACGACATCGACGATCAATGTGGAGCTCCTCAACGTCGGCTGGTTCACCGCGCCGGCCGGGGTCATGCGCCGCGACGCGCCGTTCGACGAGCCGGCCCGTGCCCCCGTCCCCGCCTACCTCATCGACACCGGCGAGCAGCGGATCCTGGTCGACACCGGGCTGCACCCGGCCGCCGTCGCCGACGCGACGGCGCACTACGGGCCGTCCGCCGCGATGGACCTGTTCACACTCGAGCAGGAGCGGAGCGTCGCCGAGCAGGTCGACCTCGACACGCTGACGATGGTCCTGCTCACCCACCTGCACTGGGACCACGCCGGCGGCCTCGCGCTGATCCCCGCGTCGGTGCCGATCGTGATCCAGCGTCGCGAATGGGCGGCCGGGCAGGACCGCGCGTCGATCGAGCGCAACTCGTACTGGCCCCTGGACTACGCCGTCGACGAGCACCGCCTCGTCCTCGTCGACGGCGACCACGACCTGCTCGGCGACGGATCGATCGAGCTGTTGTTCACGCCCGGCCACACGGCCGGGCACCAGTCCGTGCGGATCGGCGACCTCGTGATCGGCGCGGACGTCACGCATTTCGCCGCCGGCCTCGACGACCACCGCTTCCCGATCTTCGCCGACGACCACCGCGAGCAGGCGCGGTCGGCCGACCGCCTGCGCGCGTTGCGCGACGCGGGCATGACGGTCCTCCCAGGCCACGATCCACAGGTCCTGCGGCCGGGATCACTCACCGCGGGACGACCGTGAACGACGCCGTCCGCGCCGCCGAGCGATTGCCGGCCGCGTCCGTCACCGTGACGCTGCCGCGGTGGCGGCCCGGCTTCAACGCCTTCCTGCTGATCCGCCCCGTGAACTTCACGGTCACCGAACCCGCCTTGACCCTGCGGCTGATGCGCGCGACGTCGGTGTAGCGCGTGCACGCCTTGCGCTTGCGCAACTTCCTGGTGGCCTTGCGGCAGGACTTGCCGACGCGCCGGCCGGCCGATGCCCTGGCGAAGGTGATGCGCGCGATGCCGGCCTCGTTCGTGCGCAGGCGGATCGTCGTCCCTTCACGCGCCTTCTTCTTCTTCTTGGCCGCCGCGGTCGCGGTCGACCGCTTTGCGACCCGGAAGCGGTTCGGCGAGAAGCTGAACGCGCTGAGCAGCGGCTTGACCGCGACGGTCACCGTCCGGCTCGCCGGCGTGGGGTCGACGACCCCGGCCGGGTCGATCGCGCGCGCCTCGAGCGTCAGCGCGCCGTCCGGCAGGCCAGTGCGCTGGACCGACGCACCGCACGGCCGGAACGGCTCCGCTCCGGCACGGCACTCGAACGTCGAGCCGGGCTCGTCGGCGGTGAGCGAGAAGCGCGCCGCGTCGGTCGCGATCGTGCCGCTGGGACCGTCGACGGTCGTCTCCGGCGGATCCTTCGGGCACTCGCGTGAGAGCACGCGCAGATAGACCTGTGCGAAGTCGGGCGACGCTCCGGCGAACGGCTCGTCGCCCTTGGACTCGAAGGCGGCGCACGTCCCGTCCCCGCTGAGCGACGGATGCCGGGCGGAGCCATGCAGCAGGGCTCCGGCGGCGCCGTCGCGACGGCCGATCAGCACCGTCTCGTTCGCAGCGATCCGGCGCACCCACGCGATCTCGTCGTCCGGTCCGCCCACCGCGCCGAGGGTGGTCGCTCGTGAGCTGAAGGCGATCAGCGACCCGTCGCTGCTGAGCGAGCCGATGTCGACCCATTCGTCGGGGAGCGCACCGGTGGAGCCGCTCGCGCGCGAGGCCACGACCGTTGTCGCCGCCGTCAGGTCGCGGACCGCGACCGCAAACGTCGCGCCGTCCAGGCCCAGCAGCGCAGAGGTGGTCAGGAAGCCTGCGACCTTCCCGTCGCCGCTGATCACGGGATCGCGGCCACCGGTGCGCGCGCCCGCCGCACCCGGCGCGCGCGAGACGAGCCGCGTGGTCCCCGCGACGAGGTCGCGGACGAAGATGTCGGACAGGGCGTTGGCGTCGCCGTCGCCGAAGTTCGCCGCGAGTGTCTCGAAGGCGACGAAACGGCCGTCCGCGGTGACGTCGGCATCCTCGGAGTTGCCGTTGCCCAGCGCCCCGGCGGCGCCGTCGGCCCGCGATGCCAGGACCGTGCTCCCGGTCGACAGGTCGCGGACGAACACGTCGGTCTTTCCGTTCCCGTCGCCGGGGACGAGGGTCGCCGACGGCGAGGCGAAGACCACGTGACGACCGTCCGCGGCGATGCGCGGCGAACCGTCGATCAAGCCGACCGGACTCGCCCCGGAGAGCCCATCGGCACGACTGGCGAGGAACGTCTCGCCCGTGGCGACATCGCGCACGATGACGTCCTCGTCGGTCGCCGGGTCGTCCAGGTGGAGGTTGCTCGCAAACGAGCGGAACGCGACGCGCTGACCGTCGTCGCTGATCGTCGGGACATCGACGAAGCCGTTGGCCAGCGGCCCGTCGAGTCCAGGCCCGCGCGAGACGACGAGCGTCGCACCGGAGAGCAGATCGCGACGCAGGATCTGCGACTTGCCTTCGGGCGGCAGCCCGAAGATCGGGGACGTGGAGGAGAACACGACGTAGCGGCCATCTCCGCTGACGACCCGGTCACCGTCGTGGCCGAGGTTCGCACCGTGGAATGCGGGGCTCGACAGGCCCGGGACGACCGACATGAGCTCGACGGCGGCCGGCGGGGCGCGGAAGAACACCTGGCTGTACTCCAGTGCGGACTGCCCGAACGACGGGCCCCGCGCGGCGAACGCCAGCGCCGGTCCGGCGCCCGCGAACGCCGCATACCCGCTGCGCGTGCCGGCCACGTCCGCGGACGTGCTCGACACCAGCGTCGTGGTGTCCGGCGCGACGCCGAGGTCGCGGATGAAGATCGGGCGCTCGTCCGTCGTCGCGACGCCCAGGTTGTCGCCCTCGGAGATGAAGGCGATGCGGGTGCCGGCGTCGTTGATCGTCGGGAGGAACGAGTTCTGGTCGGCTTTGGCACCCGCATTCCCGGTGGCGCGCGAGATCAGTGTCGTGTCGCCGCCCGGAACGCTGAGGTTGCGGACATAGACGTCGCTCGCTGCGTCGGAGTCGGCGTTGCCGGCGTCGTCGATGTTGTCGGCCTGGGTGCTGAACGCGGCGCTGAACCCATCGCCGGACAGCACCACGCCGGAGGCGGCGCTGTTGGCCTTGACGCCGGCGTTGCCGTCGGCGCGGGAGAGCAGCGCCGTGATGCCGACCAGATCGCGCAGGTAGACGTCCTCCGTGGCGTCGGCGTCCCCTGCGTCGAGGTTCGTCGCCCGGGATGTGAACGCAACCCTGCTGCCGCTCTCGCTGATGCTCGGATTCCTGCTGAGGCCGTTGGCCTTGGACCCGCCCGCGCGCGAGGCCAGCGTCGTCGTACTCGTGTCCAGTCGGCGAACGTAGATGTCGTCCGTGACATCCGCGTCAAGCGCGACGAAGTTGGTCGACTCAGTGGCGAAGGCGACCGCCAGCCCATTTCCCGAGATGTCCGGGGCCGAGGACTCACCGTTGCCCTTGTCGCCCGCGGCGCCCGGCGCGCGCGAGACCAGCGTCACTGCGCCGGTGTGCATGTCGCGGACGTAGATGTCGCTGAGCGTGTCCGTGTCGGCAGGGTCCAGGTTGGTCGCAAACGACGTGAAGGCGACCAGGCGCGCGTCGTCGCTGATCGACGGGTGAATCGAGTGGCCGTTGGCAGCGGCACCGGCGCCCGCGGACCGTGAGACGAGCGTCGTCGTGCCGGCGATCCGGTCGCGCACGAAGATCCCGATGAAGCGGTTGTCGTCCTCAGTCGAGATGCCGTCGGACTCGGCCGAGAAGGCGATGAAGCGGCCGTCGTCGCTGACGTCGACGCGGTCGCTGGAACTTGCGTACGCCGTGTCGTAGCCGGCGTTGGCGAGCGACTGCGAGAAGGGACCGAACCCCGTCGGGACGCCGGCCCAGAGCGTCGAACCCGGTCCCGCGGCGGTCGCGGGCGCCGCCGTCACCAGCGCGATCGTCGCCGCCAGCGCCAGTGTCCATACCCGCATTTGCCCACCGTACCGCGGGCGCGGCGCGGTGCCAACTGCTACTGCGCGAGCAGCGGAGCGAGTTCGTCGAGCACCGCCGGATCCTCGATCGTCGAAGGCACCTGCGGCTCCTTGCCCTCGGCGATCTCGCGCAGCGTCTTGCGCAGGATCTTGCCCGAGCGCGTCTTCGGCAGGCGCGCGACGATCTTCGCGTTGCGAAAGCAGGCCAGCGGGCCGATCTCCTGGCGCACGAGCGCGACGAGCTCGGCCTCGAGCGCCTCGGGGTTGCGGATCGTGCCGTCCTG